>DASXQT010000014.1:0-68191 GCA_036507005.1 Candidatus Eiseniibacteriota bacterium
CGTGCTGCCCCTGGAGCCGCCGACCCGGACCTGTCCGGGGGGCGCGCCCGCGGTCTGGCGCAGCGAGGACGGCGGCGATTCGTGGCGGCGGCTCGCCAAGGGCCTGCCGAAGAAGCAGAGCTACTTCACCATCCAGCGCGACGGGATGGACATCGACGAGACCAAGACGCCTGCGCTCTACTTCGGCACGACCACCGGCCAGCTGTGGATCGGGCGCGAGGGCGGCGAGGAATGGGAGTGCCTGTTCGACTCGCTCCCGCCGATCCACTGCGTGAAGGTGGCGGTGGTCTGAGGCGCGCGGCCGCGCGCGCAGCGCGCGGCGTGGCGCGCGCCGGAGTCGCGGAGCCGCCCGCGAGCCATCACGCGGCGCCGCGGCCGCTCATCGGCTGCGGACGCCGCCACCCGGAGACACATGCCCGAAACGATGCGATGCCCCGACTGCGGGCACGAGAACCCTCCCGGCAGCGAGAGCTGCGCGGCCTGCAACTTCCCGCTCGCGGGTCTTCCGCCCCCATCCGGCGTGCCCGCTGCGGGCGCGGCCTTGGGCGATGCCCAGGGCGAGCCTGCCATCGCGCGCGGCCCGTTGCGCCCGCTGCGCCCGCGCCGTCCGCCGCCGGCGTCGAACCAGGCCCTGACGCTGTGGCTCGTGTTCGGCACGCTGTGCGCGCTCATCGTGCTCTTCATCGGGCTCAAGGCGAACGTGGAGCGGGCGTCGGTGCCGGTCCCGGGATCGAGCGAGACCGATCAGAGGCGGGCCGACGAGCTGCGCGCCGCGCTCGAGAAGGACTCGACCGACGTGGAGGCGCGCATCGCGCTCGCCGACATCCTCTACAACACCGCCAACTGGCCGGAGGCGATCGTGCACTACCGCTCGGCGCTCCGCCGCGACTCGACCCGCACCTCGGCGATCGTCGACCTCGGAGTCTGCTACTACAACCTCGGCGACTCGAACCAGGCCGAGCAGGTGTTCCAGGTCGCGCTGCAGCACGACCCGCATCACCCGATCGCGCTCTTCAATCTCGGGATCGTCTACGAGCAGCGCGAGAAATACGACCTGGCGCTCCAGTACTTCCATCGCGCGCTCGAGAGCAGCCCGCCCGAGGACCTGAGCCAGCCCATCGCGCAGGCCATGGAGCGCGTGATGAAGAAGCTGGGGAAGACCGCGCCGCCGCTCTCCGGCGTGCGGTAGTCGCACGCCGGGCGCCGGAAGCGCCGCGCTCGAGCGATCCACTCCGGAGGCTCCGACATGCGTCGTCCGATTCTCGCGTCGATGCTGGCCCTGGCCCTGTTCGCGGCGCGTGCCCACGCCCAACAGATGCCGGACACCGCGTTCGACACGCGAGTCCGCAAGCCCGCGTTCGCGAAACGCCATCCGCGGGTCGTGATCGACGAAGCCCACCACAACTTCCACACCCTGGGCGGGCGCTACGCGCCGTTCGCCGCGTTGATCGCCCACGACGGATGCCACGTCGCTCCGAGTCGCGACCGGTTCACGGCCCGGAGCCTGGCCGCGTTCGACATCCTCGTGATCTCGAACGCTCTCGGCCACGAGGACATGGGCGATTCGGCGGCGTCTCATTCGGCATTCACCCCCGAAGAGTGCGACGCGGTCAAGGGCTGGGTCGAGCGCGGGGGGGCGCTGCTCCTGATCGCCGATCATGCCCCGATGGGGGCCGCCGCGCGGGAGCTCGGCCGGACGCTCGGCGTGGACATGCGCAACGGCTACGCCATCGACACGCTGCAGGCCGCCGCCGGGAACCCGAGCACGATCGCCTACGACGCGCAGCACGGCCTCGCGGTCGGGCACCCCATCCTCCGGGGGCGGGATTCCACCGAGCGCGTGGGCCGCGTGGTCGCCTTCACCGGCCAGTCGCTGAGCGGTCCACCCGGATCCACCGCGCTGCTGCGGCTCTCGGATAAGGCGGAGGACCTGATGGTGGGACTGGGGGAAGCCAGCCTCGACGTTCCCGCCGAGAAGCGCAGGTCCGCCGCCGGCCGGGCCCAGGGGCTGGCCTTCACGCTCGGCATGGGCCGCGTGGTGGTGCTGGCGGAGGCGGCCATGATGACCGCCCAGGTCGCGGGACCGGAGCGCCACCCGATGGGAATGAACGTGCCGGGCTCCGACGACCGTCAGTTCGCGCTCAACGTCGTGAGGTGGCTCGGCCGGGCGCTCTAGGCCGAGGCGCCGCGCCGCATCACCCCCGGCGGGAGCAGTCCCATCGCCTGCAGCACCCGGTCGAGCTCGAGGGGCGCGCCGGGGCCGCCTCCGGCCGCGCGGAGCGCGATCCAGCGCACCAGGTCCGCGGGCGTGTCGAGGTCGTCGAGCGCTCCGAGCCGGTGGACGGTGAGCCCCGCGCGCCCGGCGCGCGCCAGCGTCTGGTCGAGCACCCGGGGCGTGCTCCACTCGATGCCGCGGAACAGCTCGGGTGCCTTGCGGGCGAGCCCCACGAGGTAGTAGCCGCCGTCGCCGGCGGGCCCGAGCACGAGGTCGTGGCGCTCGAGCGCGTCGAACGCCTGGTCGAGCGCCGGGGCTTCGAGCGCCGGGCAGTCGCCGCCGAGGATCACGGCGCGGTCGCCGCTCTCCTTCAGCAGATCGCCGAAGGCGCGCTCGAGGCGCTCGCCGAGATCGACGCCCCGCTGATCGCGGACCCCGAAGCCGGGCGGGGGAGCGAAGCCGTCGCGCGCCGCCGGAGCATCGGCCCAGTACAGCAGGCGCTCGCCCGAAGTCGCCCGGCCCGCGAGCGCCAGCGCGTCCTCGAGCATCGCCCGATGGAGATCGCAGGCCAGAGCGGCCGGAAGGGCGGGAGAGAGCCGGGTCTTCACCTCGCCGGCCCGCGGCCAGCGCGCGAAGAGTGCGATGCGGCGCATGGGCTCGACCATAGCGATTCCCTGCCGGGGCGCAATCCCGCATCCGGCGCTCCTTTGACAGGCCCGCGCGCAGTTCCTACATTTCGCGCGTCGAGCCACGATTCACGCGGAGCGCGTTCGCGCCGCGCGGCAGAAGCCTCCGACCATCGAGCGATTCCATGCCCGAGCCTCGCCACTTCCAACTCGTCGTCATCGGCACCGGCCCCGGCGGCTACGTCGCGGCGATCCGCGCCGCGCAGCTCGGCCTCAAGACCGCGGTGGTCGAGAAGGACGAGCTGGGCGGCACCTGCCTCAACTGGGGCTGCATCCCCACCAAGTCGTGGATCATGACCGCCCACCTGTTCGAGCAGATCCGGCGCGCGAAGGAGTTCGGCATCGACGTGGGCGAGCCGCGCGTGAACTGGCCGGTGCTGGTCGAGCGCAAGAACAAGGTGGTGAAGCAGCTCACCGGCGGGGTGAAGACGCTGCTCTCGGGGCGCGGGGTGGAGATCGTGAAGGGCGCGGCGCGGCTGACCTCGCCCAACCGCATCGCGGTGAGCGGGGCGACCGGGACCGTCGAGCTCGCGGGGGACAGCGTCATGATCGCGACCGGGGCCGAAGCGACGCTTCCCCCGGGATTCCGGCTCGACGGCGAGCGCGTGATCACCAGCCAGGAGGCGCTCGCGCTCTCCAAGCAGCCGAAGCGCATCGCGATCCTCGGCGGGGGCGTGGTGGGCACCGAGTTCGCATGCTTCTTCGCCGCGATCGGAACCGAGGTCACGCTGATCGAGATGCTGCCGCGCCTGGTGCCGGCCGAGGACGACGAGATCGCGGCGGCGCTCGAGCGCGAGATGAAGAAGCAGAAGATCGCGATCCACCTCGGCACCCGGGTCGAGGGCATGAAGGACGGCGAGGGCGGCTCGATCACGCTGGCGCTCGCGGGCGGCGGGAGCGTGACGGTGGACACCGTGCTGGTCGCGACCGGCCGCCGCCCCCATTCGTCGGACCTCGGGCTCGAGTCCCTCGGGGTGGCGCGCGGCGACCGCGGCAAGATCGTGGTGAACGACCGGCTCCAGACCTCGGTGCGGGGCGTCTACGCGATCGGCGACGTCACCGACATCCGGCAGCTCGCGCACTTCGCCTCGGCGCAGGGCAAGGCGGCGGCGGAGGTGATCGCGGGGCACCCGGCCCAGACCAACTGGCGCGCGGTGCCGGCCGCCACCTTCACCAGCCCCGAGATCGCGAGCGTGGGCCTCACCGAGCGCGAGGCGCGCGCCGGGGGGCGCGAGCTCAAGATCGGGCGCTTCCCGTTCCGCGCCCACGGGCGCAACATCGCCGACGGCGAGACCGCGGGCTTCGTCAAGATCATCGCGGACGCCGGGACGGGCCAGCTGCTGGGGGCGCACATCCTCGGCGCGAAGGCCAGCGAGCTGATCCACGAGTGCTCGCTCGCGATCGCGGCCGACCTCGACGCGAGCGCGCTGGCGCAGGCGATCCACGCGCACCCGACCATGAGCGAGGCGATCGGGGAGGCGGCGGAGGACACCGAGGGCATGGCGATCCATCTGATGAGGCAGGAGGTCCGGGCCGCGGCGCGTTAGCCCGGATCCGACATGAGCTCGCGCCCCGCGATCGCGCGCCCCTCCCACGCGCGGAGCCCGGGCGGCGCGCCACGAGGCGCATCGTGAGCAGTGCTCCGGTCGGCGGGGAGACCAGCATGGGAGTGGTGGTCAGGTCGGCCACGGATCTGGGGCTCAAGCGCTCCCAGAACGAGGACAGCCTCGTGGTCTGGATTCCGGCCGCGCGCGAGGAGCGGATGCGGCGCGGGGCGCTGCTCGTGGTGGCCGACGGCATGGGGGGCTCGCGCGCCGGCGAGGTGGCGAGCCGGCTCGCGGTCCAGACCGTGCTGCGCTGCTACCGCGACGCGCCGGGCCAGGACCTGCTCGAGGACCTGCACCACGCGATCGACACCGCGAACCAGGTGGTGCACGCCGAGAGCGTGGCCCATCCCTCGTTCGGGGGCATGGGGACCACCTGCACCGCCGTGGTGATGCGCGACGGCGACGCCTACGTGGCCCACGTCGGCGACAGCCGCGCCTACCTGGTGGGAGGCGGCCGCATCCGCCAGCTCACCCGCGACCACTCGCTGGTGGCCCAGCTCGTGCGCGAAGGGCAGCTCACCTCCGATCAGGCCCGGGTGGACCCGCGGCGCAACGTGGTGACGCGCAGCGTGGGCGTGGCCGCGCACGTGGAGATCGACGCCGAGCACGAGCCCGGGTCCTTGCGCCCCGGGGACACCATCTTGATCTGCTCGGACGGCCTGCACGGGCTGCTGGACGTGGAGGAGCTCGCCGCCCTGGCGGGCGCTCCCGACCTGGAGCAGGCCTGCCGCGACGCGATCGCGCTCGCCAACCGGCGGGGTGGGCCCGACAACATCACGCTGATCCTGGCCCGCGTGGTCGCCGAGGACGCCGGCGCCGCGTCCTGAGCCGCGTCGATTCGCGGGCTGCGGCACCGGCGACGGCCCTGCAAGATCGGCCGCGCCGGGCCGATAACCATTTCCTATGGAGCAGCCGGTTCTCGTGACGGCGCCGCCGCCCCCGCAGCGGCTTCAGTTCCCGGTCTGGGGCGTGATCCTGGTCCTGGTCGGGGCGCTGTTCCTCGCCGCCCAGCAGGGGCACGTGCACATCGGCCCTTTCCTCCTGCGCTGGTGGCCGCTGGTGCTGATCGCGGTGGGCGGCACGTACATGGTGAACGAGCGGCGCGTGCTGAGCCCGGGGATCACCGCGGTCCTGGCCGGCGGGTTCCTGCTGTTCTTCACGCTCGGCGCGCTGAAGTGGCGCCTGCTCTGGAAGATCTGGCCGCTGGTGGTGATCGCGGCGGGCATCTCGATGCTGGTGGGGGCCCGCCGCAGGCCGTAGCCGCCGGTTGACAGGGCCGCGGAACGATTCCTATTTTCGCTCGTCCCACACCGATGCCTCGGAGGCTTCGCCCGTGCCCGCAACCGTCGTCGCGCTCCATCTCTGCAAGCGTAGCCGCGACCCGCTCGTCCCGGTGTCGCGCGTGAACGCCGTGGTCGAGACCGGGCTCGAGGGCGACCGCCACGGAAAGCGCGGCAGCCGCCGCCAGGTGCTGCTGGTCGAGCAGGAGGTGCTGGACGAGTTCGGCCTGGCCCCCGGCGCGATCCGCGAGCAGGTGACGGTGCGCGGGCTCGATCTCGACAAGCTCGTCTTCGGCGCGCGCATCCGCGTGGGCGGGGCGCTGCTCGAGGTGGCCGGTCCCTGCGACCCCTGCGCGCGCATGGACGAGGTGAGGCCCGGCCTCCAGACGGCGCTCGAGGGCCGGCGCGGCCGGTTCGTGCGCGTGGTCGAGGCCGGCTCGTTCGCGGTCGGCGACGCGCTCCAGGTGGAGCCGCCCGCGGCGCCCTGAGGCGCCGGCCTCGTGCGATCGCGGCGGCGCCCGGATCGCGAGCGCCCCAGCGGAGGTCTGGACTGCAGCGCACCATCTCCGGGACCCTGCTCTTCGCCGCGGTCGCGGTGCTCGCCACCTCGGCGCTCTCCTTCCTCTCGTACCGCGGCGTGCGCGGGGCGCTCCAGGCGGACTTCGAGCGCCGGCTCTCGAATGCCGCGGCCGCCACCGCCTCGCAGATCGGCCCCCAGGACATCGCCGACGCGCACCGGCTGGGCGAGGAGGGCACGGGCTACGCCAACCTCCAGGTGCAGCTCGAGGCGCTGCGCGCCACCACCGGGCTCGCCAACGCCTCGCTCTTCGACTCGGCGCGCATCGTGGTCTACGACTGCCGCGGCGCGGAGTTCCAGCGCGAGCCGACGCGGCTCGACAGCCTGGCGCCCGCGTCGGTCGCCCGGGCGCTCGCGGGGCGGGTGGTGGTGACCGGGCCCTACGTGCTCTCCGGCTCCTCGTTTCGCGCCGGGCTGGCTCCGGTCCCGGGGCGCGCCGGGGGCGTGGCGGGCGTGGTCGCGGTCGAGGGGCGCGAGGACCACCTGCCGGTGCTGGCGCGGTTCCGCCGCGCGCTCGCGCTGACCGCGATCGTGATCGCGCTCGCGGTCGCGATCCTGGCCGCGCTCCGCATCCGCGGCGGGCTCGCGGCCGAGCGCCTCGAGCGCCGGCTCGCGCGCGCCGAGAACCTCGCGGCCATGGGCCGCCTCACCGCGACGCTGGCGCACGAGATCCGCAACCCGCTCGCCATCATCCGCGGCTCGGCGCAGCGCCTGGGGAAGCTCGAGCCCGAGGCCCAGCGCATGGCGGGCTTCATCGTCGAGGAGACCGACCGGCTCTCGCGCACGGTGGCGCGCTACCTCCAGTTCGCGCGCGCCGAGGTGAACGCGGACGAGGCGGGCGATGCGGCGGCCGCGCTGCGCGCCACGCTCGACCTGCTCGAAGGGGAGTGCCGCGACCGCAAGGTCACGGTCGAGCGCCGCGACCTCGATGCCCCGGCCCCGGTCGCGCTCGACCCCGAGTCGCTGAAGCAGGTCTACCTCAACCTGATCCTGAACGCGCTCGAGGCCATGTCCGAGGGCGGAAACCTGTCCCTCGCGCGCGCCGAGCGCGGCGGCCGGTTCGAGTTCACGATCACCGACGATGGCGCGGGGGTGGCCCCCGACATCCTGAAGCGGCTCGGCGACCCGTTCTTCACCACCAAGGCGAAGGGCTCGGGGCTGGGTCTCTTTCTCACCCGAAGGCTGGTACAGTCCGCGGGCGGCGATCTGGAGATCCGCCCCGAGCCGGGCCGCGGCACCACCTGCGTGGTGCGCCTCCCGCGGCGCAAGGAGTGAGTCGCCCGCCGCGCCGCGCCGCGCCCCGATCCGGAGGATGATCCGTGCGAGTTCTGGTCGTGGACGACGAGATCAAGAACGCCGAGCTCACCGCGCTCGAGCTGCGCGACGCCGGCCACGAGGCGGACTTCGTCGGCAGCGGGGAGGAGGCGCTCCAGCGCCTCGAGGCGGCGCGGTTCGAGGCGGTGATCACCGACCTGCGCATGAGGCCGCCCGACGGCCTCGCCCTGCTCGACATCGTGCGGCGGCGGTGGCCCGAGACCACCGTGGTGCTCATGACCGCCTACGCCAGCATGGAGAGCGCGCGACGCGCGCTCAAGGCCGGGGCCTACGACTACGTGGACAAGGAGGGCGAGTTCCGCGAGGAGCTGAAGAGCATCCTCGGGCGCGCCGCCCGCGCGCGCGAGCTCGAGGCCGCCAACCAGCGGCTCGAGAGCACGGTGGACTCCCTCACCCGCGGCCTCGCCACCATCGTGGGCGACGCCGCCGCGACCCGCCGCGCGGTCGAGCTGGCGCGCAAGGTCGCGGCCACCGACTCGACCGTGCTGCTCACCGGCGAGAGCGGGACCGGCAAGGACCTGTTCGCGCGCGCCATCCATTTCGTGAGCCGCCGCGCGGCCGGGCCCTGGGTCAAGCTGAACTGCGGCGCGCTGCCCGAGAACCTGCTCGAGACCGAGCTCTTCGGCCACGAGAAGGGCGCCTTCACCGGCGCGGTGCGGCAGAAGCCCGGACGGTTCGAGGACGCGCAGCGCGGCACCATCTTCCTCGACGAGATCGGGGAGCTGCCGCTCGGACTTCAGGTCAAGCTGCTCCAGGTGATCGAGGAGAAGACCTTCACGCGCGTGGGCGGCAACCAGCCGCTCACGGTCGACGTGCGCATCATCGCGGCCACCAACCGCGACCTCTCCGAGATGGTCCGCGCCCGCCAGTTCCGCGAGGACCTGTTCTTCCGTCTCAACGTGTTCCCGGTGCGGCTGCCGCCGCTGCGCGAGCGGCCCTCCGACATCCCGGGGCTGGTCGAGTTCTTCCTGCGCCGCCACGGCGCTTCGCCCGACAAGGTCACGCCCGCGGCGCGGCGCGCGCTCGAGCGCTACGCCTTCCCCGGCAACGTGCGCGAGCTGGAGCACACCCTGGAGCGCGCGATGATCCTGGCCGGCGCGGACCCGATCGAGGTCGAGCATCTCTCGTTCGTCCGGCCCGACCGCATGGGAGCCGATCCCGGCGACACCCCGGCCTGGGTGCCGGAAATCCCCGCCGAGGGCCTGTCGCTCGAGGTGCTCGAGCGCGAGCTGATCCTCAAGGCACTGGATCTCGCGCGCGGCAACAAGAGCCAGGCCGCGCGGCTCCTCGGCCTCACGCGCCGTACGCTCTACTCGCGCATGGAGCGCCACGGGCTGCGCACGCCGGGAGAGGGCGAGGAGGGCGCCGAGGAGGGCGCGGAATCCGCGGAGGAGGGCGCCGGGCGGGCGAAGACGGGAGCCGACGCGGGCGCCCGGGCAGGCCCGCCGCCGCCCTCGCGCGGGCGCGACACATGAGCCTCCTGCGCGGGCTCCTGTTCGACAACCTCGGCTTGAAGCTGGTGGCGCTGCTACTCGCGGTGCTGGTCTACCTCAACGTCTACACCGACCGCCCCGCGACCATGACCGTGAGCTTCCCGATCTCGCTCGTCGACCTGGCCGACTCGCTGTCGCTGGTCGGGCCGGTTCCGGCCGCGGTCCAGGCCGAGATCCGCGGCACCGGCAAGCAGCTCATCCGGCTCAGGCTCACCGAGCCGCAGCTCGTGGTGTCGCTCGCGGGCGTCCAGCCGGGGCGCTTCGAGCGCGCGATCGGCGCCGCCGACCTGCCGCTCCAGGAGGGGCTCGAGGTCGAGCGCCTGGTCGGCCCGCGCATGCTCTCGCTCGACATCGACCGCCGGCTCACGCGGCGCCTGCCGGTGGCGGTGCGCCTCGAGTGGGCGCCCGCATTGGGTTCGATCTCCGCCTTGGGCATCGCGCTCGAGCCCGAGTCGGTGACGGTGAGCGGGCCGGCGCGGGTGGTGGCGAGGGTGGACAGCGTGCGCCTCGCCGCGGTGCACGTGGACGGCAGGCGCGACACGGTGCGGGCTCAGGTCGGCCCCGAGGCCCTGCCCGAGCGCTGCACGATCGAGCCGCCGTTCGTGGGCGTCACGGTGATTCTGAACCGCGCGGGCTCGTGAGCGCGGCGGCGCGCCGCGCCCGCCGCTGCCATCGAAAAGAAGGGAGCGCCCGGGTTCTCGACGCCCGCGCGCTCCGCGATGCGAGTTGAGGCGGGGTACGAGGCCGCGCTGGAGGTGGCAGGCTCGGATGGAAGGACGCGTTACCTCGCGTCCCCGCCGCACGCGAGAGACCGCAAGCCATGTGCCAGACCGGGCCGCGGCATATCGCCCGGTGGGCGCCCCAGGAATCTCGGCCCTCTGCGCCGCCCAGGGTGCCGCGAGCCACTCACCCTCGCAAAATGCCGCGGCGGCCGCTCCTGCGATCCGCAAGCCGACCGCGAATCCCTGCACGGTCGCTTCCACCGCGGAAGCCCGGCCCCAGCTCGGAGGCGCGCCGATCCCGGGCGACGCCCGGGGCTCGAGGAGGCTCAAGCCGCGGCTTCGCCCGGACGATAGGAATGTCGCGAGGTGGCGTGGCGATCGATGTCGGAGGATCAATTGGCGGGCTCTTGACACCCGCACTCGGGCCACCTAATCTCAATTCAGTGAGCCGAACACAGGGGTGCCTGTGGGCGCCGCCGGCTCGACCCAGTGATACGCCCCCCAACCCCGGGCGCGCTGGCCTTCCCAGGAGCCAACCGATCGACTCCAGCCGCTCCGCGGCTTTCGTTCGACGGATCAATCCACGCGAGGATTCGTTCGCGGCTTGCGCGACTGATACGACCCTCATCCATGTGAAGCTGTCCTGACAGGAGCCCCCGCGGGCCAGGGAAAGACCCGCGACTCAGAACCGAACTCCGCCGCCCTCCGCCACCCCGACGAAACCCCGGCGACGGCGCCACAACTCTCGAAGGCGAGACCACCATGGAAACCACGTCCACCACCGCCCCGACCCAGCCACCCGCTCCGTCCTCCGCGCAGACGCTGGAGCTCACCCAGCTCAAGGGCAAGACCATGGCGGAGCTCCTGCACCTCTGCCAGGAGCTCAACGTCCAGGGCACGAGCGGCCTCCGGAAGCAGGAGCTGATCTTCAAGATCCTGGAGGCTCAGACCGAGAAGAACGGCCTGATCTTCGCCGAGGGCGTGCTGGAGATCCTCCCCGAGGGCTACGGGTTCCTGCGCTCGCCGACCTACAACTACCTGCCCGGCCCCGACGACATCTACGTCTCGCCCTCCCAGATCAAGCGCTTCGACCTCCACACCGGGGACACCGTGTCGGGCCAGGTGCGTCCGCCCAAGGAGGGCGAGCGCTATTTCGCCCTGCTGCGGGTCGAGGCGGTCAACTTCGAGAGCCCGGAGGCGGCCAAGGACAAGATCCTGTTCGACAACCTCACGCCGCTCTACCCCACCGAGAAGCTGAACCTCGAGACCAAGGACCGCTGCATCGAGACCCGCATCATCGACCTGCTGTGCCCGTTCGGAAAGGGCCAGCGCGCGCTCATCACCTCGCCGCCCAAGGCGGGCAAGACCATCCTGCTCCAGAAGATCGCGAACGCCATCACCGAGAACCACCCCGAGGTGATGCTGATCGTGCTCCTGATCGACGAGCGCCCCGAGGAAGTGACCGACATGCAGCGCACGGTGAAGGGCGAGGTGGTGTCCTCCACCTTCGACGAGCCGGCCGAGCGCCACGTGCAGGTCGCGGACATGGTGATCGAGAAGGCCAAGCGCCTGGTCGAGCACAAGCGCGACGTCGTGATCCTGCTCGACTCCATCACCCGGCTGGGGCGCGCCCACAACACCGTCGTGCCGCACTCGGGCAAGATCCTCTCGGGCGGCGTCGACGCCAACGCCCTGCAGCGCCCGAAGCGCTTCTTCGGCGCCGCGCGCAACATCGAGAACGGCGGCTCGCTCACCATCATCGCCACCGCGCTGATCGAGACCGGCTCGCGCATGGACGAGGTGATCTTCGAGGAGTTCAAGGGCACCGGGAACTCGGAGCTGGTGCTCGACCGCAAGCTCTCCGACAAGCGCATCTTCCCCGCGATCGACATCAACCGCTCCGGCACGCGCAAGGAGGAGCTGCTGATGACGCCGGAAATGCTCCAGCGCATCTGGATCCTGCGCAAGTTCCTGAACGAGCTGAACCCGGTCGAGGCGATGGAGTTCCTGATCAACAAGATGCAGGAGAGCAAGACCAACAAGAAGTTCCTCGATGGCATGAACCAGTAGGGAGACGGTCGGGCCTGGGCCCACGGAATCGTGGCCGACTCCCGACCGCACCGGAACGCGAACGCGGGGACGACCGTCGTCGCCCCCGCGCCCGTGGCGGCGGCCCTGGGAGCGCTGCGCTCCCGGACTCGGGCCCCTACCGGATCACCGTGACCCTCCGGCTCTGCGTCACGGGGCCGGCGCGGAATCTCAGGTGGTAGATGCCGGGCTCGACACGCCTGCCGTCGCGGTCCGTGCCGTCCCAATCCACGGCGTGGCGCCCCGCCGGCTCGCGGGCCTCGTGCAGGGTCCGCACCAGCCGCCCCCCGAGGTCGTGGAGCGCGAGCGTGACGGGAACCGGTCCCCCCCGCGCCACATCCGATCCGATCGAGTACTCGAACCGCGTCCGGCTCCTCACCGGATTCGGGCTCGGGCTCGCAGCAAATGTCGCCGCCGCGCCCGTGAAGCTCGCCGCCACCGGCCCGTTCCAGATCGAGCCGCCGCCCATGCGGTGGAGCTGGACCCAGTAGGTGTAGGTGCGGCCGGGGACGACGCCCGAGTCGAGGTATTCGAGGCCCGGGCTCGACACGGCAATCGGCTCCGGCGTCAGCAGCACCCGCGTTCCGAAGTCGGAGGAGAGCGAGCGGTAGATGGAGGCCGTGAGCCCCGGCTCGTCACGCAGCAGCTCGAGCACGATCCGCACGCCGGCTTCCTCCGCCGCGGCCGCGAGCGTGGCGACCTCGACCGCGACCAGATCCCGCTCGGGGATCCAGAGCGTGACCGGAACTTCTCCGCCCTCGACCATGGGCTGGGGCATCGGGGCGTGGTCGGTGACGTAGGTGGTGCCGCTCGCGCTCCCCGGCGAGTCGTTCACGAACATCGAGAACCCGGTCACGCGTCCGGTGCGATTCACGAAGCCGCCGTCCATCACCCACAGGAACCACGGCTGGCCCCTCACGGGCGGCAGGTAGGCTTCGGCCCCGTCGCCGGCGTTGAAGCCCAGCGACCAGAAGTGCTCGATCGTGCCGACCGTGGAGGTGCCGGTGTTGGGCGGCGTCGGCAGCAGCACGTGCGCGCTGTCCTGCTTGCTCTCGCCCGGTCCCAGGACCTCGAAGTTCGCCTGCCCGAGCGCGCCGGGGTCGTAATTCAGATCGGCCCCGACCCGCACCGTGAGGTCGTTGTCCGGCGTGTTGTGGACCAGGCTGTAGAACACGGTGGCGACCCGCGCCAGTTGGCCGTAATCGGCGGGCACGGGAGGCTCAGGATGGGCGGCGCTCAGCAGGTCCACCCATTCGACCCGGTACCAGTAGGTCCGGCCCGGAACGAGCGCCGGGTCGGCATCCGGGTAGAGATACGGAGTGCGGTTGTCATCCCCCTGGATGGCGGGATCCCCGCTCGGAGGGATGAGGCTCGCGTTGAGCTTCGCGAACCCGCCCGGCGCCCCGCCCGCGTCGGGGGCGCGATACAGGTTGAAGCCCAGGAAGGAGTACTCGCGCTGGGTGATCCACGTGACGTCGATGCGTCCGTCCTGCGGGCGGGCGACGGCGCGGATCTGGACCACCTGCACGCCGCTCGTGCTGTTCAGCGCCTCCTTGACCGCGGCGTAGACGTCCACCTCGCCCCAGCCGCAGCTCGGGTCGTAGTTG
Source organism: Candidatus Eiseniibacteriota bacterium (assembly GCA_036507005.1). GTDB lineage: Bacteria > Eisenbacteria > RBG-16-71-46 > RBG-16-71-46 > RBG-16-71-46 > WS-2. The sequence goes on from DASXQT010000014.1 coordinate 13,611, forward strand.
GCATCCAGGCCGTAAGGATCCTGCCCGCGGTCCCCGGAGGCCTTTGCGGTCGGGATGTTGTGCTCCGCGGTGTTCTGGAGAATGGTCCGGACCTGGAGCGGCGTGAGGCTCGGGTTCGCCTGGAGCACGAGCGCCACGCACCCCGAGACGCAGGGCGTGGCCATGCTGGTGCCGGAGAGCTGCTGGTAGGCGGTCCCGTCCGTGGTCGGGTCGCCAAACGCCGAGATGATGCCCGCGCCGGGAGCGACCACGCTCGGCTTCATCTCGTCGAGGTGATCGGCGTCGCCGTCGTCGTCGCGCGGGCCCTCGTTGGAGAAGCTCGTCACCACGTCGTCGGAGCGATCGAGCGTCCTCCGGTGCTCGCTGGCCCCGACCGCGATGGATTTGTCCGCCGCGGCGGGCGAGGCGATGCACTCGGTGGCGTTGTCGTTGCCGGTGGCGATGCACACGACCATCCCCGCGTCCACCGCCTGGTTGACGATCAGGGACGAGGCGCCGGTGCCCGTGCTGGTGCCGCTCCCGCCCGCGCACTCCGTCGAGCCGAGCGACATGCTGATCACGTCGATGCCCTGCCAGATGCTGCCGGGGTGGAGGCCATCCCACAGGCGATTGCGGTTGGAGATGCACCAGTCGACCCCGCGCGTGCTGCCGCCCACGCTCGCGCCGGCGTCCGAGAGCACCTTGCAGTCCACGAGCCGCGCGCCGGGGGCGACGCCCGCGAAGAACCCGCCGAGCCCGCCGGTCCCCATCGCGGTGCCGGCCACGTGCGTCGCGTGATAGCTCGACGCCTCGCCGCCGTGATCCTGGGGGTTCGAGCTGCCGCCGGTCGGCGTCGAGCACTGAGGCTGACCGCACCAGAACTCTCCGCCGCCGAGGAACTTGCCCTTGAGGCTCTCGTGCCCCGGGTAGCCCGGGTTGACGGAATCCACGTCGTCGTTGACGCCCGTGTCCAGGATCGCGATCACGACGCCCGTGCCGTCGTAGCCCAGGTCCTGGCGCACGCTCGGGAACAGCGCGTAGTTCTCGGCCTTCGCCAGGCCCCGCGAGTCGCGGGCGCGCACCACCCGGGTGCCGTAGTGATTGATCGCGTACTCGACCGGGATCGCCTCCACGTGCGTGACGCCCGGGAGCGCGACGATCTCCTGGATCTGGACGTAGGTGGCTCGGGACTCGATGTAGTCGATGTTCTGGAACGGCCACGCCATGGTGGCGCCGCTCCCGAGCAGGAGAGCCTCGTCGGCGCTCGTGGGGCGGCGGTCATAGGCCACGTAGATCGCATAGATGGGATCTTCCGGATTCTCGACCCCGATGATCATCCGCTCCGAGGGGTCCCGGTCGACGAACGCGGCGCTGAAACCCTGAGTGTGGACGGCGTCGATCCGGTCATCGATCCGGTTGCGGTCCTGATCCGCCCAGGCGACGGCGCTCGAGGGCCAGAAGGCGAGCCAGGCGAGCGGGAGTGCCAGGGCGAGCGAGGCGGCGAGCCACGCTGGACGATTCCGAGCTGCGGGGGGAGCGAGGGACACAGTTGGCCTCCTTTCCTTTCGGGCGCGGGACCGAGGGGGAGACGCCCGAACCGCGTGCGAGTCTCCCGCGCCGCCCTTGACCTCGGCTTGAGCAGGGCCTGGGGGAGAGCCGGCCCACTCGGGAAACCTCCGCCGCCGCTTCGGCTTGGCAGCCGCGCGGGTGGCCCCCGGATCGAGCCGCAGGCGAGGTGCCAGGACCCATCGGATTGCCGGCATCCTGCGTTGCGCACACGGGGGGCGCCGCGCGGGCCTCTGCTAGAATGCCCGGCCGCCCCGCTCGTCCCGACGTGCCCGGAGCGGACCTGACGGCGTGCGAGATCGGAGGAGAGATCATGTCGCCCGATACCCGTGCGGAAGATCCGCGAGACCGCGCCCGTTTCGTGTTCCAGGGCACGGTGAAGAAGCTGCGCGCGTCGGCGCTCGACGAGGTCCCGGCCTCCGACCGCACGGTGGTGGTGCGGGTCGAGCGCGTGATCCACGCCCCCGAGGTGCTGGGAGACTGCGCGGGAGAGGACGTCACGGTGCGCCTCGCCGAGGGCGAGACCGTGAAGAGCGGGGAGAGCCTGATCTTCCACACCCGCGGCTGGATCTTCGGCCAGGGGATCGCGGTCGAGTCGGTCGGCCACGACCCGGCCACGAAGCGCGCCGTCACCGCGTTGAGCCATCACCCCGGCGATCCCGCGAAGAGCCTGCGCGCGCGCGAGGCGATGGAGCAGAGCGGGCGCGCGGACCTGATCGTGACCGGCCGCGTCTCCGCGGTCCGCGCCGCGCCCCGCGAGACGCCGGCGCGCGCCTCGCGGACCGCCTCCGGCACCGCCGCCCGGCGCGTCAGCGAGCACGACCCGCTGTGGCAGGAGGCGGTGATCGAGGTCGAGGAGGTCCACAAGGGACGGAACCCCGGCCCGCGGGTGGTGGTGTGCTTCCCGAAGAGCGCCGACGTCCGCTGGCACCTCGCTCCCAAGTTCCGCAAGGGCCAGCGCGGGGTGTTCCTGCTGCACCGCGAGCAGCTCGTCCGCGGCGCGGCGAGGGCAGGAGGCGCGGCGCGCGGCGCCGGGCTCTACACCGCGCTCCACCCGGCCGACGTCCAGCCGCTTGCGGAGCTGCCGCGCATCCGGCGCGCGGCCGGTAAGGCCCGGGGCTGAGCGGCGGCGATGGCGCGCAAGCGGAGCGCACCTCGCGCGCAGGCCCGGCGCAGGAAGAAGAAGAAGCGCGAAGGGCCGGGGGCGACCGGCGGGATCCTCGTGGTCAACATGATCCCGCGCTCGCTCAGCCGCGAGAGCAACCAGGACAGCGAGCCGATGATCGCGGTCCATCCCGCGAACCCGCTCGAGATCGTCGGCACCGCGTTCACGCCCGACCCCGCGGGCGGGTCGAACGCCCCGCTCTACGTCTCGACCGACGGCGGCCGGACCTGGCGCCTGCACTCGATCGTCCCCAGCCGCGCGGGGAGCCTCTCGGGCACGAACGACATCACCGTCGCCTTCGCCGGCGCGGGCGGGACGCTCTACGGCGGCATCCTGCGTGACCCGAGCGTGAACTTCGAGACCCTGCGCGCCGCCTCGCCGCACGACCCGGCGACCATGGAGGTGCTCCAGAGCCGGGCCGCCGGGGATCAGCCCTTCGTCCACGCGATCACGAACGCCGGCAAGGACCGGGTGCTGGTCGGGGTCAACGACTTCGGAGCGGGTTCCGCGACCGCGACCGTGGACGCCTCGGCGAGCGCCGGGATCGCCAAGCCGTCGTTCAGGAAGGTGCGCATCGAGACGCGTCCCACCATGGGGCAGGACGGGCCGCAGGTGCGGCCGGTCTCTCACGCCGACGGAACCTCCTATGCCGCGTTCTACGGCTGGCGCTCCGAGAGCGGGGAGTTCACCGACAACACGCTGGTCGTGACCACCGACGTGGTCGTGGTGCGCGACGACCGCGGGCTCGCCGGCACGCGGCCCTTCCAGGACCTGAAGGACGCGGGCGACGGGCTCTCCGGGCGGCTGGTCGCGCGCGCGGTCCAGGTGCCATTCCACCAGCGCGGGACCGCGGCCACCGGCCAGCAGCGGCTGGGCGGCACGCTCTCGATCGCGGTCGATCCGCGGGCCGAGAAGAGCGGCACCGTGTACCTGGCGTGGGGCGACCGCCAGCCGGGCTCGGTGCTCACCCTCCACGTGCGGCGCTCGACCGACCGCGGGGCGACGTGGTCCGCAGCCGATCTCCTCGCCGCGCCGAACGCCACCAACGCCGCCCTCGCCATCAACGGCGAGGGCGTGGTGGGCCTGCTCTACCAGGAGGTCACCGGCGCGGAGAGCGCCCGCCGCTGGGTGACCCACTTCCGACGCTCCGCCGACGGTGCGCGGTGGGACGACGTGATCCTGGCCGACACGCCCGCCGACGTTCCGGCCAAGATCTTCGACCCCTACCTCGGTGACTACGATCACCTGGTGGCGGTCGGGGCGGACTTCTTCGGCATCTTCTGCGCCAGCAACACGCCCGATCCGGCGCACTTCCCGAGCGGGGTCACGTGGCAGCGCAACGTGGACCTCGCGGCCAGGCGGCTGCTCGCCCTGGACGGCAAGACCCCGGTGCCGGTGTCGATCGATCCGTTCTTCTTCAAGACCACCGCCTGAAGGGGGGTCCAGAGGCCCCCGCCTTACGCCGATACCTGCGCGGGAGGCAGCCCATGACCGACGCGGCCGACGCGCAGGCCCCGCTGGAGGCGATGCTCAAGGAGGAGATCGTCCGCATGTACCAGGAGGTCGCGGACAATCCCAAGAGCACGTTCCACTTCTTCCACGGACGCGAGGCGGCGGAGATGTTCGATTACTCGCGCGAATGGCTCGATCGCGCCCCCGCGAGCGCGGTGGACTCGTTCGCGGGCGTCGGGAACCCCCACCTGCGCAGCGAGCTCGCGCCCGGCGAAACGGTGCTCGACCTGGGCAGCGGCGCGGGGTTGGACGCGATCATCGCCTCCTGGCGGGTGGGCCCGGGCGGCAGCGTCATCGGGCTCGATCTCAACCCCGCGATGTGCCGTAAGGCCCAGGCCCACGCCGAGGCCACCGGAGCGCGGATGGAGTGCCGGGTCGGGCGCGTGGAGGACATCCCCCTGCCCGAGGCGTCGGTGGACGTCGCCCTCTCGAACGGCGTGATCAACCTGTCCTTCCGCAAGCGGCGCGTGATCGAGGAGATCTACCGGGTGCTGCGGCCGGGCGGCAGGATTTCGATCACCGACATCGTGAGCGCCAAGCAGCTCTCCCAGTCGATCGTGAACGATCCCAAGCTCTGGGCGAGCTGAATCGGGGGCGCGCTCCCGGAGGGAGAGATGTTCCGCCTGCTCGAGGAGACCGGCTTCACCCGCGTGCGATCCGCCGTCGTTCCGCGCTTCCGCTTCCGCAAGGAATCGACGCAGTCCTCGGCCGAGGCCTACGGCGTCAAGGCGGTCATGATGACGGCGCGGAAGGCGGGCTGACCGGCCGCTACGCGGGGCCTGGCGCCGCCTGCGAGCGCATCAGGAGCGCTCCGACCCAGATCTGCCATGCCGACTGGGCGAGCGTCACGATTCCGAACCCGTGCACGTCGAGCGGCAGGAGACCGGAGTAGAAGGCAACCAGGACTCCGGCGCCGACCAGCGCGCCGCCCGCTCCCGCGGCGCGCGAGATGCTCCCGCCCGCGAAGATCGCCCCCGACCAGAGCAGGATCGCGACGGACGACGCGACCACCGCCACCTGTGCGAAGCCCTGGTTCAGCCGCCCCGTGTACCACAGCAGCCCGTGGTAGATCTCGCGCGCCGAGCCCTCGGCCGCCAGGGTGCGCTCCGCCACCGGCGTGGCGACGAACCCGCTCGCGACCGCGGCGGAGATCAACGCGATGCTTCCGAGCCCGTAGACGACCAGGGCGGCGGTGGTGAGATGGGACGGCCCCAGTCGGCGGGCGAGTCCGAGCAGCCCCAGGAACACCGCGGGGACGGCCGCGATCGCGATGCCGTGGATGTGCGCGTTGAGCCGGGCCGTGTGCGCGAGATGTTCCCGGTCCAGGAGCTGGTGGGCGGTGGGATGATGGCTCATCACGAACAGACCCGCCGCGGACCCGGCGATGAGCAGGATCCCGCTCGCGGCATCGCTTCGCATCTTGCGCACCTCCGGCGTGTGGAGCGACGATGGAGCCCACAGTGTACGAACCGCACGGGGGACGCCGTCAACCGCCGGGCTCGAGCGTCGAGGCCCTGCCCGGGGCCGTGGAGTCTCCGGGCCGGGGGCCGAGCGTGCGAGCGCTCCGAGCATGCCGCTGACCTGGCTCTCCTGGGCGCCGCTCGCCGCCGCGAGCCTCCACATGGTGGAGGAGTTCGTGTTCCCGGGCGGCTTCGCAGCCTGGGAGCGCCGCTATCGCTCCGACATCGGCCGCAGCCTCACGAACCGCTACCTGGTGATCGTGAACGTCCTGTTCCTGATCCTGTGCTACGACGCCGCGGCCATGCGAGGAAGGCCCGCGGGCGTTGCGCTGTGGCTCACCGTGGCCGCGCTCCAGGCGGCCAACGGCATCTGGCACCTGCTCGCGGTGTTGAAGACGCGGGCCTATTCGCCGGGGGTGGTGACCGGGATGCTGGTCTACGTCCCGCTCGCGGCGTTCGGCACCATGCACTACCTGCGCGCGGGGGAGGCGTCCGTTCCGACCGCGCTCGCCGCGCTCGCGATCGGCGGCCCCTACCAGTTCTGGCTCAACGCCCTGCACCGCTGGCGGACGCGGCGGGCGAGGACCTGAGGCGGCGCCGCGAGGCCCCGGCGCAGAAAAGGCCTCCGGGAGAGCCCATGGGGCGCATGGGCCGAACCTGCTACGCTCTCCCGGACGAAGACCCGTCTTCCCTTCCCCCGAACGAGACGCCGCAATGAAGGAACGCCGCTTTCGGCGCGAGCTCCGGTCGCTCGAGGCGATTCACGAGTTCGTCACCGAGTTCCTCGCCGCCCACGGGCTGCCTGATTCCCACTCGTTCGACGTCGATCTGATCCTCGAGGAGCTGTTCACGAACATGGTCAGGCACAGCCGGGAAGGAAGCCACGACATCGCCATCGCCCTGGAGCGGGACGGCCGCGACGTGACCATCCGGCTTCGCGACTTCGACGTTCAGGCGTATGATGTTACGGACGCTCCAGCATTCGACATCCGCCAGCCTTTGAGCCAGCGGCGCCCCGGCGGGATGGGCCTGCACTTGGTGCGCCAGATCGCGGATACGATCCGGTACCAGTACGCCGACCGAATCAGCACGATCACCGTCACGAAGAGGCTGGATCCCTGATGTTCCAGATCCAGGTGGGCGCGCAGGGAGCGGTGAAGTTCCTGGGGCGTCTCGACGCCTCCGCGGCGGAGCAGGCCCACGCCACGCTGCGCGCGCTCGCGGGGCCCATGACCGCGGACTTCTCGGAGCTCGAGTACATCTCGAGCGCGGGCCTGGGATTGATGATCGAGACCCACAAACGCCTGGCCAGTCAGGGACACGGCCTGCGAATCATCAATACGACGCCGAGGGTTCGGAACATCTTCGCCTACGCCGGACTCGACAAGCTGCTTCGAGTCGAATAGCTCGCCCGAGGCCGCGCCCTTAGTCCCCGCGGCCCCGGCGAGGGTCCCCGATCGGTGGGGTCGCCGCATGCGTTGCCTACCGCACTCGAGACGTCGCCGCCTCGGCCTTTCCGCCGCGGCCCGGGGAGCTCCGTTTCCCACCAACCTTTGCGGGCTCCGCCTGTATTAAGGGGTACGCGATGGCCGCGAACGAGCGGGCGCTGATCCGAAGCGCCCAACGGGGGGACGCCAAGGCGTTCGAGGCGATCGTGGCCAGGTACGAGCGGGTGCTGTTCAACCTGGCCCTGCGGATGGTCAACGATCGGGAGGACGCGCGGGATCTCACCCAGACCGTTTTCGTCAAGGCCTATCAGCGGCTGCCGGCCTTCGATCCGGATCGACCGTTCTTCAGCTGGGTCTACCGGATCATGATCAACGAGTCGCTGAACCTCCTGAGCCGCAGGCGCCCGATGGAGCCACTCGCCGAGCAGATGGAATCGGTGGAGCCGTCCCCCGAGGAATGTTTCGAGCGGGCTCGAGTGGTCGACACGGTTCAAGGCGCGATCATGGAGCTTTCCGAACCTTATCGCGAGGTCATCGTGCTGAGGCACTTCCTGAACCTCTCGCACCGGGAAATGAGCGATGCGCTGCGGGTTCCCGAGAAGACCGTGAAGTCGCGGCTGTACTCGGCGCGCCAGAGGCTGGTCACGGTCCTCCGGCGCCGGGGCGTCGTGCACGCATGAACTCCGAGACGCTGGAGCGCCTGATGAACGACGTGCTGGATGGCGTCGCAACGCCCGAAGAAAGGGCGCTGCTCGAGCGGCACCTGGAGACCGACCCGGCGGCGCGAGCGCGTCACCGCGAGCTGCAAGGCGTGTTCGAGCTCCTGGCCCGCGTTCCGATGGAGGACCCGCCGCCGGAATTGCGGACCGAGGTGTCGCTGGCGCTCGCGGCTTCCTCGCGCACCCACGGTCCGGCGCGGCGGGCGCCGGCGTGGACCGAATCGATGCGCGCGGCCTTCGTGCGTCGGCCCGGCCTGGGGGCCGCATCCGCGTTTGCGGCCGGCGCGCTCGCGGTCGCGATCGCGGTCCTGGCGCTCACGAGGAGTCTGGGCCCGGCGGCGCCGGGGCTTCCCGTCTCCGGAACGATGGCACGTCCGGCCCCCGGGCCCGAGTCGCTCCTCGACACCCGTGAGGCGCGGGTCGAGGGCGCGACCTTCACGATCACGACGCGGCGCGGCGGCGACCCGTGGACCGTGGAGCTCGCGGTCCGGGCCGCCGCGCCCACCGAGATCGAGCTGGAATTCGATCCGGAACGACTCGCGGTCGAGGATGTCCATTGGTCCGCCCCCGCCGAGGTTCACGCGACGCCAGGTCGCGTGCGTCTCGGCGCGGGCGCCGATGTCCGCTACAGGCTGGCGTTCCGCGCGCGGGGAGAGCCGAGCGCGGACCTGAGCGCGACCTTGCGATCCGGCAAGGGGTCGGCAAAGGAGGTGCTGCGGATGACGCCGGGCAATTCGATTCCCTAGCGCGACCGTCCGACCACCCGGCCGTGCCGGACTTCGGTTCGTGAAGCGGTGGTTCCTGGTCCCGTTGTCTCTGAGGAGGAGAAGGAAATGACGAACAAGCGATCCGTAGTGGTGTTCGGCGTGCTCATCGTCGCAGCCGTAGTCGGAATCCTGGTGATGCGCGGCGTCATCCCGCCGAAGACCGGCACCGAGGGCGCGATCGGCGCGGCGCAGAGGTATCAGTCCAACCAGATCTCCGAGAAGGACGTTCAGGTCACGGACTCCCAGGTCCAGGCGTTCCTCCAGAGCGACACGTTCCGCAAGCTGGCCAAGGACCGGTCGTTCCGCGAGGCCGCGAGGAGCGACGCCTTCGGGCGCTTCGTCGGATCCGACAAGCTGCGCGATGCCAGCGCCCGCTACGACGTGGCCAAGGTGATCCAGGATGCCTACGTGGCGGATCTGATCCGGAACGACGTGTTCCAGAAGGCGATGACGACCGAAGCGCTGCGCGATGCGATGCTCAAGGCGGACCTTTCCCGCCTCACCGAGAGTGGCCGCCTGGTCAATCTGCTGAAGTCGGACGCGCTGCGCGATCTCGCCGCCCGGGCCGAGTTTATCCAGTTCGCGGATGCCGCCGCCAAGGCGGAAGCGCACAACCTCACGGACCTCGCCCGGGTCGACGGGTACAAGACCCTCAAGGACACCGATTCGTTCCGCGCCCTCATCAGCAACCAGTACTTCGCGGATGCGTTGAACGGCGGTCTCATGAACCTGTTCCGGTCGACGGAAGTCGCCGCGTTCACGACCGAAGGGCTGCGGTCGCTCGCCGAGGCCAGCCACCTGGGGGAGGCGCTGCGCGTCGACGGCTTCCGCAGCATCATGGAAGGGCTGAACGCGGACACCTACATGGCGGTGCGTGACCTGATGAAGTCGCCCGAGGCCCTGAGCGTGCTCTCCGACGCCGCGTACAAGGACGCCGCCATGCACGCCGAGCTCAGCAAGGTGGCGGAAGCCGGCTTCCAGACCGAGCTCGCGAAGGTGCCGGAGTGACGGTCCGGCCGCGGGCCTCCTCCGGCTCCGCGGACCGGAGTTGAACCGGAGCACTCCTGGGGGAATCCACACGCGGGCCGCGCGTGGATCCCCTGGGAGGCTCCTTTTCGGGCGGCGCCTCCCGGACGCACCCCGGGGGCGCCCCACGCTCCGCCCACCCTGCCGCGACCATTGCCATTGAGCCTCGCCCGCCCCGCCCGCCGCCGATCCCCGCGCCGTCCGATCCGAAGCGCGATCGCCGGCCTTGCTCTGCTCGCGCTGCTCCACGGCGCCGGAGCGCGGCCCTGCGCGGCGCGGCCGGTCTTCCGGGTGATCGAGACCGACGACCTGAGGCTGGTCTACCACGGGCCGACGTTCCAGTACCTCGCGCCCTACACCACGCGCTGCTTCGAGAACTCGCTCGCCCTGGAGCGCCGGCTCTTCGGGTATCGGCCGTGGGAGAAGATCACGGTCATGCCCAACGACTTCTCCGACTACGGCAACGCCGGCGTCTGGACCAACCCGCGCAACAGCATGATGATCCAGATCGCCCCCACCAACTTCGTCTACGAGACCGGCCCGTCGAACGAGCGCATCAACTTCCTGATGAGCCACGAGCTGGTGCACGTCGTCACGGCCGACCAGGCGGCGGGATGGGACCCGTTCTTCCGCCGGGCCTTCCTCGGGAAGGTGCGCGAATCCTCCGAGCACCCGGAGACCATCCTCTACGGCTACCTCACGCTCCCGCGGCGCGCGGCGCCCCGCTGGTTCCGCGAGGGGATCGCGGTGTTCCTCGAGACCTGGATGGCGGGCGGGCTGGGCCGCGCCCAGGGGCCGTACGACGAGATGGTGTTCCGCACCATGGTGCGCGACGGGAGCCGCATCTACGACCCGCTCGGCCTCGAGTCCGAAGGCACCAAGACCGACTTCCAGGTCGGGGTCAACTCGTACCTGTACGGAACCCGGTTCCTCACCTATCTGGCCTGGGCCCGATCGCCCGAGGAGGTCCTCGCCTGGGCCGGGCGCGCGCCGGGCAGCCGCGCCTACTTCGCCGCGCAGTTCCGGCACGTGTTCGGCGAGCCGATGTCGCAGGGCTGGCGCGAGTGGCTCGCGTTCGAGCGCGGGTTCCAGCGCGCCAACCTCGACTCGGTGCGGCGCCATCCGATCACCCCGCACCGCGATCTGTCGGCCCACGCGCTGGGCTCGGTGTCGCGCGCGTACCTGGATCCGGCGAGTCGCACGCTCTACGCCGCGGTCCAGCATCCCGGCACGGTCGCCTCCATCGCCGCGATCCCGCTCGACGGCGGGCCGATCCGCTCGCTGGCCGAGGTCAAGGGGCCGGCGCTCTACTTCGTCTGCTCGCTCGCCCGCGATCCCGAGACCGGGCTGATCTACTACACGACCGACAACAACCGGTGGCGCGACCTGAACGTGCTCGACCCCCGCACCGGGAAGCACCGCCGGCTGATCGAGGATGCGCGCATCGGGGACCTCGTCTTCCACCCCCGCGATCGATCGATCTGGGGGGTGCGCCACTTCGACGGCATCTCGTCGCTGGTGCGCATTCCACCGCCGTACACCGATTACAGCCGCGTGGTCTCGCTTCCCTACGGCCAGGACGCCTACGATCTGGACCTCTCGCCCGACGGCGCCTGGCTCTCGGCGTCGTGGGCCGAGGTGAGCGGCCGCCAGTCGCTCCGGCTCATGAGCCTCGAGAAGCTGGCCGCCGGCGACACCGGCACGCGGGTGCTGTTCGACTTCGGCAGCTCGATCCCGACCAGCTTCGTGTTCTCTCCGGACGGTCGCTCGCTCTGCGGCAGCTCGTACTACACCGGCGTCTCGAACCTCTTCCGCTACGACCTCACGGCGGACTCGATGGACATCGTGACCAACGTCGAGGACGGGCTCTTCCGGCCCGTGCCGCTGGACGGGGATTCCGCGATCGCCTTTCGCTACACCGGCGACGGCTTCGTGCCCAGCGTCGTCCCGGTACGCCCGCTCACCGACGTGAGCGCCATCACCTTCCTGGGGCAGCAGCTCGCGGAGAAGCATCCGGTGGTGAAGTCGTGGAAGCTGCCGCCGCCGTCGGCGGTCGTGATCGATTCGACCCGCCTTCGAACCGGCGATTACCGCCCCCTGGCCAGCGTCCGCCCCGCGTTCCTCTACCCGTTCGTGGAGGGCTACAAGACGCACACCGCGGCCGGCCTGCACCTGCAGCTCTCGGATCCGGTCGGACTCCACACCTTCGATGCTTCGCTCTCGGCCACCCCGACCGACCGCGTGGGGACGGACGAGCGCTGGCATGCCGCCCTGCGATACCACCGGCCGGACGCGAGCGCCGAGATGCTGTGGAACCCGGGCTCGTTCTACGACCTGGTCGGCTCGACCAAGACGAGCCGCAAGGGGGTCCACGCGGGGATCGAGCTGGACCGCACCTTCATCCGCGACACGCCACGCACGCTCCAGCTCGAGTCCACGCTGTCGGGCTGGAGCGGGCTCGAGCGCCTGCCCGATCATCAGAACGTCGCCACCTCCGCGGATTTCGACCGCCTGGTGACCGGAGCGGTCACGCTCGAGTACCGGAACACCCGCAAGTCCATCGGAGCGATCGATCCCGAGAAGGGCCACACCTGGAGCCTGCGGGCCGAGGCGGACGGCGTGCGCTTCCGCAATCCGAAGGGGGCGGTCCTGCGCGGCTTCCCCAAGCTTTCCGGGACCCTCGAGCTCGGGACTCCCGTGCCGCTGCGGAACTCCTCCCTGTGGCTTCTCACCGCGGCCGGCTGGTCGCCCGGGGACCGGGGCGAGCCGTTCGCGAACTTCTTCTTCGGCGGCTTCGGCAACAACGGACTCGACCACCTGGAACCGAGACGATACCGTGATCCGGAGCGCTTCCCGGGGATCGAGATCGACGAGGCCGGAGGAACGAGCTACGGCAAGGCCGTGCTCGACCTGGGCCTGCCGCCGCTGCGCTTCCGGCGTCTCGGGACTCCCGGGCTCTACGCTTCCTTCCTGCGGGTGTCCCTGTTCGGCGGCGGACTGCGCACCGATCTCGACCTCGCGGGGGGCGACTCGATCGCCGACGCCGGCGCGCAGGCGGACCTTCGGATCCAGCTCCTCACGCAGCAGGCGTTCACGCTCTCGTACGGGTACGCCCAGGCCTCGCGATTGCACGGGGGGCGCTCCAGCGGGTGGATGGTATCGCTCAAGCTCCCCGAATGACCGGGACACCCTCGCTCGAGAACCCGTGATGGGCGCGATCGGCCTCTCGATCGGCTTCGTTCCGGTCGTCCTGTTCCTCGCGGTGCTCATGTTCATGGACAGCTACAAGCTGGTCCGGCGCGGGGCCGTGCTGCGGTCGATCGGGCTCGGCTGCCTCGCGGCGCTCACGGCGCTGCTCGCGAACCGGCTCCTGCTGGACGTCCTGCACGTTCCCGCGCCCTGGGTGCGGCGTGCCCTCGCCCCGATCGTGGAGGAGACGCTCAAGGCTCTGTATCTCGTGCGCCTGATCCGAAGCGAGCGGGTCGGCTTCATGGTCGACGCCGGCATCCACGGGTTTGCCCTCGGCACCGGCTTCGCGCTGGTGGAGAACGTCTACTACGCCTGGGCGCTCGGAGTCTTCCAGCCCGTGCTGTGGCTGATCCGGGGCGTCGGCACCGCCGTCATGCACGGCGGCACCACCGCGATCGTGGGCGTGGTCTCGAAGGGCATCGCCGATCGCCGCCAGACCCGGGCGCTCGTCGACTTCGTCCCCGGCCTCGCGATCGCCGCCGCGGTGCACGCCCTGTTCAACCAGCTCTCGAACCAGCCGCTGATCGCGACGGCGGTCCTGCTGGTCCTGATGCCGCTCCTGCTGCTGTGGGTGTACGAACGCAGCGAACGTGCGACCCGCGAGTGGCTCGGCGTCGGCCTCGACTCCGACGTGGAGGTGCTGGAGCTGATCTCGAGCGGCGAGATCCGCGACACCCGGATCGGGCGCTACCTCGAGTCGCTCAAGCAGCGCTTCCCCGGCCCGGTCGTGGCCGACCTGCTCTGCCTGCTGCAGGTCCATCTCGAGCTGGCGGTGCGCTCGAAGGGCGTCCTGATCGCGCGCGCTGCCGGGCTGGAGATCCCCATGGACGACGACGTCCGCGCCAACTTCGAGGAGCTGGAATTCCTGGAGCGCTCGGTCGGTCCCACCGGAAAGATGGCGATCCTCCCGTTCCTGCGCACCAGCAGCCGCGACCTGTGGCAGCTCCACATGCTGCAGCGACAGTAGGAAGACGCGGGCGGAGCGCTTAGGCAGGGCACCCGCCCGGCATCGCGACCGCGGCCGGCGGCTGCCTGCCGCCGGGCCGCCGTTCCCGGGTGTTGCCCCGGGCCGCTACCGCATGACCGTGACGCTTCGGGTCTGCGATCTCCCCGCGGCGCGCAGGCGCACCATGTAGATGCCTGGAGCCAGCCCGCGCGAGGAGAGGCTCACCCGGCCGGGCCCCGCGTCGCACACCTGGTCGAGCAGCATCGAGACCTTGCGCCCGCTCACCGCGAAGACCTCGACGGTCACGCGCCCGCGCGCAGGAATCCGGTAGGCGAGAGTGGTCGTGCCGTCGAACGGGTTCGGGACCGCAGGCCCGAGGCCGAATCCGGCCGCGGCCCCCGGGCCTTCGACGGCGGTGGTGGTGGTGCAGGTGAGCTCGACGGTCGCGGTCTCGGGCGCGCAGGTCGCGCCGCTCCCGGCCACGATCCAGCGGTAGACCTCGGGCCCCGACGGGCAGGTCGCGGGCGCGCGCGCGTCCACCCCGAGCGTGAAGGACTCGCCCGCGCCGAGGGCGGGGGTGATCCCCGTGAACGGGCCGTTCGAGGCGATCGTCCAGCCGAGCGCATCCTGGAGCTCGTAGCGGAAGTGTCCGGCGGCGAGGCCCGCGTTGGTCACCGTGAATTCGAGCTGCCGCACCTCCAGCTCCGTCATCTCGCCGCCCTCGGGGACCGCGGTCGCGGCGGCCGGGCAGGGCGCGCTCGACGGGCAGGCGAGGGAGTGGTCCGTCATGCTCTTCCCGGCGATCGCGGAGCCGCCGGAGAGCTGCCGCGTGATGTTGGTCCAGCGACCGCCGGTGTCGTTGGTGTAGGTGATGAAGGACGAGCCGTTCGTGGGATCGATGTCCATCTCGAACAGATCCAGGAGCTGGCGGCCGCCGCTGCAGTTGGTTCCCTGCTCGCACACCCGCCCGGTGTGGATGATGTGGTCGCTCACCAGGGTCTGCTCGAAGAGCGGGGCCGAGTCCAGCGCGTTCTGGCAGCGCGCGGTGAACACCTGCCACTGGTTCGCCGGGTCGTCGGCGTTGCGTCCCTGCGCGCCGTACCAGGCGAGCACGATCCGTCCGGCCGAGCCGGCCGCGAGGGCCGGGAACACCGAGACCTTGGTCGCGGGCCCGTTGCTCACCCGCCGCGGCGGCGCCCAGTGCTCACCCTGGTCGGTGGAGAAGGTGTAGTAGATGTTCCGGTCGTCGCAGAACGCGGTGTAGACGTTGCCCGCCCGGTCCACCGCCACGCACGAGAACATGTGGGCGTAGTTGGACCCCCGTGCCCCCTCGTGCGCCAGCTTGGACGACCAGGTCACGCCGAAGTCGTGGGACACGCCCACGTAGAGCTTGTTCCCGCCTTCGACGAAGCCGTGATAGAGGTTGCCCTCCCCGTTCGGCCCCGCCAGCCCCGGGGGCGTGAGGGGAGGCGTCGGGCGCTGGTCGGCGACCATGGTGCCGAGGGCGTTGTTGAGCGTGCTCGTGAACACCACGTCCTGGTTGACGAGATAGGGCCCGGTGAAGGTCCCGGGCAGGCCGCCGGCGTCCGAGCGCACCAGGTAGATGTTGAAGCCGCCGCTCACCGAGTGGTACGAGAGGTACACGGTGTTCGCCCCGTAGGCCGCGTTCCACTGCCGGTCGTCCACCACGTTGGCGGTCGAGATCGGCGTGGTCACCCAGGTCGCTCCGCCGTCCATCGAGACCGAGGAGTTGAAGTTCACGAGCGCGTCAAGGGCATGCAGGCTCGAGGTGTAGAGGTTGTAGAACCCGAGCGCGTTCTTCACCGGAGCCACCTCCACGTCGGTGTCCCCGCCGCCGTTGACGAGCGGCGCCTCGGGCTCGACGAAGCTCGCGACCGTCTGGCCGCAGGGCTCGCTGATCTTCCACAGGCCGATGCCCTCGCCGTTGGACGAGACGTACGCGTTGCCGTCGGGATCCATCTTGACCGCGGGCTCGAGGTCGTTGTTGTGGGCGCTCAGGCCCGAGCCGGTGAGATGCAAGTTCGCGCTCCACACGTCGGCCGAGCTGCGGTAGAGGGCGTCCGCGATCCCGGTCGGGGGCAGCGGTCCCAGCGAGACCAGGGCAGTGTAGGTCTCGCCCTGGGCGTGGAACGGCACGACCCGCAGCGTGTAGGTGCCGGAGACGGCCGGGAGGTAGGCGATCTCGGGCTGGTTGGTGCTGGCGGAGCTGGTGAAGATGGTGGCGCCCTTGTAGACCCACAGGTCGAGGTCGGCGCGCGCTGTGTCGCCGAGCGGCGACTCCCAGTCCACGCGCACCGCGACGTAGTCGTCGGGGTGGAGCGCCGCGTAGTCGGCCGGCAGCGTCACGGTCAGCGCGAAGGCGTCGCAGGTCGTGGCCGCGTTGCACGTCGGCGCGCTCGAGACCGGGGTCGGCGTCGGGTTCGAGACCAGGAACGGACCGCCGGTGTAGGTCAGGGTCGAGCTCGATTCCGTGATCGTGCCGCTCGCGGGCGTGGCGGCCGAGGCGGTCTCGAGCGCGAGAGCGGTGAGCAGGGTGCCGAGGGCGGGAATGCGCAGCGCTTTCCAGGTCATCGCAAGCTCCTTGTGGCGGCCGAAGGGCCGGGTGAACCGGGCGCTCTCCCCGAGGGAAGGGCCAGCGTGAACTCGCAACCAGAATGCCGGCCGTTGCTTGAGCGGGGCTTGAGCGCCGCCGCCATTCGGCCGGCTATCGGGCTGGTGCGGAGCCTGTTAGGGGGACTTCGAGGGGCGAGGGCGCGGCGTACCCGGCTCCCAGGCCGGGCCGGGGCGCTTGGGCTCGCGGGTCGCGACCGCCTCCCGCGGCGGGGAGCCGGGTCCGGCGTCCGGCGAGCCGTGGCCGCCCACTTTCACGTCGAATATGAATGTTAGTTGATGACGCTCCCATTCATCTGTAATATCAATATGTATATTTGGGCGGGAGTACCCTGCCCGCTCCCCGCCCCGGCCCGACGCCGCAGGGGCCGAAGACGTTCTGGCGTCGCACGAGGTCGCATGGCTACCCCCCGAGCCCGGCGCACAACCCGTTGCTCGATCGAGCCGGGTGAGCACCCTGCCTTGCGCCGCCTTGCCTCCCGGCTCTGGCTCGCCGCCGCGGCGCTCGCGCTCTGCGCCGCCTCCGCAGGGGCTCAGGCGGTGGACACCACCCTCTGGGTGGCGAACGGGGACGTGAACGCCGTGGTCCGCGACGGGAGCACGATCTACATCGGGGGCTCCTTCACGGAGGTCGGGCCCGCCACCGGCGGAGGGGCCGGCCTGAGCGTCGTGAGCGCCGGGCCCCTGTTCTCCACACGGGTGGTGGGGTCGGTGTACGTAACGGTCGCGGACGGTTGGGGTGGCTGGTATCTCGGTGGCTCGTTCAGCGCCGTTGGGGGTTGCCCGCGCTCGAATCTGGCTCACGTGCTGGACGACGGCTCGCTCGACCCCTGGAACCCGGGCGCCGATTCCGACGTCTACGCCCTGGCCGTGAGCGGGAACACGGTCTACGCCGGCGGCCTGTTCACGACCGCCGGCGGCCAGCCCCGCGACCGGATCGCCGCCCTGGATGCGACCACCGGAGCCGCGACCGCGTGGAACCCCGGCGCCAATTCCGATGTCTACGCCCTGGCCGTGAGCGGGAACACGGTCTACGCGGGCGGCCTCTTCACCACCATGGGCCCGCTGACGCGCCGCCACATCGCGGCGATCGACGTCTACGCCGGCACCGTCAACGCCTGGAGCCCGAACGCGAACGGCACCGTCTTCGCCCTCGCGACGAGCGGGGCCGCCGTCTACGCCGGAGGCGACTTCACCAGCATCGGCGGCCTGGCGCGCAGCGGCATCGCCGCGCTGGACATCCCGACCGGGAACGCCACGCTCTGGGATCCCGGCGCCAACTCCACCGTAGTCGCGCTGGCGATCGACGGGGGCACGATCTACGCGGGCGGTGGATTCACCACCATCGGTGGCCAGCCGCGCAACCGGATCGCCGCGCTCGACCTTTTCACCGGTGTCGCCACCGCGTGGAACCCGAACGCGAACGACTGGGTCTTCGCGCTCGCACCGAACGGAGGCCCGGTCTTCGCCGCGGGCGCCTTCACCAGCATCGGCGGGCAGGCGCGCAACCACGTCGCCGCGCTGGATGGCGCGACCGGGCTCGCCACCGCCTGGGACGCGCGCGCGAACTCCGACGTCGTCGCCCTGGCGGTGAGCGGGGACGCGGTCTACGCCGGAGGCTACTTCACCAGCGTCGGCGGCGTGGCGCGCAACGGCATCGCGGCCCTGGACGCCGGAACGGGCGCCGCCACGGCCTGGAACCCGAACGCGAACGGCACCGTCCATGCGATTGCGGCGAGCGGCGCGACGGTCTACGCCGGCGGAGAGTTCAACAACATCGGCGGACAGACGCGCAACGGCATCGCGGCGCTGAGCGCCGCGACCGGAGCCGCGACCGCGTGGAACCCGAACGCCAACGGGGCCGTGCCCGCGCTGGTCGCGGGCGCGAGCGCGGTCTACGCCGGCGGGGACTTCACCAGCATCGGGGGGCAGCCGCGCGCCTACGTCGCCGCGCTCAACACCTCGACGGGCGCCGCCCTTGCCTGGAACCCGAACGCCAACGGTCCGGTCGACGTGCTGGTGGCGAGCGGGAGCACGGTCTATGCGGGCGGAGCCTTCTCCAGCATCGGGGGGCAGGTGCGGAACAACGTGGCCGCGCTCGATGGGGCGAGCGGGAGCGCCAAGGGCTGGAACCCGAACGCCAACGGCCCGGTCGCGGCTCTGGCGCCGATCGGAGGACGGGTCTACCTGGGCGGCGGCTTCACCGCCGTCGGCGGCCAGGCGCGGAGCTACATCGCCGCCGTGGATGCCGCGACCGGGAGCGTCATCGGCTGGGATCCGGGCGCGAACGCCGCGGTCGGCGCCCTGGCGGTGAGCGGGAGCACGATCTACGCCGGCGGCGACTTCACCTCCATCGGCGGGCAGGCGCGCGGCTACCTCGCCGCGCTGCATGCGGGAACCGGGGCCGCGACCGGATGGGACCCGGGCGCCAACGCCGCGGTGCACGCCCTGGCGGTGAGCGGGACCGCGTTCTACGCAGGCGGCAGCTTCACCGGCATCGACGCGCAGCCGCAGTCGTTCGTGGCGGGCTTCGCGATCTCCACGGTTGGCGTGCCCCTGATGCCGGAGCGCGCCGCGGTGGGGTTCGCGCCGATCGCGCCCAACCCGGCGCGCGCCGGTGCCCGGGTCCGGTTCACGCTTCCGTCGGAGGCGGTGGTGAGCCTCGCCGCCTTCGACGTCCAGGGCCGCCGGGTCGCATCGCTCCTCCATCGCGCGCAGCAGACCGCCGGCGCGCACGAGTTCACGGTGCGGACCGATGCGTGGCGTGCGGGGTGCTACTTCCTCGTGCTCGAGATCGGAAGTGTGGCCATGAGCCGGAGGATGGTCGTCGTCCACTAGCACGGGACCGGGCCGCGCCACCACGCGCGAAGCGATCGCGGCGCCCAACGGAATCGAGATCCCGTGCGGTACACTGCCCGGCGTGTTCACGTTCCAGGTGCCGGGCCGGCCATCGGTCGCCGCGCGCCTCGCTTCCTGTGGATGAGGTTCACGGTCTGTCTGACCTGGCCGGACTCGACTTCGGGCGCTTCGAAGCGCTGACCTTCGACTGCTACGGCACCCTGATCGACTGGGAGGCCGGCATCTGGGACGCGCTCGCGCCGGTCTTCCGCCGGCACGGCGCGGCAATCGCGCGCGAGCGCGCGCTCGAGCTGTACGGGGCGCTCGAGGCCGAAGCGGAGCAGCCGCCCCATCGCAGCTACCGCGCCGTGCTGAGCGCCGTCCTCGAGGGCATGGGCGGGCGGCTCGGCTTCGCGGCCTCGGACGCCGAGTGTCGCGCCTTCGCCGCCTCGGTGGGGGACTGGCGCGCGTTCCCGGATTCCGCGCCGGCGTTGAGCGCGCTCGGACGGCGCTACCGGCTCGCCATGATCTCCAACGTGGATGACGACCTGTTCGCCGCATCTGCCGCGAAGCTGGGCGTGGCGTTCGATCCCATCGTCACCGCCGCGCAGGCGCGCACCTACAAGCCCGCGCCCGAGATATTCCGGCTCGCGCTCGAGCGCATCGGCCTGCCGAGAGAGCGCATCCTGCACGTGGCGCAGAGCCTCTACCACGACATCGGGCCCGCGCGCTCACTCGGCCTCTCGACCGTGTGGGTGAACCGCCGCCGTGGCCAGGCGGGCTCGGGCGCGACACCGGCCGCGGCCGCCGAGCCCGACCTCGAGGTGCCCGACCTCGCGACGCTGGCGCGCGCCGCCGGCGCCGCGTGACCGCGCGCGCCGCCGGAGCGCCGGCCCGGTCACCGAACGCCCGCCGGCCGCGTAGTGGTGGCGAGCCCGGCCCCCGCCCGGTCCGACGCGAGAGCGCGTGATAGACTGGCGAAAGACCCACACCCGGGCATGGGTCCCCTCTCGAACGGAGCGCAATACCATGAACGAGACCACCACGCCCCGGCCGACCAGGCCGGAGCTCGCCACCCTCGCCGGCGGCTGCTTCTGGTGCCTGGAAGCCGTGTTCGAGCAGATCGATGGAGTGCTCGGCGTCGAGTCGGGCTACGCGGGCGGCACCACGGGGAACCCCAACTACAAGCAGGTGTGCACCGGAGACACCGGGCACGCCGAGGTGATCCAGGTCGCGTACGACCCGGCGAAGCTCTCGTACCGCGAGGTGCTCGAGATCTTCTTCGCCTTCCACGATCCCACGACGATGAACCGCCAGGGGGGCGACGTCGGAACGCAGTATCGCTCGGCCATCTTCACCCACGACGCGCGCCAGAAGGCGGAGGCCGAGGCGGTGGTGCGCGAGCTCACCGCGGCCCGCGTCTTCGACGACCCGATCGTCACCGAGATCGCGCCGCTCGACACCTTCTTCCGCGCCGAGCCGTACCACCAGGGCTACTACCGCCAGAATCCGGATCAGCCCTATTGCCGCGCAGTGATCGCGCCCAAGGTGGCGAAGCTGCGCGCCAAGTACGCCTCGCACCTCAAGGCCGCGGCCGCGCCGCGCGCCTCCTGAGGCGGCGGCCGACGCGATGCCGGCCGGACGCTCGCGCGCGGCCGCGGTGACCCGGGGCGGCAAGCGCAAGGCCGGAGCCCGGCGGCCCCGCACGCGCGCGCGCACCGCGGCCGCCGAGCGCGCCCCGCGCGCCGGCGACGCCGCGCTCCTCCGCGACGGGGACGCCGCGCTCCTGCGCGCCGGCGACGCCGCGCTCCTCCGCGATGCCGCCGCGCGCGCGATCCGCTATCTCGAGGGCCTCGGGGCCCGCGCGGTCGCCCCCGCGCCCTCCGCGGTCCAGGCGCTCGCGCGCCTGGAGGAGCCGCTCCCCGCGGGGCCCGCCGACCCGGCCGCGGTGCTCGCGCTGCTCGACCAGGTGGGCTCGCCCGCCACCATGGCGATGGCGGGCGGGCGGTTCTTCGGGTTCGTGATCGGCGGCGCGCTGCCGGTGAGCGTTGCCGCCAACTGGCTCGCCACGGCCTGGGACCAGAACACCGGGCTCTGGAACGTCACCCCCGCGACCGCCACGCTCGAGGAGGTGGCGCTCGCCTGGCTGGTCGAGCTGTTCGATCTCCCGAAGGGAACCGGGGGCGCGTTCGTCACCGGCGCCACGGTGGCCAACTTCACGGCGCTCGCCGCCGCGCGCCACGCGGTGCTGCGGCGCACGGGCTGGGACGTCGAGGCGGACGGGTTGTTCGGGGCGCCACCCGTGACCGTCGTGGTGGGGGCCGAGGCCCATCCCACGCTGATCAAGTCGCTCGGGCTCCTCGGGCTCGGGCGCTCGCGCGTCGTCACGGTCGCCGCGGACGGCGAGGGCCGCATGCGCGCCGATCGGTTGCCGCGCCTCACCGGCCCCGCGATCGTGTGCGCGCAGGCCGGGAACGTGAACACCGGCGCGACCGATCCGCTCGAGCGCATCGCCGCGCACGCGCGCGCGGCCGGCGCGTGGCTGCACGTGGACGGCGCCTTCGGCCTGTGGGCCGCGGCCTCGCCCGGGCTCGCGCCGCGGGTGCGCGGGATCGCCGATGCGGACTCGTGGGCGACCGACGCCCACAAGTGGCTCAACGTCCCCTACGACTGCGGGCTCGCGCTGGTGCGCGACCCCCACGCGCTGCGGGCGGCGATGACGATCACCGCCGAGTACCTGCCGACCGAGACCCCGCGCCGCAACCCCTCGGACCACACCCCCGAGCTGTCGCGGCGCGCGCGCGGCGTCGAGGTGTGGGCGGCGCTGCGCGCGCTCGGGCGCTCCGGGGTGCGCGAGCTGATCGAGCGCACCTGCCGCCACGCGCGGCGCTTCGCCGCGGGGCTAAAGGCCGCGGGCTACGAGGTGCTGAACCAGGTCGCGCTCAACCAGGTGCTGGTCTCCTTCGGCGATCCCGCGGCCACCGAGGGCGTGATCGCCGGGATCCAGGCCGACGGCACCTGCTGGTGCGGCGGCACGGTGTGGCAGGGCCGGACCGCGATGCGCATCAGCGTCTCGTGCTGGGCGACCTCCGACCAGGACGTCGAGGCGAGCCTGGCCGCCATGATCCGTATCGCCCGCGGAGGGTGACGCCGGGCGTGAGCCAAGCACCCTCCCCGGCGCGCCTGCGCCCGGGGCGCAGGCTCCTGCCGCTCGCGATCGCCCTGGCGCTCGCGGTGGTCGTGCTGGCGGTCGAGTGCGCGCGCACGCAGCGGGAAGCGCGCGCCGTCGCGCGCGAGATCCGCGCGCGGGTCCTGCACCACCGGCTCGCGCTCCGCGCCCCCGAGGCCTGGGAGGACCGGCGCACCTGGAGCCTGGTGGCCGGGACCTACCAGCGCCGCGGATTCCGCCCGCTGTGGAGCGACGGCCGGAGGCCGGGCGAGCAGGCCGAGCAGCTCGTCCGGGCGATCGGCGCCGCCGCGCTCCACGGCCTCGAGCCCGAGGACTACGGGCTCGCCGCGCTCTCCTCCTCGCTGCAGCGCCACCGCCGCATCGCCCGGCTGGTCGCGGGCGGGGACGAGAAGGTGCTCGCCGATCTCGACGTGACGATGAGCTACGCCTGCGCGCTCTACGCCTGGCACCTGCTCCACGGCCGCGTGCCGCTCTCGACGCTCGATCCGGACTGGTCGCGGACGTCGGACCCGGAACACCTCGAGCGGCGGATCGCGGAGGCGGCGAAGAAGCGGCGCGTGGGGGAGATGCTCAACGACCTGCTGCCCCGCGAGCCCGGCTACGCGCGGCTCCTCGCCGCACTCGCGCGCCTGCGCGAGATCGAGGACCGCGGCGGCTGGCCGCCGCTCTCGCGCGGCGGCCGGCTGCGGCCGGGCTCGAGGGGGCCGCGCGTGGCGGAGCTCTCCGCGCGGCTTGCCGCCAGCGCGGACCTGCCCGCGGGCGCCGCCACGCTGCGCGCGAGCTACGACTCCGTCCTCGCGCGCGCGGTGCTGGGTTTCCAGGCTCGTCACGGCCTCGACACCACGGGAGGGGTGGACGCCGTCACCCGCGCCGCCCTCGACGTCCCGGTGGAAGAGCGCATCCGCGAGGTCGAGCTCAACCTCGAGCGCCGCCGCTGGCTGCCCGACGACCTCGGCGATCCGCGGGTCGAGGTCAACGTGCCCGACTGCTCGCTGGCGGCGATCGAGAACGGGCGCCCGGTGCTCGCGATGCGCGTGGTCGTGGGCCGGCCCGAGAGCATGACGCCGATCTTCAGCGCGCGCATCGGCTCCGCCGAGCTCGACCCGGCCTGGACCGTGCCGAAGAGCATCGTGGTGGGCGAGATCGTGCCCGCGCTCGGGCGCGATCCGCACTACCTCGACCGCTCGCACATGCGGGTGCTCCGGGTCGCGGGGCGCGACACCTTCGAGGCCGACGCCCTCGACGTGCCGTGGCAGGACGCTGCGGACGCCCGGTTCGCCTACCGCGTGCGCCAGGATCCGGGCCCCGACAACCCCCTCGGCCGGATCAAGTTCGTCTGCCCGAACGAGTACGACGTCTACCTCCACGACACGCCGGCGCGCTCGCTGTTCGCCGCCGTCGGGCGCGACCGCAGCCACGGCTGCATCCGGCTCGAGCGCGCGGCCGAATTCGGCGACCGGCTGCTGCAGCTCGCGCGCTCGGACTCGACGCAGACGTTCGAGGAGATGCTCGCCCAGGGCGGCATCCCGCGGGTGCGGTTCCGCAAGCCGGTGCCGGTCCACGTGCTCTACTGGACCGCCTGGGTGGACGAGGCGGGAGACTTCCAGTTCCGCCCCGACATCTACGGGCTCGACGCGCGGCTCGACGCCGCGCTCCGCGACCGGCGCACGGCGAGGTTCGTGCTGAACCCGCCGACCGAAGCGGCAGGGCCGTAACGCGGTCCGGAGCTTTCGCCCGCCCGGCCGCCGCACGCGCACTCGCCGGCGAGAGTCGGGCGGCCGCCGAACCCGGAGCCACGATTTGGCATCCAAGCCGGCCTGGTGCATACTCCTCGGCCGCTGTTCAACTCGGGCGGAGCGCCCGGCCCTGAGGCGTGCGTCGCGCTGCGACGCCCGCCGCGCCGGGGAACGCCGCGCGCAAGGAGAATCCGAACATGAAGGCTGGAATTCACCCGGTTTACGAGCTTCGCACCTTCCACTGCTACGGCTGCAACAACGAGTGGCAGACGCGAACCACGATCGAGCCCCACACCAGCGACGGCAAGATCCACCTCGACATCTGCTCCAACTGCCACCCGTTCTTCACCGGCAAGCAGAAGCTGATCGACAAGGCGGGGCGCGTCGAGCGCTTCCGCAAGCGCTACAGCAAGAAGGAAGCGCCGGCGGGCGCCACGGCGCCGGCCGCCAAATCGGCCGAGTCGGCCCCGGCCGAGACCGCGCAGCAGTAGCGAACCGCACACGGCTTCCGTCCGGCTTCCGCGCCGGCCGGGAGCCGCGCTGCTTTCCGGCGGGGCTAAGCACCCCGGCCTCAGGAGGATCCCTGCCCTTCCTGCCCGTCGGCGGTCAGGCGGTGATCGAGGGCGTCATGATGCGCTCGCCCACCCGGGTCGCGGTGGCGGTGCGGCGCCCCGACGGCTCGATCGCGATGACCGAGAAGCCGTTCGAGTCGCTCACCCGGCGCGTGAAGGCGCTCGGGATCCCGGTGCTGCGCGGCGCAGTCTCGCTGTTCGAGACGCTCTCGCTCGGGATCTGGGCGCTCAACTACAGCGCCGACGAAATGACCCGCGACGAGGACCCGGCGCAGAAGGCGCCGGCCTGGCAGGGCCCGGCGCAGACGCTGGCCGTGGCGCTCTCCCTCGTGCTGGGCGTGCTGCTGTTCGTGGTGCTGCCGGCGCGCCTCACGGCGCGGCTCGGGTTCGAAGACCGCCTGCGCTTCGGCATCGTGGACGGAGTATTTCGACTGATTGCATTCGTGCTCTACCTGCTGCTGATCAGCCGGTGGAAGGAGATGGCGCGCGTGCTCGGCTACCACGGCGCCGAGCACAAGGCGATCCACGCGATCGAGAGCGGCGCCCCGCTCACGCCCGAGAGCGTGCAGAGCTTTCCGCGCCTCCATCCGCGCTGCGGCACCTCGTTCCTGTTCATCATCGTGGTGCTGAGCATCGTTGCGTTCGGCTTCATCGGCCGGCCGCGGCACCTCGGCGACCATCTGGCGCGGATCGCGATGCTGCCGCTGGTCGCGGGCGTGGCGTTCGAGTTCATCCGGCTCTCGGGCAAGTACTACGGGCGGCCCTGGGTGCGGGCGCTGGTGTGGCCCGGCATGCAGTTCCAGCGCCTCACCACCCGCGAGCCCGACCTCGCGATGTGCGCGACCGCGATCGCGGCGCTCGAGCGCGTGCGCGGCGACGCCACCGTGGTCGCCCTCGAGCGCGCGGGCGACGCGGCGCCCGCCGAGGTGGCGTTCATCCAGTAAGGAGGCGGCCCCGAGACGGGGACCATGTGGGAAGCGCTGAAGAAGGTGGAGGCCCGCTACGAGGAGCTGACCGATCTCCTCTCGCGGCCGGAGGTGGCGAGCGACGCGCGCAAGCTGCGCGACCTCTCGCGCGAGCGCGCCGGGCTCGAGCCCACGATCCGCGCGCTCGCCGAGCACCGCAAGCTCGCGCGCACCATCGCCGACGACCGCCAGGCCGCAGCCTCGGGCGACCCCATGCTGGCGGAGCTGGCCCAGGCCGAGCTGCCGGACCTCGAGGCGAGGCTCGCGAAGCTCGAGGACACCCTCAAGACCCTGCTTCTGCCGCGCGATCCCGACGACGACAAGAACGTGATCGTCGAGATCCGCGCCGGCACCGGGGGCGCCGAGGCCTCGCTCTTCGCCGCCAACCTGTACCGCATGTACACCCGGCACGCCGAGCGCCGCGGCTGGCGGCAGGAGGTGCTGAACACCAGCCCGAGCGAGGTGGGAGGGATCAAGGAGGTCATCTTCTCGCTCGCCGGCGAGGGCGTGTATCGCGAGATGAAGTTCGAGAGCGGCGTGCACCGCGTGCAGCGCGTCCCCGACACCGAGGCCTCGGGCCGCATCCACACCTCGGCCGCGACCGTGGCCGTGCTCCCCGAGGTCGAGGACGTGGACGTGGAGATCCGCGAGCAAGACCTGCGCGTGGACGTCTACCGCGCCGGCGGCCCCGGCGGGCAGGGGGTGAACACCACCGACTCCGCGGTGCGCCTCACCCACCTCCCGAGCGGGCTGGTCGTCACCTGCCAGGACGAGCGCTCCCAGATCAAGAACCGCGCGAAGGCGCTCAAGGTGCTGCGCGCGAGGCTCTACGACAGGAGGCGCGAGGAGCAGGAGGCCAAGCTCAGCGCCCAGCGCCGCTCGCAGGTCTCGACCGGGGATCGCAGCGCCAAGATCCGCACCTACAACTTCCCGCAGGGGCGCGTCACCGACCACCGCATCAACCTCACGCTCTACCGTCTGGCGGACGTGATGGAAGGCGACCTCCACGAGCTGACCGAGGCGCTCTCCGCCGCCGACGTGGCCGAGCGCCTGGCCGCGATGGGGAACGGGGGCTCGTAGGAGGCTGAGGCGCGCCGCGGCGGCGTCAACCGCGGCACGAGGGTCGCGCCCCGCCGGACGCCGCGCCGCGCCGCGGCCCGCTGCGCGCCGCGCCGCACTGCGGGGAGCACGCATCGCGCCCGCCGTGGACGGCGGCGGCCGTGGCGTTGACAATGTGCCGCGGCGGAATCCTCTCCCCGCGCGCACCCCGCGCGCGGAACGCCTCATGCACGGAGCGGCGTCGCGGCCGATGGGCCGTGAAGCCCCCGCGCACGCGGAGCCGATGCCATGAATCCTGATCGCCGGATGATCGTCGCCCAGTGGACGGGCTGGGCGCTCGCGGCCGCGGCGCTCGTGGCGCTCGGCGCGCTGTGGGCGTGGGACCGGGGGCGGGTCTGGGAGAGCCCGCGCTGGGACGACGCTCGCCTCTCGCGGCTCGCTGGCGGCGGGGGCGGCGCGGTCGGAAGCGCCGCGCGCGATGGCGGCGCGGTCGAGACCTGGGTGGTCGCGGTCAATCCCGACTGCCCGCACTGCCGGGCGAGCCTGGCCCGCGCGCTCGAGATCCGGCTCCTTGCGCGCGCGCCGATCCGGATCGCCGCGCTGATCGTGGACGCGGGGCACCGCCCGTCGCCCGCCGTGCTCGCGGCGCTCGCCGCGGACGAGGTGCGCTGGGACTCCACCTTCGCGTGGCGCCGCCGCTGGGGGCACCGCATCTACGGCGAGCTCCTGTGCTTCGACCGCTCCGGGACGCTGGTGCGGACGCTCGCCCCGCTCGGCGACTCGATCGACGATCGCCGCGCCTCGAGCCTGGGCGAGTCGCTGCGGCGGGAGGGAGGCTCGTGAGCGCGGCCGGCGTCGTGCGCCCCGCGCTCGCCGCGGGGGCCAGGCGGGAGATCCCGCGCGCGTTCGCCCCGTGGTTCATGCCGCTCTGGATCGCGTTCGTCACGCTCGAATGGTGGGCCGAGCTCCGCCGACCGCTCTTGGGCGCTATGCAGGGTCTGGCGCCACCCGTGCCGCTCGACGCGATCGCGGCGGCCGCCGCACTGGGACACCTGTGCGGGAATGCGGTCGAGGCCCTCTTCTATATGGGGTGGTGGCGCGCGCGCGGGGCCCCGCTCTCCTTTTCCCGGCTCTTCGAGTGGCTGGTCTCGATCTCGGTCCTGGACCTGCTGGGAGCGGGCCTCGGGCGGATCGCCGCGTCCCACCCGGGATGGGCCGCCCACGTGCTGGCCGTCTTCGCCGGACCCGGAGCCTTGCGCGCGGATGATCTCGCAATGCCCTCCGGGCTCTCGGCCGCATTCGGCTCGCTCGGCCTGCTCACCGTCGTGCGTCTGGTCGCAACCGCCGCGCTCCAGCGCCAGGGCGTCGGAGGCCGGCTCCTCGAGCCGCTCGCGCTCACCCTCGCGGCGTGGCTTCCGGTCCGGATCGCATCCTGGTGGCTGGTGGATCTGGCGCGCGGGCTGAGCCCCCTGCCCTGAACACTCCGGCCGCTCGAACGACCCCCGTGCACGGAAGGAGGTGATCGTTCATGTTTCGCATCCTCACCGGGAGGTGGCCCACGGTCGCCGCGGCCGCGCTCCTCCTCGTGGCGCTGACCTCCGCGGTCACGCTCGCGGCGACCGCCGGGATCACTCCCGATTCGGCGAGCAAGGTGTTCCAGTACGCTGCCTGCGCGTTCTCCATCGCGGCCGCCGCCACCACGATCTGGGGACTCGGGCTCGCCATCAGCGCATGTCTCTCGATTCTCTTTGCCGAAGTTGGTTGACCTCCCCGCAGGACACGTCCCATGAAGCCGACAAGGAAGTGGCTGCAGATTCTCGCCCTGGTGGCGGTCACCGCCACGCTCGTGCCGCATTCGTCCCAGGCCCGGTCCGGCCCGCAGGTCGCGGAGACCCGATACGAGAGCGCGGTCGCGCCTCCCGCGCAGGACAGCTGGGTGGGCGCGGGCGCCGCGATGGGGTGCGGCGCCGGGTTGCGGGCCGTCCGGTTCGGGCTCGGCACCAACCCCTACATCGCCATCGCCACGGTCATCCTGTGCATGATCATGATTGTGGATGGGGCCGGGAGCTAGACGCCCGGCGCGAGAAGGCTGCGTCCTCGAAGCACTGCACCGCAGGCGGCGCCGCGCGCCTCCGCGCGCCCCGCCTGCGGCCCTCGACCGCCGCCCCGAGCCCCTTCGGAGTCCCCCCGAGCTTCGCTCCACGCCGCCCCCTGGAGAAGGTCCCGTGCGCGTGCCCGGTTTCGACCTCGGCCCTTCGTCGATCCTTTGGCTGACGATGCTGTTCTACATGGTCGAGCTCCTCCTGTAGCGCCGAGGTGACGGCGCCCGTGCGGCGCCGCGCAGATCGCCCGCCGCGGCCCCGCGACCCGGCGCCGCGCTCGCTGCGCGCGCCGTCGCCCGCTATGCTCGCCGCCATGGTGCGCACCGTGGCGGAGGTCCTCGAGCTCGCGCGCGCGCGGCTCGGCGCGTCGCCCTCGGCCCGCACCGACGCCGAGGAGCTGGTGAGCCGCCTGCTCGGCGTGACGCGCGGCCAGCTCCATCTCGCGCGCGAGCGGCCGCTCGAGGCGGCCGACCAGGCGCGGCTCGACGCGTGGCTGGTGCGCCGCGCGGCGGGGGAGCCCGTCCAGTACATCACCGGGCGCGCCGCGTTCCGCGGGCTCGATCTCGCGGTCAATCCGAGCGTGCTGGTGCCGCGGCCGGAGACCGAGGGGCTGGTCGACGCCGTGCTCGCCGTGCTGCGCGCGGAGGTGCAACGCTGGCGCAAGCCGCGCGTGCTCGATCTCGGCACGGGCTCGGGCGCGATCGCGCTCGCGATCGCCTCCGAGTGGCCCGATGCGGTCGTGAGCGCGACCGATTCGAGTGCCGAGGCGCTCGCCACCGCCGACGCCAACGCGCAGGCGCTCGGGCTCGCCGACCGCGTGCGGCTCGCCGAGGGCGACTGGTTCGGCGCGGTCGGCGGCGACGAGCGCTTCGAGGTCGTGGTCTCGAACCCGCCCTACGTGGCGACCGGCGAGTGGGACCAGCTCCCGGACGACGTGCGCGGCTTCGAGCCCCAGCAGGCGCTGTTCTCGGGCGCGAGCGGGCTCGAGGCGCTGCGCGAGATCGTGGACGAGGCGCCGCTCCACCTGGTGGCGGGCGGGCTGCTCGCGCTCGAGCTGGCCGAGATGCGCGCCGCCGAGGTCGCGGGCTGGCTCGAGGGCGCGCATGACTGGAGCGGCGTGAAGCTGCTCGACGACCTCGCCGGAAGGCCGCGGGTGCTGCTCGCGCGGCGCGAGCGCGGCCCCGCGATCGCGCCGACGCAGTGGGCCGAGGAAGGCTGACGGGGCCAGCCGCGTCCGGCGTCCGGTGCCCCGGCCGCGCCTTGCGCCATGCCCGGCGCCCCCGCGCGCGCCGCGCCCGCGCTCAGCCGGGCAGCGTGCCGCTCGCGAGCCGCAGCGCCCAGACCACGAGCAGCACCACCGCGTTCGCGATCAGCCCGCCATTGACCAGGCTCATCGACGGCGCCTTGATCCATCGCTCGATCACGGCGAGCCACAGCAGCCAGCCCGCCGCGGCCTCGAGCGCGAGCACTGGCGCGAGCGGATGGATCGCGACCGCCGCGCTCCACTCGCCCTTGGCAAGCAGCGCGAGCGCGCGCGTGAGCCCGCAGCCCGCGCACGGGATGCCGGTCACCTGGCGGAAGAAGCACAGCGTCGCGTGCGGATCGTGCGGCGGAGTCCAGATCGCGAGCACGACCCACGCCCCGAGCCCGATTGCGCCCACGGCGAGCCAGGCGAGCCGGGGGGAAACCGGCCGCAGCGCGATCGTTCTCATCGGCGACGCCCCCGGGCCGCAGCTGCCGAAAGCCCGCGCTTGTCCGCCCTCCCGCTCACCGTGGGCGGGGCGGTGGTCATCGGCGGCCCCTACGCATCACTCCCCGCTCGAAGCCTTCTCCGCCATGTAGTGCGAGTCCTTCTCGCCCGCGCGGATCGGCAGCTTGAGCATGTTGGCGCGCGGCGGGATCGGGCAGTTGTAGTGCTCCGAGAACGCGCACGCGGGATTGTAGGCGCGGTTGAAGTCGAGCACGTAGCGGCCGTCCTCGAGCGGCTCCACGTCCACGTAGCGTCCGAGCCCGTAGCTCTCCTTGCCGCTCGTCGCATCGCGGAAGAACACGCCCAGGTCCCGCTCGCCCACGCCGGGCTCGAGCAGGCGGGTGGCCTCGAGGCGGCACACCCCGTTCCCCACCAGGAACTCGAAGCGCCCGGCGCGCAGCGCGCGCCGCTGGTTGCCGCGGGTCGAGAGGATCACGACCGTGTCGGGCGAGGGATCGGGCGTGAGCTTGAGCATGTAGCGGTAGGCGAGGTTCACGGGGAAGTACTCGAGCCCCTTGTAGTCCTGGAAGCGCGGGCTCTGCGGATCGAACACGATGATCGCGGGGAAGCGCTGGTGGGAGAGTCGGAGCGTGAAGCGGCCGACCCCGATGCTGCTCGGGGCGAGGGTGGCCTCGGTGCGCTCCGCGTCCCCGACGCGGAACGTCGCGCGGCCGTCGCCGGACTCGACGTGGAACGAGTCGCCCACCACGGTCACGCGCAGGTGGGCGCGCGCCACGCCCGGATCCTCGAGGCGCACGTCGCTCCCCTCGCCGCTCCCCACCGTCAGCGTGCTGCGCTCGCCGAAGTCGCGGCGGTCGACCGTGGCGAGGTAGGAGGTGGGAGCGCTCTTGAGCCACTCGCGAGTCTCGGCGCGGTCTTTCTCGATCGCGCGCGTGATCGAGTCCGCATCGGCCGCCGCGAGCCGCACCGGGCCCGCGGGGCCCGCGGCCGACGCTCGCTGCGCGGTCCTGGCGAACGCGGGTCGCGGGAGCGGCAGGAGCATGCCGGCGAGCAGGAGCGCCGAGAACGACACGGCCTGGCCCACCGCGCCCGCGCCGTGCGGGGGGGCGGCGTGGCGGAGGGCATCTGCGATGGCCGTTCGCATCGTGAGGGACCGTGCGGAGGGCGGCGCCGGGCGCCGCCCTCCGCTCCGCATCATACGCCGGCCCGACCGGTCGGCGCCAAACAGGCGTGTGGCGGAGCGCCGCCGCGCGGCGCGCGGTCGCCTGCTCCAGGACGCCCACCCGGGCGGTGACCAACCCGTTCCGCGGTTGATTTGCGCGACCGGCCTGCCGATAATCCGCTCGCGGCCGTGCTCGCTCCCCACGCCCGCGTCCGCTCAGGAAGACAGGCACCCGAACGCTCATGGACGAGGCGACCCGAATGAGCCACCGTTCCCCCACGCTCAAGCCCCACCCGATCCCCGAGACCACCGACCCGACGACCATGGACGCCCTCGTGATCCGCGGCGGCAAGCCGCTCCAGGGCCGGGTCCCGATCAGCGGCGCCAAGAACGCCGCGCTCCCGATGATGGCCGCCACGCTGCTCACCCCCGGCGTCCACACCCTGCGCAACGTCCCGCTGCTGCGCGACACGCGCACCATGGCGGAGGTGCTCGGCAAGCTCGGCGCGCGCGTCGATCTGACCGAGCGGTCGTGCCGGATCGACACCACGAACCTGACCTCGGTCGAGGCGCCCTACGACCTGGTGCGCACCATGCGCGCCAGCATCTACGTGCTCGGGCCGCTGCTCGCGCGCTTCGGCAAGGCGCGGGTCTCGCTGCCCGGCGGCTGCGCGTGGGGGCCGCGCCCGGTGAACCTCCACCTCGAGGGGCTGAAGGCGCTGGGCGCCCAGCTCGAGATCGAGCACGGCTACATCGTGGGCCACGACGTGCGCTTGAAGGGCGCGCGCTTCAGCTTCGACGTGGTCTCGGTGGGCGCCACCGCCCAGCTCCTGATGGCCGCGGTCCTCGCGCAGGGGCGCACGGTGCTCGACAACGTGGCGCTCGAGCCCGACATCACCGAGCTCGGGCACGTGCTCAACCGCTGCGGGGCGCGCATCACCGGGCTCGGCACGCGCCGGCTCGAGATCGAGGGGGTGCGGGAGCTCCAGCCGATCGACACCGACGTGATCCCCGACCGGATCGAGGCCCAGACCTTCCTCGCCGCCGCGGCGGTCGCGGGCGGCAGCATCACGCTCGAGCGCTGCGACCCGGGCGACATGGCCGCCGCGATCCACAAGCTCGAGGAGACCGGCTGCGAGATCCTGCCGGGGCGCGACGAGATCACGATCACCGGGCCGCGGCGCCCCCAGGCGGTCGACGTCACCACCGCGCCCTATCCGGGATTCCCGACCGACATGCAGGCCCAGATGATGGCGGTGTGCTCGATCGCGGACGGCACGAGCGTGATCACCGATACCATCTACCTCGACCGCTTCACCCACGTGTCGGAGCTGGGCCGTCTGGGCGCCAACATCGAGCTCAAGGGCAACACCGCGATCGTGCGGGGCGTCGAACGCCTGTCGGGCGCGCCGGTGATGGCGACCGACATCCGCGCCAGCGCCGCCCTGGTGCTCGCGGCGCTGGTGGCCGAGGGCGAGACCCGGATCTCGCGCATCTACCACCTCGACCGCGGCTACGAGGCGCTCGACAAGAAGCTCGCCGGGCTCGGCGTCAAGGTCGAGCGCATTCGCGAGTAACGGGCGGGCGGCCGAGCCCGGGGGTGTCGTCTCGTGCCGCCCGCTCGGCTCCGCCATCCCTGGCTCCGCCTCGCTCCTCGCGACGCGCTTCGGCTCCTGCCTCTCGTGCGTCGCGAGAGCGTCACGAGACGACACCCCCGCGCCCGGCCGCCTTGCTACTTCGTCTCCACCCGGATCAGCGTGAAGCGCGCCGGGTCGTAGAAGCGGCGGATGAACTCGTTGATCTCCGCAAGCGGGAGCGCGGCCGCGCGCTCGACCAGCGCGTCGCGGTAGCCGGGCGGCAGGTCGCGGCTCCGGTCCCACAGCATGCGGTCCAGCACCTGCCCGGGCGACTGCACCGCGAACGCCCGCCGCCCCCGCAGGTAGCCCGCGGCGTCCGCGCGCTCCTCCTCGGTGATGCCGCCGTCGTGGAATGCGCGCAGCACGCCGCGCAGCTTGGATTCTGCCACCGCGGCGTTGGCGTTGCGGCTGTAGGTCCACGCCGCGTAGGCGCCCGGCGCGGGCTCGGCCTCGCGGATCGTGCCGGTCGCGTAGGTGTCGCCCTCGCCGTGGCGCAGCGCCTGGTAGAGGCGCGAGTAGAAGTGCCCGCCCAGCACGTGGTCCGCGACCAGGAACGCCGGGTAGTCGCGGTCGGTGAGCGCCGGCCCCTCGCGCGCGAGCGCCAGGTAGACCTGGGTGAGCCGCGCGAGCCGCACGCTCACCTCGCGCGGGCGCCGGTCCGCGGGCAGAAGCAAAGGCGGCGCGGGCGTGGCGCCCGAAGGGGGCGCGGGCGCCACCGCGGGCAGGAGCGCGCGCGCCGCGGCCTCGGCGCGTGCGCGGGTTACGTCGCCCGCGAGCCCGATCGCGCGCCCCGGGCAGCGCACCAGCGTGTCGCGCGCGAGCGTCAGCGCGCGCGGGTCCCCCGGCGCGTGCTCCGGCCTCTCGTACGGCGTGCGGCGCGGGTCGCGCGCCACGAACAGCAGGCGGCGCACGTGGGTGCGGAGCATGCTCTGCGGGTCCTTCTCCGCCGCCGACCACTCGAGGTCGCCTTCGAAGTTGCGCCGCGCGATCTCGCCGCGGTCGAGATCGCGGTTGGCGAGCACGTCGCGCGCGAGCGCGAGCGCGCTGTCGAGCGTCTCGCTCCGGCAGCCGAGCGAGAGCACGCTCATGCGCGCGTCGGTGGTGAGCGCGATCTCGACTCCGAGGCGGTCGGCGCGCGCGCGCAGCGCCCCGCCGGGATCCTGCATCGAGAGCGCGAACGCCTGGTCGAGCCGCCGCACGCGCGCGGCCCACGGCGACCACAGCCCGATCGGGAACATGAGCCGCACCTCGACCAGGGGCGCGCGGTGGTCCTCGATCAGGACCGCCGTGGTGCCGCGATCCACGCTCCAGGTCTCCGCACGCTTCGGCGAGAGGCGCGCGCGCGCCGGCCCGGCCCCGAGCGCCAGCCCCGCCGCCGCGAGCCCCGCGAGCGCGAGGCCCGCCACGCGCTGCGCGATCATCGCATCACCAGCGGCGCGAGCCAGCCGAAGAGCCGGATCAGGACCGGCACCTTCTCGGGCTGGACGTAGACCCGGACCGGGCGCGCGCCCGCCACGTAGCGTTGGAACACCCGCGCCACGTCCGCCTTCGAGACCGCGGCGACGCGCTCGGCGCGGGTGAAGGCCAGCGCCGCGTCGCCGCGCCACCAGCCGTCGTGCGCGAGCGCGTCGGCCATGTCCGCCGCGCGGTAGCGCATGCCGTCGATGCCGCGCAGGATCTTGCGCTTCGCACCTTCGAGCCGCTCGGCCGTCAGCCACTCCGCGCGCTCCAGACGGCGCATCGACTCGTCCATCACCGCGAACTGACCCTCCTCGCGTCGGTAGGGGAGCACCGCGGAGTAGAAGACGAGCACGCCGCCGCGGCGCAGCATCAGGACCTGGCTGCCGGCCTCGAGCGCCTGGTGGCGGCGCCGCACCAGGTCCTCGCGGAACGGGTCCACCTCGGCGCCCGTGAGGATCTCCTCCATCACGCCGAGCGCCGCGTCGTCCTCCGAGTCCTGCGGCGGCAGCGGGTAGACCAGCGCCGCGATCTCGGCGGGCGGAAGGTCCTCGTGCAGCCGGATGCGCTCCGGGAACGCGAGGCTCGCGAGCGCCGGCACCTCGGGTGGCCTCTCGCCGCGCGCGGGGAGCGGGCCGAAGTGCCGCTCGACCTCGGCGAGCGTGGCCGGGCCGTCCACCGGCCCGACGATCACGAGGTGCGCGTTCTTCGGCCCGTAGTAGCGGGCGTAGAACGCGCGGGCCTGCTCGAGCGTGGCGGCCGCGATGTCCTCCTTGGTGCCGAGCGGCGTCACCGCGTACGGATGGTCGCCGCACAGCGCCTTGAGCGCGGCCTCGAGCAGCCGGCTCATGGGGTCGTTCTCGATCGTGGCCCGCAGCTCCTCGGTCACGATGCGCTTCTCGTTGTCGAGCGCCTTCGCGTCGAGTCGCAGGTTCACCATGCGGTCGGCCTCCATCGCCAGCACCGGCAGGAACCCTTCCGGCGGGATGTCCGACTCGTACGTGGTCTCGTCCCACGAGGTGTGGGCGTTCTCGGCCCCGCCGAAGCGATGGTGGTGCGCCTCCCACGCGCCCTTGGGGTGGGTGGCGGTGCCGCTGAACATCAGGTGCTCGAAGAGGTGGGCGAAGCCGCGGGTGCTCGGGCTCTCGTTCGCGGCGCCCACGTGGTACCAGACGCGCGTCGCGACGATCGGGAGCGAAGTGTCGGCGACGATCGTCACCTCGAGCCCGTTCGCGAGCGTGCGATCGACGAACTCGGGCGGGGCGGCCGGCCGGCTCGCGGCCGCGGCCGGGGCCGCCGGCGAAACGATCGCGGCCAGGGCGAAGAGGCAGCGTGCGAGACGCCGCATCACCCTGGCCGCGCGGGGAAGGCGACCGGAGCCCCTCTCAAGGATGGAACAGGGCTCCGGCGGCGATCAGCGGTAGATGAGTTTGAGCTGTCCCCAGGTCGAGAGCCGGGTCGGAACAGGAAGATCGGGGACGCCGTGGGAAGAGCACAGCGAGCCGGTGAAGTTCGATCCGCCTCCGCCCGTCGCCCCACCAACGGCGAACGAAGTGTAGTTCTCCGGGCTCCCCGCGTGATGGGAGTTGGTGTACGGCGGGTACTGATTCGAGTCGCTGGCTTTGACACCGAGCGCATTGTAGTTGTTCGTGAAGCTGGTGTAGACCGCCGCCGACCAGGTCCAGTCGACCGTCACACCCGGCTTGTCCGCGAAGAAGCTCACCGTCCAGGCGACCGGGTGGATGCTCCCGGGAAGGCCGTCCGGGCAGGGCACCTCGAAGGCAAGACCGGCATAGAACTGATTCCCGGAGGCCGTGGCCGGGACCACCGTAGCCCAGGTGTTCGCCCCGGTGAAGGTGGTGGTGGCGGTGGTCGCCAGCGGGTCCCACGTGGTCGCGCCGTCGGGCACGTTGAGGTCGTAGTTCACGCTGTTCGCGGTGAACTGGATGTGCTGGTTGAGCGCGTAGACCGTCACCGGGACGAGTCCCGGCGTCTTCAGCTTGCCGACGGCGCTGAACCAGATGGTGCGCCCGCAGGGGATCGCCGTGCCATTGAAGTTGCAATCCGTCTCGGTTTCGCCCGGGACCGTCATGATCGTCGACGTGCCGATGAAGAAATCCGGCGAGAATTCGTCGGCGCTGGCGCTTCGGTTCGCAACGATCACAGCGGTGGACAAAGTCATGGCGAGGACGAGCAGCCGTTTCGTCATAGGCCGGCCTTCCGGTGTGTTGTGTAGGACCGAGTTGTGCGCTTCGGGGGAGGCGCGGCTTCCTTAGGGGGGGGAAGACGCACCCATTATAGGGTACTCGGCCGGACCTGTATAGAGGGTGGAAGGCGTTTCGAGCCGCCTTCCGCCGCCAAACGGGGCGCCGGGCGCCCGAATCGGGCGCCCGGCGCGCGATCACCCCGCTTTCAGCGGCTCAGTACCGTGACCCGCCGGTAGAGGATGCGGCCGAAGGCCTCGAGCCGGGCGAAATAGAGCCCGGGCCGGAGCACGCGGCCGGCCTCGTCCCGCACCGACCAATCCACCGCCAGCGGGCCAGGCCCGGCCCGCCCCGCGAGCGGCGTGGCGACGCGCCGGCCCTGGAGGTCGAACACGTCGAGCCGCACGTCGCCCGCCCGGGGCATGGCGAAGTCGAACCGGGTCGTCCCGAGCGCCGGGTTGGGCGAAACCGCGAGCGCCAGGCCCGCCGCGGCCGCCTCAGGCGCCGCCTCGGGCGCCCCCGCCGCCGCGCCGCTCCGCTCCGCGACCAGCGCCGGCGCCGTGCCCGCCGTGTAGTCGTACTCGAACGCCATCAGGTCGCCGCGCGAGGTGTAGCTCCCCTGCGAGCGGTTGTTGCCCTTGACGCGCAGCCGCACCTCGCGGGAAGCCGAGACGTAGTTGCCCGGCGAAGTCGTGCTCCAGGTGCGGGTCACGTCGGTCGTCCCCACGCTCTGGCTATCGATCTGGTCCCAGGCGCTCGTGCCCCAGTTCCACAGGTAGAGCGTCTGGGTGCGCGTCACCGTGAAGCTCCCTTCGTACGTGAGCGCCAGGTTGAGCGGCGGGTGCTGGAGCAGCGCCGAGCCGTACCAGTCGGTGTAGTACTTGCCGCTCGAGACCCCGGCCGAGATCGAGATCCGCGAGTCGTCCGAGACCGAAAGCCGCGTGTAGTCGCCGGCGCTGATGCTGCCCTTCAGGACCGTGACCGAGGACGGGAACTCGGTGGTGTGGATCGGCGGCTGCCCGCCGTCGTTGAAGTAGGTGTCGGTGAATCCCGATCCGCTCACCGTGTAGGCCGCGCCCGGACCGGGATCGGCCTGGACCACGATCGTGCCGCCCACCTTGTCCCAGCTGGGATCGGGCGCCACGCCCGCGCCGGTCTCGTTCCAGTAGGTGTGGACGCCGTGGGCGTGGAGCCGCCCCAGCGCCCCGGCGGTGGGGTGGCCGTAGGTGTTGCCGTCCCCGACCTGGATGATCGCCGCCTCGGGGGTGACCGCGTTCAGCCAGTTGTCGTTGGACGAGTAGGTCGAGCCATGATGGTGGACCTTGTAGACCTCGACGTCGCCCACCTCGGGCCCGACCGTGGTCTCGACGTCGTTGCCCTGCGTGGTGCTGCCGGTCAGGTCGCCGCCGATCACCTCGTTGAAGCTGCCGTAGGTGACGAGCATCACCACGCTCTTCGCGTTCTCGTCGCTGCCGGTGGGCGAGTAGACCCCGGCACCGTTGAGGTCGACACACTTGATGACGACGGGATTGGCGGAGCCCGCATCCAGCGTGATGGTCTGGCCCTTGGCGATGGTCTGGCGCTTCGCGCCCAGGGTGTTCACGTAGTTGGTGTAGGAGGCGCTCGAGTACGAAGAGCCACGGTCGTAGCCCGCGATCGCGATCGTCACCCCCGCGGCCGCGAGGTCGTCGATGCAGCCCAGGTGGTCGGCGTGGTAGTGGGAGAGGAAGTGGTAGTCCACCGACGTGATGCCAAGGCCCTGGCAGTAGGAGATGATCCCGGTGCAGTTGGTGTAGGTGCCGTCGTCGAAGAAGGCCCTCTGGCCCTGGGGCGAGATCAGCAGCATGCCGTCGCCCTGACCGATGTCGACGTGATGGATCTGGAGCTTGCCGTTGGCCTGGGCGAGCGCCAGGCCGGGAGCGAGAAGGCTGGCGAGCGCGGCCGCGAGAGCGAACCGGAGGAACGGGGAGACGCGACCGGGATGGGGGTTCCGCAGCATCGGGGGGCACCTCGTATGTGAGGTTCGGCCTGCCTGCCCTCGCCGACCGCGGGTTGGCACCCACCCTGCATCCGTGCCGCGCGCGGCCGCTCGGGCGAGCCGGCCCTGCGATGGCGAGTGCCGCGGCCTGCGGCCCACGCCGCTGCTGAAAAGGAAGCCGGCAGCGAGTGTAACGCGGGCGCCGCGGGAGTGCAGCAGAAAAACGCGGCGCGCGGGCGCGCGGCCGCCGGCGCGCGGC
Organism: Candidatus Eiseniibacteriota bacterium; assembly: GCA_036507005.1. GTDB lineage: Bacteria > Eisenbacteria > RBG-16-71-46 > RBG-16-71-46 > RBG-16-71-46 > WS-2. The sequence goes on from DASXQT010000014.1 coordinate 52,950, forward strand.
CGCCGGGGCGTGGCGGCGGGCGCCGGGCGGGGCCGCGGGTGCCGAGGCGGTTGCGCCGCGTGGAGCGGCGGCGGGGCATCGCGCCGCGCCGCCCGAATCGCTCGCGCGCGCTACAATGCGCGCGCCATGCCTTCCCAGGCTCCTGCCGCCGCCCGCCTCGCCGTGGTTGGCACCGCCGGCCACATCGACCACGGCAAGACCGCGCTGGTCCGCGCCCTTACCGGCGTCGACACCGACCGCCTGCCCGAGGAGAAGAAGCGCGGCATCTCGATCGACCTCGGCTTCGCCCCGCTCGTCACGCCCGCCGGCGTCCACGTCGGCATCGTGGACGTGCCCGGGCACGAGCGCTTCGTCAAGAACATGCTCGCGGGCGTGGGCGGCATCGACCTCGTGCTGCTCGTGATCGCGGCCGACGAGGGCGTGATGCCGCAGACCCGCGAGCACCTCGCGATCGTCCGGCTGCTCGGCATCCCGCGCGGCATCGTGGTGCTCACCAAGCGCGACCTGGTCGAGCCCGCGTGGGCCGAGATGGTGGCGCGCGACGCGCGTGCGCTGCTCGCCGGCACCGCCCTGGCCGATGCGCCGATCGTCGAGTTCTCCGCCACCACCGGCGCGGGCAAGGGCGAGCTGCTCGCGGCGCTCGACCGCCAGCTCGAGGCGCTCTCGAACCGCCCGCTCGAGGAGCCCGCGCGGCTCCCCGTGGACCGCGTGTTCACCGTCGAGGGCTTCGGCACCGTGGTCACGGGCACGCTGTGGCGCGGCCGGGTGCGGAGCGGCGACACGCTCGAGCTTGCCCCCGGCGCCCGCGCCGCGCGGGTGCGGCGCGTGCAGGTGCACGGCGTTACCGTCGAGGAGGCGCGCGCCGGCCAGCGCACAGCGCTCGCGCTCCACGGCATCGAGCGCGAGCAGATCGAGCGCGGCCACTGGCTCGTGGCGCCCGGCTCGCTGCGCGAGTCGAGCGTGCTCGACGTGCGCTTCGAGTTGCTGCCCGACTACCCGCGCGAGTGGCCCGCCAACGCCCGGGTGCGCTTCCACCTCGGCGCGAGCGAGATCATCGGGCGCCTGGTCCTGCTCGAGGGCGGGTCCTTGAAGCCCGGCGCGAGCGCCCTCGCCCAGTTGCGGCTCGAGCGCCCCGCCATCGCCGCGCGCGGCGACCGGTTCGTGGTGCGCTCGTATTCACCCTCGCGCACCGTGGGCGGCGGGAGCGTGATCGAGCCCGTCGCCGCGAAGCGCCGCCGACACGCCGCCGGGCTCGAGCAGCTCACTGTGCACGAGAGCGGCTCGCTCGAGGCGCGGCTGCTCCAGCGGCTCGCGGGCGAGCGCGCGCCGGTCGCGGGCGCCGCGCTCGCGCAGGCGCTGGGCGCCAGCGAGGCGGACGTGAGTGGCGCGCTCGAAGCACTGCGCGAAGGCGGCGAGGTGGTGTCGCCCGCTGCGGGCCGCTGGCTCGCCCCCGCGCGCTGGAGCGAGGCGCGCGATACGATCGCGCGCGAGGTGGGCGAGTTCGCGGCGAAGCACCCCGCGCGCTACGGGGTTCCGAAGGGGGACCTGAAGAGCGGGCTCAAGAGCGCTCTGGACGCCGCGCTGTTCGACGCCGCGTTCGAGTGGCTGCTCGCCGAGCGCGCGCTCGAGCAGCGCGGCGAGCGCGTGCGGCCCGCGGGCGAGCCGTGGGCGCCGCCCGCGGAGACGCTGAGCGCGCTCGAGAAGCTCGAGGCCGAGCTGGAGGGCGCGGGGCTCGCGGTTGCCGAGGCCCCAGCGTGGCGCGCCAAGCTGGGCGCCGCGGCCGCCGAGGTCGAGGCGCTGGGATCGTTCCTGAGCCGGCTCGTGCGCGTGAGCCAGGACTACACCTACACCGCGCGCCAGCTCGAGGGCCTGCGCGCCCGGCTCGCCGCCCACTTCGCGCGCCGGCCGGTGATGACCGTCGCCGAGTTCAAGGACCTCGCCGGCGTCTCGCGGAAGTGGGCCGTGCCCCTGCTGGAGCACTGCGACCGCGTCGGCTGGACCGTGCGCGCAGGGGACGAGAGGAAGGCGGGGGGGAGGCTTGCGGCGGTGCTGCCCACCGGGGGTGCCCCGATGTGAGCCACCGCCAGGGCCGCAGCGATCGAGCAGTCGAGTGGGCCGTGAGCCCTGCGCGAACCCGAACCGAAATGATAGAATCGATCGCAACCAGGAGGGCCGCCATGACTAGATTGGTGCAGATGAAGCACAAGCAAACGGGTGTCGTGAAGAGCGGTTACTTCGGTTTCTCTTGGACCAGCTTCTTCTTTGGTGGTTTTCCCGCCTTGTTCCGCGGCGACCTAGGCTACGGTCTCGGGGTCCTCGTAGCCGCATTCATCTTGGGCGGGGTTTCTTTCGGCTTGCTCTGGTTTCTCATTGGCCTGATCTGGGCGGCCATCTACAACAAGAACTACACGCACCGCCTTCTTCAGGAGGGCTACGAGTTCAACGACATGGAGGATCGCGTCGGCGACGCCAAGCGCGCGCTGGGAATCGATTCGAGCAGCCGCGCCGGATGAGGGACGAGGGCCGGCGGACGCGAGTGGGGGGGGGTGGTAGAAGTATCTGGCTTCGCCTTCAGCCGGATCGTCCTGCGCCGCTTGCGATCATCAAGCCTCCTCCGACCCCCGCGCATCGGAGGCTGCCGGCCGCTCCGGCTCCTTCGGCAGCACCATCACCGAAACGAGCCCACGCGTCGCTAATTCGGTGCGAACTGAGTACCGCAGTTCGCGCAGAAGCGGGACTCTGGCTGAGTGTACTTGCCACAGTGCGAGCAGAGCGTGCCGATTATCTGGGAGCCCGGGCGCCCGGGCGTCGTTATTTCAGGTTCGCTGGAGACAGCCCACACCATGGCGACGATCCAGCCGATCACGCTCCAGCCCAGCAGCACGTTGACGAGCACAATCTTTGGCAGATTTTTCTTCTTGCGTACGCCCGCCACGATAGTCGGCAGGAGATAGACGCCGAGCACAGCACATGACAACATCAGGATCGCCAACTCCGGACCGCCGATGCCGAACATCTCGACTCCCTCCTACGAAGACGAGGTTAGCTAACCCAACGAACAGGATTTGATCCGGCGTGCGACGGCCAGCGCGGCATCCCCCGGAGTCGTGGCATGCCGGATCAAATCGGTTGAACTGAACCACGGGGAGCGAGCGCTATGGGGATTGTATGCCCGGCCGGCGCTGTTGTCGCGTCATTGCGGCTTTCTCCGCGTGGGCTCCGTCTTACTCCGCTCGATCGGTGCCGGAGCCTGCCTCTCGCCGCGCCTCCATCTCGCGCTCCGGCTCCTTCGGCCGCACCATCACCGTCTTCTCCCGCTCGCACACCGCGAGCCCCGGCGGGGCCTTGCGCGGCTTCCGCACGTACTTCTTGCGGGTGACGATCACCGGCACCTTGCCGGCGGTGCGGGCCTGGGAATAGTACGCGGCCCAGGCCGCGACCTCCTCGATCGTCTGCTTCGAGGGTTCGTTCTTGCCCTTGCCGCGGCGCAGCACCACGTGCGAGCCGGAGGCACCGTGGACGTGGAACCAGTAGTCCTCGGGCCGCGCGAGATGGTGCGTGAGGTAATCGTTGCCCTCGTTGCTGCGGCCGATCAGCACGTCCCAGCCCTCGCTGCTCTTCAAGCGCCGCGGCTGGAGCTTGGCCGAGGGCGCGCGGGCCTCGCCCGCTGCGACCCGCGCTGGGGCCGGCGCCCGTCCACCCGCGAGCCCGAGCCCACCGCGCATCGCAGGCGGGAGCTTCGCCGCGGCCGCCTCGAGCTGGCGGAGAGTCGCCGGCGTCACGGCTCCCTCGGCCGCGGGCTCGACCTTCGCCAGCATCACGCCGAGCGCGTGGGCCTCGGCCTCGGCCGCCGCGATCCGCGGCGGGATCTCGATGAGCCCGCGCTCCGCCTTGGCGGCGCGCTTGAAATAGCGCGCGGCGTTGGCCTGCGGGCTCTGCGCCGGGTCGAGCGCGATCTCGAGCGTGCGCGCCGGGTCGTGGGGATCGGGGAGCGCAACGAGCTTGGCGCGCGCCGGCACCTGCCGCAGGTAGGCGAGCAGCGCCTCGCCGAACCGGCGCAGGGTGGGGGCGCGCTCGGCCTCGGCGAGATCGCCGCGCAGCGCCTCGACCTTGCGCTCGAGCCGGCGGTGGTGGCGGCGGAGCGCGCGCAGGATCTGGAGCGCGCGCTCGCGCGTGGGCACCGGGGCGGGCTCGGGGGTGGGAGTCATGAAACCGAAAACTAAGCGCGATTCGCCGATTCGGCAAAGCCGTGGTCGTGAGCTTCGAGGGAAACTCTCGTCGGGATCACTCGTCTAGACGGGTGCGGGTCGCCCTTGGCGGGCAGTGTGCTCGTGCCGCCGAGACAGAACGATTTCAGCCGGAGGACTCGCATGACCTTGCGCGTATCGTCCCAACCCCGCCGCGCCCGTTCCCTTCCGTACGCGATCGCCGTGGCAATCCTCGTGGCGCCACACACGCCCGCGCGGGCTGCCGACTCCCACCCCACGGCTCAGCTCGGCGGCCTGTGGAACCTCGACCTCAAGGAGAGCGAGACGCTGCAGCAGAAGATGGAAGAGATGAGGCGCTCGGGCGGGGGTTGGCGTGGAGGCGGCGGACGCTGGGGCGGCGCCGGGGGTGGGCCGCCGCTGGGTGGTGGCAGCGGTGGGTATGGCGGCCGCGGAGGGCACCGCTCCGAGGGCGACGGATCCGAAGAGGGCCGCGGCCCGCGCAATCCCGAGATGCGCGACCTCGCCCAGCCGCCGATGTCGCTCATGATCGAGCCCGGCGACAGCACGTTCATCCTGAGCGAGCGAGGGCGCACGCTCCAGGTGCTGGTGCTCGGTGATCTCGCTGCGGCGGCCTCGATCCAGCCGGATGCACCTCACGCACAGGCCCGATGGAACGGCGACCACCTCACTACGGAGCGCACCGGGGCCCGCGGTGGCAAGATCACGCAGGAGTTCGAGCTCGACGACAAGGGCCAGAAGCTCACCATCCACACCCGCGTCGAGGGACGCAGCGGCCGGCCGCCGCTCGAGCTCAAGCGCGTCTACCGGCGCTCCACGGGGGAGGAGCAGGCGCCGGCGGCTCCGGTGGCCCCGTCGGACTCGGCCAAGTAACACATCGGTTGCAGGAGAGGCCGCACTCGTTGTCGGCCATGATGCCGGGGCCGCTGCCGTCCCCAACCCGTATTGCCTCGCTACTCGCGCGGATTCAAGACCCCGGGCGACCCAAGGGACCAAGTCATTCTCAGGGCCTCGGGCACGATCCTCCACGGATTGTGCCTCTTGGCGGACGAGATCGGGTTGCCGCCTGCCAGCAAGGGGCCTGTGTCCAGGCTGGGGAGTCCGGTCGGCATATCCGACCGGCGCCTCGTGAACGCTGTCGCTCGAGGCCGCCGGTCGCCGCAGGGCCGAGTCTACCACCGGGGAGGTTTCCGAGGTGGGCCGAGAACGGCCCGCCACGGCCTCCTCGTTGCGCCTGGGAGCGCTCTGGCGAGCGTTCCCGGCTTCTCGTTCGGCCGGGCGGTACGCAGTACTCTCCCGGGATGCTGCTCGCCGCCCCGGATTCGGCGCTCTTCGACGTTGCATCACGGATTTCAACTCCGCTGGCGCTTGCTGGACTCATCGCGGCGGTGCTGTTTCTTCTCATCCGGCAACTGCTGCGTTTGAACATCTTCCGTACGCTCACTGTTCCTGCGACTCTCGAGCTGCTCAGGCTGATCGTTAAGAGCCTTTTTCAGCTAGCCGTTGTTGCCATGATCCTAGGATTCGTCGGGTTCATCTACGTCGAGTCCGTGCGGGCCGGTCTTATCAGATCAGGATCGACCAGCCCGTCTCCGGTGGATTCGGCAGGCCCCCGAGGCCCCATAGGTACGAACAAGTCCGTCGCAGAGGCGGAGCCTGCTGGTGGCTCGGGCACGCCGACGTCGGGTTCTTACCCTGGCTCCGGACCTTCTGAAACGGGTGATCAGGGGTACCGCCCGGCCGGGCCTGTGATCCGTGACACCACAGCGGGCGATGTCATCATGACACTCGAGCTGGCCGACAATGACACCAGTTGGAACGAGGGCTTCAACCAACTCTTCAAAGGGCGTTGGGTGGGTTCCTCCGGCTGGGAAGCGATCGTGGCGCACCCACCGTTGATGGCCGATTCCGGCAAGACATGGGCATGGGTCGCACTCCTAGAGGAAGCAACCGCGATCCCGTACTGGAGGATCAGTAGACACTGGGGGCCAGAGCTCCGCGCGGGTATCGGAATCCGTGCCCGCGCGGACCTTAGCTACCTGCGTCCGGGCGATACCGTCATCGTGGGTGGCCAGCTTGTGGACTACTGGAAAGGGCCGGGGCCCCCAGACTACAGGTACCCATACGGAATCGTGCTCGAACGCGTCCAGATCATCCGGGGTCCATAAACGCCGCCCACGGCCTCCTCGTCGCGCCTGGGAGCGCTCTGGCGAGCGTTCCCGGCTTCTCGTTCGGCCGGGCGGGATCCGTTTCTTGGCGGCCCGGCCTTGCCGGGCCACCCTCTCTCGCTCCCCCTCGGCGAGAGCTCGGGGTCACTACCCTCACCCAGGGCGAAACGGGCTGCGTTGGGTGTTTTTTTTCCGACGGCGGTTGGGCCTCGCCGCCGCAGGGCTGGGAATTGTGACGGGGCCGCCTCGGCTGTCAAGGCCGCTCCGCTCTCTTGACGCGCCTCGGTCGGCTCCTGAACGCCAGCCCCGCTGGGCGGCTCTGCCACCGACCGCCCGGCGCCTAATCAACTTCGGGTGGCCGGAAAGGATGAGGCGATGGACCTCAACAAGGTCACCCTCATCGGGAACATGGTCCGCGAGCCGGAGTCGAGCTCGCTGCGATCGGGCCAGCGCGTGACGCGCTTCACGCTGGCGACGAACTACGCCTGGCAGGACGCCAGGACGAAGACGAAACGGGAAGCGGTCGACTTCCACGACGTCATCGCGTGGGGGAAGCTGGGCGACATCGTCCAGCAGTACCTCAAGAAAGGTAGGGTGCAGGCATCGTCCCTCTGGCCTTCTGCCCGTCGTGGTGGCGGAACCTCGAGGGGGAAGGTCTCGGACCGCCAAGGGGTCGAGCAGCGATGTTCGACCCCGTTTTCTCTTACCGGGGCCTCTCCGCGTGGGGGTTCGGACCGCCAAGACTGGACACCGCGTGCGATGACGACTATGGTAGGCGCGCTACGGGTGCCTTCCACGGAGGGGGAGTGGCAAGGATCGAGGCGACGATAAACGGCACGGCCCAGATGGAGCTGGAGCCCCTGGTGCGCGGCTCAGGCAACCTCTCCGAGGCGTTCCGGCGGCTGTACTACCAGCTCTACACGAACAGCAAGGCGAGCCGGGCAGAGCGAATTCTGGAAGAGCTCTCGCTGCTGCTGCTGCTGAAGCTGGCGACGGAACACAACGGCGGCCGCCAGGTCGTGAGTCGGTTTCTCGACGGTGAAGGGCAGGCGAACGCCCTGCTTCTGCCGGTTCTCCGCCGCGCGTACCCGCGCCTGATCGACGGGCAGCAGCGCTTCGGGCTGGGGGACGAAGCGCTCAGGGGCGCACTCCGCGAGATCGACGCGGTTTCCCTTTCAAGTGCCTCCGCGCACGTTCTTGGTGATGCGTTCCAGGCGCTCATCGGGCCGCGGCTGCGGGGAGACAAGGGGCAGTTCTTCACGCCGCGGTCTGTCGTGAAGGCGATGGTCGAGATCGCGGATCCGAAGCCGAGTGAAGCGGTGCTCGACCCGGCGTGCGGCACTGGGGGATTCCTGCTGGAAGCGCACGTCTACCAAGCGCGCCATGGACAACCAACGGGCGCCCTCGTGGGCTCAGACAAGGATCACGACCTATATCGGCTGTGCTCCGCGCTCCTGCAGATTGCGACGAAGGGGCGGGCCGAGCTCTTCAACTTCAACTCGTTGGAGGCCGCGAGCTGGAGGTCGGTCGGCCCCAGCGAGGGATTCGACGTCGTTTTGACCAATCCGCCTTTCGGAGCGCGGATCGGGGTGAGAGACCCGGCGCTCTTGAAGGAGTTCGCCCTCGGACACCAGTGGATCGAGGGCGGCGGAGGCGAATGGCTGGAGTCACCCGCCGTGCTTGCAGCACAGTCGCCTCAAGTCTTGTTTCTGGAGCTATGCGTGCGCCGACTCGCGCCTGGTGGGCGCCTTGGGATCGTGCTGCCCGAGGGCATTTTCGGGAACAGGTCGGATGGGTACATTTGGGAGTGGGTCCGCTCACAGGGCCGAGTCTTCGCCTTGCTGGACTGCCCGCGCACGACGTTTCAGCCGGGCACTGACACCAAGACCAACGTCCTCTTCTTCAAGAAGGCAAGCTCAAGCACTCGCCGGCGCCCTGCCGTGGATCCGGTCAAGATCGCGGTCGCGTTGAACTGTGGCCACGATCGGCGCGGGCGCACGCATCTGCCGAACGGGAAGGCGTACCCGGACGACTTCAAGGAGATCGCGAAATCCTATCTGGTGTCGAGCGAAGGCAGGTGGCGAAGCGTTTCCCTCGGCAGGGGCGCCTACATGGTGCCCCGCTACTACGCAGAAGAGCGCCCGCAGACGCCCTTTGAGGCGATGCTCACCAGCGCCGCGGCGACTGCAACGCTGCGCGAGCTGGTGCAGAGCGGGGCGCTCGATGTCCGCAAGGGACACGAGGTCGGGTCGGAGGCATACGGCACCGGAAGCGTTCCGTTCGTCCGGACCTCCGACCTCACGAATCTCGAGATCTCGACGGATCCGACGAAGTCAGTTGCCGAGGACGTCTACGCGGAATACGCGAAGCAGCAGCGCCTGACGCCGGGCGACATTCTGGTGGTGGTGGACGGCCGCTACCGCATCGGGGCGACGGCCATGCTGACGCCGGCCAACTACCGCTGTGTCGTCCAGAGCCACCTCCGGATCATCAGCGTGCGGAAGCCCGAAGTGCTGGACCCCTACGAGCTGCTGTTCGCCCTCAATCTGCCATCGGTTCGGCTGCGGATTCGCGACCTGGTGTTTGTGCAGTCAACGCTTGGGACCTTGGGCAAGCGGCTATTTGAGCTGCGGGTGCCCTTGCTCCACGGAGACGGGCCCTGGCGCAAACGGATCGAGCGGTTCCGGACCGTGCTGCGGGAACGCGATCGGCTTCTGGCCGAGCTGCAGGCCACGGCCGGCGCCGAGTACGAGCTTTGAACCTAGCGGAAGGCCCCCGGCCGAGCGCGGCGGAGGATCTGCTCGACCCAGTCGTAGAACTCGTCGAGCGTCTTCGGTCCTTGAGCGATGTTGCAGGCCCGGTGGGCGAAGCCGACGTTGTCCGGCGTGTGGAGGCGCGGGTTGCTGTGCGAGCTCTCGATCTCGGCTTTGCCGCGACGGGCTTCGGCAAACAGACGGAAATCGAGCTGTTCTCGGCACACGAGGCAGACAGTCGAGCCAGGCTCGATCGCCCCCAGCACGGCCTCAAGGTAGCGTCGGATGGGCTCGGGTGGCTCCGGCGCGTTCCGCATGCCATAGACCAGGGCCGTGAGCTTCGCTGCGACGGCCATGCAGGCGTCGTAGTCGGCGGCTTTTTCGCGGAGTTTGGCCACGACCTGGGGCTTCAGCTTGGCCATGTTGATGCCGAGGCCGAGCAGCTGTTCGTCGGAGAGCAGCATCACCCAGCGGAGGATTCGGTTCGGGCCCGCGTCCTCGCTCTTCCAGGACGCGCCAGTGGTCATGATGGAGTCCCGGATGATCTTGTCGGCGACCTTAGGAGCAACGTCGGCGAGGTGGGCGAGGTACGGGAACTCCTGGCAGCTACCGCCGTGGCCGCGTTCGAGGAAGCAGCGGCGGGTGACGGAAGAGTACTTCGAGCGTGAGCGAATCGCCTTGCCGCAATAAGCCAAGGGCACGGCTACCGTCTGGCCTCGTGCAGTCGCTCGGCCTCGGCCAGGAGCTTTGAGCCGGTGGTCCCGAGGGCCTTCGCGAAGGCGAAAATGTTCAACAGAGTGACGTTGCGTTCACCCCGCTCGACACTGCCGATGTATGTGCGATGGAGCCCCGCGAGCTCGGCCAGGGTCTCTTGGGAGAGCCCAAGCCGTGTCCTGCGCGCTCGGATCGCCAGGCCAAGAGCCTGGGGTTCGGTAAGCTCGGGGCGCGGCACGGCGCGGATTCGAGCACTGTGACGACTCTGCGTCTACAGACTCTGAGTAGCGCCGGCTCGAGCGCGAGCTGGGCCACCGGTTTGGTGTCGCACGCCTTTCCGGGCCTGCGGGGGATCCCCGCGGCACGATCTACACCCTCCCGGGGCCTCCCCGCATGCGAGGGGCAAGGCCTCGGACCGCCACGAGAAGCGAAAGACAGGCGCGGGTATTGACGAATGCCCGGGGGTTGCTAGGGTGCAGGCGTCGTCCCTCTGGCCTTCTGTCCGTCATGGTGGCGGACAGGATCACCCGGAGGGAATTGATGAGCTACTACGTCCGCGAGCTCACGGTCAGGAGGTACCGCGGCAAGCCGCCGGCGCCGACCTTCGCAGCGTCCAGGCCACGATCAAGCACGTCCAGAATGGCGGCAACATCGACGACACGCCGTACATTCTGTGGGGACGCAAGCCCCCGCGTTAGCGCCTTCGCCCCGACTCGAGCCGGGGTTTTTTCGCCGGCCGCATTCCTGTGCACAGGGCCCGCCCCTCGAGAGAATCCGCCGGCCAAGATGCCGTTCTTGCTCCCGCCCGGCCCGATGTTACGGTGGTGGCCCTGAAAGGAGATCCCACGGAGATCGTATGCCTACCACCCAAACCGCTCCCGCTTCGTCTCTCACAAGGCAGGTCCTCCGGCTTCACATGGCTGGCCAATGGTGGGCCGAGGATATGGTTTCGGCTCTCACCGCGGTGTCGGGCATCTACGGCGTCGCGCTCTTGCCAGGCGCTGCGGAGGAGGTGTTTCTCCGCAGGATAGCGGTGCACCCCCCATCACGATTTTCTCTTGACGAAGGTGACGTCGTCGGGAGGGCGGTCCACGGCGCTGCCATCAGTTTTGCTCTCCAGGAGCCTCGCATAGATAAGCTCGAGCTTCTGCGGGTGAGCTACTCATCGCCTGGATTTGCTGACGTCGTGGGGCTGGGTACGGCCGTCGAGCACGTGAAAGATTTTGTGCTCAGGTTGATCGAGCTGCGGCAGTCCAGGGAGTCTCGGGACCAGGACTTGATCCAGAAACGATTTGAGAACATGCATCGTTTGCTGGACTTGCTGGACCGAACAAAGGCAGACCCATTTCACCGGACGCTGGTCCTCAGCTTCCTTTCTGATCAGGAAGCCCCTTTGTTCAGGCTCGTCTCTCACGGCCTGATCACAAAAGTCTCGGTCATCGATTTGCCTGACGGACCGAGTCACGCAGCCGAGGCTTAGGCAACAATCCACAGGAACGGGCGTTGACGGGTACCACCAGGAGCGTAGAGTTCCGTTCACCGGAGCCATACCCGCCTGAGGGAAGAGCCGTAGCCAATCGGCGCCTCTGAGACGCCATCGGATAACCTCGAGGGGGGGAGGCCTCGGACCGCCAAGGGGTCGGACGAATCTGTTCGACCCCGTTTTTCTGGGCGGGCCGTAGGCGCGCGGGCGGTTGTTCTGCGTTGCCTAGCAGACTGTGGTCCTCTTCATCTTCTCCCGGGAGTTGTTGATCTTGGCCTTGTCGGCGTTGTAAGCCTCGTCGATCATTGACTTGAGTGACGCTGCGGTCGACGGGTACTTATACCACTTCGCGTATCCCGAGGTTCTGTTGTCCAAGAGACGCTTGGGGACGCAGGCCTGGTCGTCCTTCAGGTCCGGGCGCGAGATCCCAACCAAACCGTGCTCGACATGCAGCGTGTAGCGGATTTCCCAGTCGACGAACTTCCGACAGCCCGTCTGTTTTCCGATCATCACGATTGTGACGCTGGTGCCGTCGACTGCGTCCCGGCAGACCTGGTTGAGGTACTCCGCGTCCTCGCTGTCGGCCGCGTCGCTCAGCGACGAGTCGGTGAAGACCTCGTAGTCCTCGCTGAACTTCTCAATGAACTCGTCCACTACTTGCTGATCGCCTTTGTGGTGGTAGCTGATGAACACCCGCCGCTTCGCCATTCTGAGGTTTCCTCACTTTCCTCGCACGAGCTTCTGGAGCTCGCCGGCGTATTGAATGAGCTCCTGGTTTACGCGTTGCAGATCCGCGATCAGCTCCCTGTACTCGGGAAACCTCCGCTGGACCTCCTGTGGACTCGTCGTCTTGAGTGCTTCGCTTTGGTTCGCGTACCAGTTTCTGAAGCGTGCCTGCCACCGAGTCAGGTGTGGACGCAGCCCCTTGTTCAGGGAGTCGGTGGCGATCCGAACAAGCTCCCGGGTCGCCGGATCCTCGCGAACGAGGCGCGCAGGAATCTCACCGACAAGCTCGCGGATGCGGCCAAAAAGGCGGTACCAGGAGTCGTATACCTCCGAAATGACGTCATGCTCCGGGTCGATGGGCAGGGCCGCCTTGCGGGTTACGAGCTCCGTCCAGATCTTGTGGGCAACCTCGATGTCCTCCTCCCGGGGCCGGAGCTGGGCCTTCCCGATGCCCCCCAGGGAAACATCGAGGCTGACGACGCTAAACCGGCGCCGGCGCCAGCGGAACACCGCCAGCCCCAGCAGCAGGAGAATCAGGACTACCAGCCAAGGCGATACTTCGACGACGAGAGAAAACGTGTCGTTGAGGTAGATCCGGAATAGGTTGTGTGTGCTGTCCGCGGCCGCGGCGTTCAATAGCTCTCTCCTGTGGTCGGGCCCGGCCTGGCTGGAAGCTACTCCTCGGACGACTTCTTGGGAATGCCCGACGACCCTTGCCCAGCGTCGGCCCCTTGTGGACAACGGGGTTGACCAGCAGTCACCGAATGATAGGGTATACTCTAGAACCTATGACTGACCCGCCTAGGGGCGCGACGAGCCGCGAACCTTTAGCCTCGCGCGCGGGGCGGCCCAAACATTCCCGGACGACAGAACTCTGTCGTTCAGCCGCCGACGTGCTGGAGCAGGTGGGGGGATCGCGGACCGAGGCGGCGAAGCTCCTGGGTGTGCCGCGCACCACGCTGATCAACAAGATTCGGCGGTTCGGGCTCTCGTAGCCCGACGCTGCGCCTCATCCACGCCCGCGCAAGCGGGCTTTTTCATGCCCCCGCGCCGCCCTGCGCTGCCGAGCATGCAGTGCCCGCCGCGCTTGACTCCGCTCCGCGCCCCGCCGCAGGCTTCCTCCCGTGCCCGATCTCCAGTGCCACTTCTGCGGCGCGCCGGTCACGCTCGGCGAGCCCATCCCGCGCGACGCCGAGTGCGAGTCGTGCCGCCACGACCTGCGCTGCTGCCGCAACTGCCGGCACTGGGATGTGCGCTACAACAACGAGTGCACCGAGACCATGGCCGATCCGGTCGAGGACAAGACGCGCCGGAACTTCTGCGAGTACTTCTACTTCAACCGCGCGCCGTTCGCGGCGGCCGCGGGCGCCCAGTCGCGGGAGAGCGAGGCGCGCGCCAAGCTCGCCGGCCTCTTCAAGCACGCGCCGCCCGCCCAGAAGCCACCGGACGCCCGCGCCAAACTCGACGCGCTATTCAAGAAGCCGGAGAGCGCAAAAGACCCGGACGAGTAGCCTCGTTCTCCACAGCCCGCGGTGAGTCCGCGGTGGAGATCGCGGCGCGCCTCGGGCGCCCGCCGAGGCGTAAGGGCGCGTCACCGCTCAACCCGCGCCCGACCCGCGCGGAATCGCGCTCGAACGCATCTCGCGATTTTGACTTTTGCCCCCCGCCGGGCCTACTTTGCAACCCCCCGCCCACGAAGGGCCGGCGACGTGGGCTCCGGCCCGCGAAAGTGTCGCGCACCGCGAGGAACACGCCTCCGGGGCGGCGCGCCGCTCGAGGGGGAGATCGCCCCTTCCCTGAGGAGAGCGTTGGATGATCCGGAGCATGACCGGGTACGGCTCGGCGGAGGTGGAGCGCGACGGCCAGCGCATCTCGGCCGAGGTGCGCTCGGTCAACCACCGCTACTGCGAGGTCTCGATCCGCGCCCCGCGCCTGGTCTCGCTGTTCGAGGACCAGATCCGCCAGCTCATCCAGGACCGCTTCTCGCGCGGCAAGATCAGCCTCGCGCTCACCTGGAGCGGCGCGGGCGAGAGCGGCGAGGTGCTGGCGCTCAACGCGCCGGTGGTCGAGAAGTACGTCGCCCTGCTCCAGCAGCTCCGCGACCGCTACCGGCTGAACGCCGAGCTCAACGTCGGCACGCTCGCCACGCTCCCCGACGTCTTCACCTGGGAGCACACGGCGCTCTCCGACGAGCAGACCTGGGCGCTGGTCAAGACGGTGATCGAGAAGGCGTGCGACAACATGAGCTCGATGAAGTCGCGCGAGGGCGAGTCGCTGGCGCGCGACCTCGAGCAGCGCCTCCAGCTCCTCCGCACCGAGCTCGATGGCGTGGTGGAGCGCGCGCCGTTCCGCCCGCTCGAGGCCAAGCAGCGCCTGACGGCGCGTTTGAAGCTCCTGCTCGACGATGTGGAGATGGATCCGGCGCGCATCGCCCAGGAGCTGGCGCTCATGGCCGACCGCCTCGACTGCACCGAGGAGTGCGTCCGGCTCTCCGCCCACCTCGACCAGTTCCGCGCGCTGATCGAGGGCCCGGAGCTGGCGGGCCGCAAGCTAAACTTCCTGCTGCAGGAGATGAACCGCGAGGCCAACACCATCGGCTCCAAGGCCAACGACGTGGAGATCGCGCACGCGGTGATCGTGATGAAGGACGAGGTGGAGCGCCTGCGCGAGCAGGTGCAGAACATCGAATGAAGCCGGGAGGCCCGGGACCGGTGCGCGACGAGGTCGCAAGCTCGATCCCCTTCCACTTCGAGCCCGGCGGGTTCATGCTGGTGCTGTCGGGCCCATCCGGCGCGGGCAAGGGAACGCTGGTGGACCGGCTGGTGCAGGAGCGGCCGGAATGCGTGTTCTCGATCTCGGCCACCACCAGGCCGCGGCGCAATGTGGAGCAGGAGGGCGTCCAGTACGAGTTCGTCACGCGCGAGGACTTCGAGCGGCGCCGCTCCGCGGGGCAGTTCCTCGAGTGGGCCGAAGTGCACGACCACCTCTACGCGACGCCGGCCCGCTTCGTGGACGAGAGCGTGGCGGCGGGCCGCGTGGTGGTGCTCGACGTCGACGTGCAGGGCGGCGCGAGCGTGCGACGCGCGCGGCCGGATGCGGTCTCGGTGTTCATCTATCCGCCGTCGGTGGACGCGCTGCGCCGCCGGCTACTCAAGCGCAACACGGAAACGCC
>DASXQT010000015.1:0-125265 GCA_036507005.1 Candidatus Eiseniibacteriota bacterium
GCGGGGAAGCTGGGCGCGGTGGTGACGGTGCACGCCGAGAACGGCGACGCGGTGTTCGCGCTCCAGAAGGAGCTGGTGGCGGGCGGGAAGCTCGGCCCCGAGTACCACCCGGTCTCGCGCCCGAGCAGCGTCGAGGGCGAGGCCACGAATCGCGCGCTCATGATGGCGCGGCTCCACGGAGCCACGGCCTACATCGTTCACATGACCTGCCGCGAGTCGGTCGAGGCCCTGGAGCGCGCCAAGCTCGCGGGACAGAGGTGCTACGGCGAGACCTGCCCGCAGTACCTGCTGCTCGACGACAGCGTGTTCGCGAAGCCCGATTTCGAAGGCGCAGCCTACGTGATGAGCCCGCCGATCCGCCCGCCCCACCTCGGGCACCACGAGGCGCTGTGGACCGGGCTCACGAGCGGGATGCTCGACTCGATCGGCACCGACCACTGCCCGTTCACCATGGAGCAGAAGCGGATGGGCAAGGACAACTTCACCCTCATCCCCAACGGCGCCGCGGGGATCGAGGACCGCCTGCAGCTCCTCTACACCTACGGCGTGTGCGAGGGGCGCTTCGACCTGCAGAAGATGGTGGCGCTCGGCAGCACGAACCCGGCGCGCATCTTCGGGCTCTACCCGCGCAAGGGCACGATCGCGGTGGGCGCCGACGCCGATCTGGTGCTCTACGACCCCACCGCCACCGGCACGCGGAGCGCCAGGACCCACCACTCGCGCTCGGACCGGAACATCTTCGAGGGCTACAAGGTGAAGGGGAAGCCGACGCACGTGGTGGTGAACGGCCGCGTCCAGTACGCCGACGGCAAGCTCGCGGTCGAGCGCGGCGCGGGGCGGTTCATCAAGCGCGAGGTGACGCGCCCGGGCGCTCCCGCGCCGGGCGCCGGCGCGGTCGCGGCGCAGGCGGTGCGGACGCCGTAGCCGGCCGGGCCGCGCGGGCGGGCGCAAGCGACGGGGCCGCCGAGGCCGGTCCCGATCCGGCACGGCCCGCTGCCCGCAGAGCGAGGCCGCCGCGCGCTACTTCTTCCCGAACTCGTTCTCCACGTCGAGCGCGAGCTTCCAGCGGCCCGCGGCGTCCCTCCGCCAGACGTGGAGATAGGAAGTGGTGTCGGGACGGGGAGCGCTTTTCGCGGTCCACAACAGCAGCCCGTAGCTGTAGCCCAGGTCGCGCGATGACGACATCCCGTCGCCGTAGGGCACCAGCTCCACCCGGCCCTGGCGCTTCGCGAGCGCGGGGAGAGCCTCGCTGACGCCCACCAGCGGGAACGACGCGGCGCGATAGACGCGCAGGTCGGCGGCGGCGTGCGCGGGGTAGGCGCGCTCGATCCCCTGGTTGCGGGTCGCGAACGCGAGCGAGCGCTCGGCCGACATCATGTCGTTGATCGCGCGCGCCATCAGCCGCTGCTCGCGCGGCACGTACCCCGGGCCGCCCCCGAATCCCACGCCCACGCCGGTCCCGGACGAGAAGAGGCCGCCGCCGAAGACCGCGCCCCCGAACTCGCGCGGCGCCGCCTTGGGCTTCTCGTGCTCGGGGCCGCGCACCAGCTCGACCGCGTCGAGCCCGCGCTCCGGCTTCTCGTGATCGTTCCCCATGTCCGCGGCCACGCGCCAGCCGTCCTTGGTCCGCTTCCACACCGTGCTGAAGTGCCCGTAGGACGCGGGCAGGTTGCGCTCCGGCGCGGGCCGGTACTCCCACGGGCCGCTCGTCACGCCGAGGTCGCCTGCGCCCGCGATCTCCGCGAAGTCCGGCGCCCATTCGAGCGTGCCGGACGGGCTCGGGCGCGCGCGCCACACGTGCTTCCCGTTCGCGGGCGCGGGGCGGAACACCACGGCGTCGTCGGCGAGGTAGGCGAGGAACGCCTCCTTCATCCCGTGCGCGACCGAGTAGGCGGAGAAGGCGCGCTCGGCCGCGACCAGCGAGTCGAGGGCCGACTCGTCCGCCCCCGCCCGCGTCGCGCCCGCGGCGAGGGCGAGCGCGGCGAGCATCGCGGCCGCCGCGCGCCAGGCGCCCGGCGCGGCGCGCGCGATCTGCGTCGTGCTGCCACTCATGCGCTCAGCGCTTGGGGCTGGTGCCCGAGTCGATGGGGCTCGCGCGCGGCGCGTCCCAGGCCGGGGGCGCGGGGAAGGTGAGCACCGAGCCGGTCGGCGCCTTGCCCGGAGGGAGCCGGTCGGGAACGGCGTGGCTCACGGGCGGCAGGCTCAGCATGTAGGCGGCGAGGGCGTGCATGTCCTCGTCGTTGTACGCGGTGAAGCTCTGCCACGGCATGGGCGGCAGCATCGGCGATCCGTCGAGCCGCGTGCCGCCCTTCATCGCCTTCACGATCTCCTCCTCCTTGTAGTAGCCGAGGCCGGTCTCGAGATCGGGCGTGAGGTTCCGCGCGTAGGTGGTGCCCCACGGCCCCTGCCAGCCCAGGTCGCTGCCGGAGAGCGCGCGGGCGAAGTCGGGCGCGCCTAACAGCGTCCCCGGCGTGTGGCAGTCGTTGCAGCCCGAGACCAGGGCGAGGAACTTTCCGCGCTCGATCATCTTGGCCTTCGCTGCGGCGTCCATTGGCTTCGCGGCCGTCTTCGCCGCCGCGGCCTTGCCGGGGGTGCCGGTGCTCGAAATCGCGGCCGCGGCGGACGCCAGCGCCACCGCGGCGATCAGCAATGCGACGAGTCGGATACGGGTCACGACTGCCTCCTTGTGTGGGGGGGATGTGCGGGGAATCTAGGGGCAGGTGGGCCGCGTTTCAAGCCCTCGCGCCCGGCCCGGCCGGCCGCCGCCGCGCCCGCCCCGCCCTTTTCGGGCGCGTGCCCCGCGGGGTATGCTGTGGGCCCCGGAGTCGCGGGCGTGGCCAGCGCCTCGCGACCTCAGTCGCTGAATCCGCCCGAACGGAGGAGATCATGGCCGCGATCTGGGCGTGGTCGCGGGGCAGACGGGAGGAACCGATGGCCCACACGCAGGCGACCCGATACGCGCACGTCAAGAACCTGGGCGCGGTGGTGGTGATCAAGCCGCACGGGGACCTGACCGGCGGACCGGAGACCGACGAGCTCGACGCGCTGATCGATCAGTTCAACTCGCAGAGCGTGAAGGGCCTGGTGATCAACCTGGCCGCGGTCTCGATGATGAACAGCCTGGCACTCTCGCGCCTGATCCGGGGCCACATGCGCTTCGCCAAGCGCGGCGCGCGCATGGTGCTCTGCAGCCTGGACCGGCAGGTCGAGAACATCTTCGTGGTCACCAAGCTGTCGCTGGTCTTCGCCGTGTTCCCCGACGAGGAGCTGGCGATCGCCGGGTGCGCCGGGGGGCCCGAGTAGGCGCGATGCCCGATCTCAGCGACTCCTTCGGCCGCGGGGCGGAGCGCTTCGCGTGAGACTCCCGCTCGCCCTGGTGTTCGCGGCGCTCGCCCTGGTGGCGGCGGTTGCGCTGGTCGAGGCCGTGAACCTGGGGGGCGAGGCCGTGCTGCGCGCGGGCGGCCGGATCGAGGACGAGATCCGCTGGCTCGAGGCGCTCGAGCCGGTGCGGGTGTGGGACCTGGGCCGGCACGTGCGGATCGCGACGCGCTACCGCCACTGCGCGGAGAGCGAGCTCAGGGCCGGGCGCGTGGACCGCGCGGTCCAGGTGATGCGCCGCGCCCGCGCGCGGTCCCGGGCGCGCCACGAGAGCATGGATCCCGCGCTCGTCCGGATCGGTCTCGAGGCCTACACCCAGGCGGCCGACCGGATGGAGCGCCACGGTCGGTTCTCGATCGCGGCGGACTGGAACGACACGCTGTTCGTGTTCGCGGTGCGCGATCCCGAGCCCCGACACCGCGCCGCGGCGGCCGCGGCGTTCGTCGAAGGACTGAGCCTGCGGGTGCGCGACGGGAAGCCCTGCGCGGCGCTGTGGCGCGTGGCGTGGGCCCGCAAGGGACTGGGCGGCGAGATCCCCGACTTCGATCCCGCGATCGAGTCGAGCCTCGCCACGCGCTGCGAGGAGCAGCGCCGCCTGGCGTCGCTCGGACCGGTCGCTCCGGCCCGTGGAGGGCGGCGATGAGCCCCGGGGGCGCGCGCCCGCCCGCGGCGGGCCGCCTCGAGCTCCGGCTCGCGGACGCCAAGCCCACCTACGCGCCCGGGGAGGCCGTCGGGGAAGCGAATCGCTGCCTCTTCTGCCACGACGCGCCGTGCGTGACCGCGTGCCCCACCGGGATCGACATCCCGGGCTTCATCCGCAAGATCGCCACCGACAACGTGCGCGGCTCGGCGAAGAAGATCCTGTCCGCCAACCTGCTCGGGTACTCGTGCGCGCGGGTGTGCCCGGTCGAGGTGCTGTGCGTGGGCGCCTGCGTCTACAACGACTGGCACCGCTACCCGCCGATCCAGATCGGGCGGCTCCAGCGCTACGCCGTAGAGACCGTGCTGTCGCGGGACGGCGCCGCCGACCTGTTCGACAAGGCGCCCCCCGCCGGCAAGCGCGTGGCGTGCGTGGGGGCGGGGCCCGCCTCGCTCGCCGCCGCGGGCTACCTCGCGCTCGAAGGCGTGGAGGTGACGGTCTTCGAGCGACGCAGGCTCCCCGGCGGGCTCAACACCACCGGCGTGGCTCCCTACAAGATGCACGCCGAGGGCGCGCTGCTCGAGGTGGACTTCATCCGCTCGCTCGGCGTCGCGGTGCGCGAGGAGGTCGAGATCGGGCGCGACGTCACCGCGGGCGAGCTGCTGAAGGAGTTCGACGCCGTGTTCATCGGCGTGGGGCTGGGCGAGGACTCGAAGCTCGGCATCCCCGGCGAGGAAGGGGCGGGGGTCACCGGCGCCACGGCGTGGATCGAGCGCATGAAGCTGGAGCCGGGGTTGGAGCCGCCGAAGGTGGCGCGCGCGGTCGTGATCGGCGGCGGCAACACCGCGATCGATGCGGCGCGCGAGCTGGCGCGGCTCGGCGTGGCGGAGGTGTCGATGGTCTACCGCCGCGGCGCGGCCGACATGCCGGGCTACCACCACGAGCTGGAGATGGCGCGGCGCGAGGGCGTGCGCCTGCTGGAGCGCGCGGTGCCGAAGGAGTTCGCGCGCGACTCTGCCGGGCGACTGATGGCGCTGCGGCTCGCGGACGGGCGCGAGCTGGCGTGCGACCTGGCGGTGGTCGCGATCGGGCAGGCCAAGCCGCGCGCGCTGGCCGCGCAGTTCCCCGGGGTCGCCACCGACGCCAAGGGCTGCATCGTGGTGGACGAGGCCACCGGGCGCACCGGGAACCCCCGGGTGTTCGCGGGGGGCGATGCGCTCGGCGGCGAGCTGGTGGTGACCGCGGCCCAGGACGCCAAGCGCGCCGCGCGCGCGATGTGCGCCGCCCTCGGCGTGCGCGTGCGCCCCGACGCCGCGATGAACGCCGGGCGGGTCTAGCCCCGGCGGGCGCGGCCTAACGCTCGCTGTCGAGGGTCCGCATCGGATGTGAACCTGCCGGAGCCTACCCGGTGCCGTCCTTGAGCGCCGCGACCAGCTTCGTGACCGCGCTCTTCGCGTCGCCGAACAGCATCAGGGTGCGGGGCTCGTAGTAGAGCGGGTTGTCCACCCCGGCGAAGCCCGGCTTCATGCTGCGCTTCACCACGATCACGTGCTGCGCCTTGTCGGCGTCCAGGATCGGCATGCCGTAGATCGGGCTGGTCTTGTCGGTGCGCGCCGCCGGGTTCACCACGTCGTTGGCGCCGATCACGAGCGCGACGTCGGCGCGCTCGAACTCGGGATTGATCTGGTCGAGGTCGTAGAGCTGGTCGTAGGGCACGTTGGCCTCGGCCAGCAGCACGTTCATGTGGCCCGGCATGCGGCCGGCGACCGGATGGATCGCGTACTTGACCTCCACGCCGCGCTGCTGCAGCAGGTCCGCCAGCTCGCGCACCGCGTGCTGCGCCTGCGCGACCGCCATGCCGTAGCCGGGGATCACGATCAGCGAGTGGATGTTGGCGAGGAGCACGGCGGCGTCCTCGACGCTCACCTCGCGCACGTTCTTCCCGGCCGCCGTCGCCCCCGCGGTCCCCGCGGCCGGCGCCCCGGCGCCCACCCCGGCGAACAGCACGTTGGTGATCGAGCGGTTCATCGCCTTGCACATGAGCATGGTGAGCAGCGTGCCCGAGGCGCCCACCAGCGTGCCGCTGATGATGAGCGCGTTGTTGGAGAGCACGAAGCCGGTGGCGGCGACCGCGAGCCCGGTCAACGAGTTCAGCAGGGAGATCACGACCGGCATGTCGGCGCCGCCGATCGGGATCACCATGAGGACGCCGAAGAGCAGCGACCCGCCGAGCAGCGCGAGGAACCAGGGCGGGCCGCCGCCGAGGCCGATCATCACGATGGTCGCGAGCAGGCCCGCGAACACCGCGATGGTCACGAACCTCTGCACCGTGGAAATGATCGCCTTCTCGGACAGGATGCCCTGGAGCTTGCCGAAGGCGATCAGGCTCCCGCTGAACGAGATCGCGCCGATGACGCAGCCGAACATAGTGGAGGCGGCGGAGGTCCCGGTCACCCGCTCGCCGCTCAATGCCGCATGCAGGAACTCGGCGGTCGAGATCAGGGCCGCCGATCCGCCGCCGCAGCCGTTCAGGAGCGCGACCATCTGCGGCATGTTGGTCATCTGCACCCGGCGCGCGCCCACCGTGCCCAGCACCGCGCCGAGCGCGATACCGCCGAGGATCAGCCCCTGGTTGCGGAACCCGGTGCCCGGAAGCCACAGGCTGACGAGCGTCGCGACCACCGCGACCGCCATGCCCAGCGCCGCGATGCCGTTGCCGCGGCGGGCGAGCGCGGGCGAGCTCAGGAACTTGAGCCCTACGATGAAGAGGATCGCGGACAGCAGATAGGCGGCGTGGAACAGCGCCGGGAGAGTGGCGCCGGGGTTCATCCGCGCTTGCCCGGCTTCCTCGCCCGGAACATCTCGAGCATCCGGTCGGTGACCACGAATCCCCCGAACAGGTTGATGGCGCCGAGCACCACGGCCAGGAACCCGAGCGTCGTGAGCAGCGGCGTGTTCGCGGTGGCCAGCACCAGCACGCCGCCCAGCATCACGATGCCGTGGATCGCGTTGGTGCCCGACATGAGGGGGGTGTGGAGCACGACCGGGACCTTCGAGATCACCTCGAATCCCACGAACATCGCGAGCACGAAGACGTAGATCTCGGCGAGGAGCACCGCGTTCACGTGCCGCTCCCCGCCGCCGCCATCTCCGGGGACCGGGTCCCGCGGGTGAGGCAGCTCTCGCGCGTGATCTCGTCCTCGAAGTCGGGCTCGAGCTTGCCGTCCTTCACCAGGTGGAGGAGCAGCGCCGAGATGTTGCGCGAGTACATCTGGCTCGCGTGGGTGGGGAGCGAGGCCGGCAGGTTCAGCAGCCCGAGGATCGTGACGCCGTGCTGCACCACCGTCTCGCCCGGCCGGGTGAGCTCGCAGTTGCCGCCCGCCTCGGCCGCGAGGTCCACGATCACCGAGCCGGGCCGCATCTGCTGCACCATGCCGGCGGTGATGAGGAGCGGCGCGCGCTTGCCCGGGATCATCGCGGTCGTGATCACCACGTCGTTGAGCTTCACCCGCGCTTCGAGGAGCTGGTGCTCGCGCGCCTGCTGCTCCTCGGAGAGCGACTTGGCGTAGCCGCCCTTGTCGACCGCGGCCTCGGCCACGAGGTCGGGGGCGACGAACGTGGCGCCCAGGCTCTGCACCTCCTCGCGCACGGCCGGGCGCACGTCGAAGGCCTCGACCACCGCGCCCAGGCGGCGCGCGGTCGCGATCGCCTGCAGGCCGGCGACGCCGGCTCCGATCACGAACACCCGCGCCGGGGCGATGGTGCCGGCTGCGGTCATGAGAAGCGGGAAGAACTTGCCGAGCGCGCCCGCGGCGAGCAGGGCGGCCTTGTAGCCGGCGGCGGTGCTCATGGAGGAGAGCGCGTCCATCTTCTGCGCCCGCGAGATGCGGGGGATGAGGTCCATCGAGAACGAGCGGATGCCGCGCGCGGTGAGCCGGCACGCCAGCTCGGAATCCCGGTCGCGACCGAGGAAGGCGAGCAGCGCCGAGCCCTGGCGCAGCAGGTCCACCTCGTGCCCGCGGCCGGCGTCCGCCATCGGCTCGCGCACCTTGAGCACGACGTCGGCGGCGGCGAGCATCGGCCCCGCTCCGGCCGCGATCGTGGCGCCGGCCTCGGCGTAGGCTTCGTCCTTGAACCCGGCCGCGATCCCCGCACCGGTCTCGACCTGCATGTCGAACCCGGCCTTGGCGAGCCGGGTGACGGTGTCGGGCACGAGCGCGACGCGGTTCTCGCCGGGCGCGGTTTCGCGCGGAACGGCGATACGCATGAGACCCACTTCTAGCAGCCCTCGGGGCGGACCTGCAAATGACGACCTGGGTCGCGGCCCCACTATTGCACCATGCGTGCCGGACTGTCACGGCGCCGCGCCGGGCGCGCTTCGGCGGACGCGGCGCGCGAACGGAACTCCCGAGGCTGTCTCACGGTGCGATGCCCGGGGAGCCTCGAGGGCGGGGGTGCGCGCCGGACGAGGAAGTGGCAGGGGACTGGTCGGAATGTCAGAAACGAAGCCGGCGAGAGCCGGTGCCGGGAGCCTGACGACTCGAGCGTGCGCGTGAGGCGTTGCCCGGGCCCGGTCGCGCCCCCCAGGGCCATCTGCTAACGTGCCGGTGGAAAATTGAGCGACGCC
This sequence comes from Candidatus Eiseniibacteriota bacterium, assembly GCA_036507005.1. Lineage (GTDB taxonomy): Bacteria > Eisenbacteria > RBG-16-71-46 > RBG-16-71-46 > RBG-16-71-46 > WS-2. Next base: position 8,646 of record DASXQT010000015.1, read on the forward strand.
CGTCGAGAGGAGACCATGCCGATGTACAGCGGAGGCAGCGCCACACCCAGGCCCAAGGCAAAGAACGTGATCGTCGAGATGGACGGCGACGAGATGACCCGGGTGATCTGGGCGATGGTCAAGGCCCATCTCATCGAGCCCTTCGTCGAGCTCAAGCTCGAGCGCTACGACCTGCAGGTGAAGGAGCGCGACCGCACCGACGACGCGATCACGGTGCAGGCCGCCGAGGCCATCCGCCGGCACGGCGTGGGCGTCAAGTGCGCGACCATCACGCCCGACGCGGCGCGCGTCGACGAGTACAAGCTCAAGAAGGCCTGGCCCTCGCCCAACGCCACGATCCGCGCGATCCTCGACGGCACCGTGTTCCGCAAGCCGCTCCTGGTGCGCAACGTGCCGCCCACGATCCGCTCCTGGGTCAAGCCGATCGTGATCGGGCGCCACGCCTACGGCGACATCTACAAGAGCGCCGAGATGCGGATCCCCGGCCCCGGGCGCGTCGACCTCGTCTATACGCCGGCCGGCGGCGGCGCCCCTCAGTCGCTCGTGGTGCACGAGTTCAAGGCGCCCGGCATCGTGCGCGGCGTGCACAACGTGGAGAGCTCGATCCGCTCCTTCGCGCGCACCTGCATCGCCTTCGCGCTCGCCGAGCGCATGGACCTGTGGTTCAGCGCCAAGGACACGATCGCCAAGATCTACCACGGCACGTTCCGCGAGATCTTCCGGCAGGAGACCGACGCCCGCCGCGTGGACTTCCAGAAGGCCGGGATCCAGTACATCTACATGCTGATCGACGACGCGGTCGCCAAGGTGGTGCGCAGCCCCGGCGGGTTCCTCTGGGCGTGCATGAACTACGACGGCGACGTGATGAGCGACATGGTGGCCTCCGGGTTCGGGAGCCTGGGGCTCATGACCTCGGTTCTGGTCTCGCCCGACGGCCCGTACGAGTTCGAGGCGGCGCACGGCACCGTGACCCGGCACTTCCGCAAGCACGAGCGCGGCGAGCCCACCTCCACCAACTCGACCGCCACGATCTTCGCCTGGACCGGCGCGATCGCGAAGCGTGGCGAGCTGGACGGGACGCCCGAGCTTGTGCATTTCGCGCGCGCGCTCGAGGTGGCGGTGATCGAGACCATCGAGTCGGGCACCATGACCAAGGACCTGGCCGGGATCGCCGACCCCGCGCCCGCGACCTACGAGACGACCCAGGGGTTCATCGAGGCGATCGCCGCGCGGCTCGCCTCGAAGCTCGAGGCGCGGCCCCGGATGCCGGCGGTGGCGCCGCGGTAGCGCCTCCGACTCGGATCCCGCGCCGCATGGCGTGTCGAGTGCCTTGACGTCCGGCGCGGGGAAGCCGCCCCCGGACCCCGAAGCCTTCAGGCGCTTCGAGCATTCGGGATGGGTCGAGGTCGCTGGACGCTATCACGACTCCTTCTCGCGCCTGACGAACCGGGCGATCGAGCCCCTGCTCGCGGCGGTCGCGGCCGGAGAAGGCGTCGAGCTGCTGGACGTCGCAGCCGGACCCGGTGATCTGGTCGCGGCCGCGGCGCTGCGGGGAGCGCTGGCGACGGGCGTCGGGTCGAGACCCTGCCGCTCTCGTGGCGGGTGACATCGTCGGACGCCCTGATCGACGCTTTCCTCGAGGGCGGCGTCCGCACGCGCGCCCTGCTCCGCGCCCAGCGGCCCGACGCGCTGGAGGCGATCCGGCGCGAGCTTCGCGAGAGCGCGCGGATCTACCAGCGCGGCGGCGAGCTCGAGCTTCCGGCGCCCGCGGTGATGATCTCGGCCCGCAAGGCGTGAGCGGAGGATCCCATCGGGCCGGCGCCCCACGCCGGAGCGCCGGGTGGCTCGACAAGCCCGTGCGCGTTGGCCCACTCGTCCCGGGCAAGCCACCCGGGCTCTCCCGCCGCCCTGTGCCATGATCCGCGGCGTGCGCTCCGTGGGTCCGCTCCGCCGCACGGCCGTGATCGCGGGCTGGGCGCTCGCGATCGTCGTGGCCGGCGTGACCGCCGCGCGCCTGCCTTCGATCCTCCAGGGTGGCGCGGACGCGATCCCCGGGAGCGAGTCGGACCGGGTGACGCGGGCGATCCGCCGCGAGTTCGGCGCCGGGTCGCTCTACCAGGTGCCGGTCGTGGTCCACTCCGAGTCCCTGGGAACGGAGGATCCGCGCTTCGGCGCCGCCATCGAATCGCTCACCTCGTCGCTCGCCGCCCTGGCCTCGGTCGCGCGGGTCGAGACCGCGTGGAACAGCCCGCGCGCGGAGCTCCTCGGACGGGACGGGAAGAGCGCCCTGCTCGTGGTGACGCCGCGGCTCGAGACCTTCTACCAGGCGGAGCTGCTCACCGCCCGGCTGCGCGAGGCGATCGCCCGCGCCGCGCTCCCCGCCGAGGTGCGGGCCGACGTCACCGGCGCGAGCGCCATGCTGCACGACCTCGACCGGCGCTCCTCCTCGGACCTGCTCGAGGCCGAGCGCGTCGCGCTCCCGCTCGCCGCCGTGATCCTGCTCGTCGTGTTCGGGGCGCCGCTCGCGGCCGCGCTGCCGCTCGTGCTCGCGCTCTCCGCCACCACCATCGGCCTCGCCGGTCTCTACCTCGTGGGCTCGCGCTTCGTGGTGAGCGTGTTCGCCCAGAACGTGGTGTCCATGATCGGCCTCGGGGTGGGCGTGGACTACGCGCTCTTCGTGCTGAGCCGCTTCCGCGAGGCGATGGCGCGCGGGCTCGCGCCCGAGGCCGCCGCGCTCGAGGCGCGCCGCGCGGCCGGCCACTCGGTGCTGTTCTCCGGAGCGACGGTCGCGGTCGGCTTCCTCGCCCTCTTCCTGGTGCGGGCCCCGTTCCTCCACGCCATCGCGCTCGGAGGAGTGCTGGTGGTGGCGGCGGCAGTGGCCGCCGCGATGACCCTGCTGCCGGCTTTGCTCGCGACCATCGGCCGCGCCGTGGACTGGCCGCGGCGGCGCGCGGCCCCGGAGCGGCCCGAAGGTCCGTCCGCGTTCTGGTCCCGCTGGGCGGCCGCGGTCATGCGCCGGCCCTGGATCTACGCCACGGCGTCGCTCGCCGTGCTCGCGCTCTTCATGCTGCCGGCGTTCCGAATCCGGGCCTGGAACATCGGCGCGGCCGATCTGCCGGTCGAGGCCGAGGCCCGTCGCGGCTACGACGCGCTCGCCGGAAGGTTCCCGCAGGGCTGGATGGGGCCGATCGTCCTCCTGGTCGAGAGCCGCGGCCCGCGCACGCTGTGGGACGAGGAGAGCTATCGTGCGCTGATCCCGGTGGTGAGCGACCTACGGGGCGATCCGCGCGGCGGAGCGGTCCTGGGCCTGCACCAGGTGCTGCCGCTCGCCCTGCTCGTGCCGCGCGAGCGCCGCACCATGGCCGAGCTGCCGCCGGAACTCCAGGATCCGCTCGGGCGCGTGATGAGCGCGGACGGCCGGTTCGGGATCGTGGCCCTGGTCACGGCCGCCGCCCCCGAGGATCCGGCCACGATGGGCTGGCTCTCGGAGCTCAGGCAGCGCCGCTGGCCCGAGGCCGAGCGGGCGGGGCTCGTGCTCCGCTGGGGCGGGTCGTCGGCGATCATGCAGGACTTCGACCGCGAGATGTTCGGCAGCGCGCGCCGCGTGATCCTGACCGTCGTGATCACCACGTTCCTGGTGCTGGTGCTCATGTTCCGCTCGCTTCTGATCCCGCTCAAGGCTACGCTGCTCAACGTGGTTTCGGTGCTCGCCGCCTACGGGTTCCTGGTGCTGGTGTTCCAGGACGGCAGGGGCGCGCGCTGGATCGGCCTCGATCCCCCGGGCGGGCTCAACTCGTTCATCGTGCTCATGCTCTTCACCATCCTGTTCGGCCTCTCGATGGACTACGAGGTCTTCCTCCTGAGCCGGGTGCGCGAGGAGTGGCTCGCGTCCGGCGACAGCGACCGCGCGGTGGCGGCGGGGCTCGCGCGCACCGGCGGGATCATCACCAGCGCGGCCCTCATCATGATCTCGATCTTCGCCGCCTTCGGCTTCACCCGCCTCACGCCGACCCGCGAGTTCGGGCTGGGGCTCGCGTTCGCGGTCGCGCTCGACGCCACGCTGATCCGGGTGGTGCTGGTGCCGGCGCTGATGAAGGTGTCGGGGAAGTGGAACTGGTGGTGGCCGGTGCACCCCCGGACGCTGGCCGCCGCATCGGTGCTCATGGCCGCGGCCTTCGCGACCGGCGCCGGCGCGGCCGCCAAGGAGCCGAAGCCCTGGAGCGAGGCGCCCGCATCCCAGGCGGAAGTGCGGGAACGCCTGCTCAAGGCCCGGCAGGTCACCGTGAGCGCCGCCTGCGGCACGGTGATGGCGCCCTGGGCCTACCGCGGCCGCTACGGCGAGCACGCCACGCTGCGGCCCTACACCCGGGTGCGCCGGGGCCGTGACTGGATCCGGGACTTCGTGAACGCCCTGCTCACGCCCGCCGACTGGGACTCGGCGCGGAACTTCCGCGGCGTCAGCAAGCCCTGCGGAGAGGTGCACGAGGTGCCGCTGATCTCGGTCACGTTCATCGGCCGCGGCACCGGCCTCGGCCCTGGCCCCGAGATCTACGCCGTGCTCAGCTTCGAGGGAAGGGACGCGGTGTTGTTCGAGGCCGACCGCCCGCTGGGGATGGTGAGGTTCGACGACCGCGCCGACACGCTGTTCGCGCTGATCCGTCCGGCCCTGCTGCCCGACAGCCTGTCACGGGTGCCGGACGCGCCGCCGCCCTACGACCCGCGGATCGGCGAATCGGTCCGCAGCGACTACGCCTACGTCGATTCGCTTCCCCAGGCCCTGGAGCAGGTGACCCCCAGGTATCCGCGGACCGCGGTCATGCTGGCGATCGAGGGGACGGTGTACGTCCAGGCCCTGGTCGGCCGCGACGGCGCCGTGCACGACGCCTTCGTGGCCCGCTCCATCCCGGCGCTCAACGACGCCGCGCTCGACGCGGTGTGGAAGTGGAGGTTCAGGCCCGCGATCTCGGCCGGCGAGCCCGTCGCGGTGTGGGTGATGGTCCCGGTCCGGTTCCGGCTGCGCTGACCGGGCGCCCGGCGGCGGCGCGGCTAGATGTACCGCCTCACCATCGGCCACAGCTCGCGCATCGGGATCCTGAGCCCGCGGCCCACGTAGACCGGCAGGTCCTGCTCGTAGGGCATGGCGTAGCGCGAGCGCACGATGCCCACCCGGGTCAGCTCGCGGAACGCGCGCTGGTTGTCCGCGAGGTCGCCACCCACCACGATCATCACCTCGGCGCTCTTCCTGCCCGGCCCCCACAGCCAGAAGTTGTTGTGGCCCGAGAGCGCGGGCGGCAGCCCGCGGCGCCTTCCGAGCACCGTGATCGCGCCCGCCTCGCCGTAGTTCTGGGCGAAGATGCTGCACTCCGCCTGCTCCGCAGGCGTGAGGCCGCGCCACGCCTTCTCGACCTCGCCCACCAGCTCCTCCCATCCGAACATGTCGGCGTAGTGCTGGGGCAGGAGCCCGAGGCTCAGGTGCTCCTCGGTCGAGGGCGCCATGTGGAGCGCGCGCGCGTAGCGGATGTAGGTCTCGACCGGGACCACCGGGAGCGCGAACGGCACGAGTGCGGCACCCGCCGCGACCAGCAGGGCCACGGCGGCGGCCCGCAGCGCGCGCGGCCGCGTGGCGGTCAGGGCCTCGAAGGCGACGGCGCCCGCGGCGAAGAGCGGGACGTAGGCGGGAGCCAGGTACGAGGCGCGACTCCGTCCGCCGGCGATGAGGAACGCGGCGACCGCGAGGTACATCACGCCCAGCGGCCGCCCCTGGCGCCCGGCGCGCGAGAAGAGGAGCCAGAGCAGACCTCCGAGCCAGAGCGGGAGCGCGACCGGGTCCATCACCAGAGCCTGGCTGCCGAAGAACGCGATCGGGCTCACCGCCCGCATCTTCTCCCCGGTCGCGTTGCGCATGAACTCGAGCGTCGGCCAGCCGTGCGCGACCTGCCACGCCAGGTGCGGCGCGAAGAGGAGGAGCGCGATCGCTCCCGCGCACCACGGCCAGCGGGTGCGCAACGCGGCGCGCTGCGGCGAGAGGAGGAGGCCGGCGCCGAGCCCCGCCATCAGCCACATCACGCTAACCTTGTTGAGGAGCCCGAGGCCCAGCACCGCGCCGAGCAGCAGCCAGTGCCGCGGAGAGCCGGTCGCGAGCACGCGCAGGGTGACGAACGCCGCGAGCGTCCAGAGCAGGATGTCGAAGCTGTTCATCGAGTAGACGTGATCGGTGCCGAGGAAGACCGGAGCCACGACCGCGGCGAGCGCGGCCAGGGCCTGGGCGAAGCGCCCCCCGCCCAGCTCGCGCGCGATCCGCCCGGTGAGGAACACGGTGGTCGCGCCCGCGAGCGCGGGCAGGAGGCGGATCGCGAAGAGCGAGTCGCCGAACAGCAGCCGCGCCAGGCCCAGGATCCAGATCGAGAGCGGAGGCTGGTCCACGTAGCCCGCGGCCGGGTGCTGCGCGCACACCAGGTAGTAGAGCTCGTCGCGGAACCAGCCGTAGCGCGTGATCGCCGTGAAGTGGAGCAGGAGCTTCGCCAGCGCCAGGGCGAGCAGCGGGCCGTCGGCGCGGGCGGGGGCGGGCGGTGCGGGCGGCGCGGCGGTCACGCCCGCCATGCTATGCGGCCGGCATGCCCGGGCTCAAGACCGCGCGGGCGGGCCCGCAGCCAGCCCGGACGTTCCCAAGTACGGTGTTCCTGCGCACTTCGGCCGGTCGCTCAAGGATCGGTCAAGCCCGCCGCCGGATGCTTCACGGGTGGGTGCAGCAAGTCCCTGCGCCTCGCAGAGTCGTCGTGGCCGGTCGCAGCCAACCCCCGGCGGACCGGCCGGCCGCGCGACCACGAGGCCAGCCGCACAGGAGGTCGCGCGATGACTGCTCGTCTCATGGTTCTGGCGCTGGCAGTGACGGGGGCTTCCCTCCCGACAGCCGCTTCCGCCCAACCCGATCCCGCCAACTCGGCTGTGCCGACCGTCATCCGGCTGGTGGGCAAGAAGGGGAACACGGCAGACCCGGCCGGGCTCTTCCAGGTCGTCGTCCGGGACGTCAACAACGTGCCCATCGAGGGGGCGAAGGTCGTCGTCGAGTTCGGCGGCTGCGCCCAGCTCGTGATCGGCTCGGAGCAGCTCTACCCCGGGGTCGCGCTCGAGCAGTGCGACCCGCCGGCCGTGAGCGCGCTCACGGATGTCTCGGGGACGGCGAGCTTCGTAGTGATGGGCGGTGTCGCCCACCGATTGGCGCCCGAGCCCGTCGGTCCGTGCGGCGTGATCCGGGCGAGCGTTGGCAAGGACCCGCCGGTGGACCTGGGCTCGGTGCGCGTGGCGGCATTCGATCAGGACGGCGTGAACGGGGTCGGCTGGAACGACTACAGGCTGTTCCTGTGCGATTTCAATCTCCTCCTGGGACCCGATCACCAGCGCTCCGACCTCGACGGCGACGGCTTCGTAGTGCTGGACGCGGGCGATCTCCAGCTCATGACCTCGGCCGTGTGTGGAGGAGGATCCGACCGAAGCGCGGCGCGATGCGATGGCGAGCCGGAGAACCTCCTGCGCCGCGCGGATGACGGGGACCTCTACCTGGCCTGGAACAATTGCCGCGGCGAGGGAGGGAGCACGACGGCGAGCTTCGCCTGCAACACGAATTCGGGCAGCCACTTCCTCATTGCCTCCTTTCGGGCCCCGGCAGGGGTGGATGCGCTCACCGGCTTCGAGGCGGAGCTGGCGGTGGTGGGCGATGCCGGCGTGGATCTCGCTCCGTGGTGGCGCTTTCAGGCCGGCGGCTGCCGGGCGGGAGCGATCACCTTGCTCTCGTCCCCGGCGACCGTTTGCGACTTCATCGGGAGCGGCGGCGCGTGTGCGACCAGCGAGTACCCCGAGGCCGGGACCGTCCTCCACCAGCAGCGCATCCGGCTGACGGGAGGTACCGTAGGAGGGGGGCTCACCGCAGGCCAGGAGTATGCCCTGTTTGGCCTCCAGATCAATCACACCAAGACGACGGGCGCCGGCTCCTGCACTGGCTGCAACCAGCCCGTGGCCCTGGTGCTCCAGTCGGTGCGGCTCATCGGCGGGGGAAGTTGCAACGAGCCGGCCTCACCCGGCGACCGCGCCTCGATCGGAGCCGCCGTGATCTCCGAGGACGTCGTCATGAACATCACCTCCGGCTCGAGCGGCGCCGTCGCGTACTGGCAGGGTGTGCCCTCGGGGTTCAGCATCACCGACGTCCCCGCGGGGCTCGCGTCCACGGACTGGCTCGCGCCTCCGGCGCCCAACCCGGCGCGGGGCGGGGTCACGTTCCGTTTCGGCCTGGCGCGCGACGCCCGCGTGTCGCTCGCGATCTACGACCTGGCGGGGCGCAGGGTGCGAGCGCTCGAGGGCGGGACGCTGCCCGCGGGCGAGCACGTCGCCACCTGGGATGGGCGAGGGGAGCGGGGCGAGCGGCTGGCCGGCGGGCTCTACTTCCTGCGCCTGCTCAGCGGGGACCGCGTGCTGACGCGCCCGGTCGTGCGGATGCGCTGATCCGCCGCGCGAGCGCGGCGGCCGCGCTCACACCATGCGGCGCAGCTTGAGGCGCACGGTGAAGCTGCGGCCGCCGCGCTCGATCTCCAGCTCCACCTCGCGCTCGCCGGCGCGCAGCGCGCGCCGCACCTCCTCGAGCGTCAGCTTCGCCGCCGGCTTGCCGTCGACGCTCGTGATCACGTCGCCCTCGGCGAGCCCGGCCTCGGTGGCGGGCGAGTTCGCGAGCAGGCGCCACACCTCGAAGCGCTTGAAGTCCTCGCCGCGCGCCAGCAGGAAGGTCCCGCTCATGTCGTAGTCGAAGGGCGTGGCGAACGCGTCGTTGGGCTCGAGGATCATGCGCTGGCGCGGGTGGTCGAAGATCACGTTGCAGCGCCGCAGCAGGTCGCCGCCGATGATGCCGTCGAAGTCCACGCTGGCGAGCGCGCCGCTCTTGTCGAGCGAGAGCACCAGGATCGGGTCGCGGAACACCAGCCCGCCGATGCGCAGCGCCGGGGCGCGCGTCACGCGCCCGCGGGTCTCGCCGCCGAGCCCGTATCCGACCGCGCCCTCGGGCCCGGCGGGGAGCCGGGCGGCGAGACGGTGCTTCTCGGCGAACGGCCGGTTGATCGTGAGGCAGTTGCGCACGCCGGTGTCCACCAGGAAATGCCCCGAGAGCGAGTCGCCGCCCGGCAGCGCGACGGTCACGGCCACCACCATGAGCCCGCCGTAGATCAGGGAGTAGGGCGCCGCCGCTCCCTTGCCCCGGTAGGACCAGTGCGCGGGGTCGAAGAAGCGGAACCGCCGGGCTTCGTAGTCGACGTTCACCACGAAGCGGCAGGCGAGGTCGTAGCCCACCAGGCCCGAGAGCTCGCAGCCCTCGGCGGGGCTCGAGCCGTCGAGCGGGGCGACCGCGAAGCTGGTGCCCGGGGCGTGGAGCGCGTCGATCGCGAAGTCCACGTTGCGCACGAACGCCTGCTCGAGCGTGCCCGCTCCGGCGCCCCCGGTCTGGAACTTCCCCTCGAGCTGGAGGCCGACGCGCTTCGCGCGCTCGCGGTCGATCAGCATCCCGGGCGATCCGGTGTCGAACAGGAAGCGCATCGGCGTGCCGCCCACCTGGACGTCGAGGAACGGCTTGTTGCTCACGAGCTGGAACGGCACCTCGACCGAGTGCGCGCCGCCTTCGATCGCGGGCTGCGGGCCGATCGGCGCGGGCTTCGCGAACGTCCCTGCGGGGACCGGGGCGTCGAAGCGCGCCTCGAGCAGCGTGAGACGGACGTCGGTGTCGGGGTTGCCCTGGCTCCTGCGGATCGCGAACGGGAGCTTCATGCCGCTCACCGTGCGCCAGTCGCTCGTGTACGACGTCCGCGCCTGGTCGCCGCCGATCTCCTCGATGCGGGCGGGCAGACAGGTCAGGGTGTCGAGGTGGAGCACCACGGGAAGGCCGCCCTGGGGCTGGGCTCTGAGCCGCACGAGCCCGGTGGCGCGATCCAGGCCCAGGCGCTCGACCTTGCCCGGGATCCGGCCCGGGACGAGATGCATGTAGCTCCCGAGGTAGGCCTCGGTCACCACCTCCGAGAGGTCCACGCCGGAGAGCGGGAGCACGGCGCCGTTGGTTCCGCGCCGCCAGCCCCGCGCGCCGTCGAACACCACCAGCTCGGAGAACGCGCCCGGCACGTCGAGGCTCTCGCGCTCCGCGCCGCGCGCGTCGTGCCAGACCACGACCGTGCCCTTGAGCCCGCCATCCTCGACCTGGTAGCGCAGGCGGACCGAGCGGAAGCGGGCGAGCATCTCCATCCCGCCCATGGCCTCGGCCAGGCACGGGGCCGTGACACGCGCAGCCGTGAGGCGCGGCGAGCGCTTGGGCGCCGCGGCGCGGGCGGCCGCGTGCGCGGGCGGCACGAGGGAAAGAGCGAGCAGGATCGCCGGGGCAACACGTCCGGGACGCAGCCGCGAGCTCATGGAGCAGGACCTCCTCGGGTGGGGCGCACTTTATAGCACACGCCTGCGGGCCGGGCGGCGGGGGTGTTACAATCCCCGCTCTTCACGCAGGGGGCGGCCGGGAGCCGCCGAACCCCGCCGGCCGTGCCGTGCGCCGGCGATGAGGGCCGACATGGCAGATCTCTCGATCGATTTCGCGGGCATCAAGAGCCCGAACCCGTTCTGGCTCGCGAGCGCCCCGCCGGCCAACACCGGCGACCAGGTGATGCGCGCCTTCGACCTGGGCTGGGGCGGGGCGGTGTGGAAGACGCTGGGCGACCCGATCGTCGACACCTCGAGCCGCTTCGGCTCGATCGACGTCGGCGGCCAGCGGATGGTGGGCTTCAACAACATCGAGCTCATCACCGACCGCCCGCTCGAGGTGAACCTGCGCGAGATCCGCGAGGTGAAGCGCAAGTACCCGGACCGCGCCCTGATCGTGTCGCTGATGGTGGAGTCGCGCGACGACTGGCGCGAGATCATCCGGCGCACCGTGGACACCGGCGCCGACGGGATCGAGCTCAATTTCGGCTGCCCGCACGGCATGTGCGAGCGCGGCATGGGCTCGGCGGTGGGGCAGGAGCCCGAGGTGCTGAAGGTGGTGGCCGGCTGGGCGGTCGAGTACTCGACCGTGCCGGTGCTGATCAAGCTCACGCCCAACATCGGCGACATCCTCGAGGCCGGGCTGCCCGCGGTCGAGGCGGGCGTGCACGGGCTCTCGCTCATCAACACCATCAAGAGCCTGGTCGGGGTGGACCTCGATCGCTTCGTCCCGTTCCCGGTGGTGGGCGGCCGCTCGACCAACGGCGGCTACTGCGGGCCCGCGGTCAAGCCGATCGCGCTCCACATGGTGGGCGCCCTGGCGCGCGATCCGCGCATCACGGTGCCGATCTCCGGGATCGGCGGGATCGCGAGCTGGCGCGACGCCGCGGAGTTCATCGCGCTCGGCGCCACGAGCGTGCAGGTCTGCACCGCGGTCATGCACTTCGGGTTCCGGATCGTCGAGGACATGATCGATGGGCTCTCGAACTACCTCGACGGCAAGGGCATGAAGTCGGTGCGCGAGCTGCGTGGCAAGGCGCTGCCCGCGTTCGTGGAGTGGGGCGACCTGGATCTCCGCTACAAGGTGGTGGCCGAGGTCGACCCCGGCAAGTGCATCGGATGCAACCTGTGCTACGTCGCCTGCCGCGACTCGGCGGTGACCTGCATCCACAACTCGGACGAGGCACTGAAGCCGGGCCACCTGGCCCCGACCCGCGACGCCGCCCGCGCCGCCTCGGCCACGCGCGGCGCCCACATCGTGTGGGTGGACGAGAGCGAGTGCATCGGCTGCAACCTGTGCTCGGCGGTGTGCCCGGTGTCGGGCTGCATCACGATGAAGGACGTCACGAACGGCGCGCCCTTCGAATCCTGGAACGACCGCATCGCGAAGGGCACCGCCTACGTGCCCGGCGGGCTCCACGATCCGCCGGAGTCGATGCCGTCCCCGGTGCACCGCAGCGGGTAGCAGGCCGGGGACCGGTCGGCAAGGCGTGACGGACGCGCTCGCGACCCGGCCGGGGCGTTCCGGCCCATGAGCGGAGACCTCGCCACGCGGGAGCCGGCAGCGGAGTCGGCGGAAACGCTCGGGCTGCTCGCCTCCTACACCCGGCCCGGCCACCCCGACTTCCTCGACCTTCCCTGGCATCTGCCGCTTTCGGTCTGGCGATCGAGCTGTCGGCGCCTGGTCGAGGTCGAGCGCGGGCTGTCGCGCCACGAGGTGGTGTTCGTGAGCTACCCGCCCGCGGTCTACGCCTTGAAGGAGCTGCCGGTCGGCGGCGCTCTGCGCGAGCACGGCCTGCTCGCCGAGCTCGAGAAGCGCCGCCTGCCTGCGGTCGCGCCGGTCGGCCATGCGCGCACCCGGACCGCGGTCGGAGAGGAGCTGAGCGTCCTCGTGACGCGCTATCTCGACGACTCGATTCCCTACCGCACGCTGTTCCAGAACCCCGGCCTCGAGCGCTACCGCGACCGCCTGCTCGACGCCGTGGCCGGGCTGCTGGTGCGGCTCCACCTCGCCGGCTTCTACTGGGGCGATTGCTCGCTCTCGAACACGCTGTTCCGGCGCGACGCCGGCGAGCTGCGCGCCTGGTTCGTGGACGCCGAGACCTCGGCGTGCGGCGACTCGCTCACGGACGCGGAGCGCAGCCAGGACCTGCTCATCATGGAGGGGAACCTGGCCGGCGAGCTGGCGCAGGTCGCGGCCCCGGGCGCTGCGCCGTCGCCGATCGGCCCCGACACCGGCCGCCAGGTGCGCGAGCGATACGAGCGCCTGTGGGGCGAGATCACGCGCGAGGAGACGCTGTGCGCGGACGAGAGCTACCGCATCCAGGAGCGCATCCGCGCGCTCAACGCGCTGGGGTTCTCGGTGGGCGAGGTGGAGCTGGTCGCGACCGGCGAGCGGAACCGGCTCCGCATGCGCACCATCGTCACCGACCGCGACTACCATCGCCACCAGCTCCACACGCTCACCGGGATCGTGGCCGGCGACCGGCAGGCGGAGCGGATGTTGAACGAGATCCACGAGATCAAGGCCATGCTGGCGCGCGAGCCGCGGGGCGACGCGCCGCTCGGCGTGGCGGCCTACCACTGGATGCGCGAGCGCTACGAGCCCGTGGTGCGGCGGCTCGCGGCGCTCGGGGTCCCGGGCGACGCGCCCGAGCTCTACTGCCAGGTGCTCGAGCACAAGTGGTACCTGTCGGAGCGCGCCCGGCACGACGTCGGGCTCGAGCGCGCGCTCGAGGACTACCTCGATCACGTCCACGGGGCCGCCGCCGCCGGGAGCCCCTCATGAGGATCGCGGGCGCGATTCTGGTGGCGCTCGGCTTCGCCGCCCTGATCGCGGGCGGCGTTCCGTACCGCAAGACCGAGAACGTCGCCGAGATCGGCGGGTTCAAGATGCAGGTCACGGAGAAGAAGGAATTCGCCATCCCGCCGCTCGTGGGGGGAATCGCCATCGCCCTCGGCGCGGCCATGCTTTTTGCCCGCCGCCGCGGCGCCGGGGCCTGAGGCCTGCGTTCGTCGCACCCCCGCCCGGTCACGCGCGCTTCAGGCAATCGTAAATTCGCCGGTGCGCGGCTCGCATGGGTATTGTGCGACCCCCGAGCCGGACGTACATTCCCGCGCGCGCGATCCAGGGAGGATCGCGGTCCCCCTTTCCATCGGAGGTGAGAGATGAAGAAGCATCTCGTTCCAGTTCTGCTTTTGGCCTCGCTCGCGGTGCTCGTCATGGGTGTGGCGTTCGCTTCGGGCTCGGGTGCGAGCAAGAGCACGGCAAAGACCACGACCTACCACTACCTCGTGATCTCGCCCCACACGCCCGAGGAGTGCCTCAAAGCGCTCGACGAGATCTCGGCCGAGGGCGCGGCCACGCTCGCCAAGTTCGACTTCGGCTGCAAGGCGGGCGACCACACCGGCTACGCGATGGTCACGGCCAAGGACGATCAGGAGGCGCTCAGCATCGTCCCCGAGTCGATCCGCGCCGAGGCGAAGGTCGTCAAGCTGAACAAGTTCACGATGAACGACATCAAGATGTACCACGCCTCGATGACCGAGGAGAAGAAGTAGACCCCCGAAACTCCGCGCGAGGCGTCCCGGCAGCCGCCCGGGGCGCCTCGCGGCGTTTGGGAGCCCGGAGATCGGCGTCCGCGGGCCGGCCCGGCGTGCGGTTTCCGATTGCGGGCGGGCGGGCGCACGCCGTAGCGTAGGCGCGGCATCGCTTCGCGACTCTCGAACCCGGAGGAACCCGTGGCCGCAACGCCCGCCGCCGCACTCGAGCACTCGCCGCTCTCCAACCCCGACATCGCGCCCATCCCCGCGGACCGCCGCACCTGGAACTGGTGGCACTACTGCGCGCTGTGGATCGGGATGTCGGTCTGCATCACCACCTACACCCTGGCCTCGGGGCTCATCGACTCGGGCATGTCGTGGCGCCAGGCGATGGTCACGATCTTCCTCGGCAACTGCATCGTGCTGCTGCCGATGCTGCTGAACGCCCACGCCGGCGCGCGCTACGGCATCCCCTTCCCGGTGTTCGCGCGTGCTTCGTTCGGCGTGCTGGGCTCGAACGTGCCCGCCCTGCTGCGCGCGCTCGTGGCGTGCGGCTGGTTCGGGATCCAGACCTGGATCGGGGGCGCGGCGATCTACGCGCTCACGCGCCAGATCTGGCCGGGCGTGGCGAGCCTCCCCAACCTGGTGCCCGGCTTCCTCGGCATCTCGACCGGCGAGTTCGCCGCGTTCCTGCTGTTCTGGGCGATGAACGTGTGGTTCATCGTGAAGGGCACCGAGTCCATCAAGTGGCTCGAGTCGCTCTCGGCGCCGTTCCTGATCGTGGTCGGCCTCGCGCTCCTCGCGTGGGCCAACATCCGGGCCGGCGGCTGGGGGCCGATCCTGGCGCAGCCCTCACGCTTCCAGAGCCAGGCCGAGTTCCTGCGCGTGTTCTTCCCCGCGCTCACCGCCATGATCGGCTACTGGGCCACGCTCTCGCTCAACATCCCGGACTTCACGCGCTACGCGCGCTCGCAGAAGGACCAGATCCTCGGGCAGGCGCTCGGGCTGCCGCCCACGATGACGCTCTACGCCTTCATCGGCGTCGCGGTGACCTCGGCGACCGCGCTCATCTTCCCGGGCGGAGGCGTGATCTGGGACCCGGTGAAGCTCCTGAGCCGGATCGGCGGGCCCTTCACCGTGATGCTCTCGATGCTGGCGCTCACCGTCGCCACCATCACCACCAACCTCGCCGCGAACGTGGTCTCGCCCGCCAACGACTTCAGCAACGTCGCGCCGCGGCTCATCTCGTTCCGCACCGGCGGGTTGATCACCGCCGTGATCGGGATCGTGATGATGCCGTGGAAGCTGCTCGCCTCGTCGCAGGGCTACATCTTCACCTGGCTGGTGGGCTACTCGGCGCTGCTCGGCCCGATCGGCGGGATCCTGATCGCCGACTACTTCGTGCTGCGCCGGCGCGAGCTGGTGGTGGCCGACCTCTACCGGCGCGGTGGGCTCTACGAGTACAAATCCGGCGTGAACCCGGTGGCCATCGCCTCGCTCGCGGCCGGCGTGCTGCCCAACGTGCCCGGCTTCCTCGCCCAGGCGTTCCCCGCGGCGTTTCCGCACGTCGCGGAATTCTGGAAAGGGGTCTACTTCTACGCCTGGTTCGTGGGCTTCGGGATCGCGGGCGGGCTGTACCTGGCGCTGATGCGGGGGGAGGGCGGGGAGGGTGGCGGCGTGAAGGGAAGCTTCCACGCTCAGTCGCGGGTCAAGGCCTCGCGCAGGCGCTCGAGCACCGTCAGGGACACTTCGGTCCGACGGCTCCCGCGCAGTTGGTCGTCGAGCCGCCGCGGAGGAGCCAGACTCTGAGAAAGTACGAGAGGTCGATCGGGTCCAGGACCCGATTCGAACAATCGTAGTTGCAGCGGTAGTTGTTCGTCGCGCAGATCAGCCACTGCCTGAGAAACTCGGACAAGTCGTTGGGGTTGAGACCTTCCTCACCGCCCTGGCCGACCAGATCGAACGTCGGGGCGTCGCCGGCGCAGAGAAACTGGCCATCGGCGAAGACCCTCACGCAGTACGCGGCCGCGCCACCGCAACCCAGGCTCCCGGATGGGCGGCTCTTGCCCTGGACCCTGAAGCAGGCCTCGCCGTTCACGTCGGTGAGTTTGCCAACGGTCTGCAAGGCGCAGTCGACGATGACGCCCGGATCGAGCTGGTTGGCGCAGAGCTGCAGATCGCATTGCGAGAAATCGATGACGACCGAGGAGTTCGCGATCGGCGCGTTGTTGAAATCGCGCACGGTGACGCAGAACTCACCCACCGGATCCGCCACGCCGCCCGTGTTCCCGGTGACGTAGACGTTCGCCGTTTGGCAGAAGGAGCCGAGGCTTGCCGGTCCCCGGTTCGTGCATTCGCAGTTCGCGGGGTCGAAGAAGCCTGCCCGCGCGACGCCCGCGGACAGGAGCCCGCAGGCACAGAAGAGGATGACTTGGCGAGTCATGGTCGCACCCTCCGTCGATGGATACCCCCGTCTCTGAATACCCCTCAGGGGTCCCGCCGGGACCCTACTTGATGACCGCGAGCGTCCGCGACAGGGCCCGGCCCTCGAAACGCAGCTCGCAGACGTAGACGCCCGGCGCCGCTGTGGCGCCGTCGAAGCCGCGCCCATCCCATGCCGCGACGTGCTCCCCGGCCGGCAGGAATCGGTCCTCGAGCGTGGCGACGAGTCGGCCGGCGGTGTCGAGCACGCGCAACGTCGCCCGGCCGGCACGCGGGAGCGTGAAACGCACTGTGGCCCGTGCGCGGGCGGGGTTCGGGTGGACGCGCTCCAGGGCGAGAACGCCCGGTCGCGCCGCCTGCGGGACCGCCACGGTGGGCGACCCGCCGAACCCGCCCGATCCGTCTCCGAACAGCAGCGAGACCGTGCTCGCGTTCTGGTCGGTGGTCGCGAGGTCGGCCCGCCCGTCGCCGTCGAGATCGGCGATCGTGATCGCGTTGGGGACCTCGCTGGTGGCGAAGTAGACCGGGGCGCCGAAGCCCCCCGCTCCGTTGCTCAGCCACACGCACACTTCGCCGGGGTAGTTCGAGCTCACCAGGTCCGTCGCCCCATCGCGGTTCAGGTCTCCCGCGGCGATGCCCAGCGGCGTGCTCCGGGTGGGGAGGTTCGATGCGGACCCGCCTGCTCCATTCCCGGGGTCGAGAACCACTGCGATCGCCTGGTAGCCTCCGTTGGCGACCGCCAGATCTGGCCATGCGTCGCGATTGCAATCGGCCATCGCGATCGACCGGGAATACCCCGGGTCGTAGATCGGCGTGGCCTGACGGAACGTCCCGTCGCCGTTTCCGAGGAGCACCTGGTGCGCGAACTCGGAGTACGGGTCGTCCAGGCTCACGGCGATGTCCGGCCACCCGCCCCCGTCCAGGTCCCCGATCGCGACGCCCGAGATCATGATGACCTTCATGGGCTGCGGCGGCGTGCTCGAGCCGGCCACCGGGCGGGAGACCGTGGCCGTCGCGTCGCGGGGATTCGCGTCGAAGTACATGGGCGCGCCGAGCGTGCCGTCGCCATGGCCGGGGAAGACGGCCACTTCATTCACGAACTCTCCGGCGACGACGTCGGGCCGCCCGTCCCAGTTCACATCCCCGACCGCCGCGCAACTGAAGTACAGCGAATCGGAGTAGCCCACGCCCGAGCCGAAGGTGCCGTCGCCGTACCCGCGGAACACGGAAACCCCGTTCCCGGTGACCACCAGATCGGGGACCCCGTCCCCGTTCAGATCGGCGATCGCTACGCACGAGGCCCCGCTCGCGGCGAGATCGGACACGCGATCGAACCTCCCCGCGCCCCGGTTGAGCAGCACGGAGACCGAATTCGAGGAATTGTTCGCGGTGACCAGGTCGGGCCGGCCGTCGCGATTCAGGTCGCCGGCGGCGATCGAAACCGGCCCCGCGCCGACCGGGTAGGAGAGGTACGGCTGGGCCCCGGCGGGAGCCGCGCCGAGCGACCCCACGCCGGCCCACAGCGCCAGCGCGCAGACGGCGCGTGCCACGCACTGTTCGGAGATTCCGGACTCGAGGCGGCGCCCGATCGTGGGGGACATGGCCGACACCTGCTTATGGGTTCGCTGCGGCCGCCGCCGGGACCGCACACGGCCCGGCGGGCTCGGGGCCCGGTCACGGCCGGGCTCCTGCAAGAGCGCAATACTCCGCGCCGCCACCGCGGTTCCCGCCGTACCTCGGGCGGCGACGTCCGGGAGCCTCGCCAATCAGTTGGGCGGCAACGAGTTCACGGATACGGCCTCCTCCGCCGATCCATCCGCGACCTTTTCGGCCCGCCCGGCTTTGACCAAGTCACTAGAATCGAGTAAGTTCCGGCCGTAATCTAACTCCAACGTCAGAGTATGACCCGCCCAATCGAAATCGAAAGCAATCGCCTGCTGCGGATCGGAGACTTGGCCCACCGGACGGGCAAGACCGTCCGCGCCATCCACCTCTATGAGGAACTTGGGCTGCTCCAGCCCCAGACCCGCTCGAGCGGAGGCTTCCGCCTCTACCAGGAGCGGGCGGTGGAGCGGGTGCGCTGGATCGACCTCCTGCACGGGCTCGGCTTCTCCCTGCAGGAGATGCGCGGGGTGCTCGAGAAGTGGTGGAACGCCGACCTCGGCCCGGCCGCGATGGACGAGCTGCGCGACCTCTTCCGCCGCAAGCTGGAAGAGACGCGCGAGGCGATGAGGCGGCACGAGCAGCTCGCGCGCGAGCTGGAGGAGGGTCTGTCGTACCTCGAGACCTGCCGGGAGTGCGCCACGCCCTCCACGGTGAAGGTGTGCGTGAACTGCCAGCAGGATCACGGCATGAAAGAGGAGCCGGCGCTGGTGGCCGGCATCACGTCCGCGCCCGGGGCGTCGCGAAGGGCGGCGCACGCGGGCTTCGTCAAAGTCACATCCGTCGAGTGAGGATCATGGATCTACCGATCGTTGGAATCAATAGCCCGGCCGTGAAGGGCGCTGTTCAGCTCTCCCCGCTCGCAGCCAGCAAGGTGATCGAGCTGCTCGGCCAGCGCGAGCGGCCGAACGACTTTCTGCGCATCGGCGTCCGCGGCGGCGGCTGTTCGGGGAACTCCTACTTCATGGAGTTCGCCGAAGCCTCCGAGCCCGCGGACGAGGTGATCGAGAGCCACGGCGTGAAGCTCCTGGTGGATGCCAAGAGCGCCCAGCTCCTGTCCGGCACGGTGGTGGATTTCGTGGAAGGCCTGATGGGCACGGGATTCAAGTTCAACAACCCGAACGTCCGCCACAGCTGCGCCTGCGGCGAGAGCTTCTCGGCGTAGCGTGGAACCGATCGATCGCAACGGAGTCGCGGGGGCCTCCCGCTGCGCGGGGGGGCGCGCCGCGACCCTCATCCCGCCGCCCCCAGGGCGGCACGAGAGTTCGACATGAGCCAGACGCCTGACCTGATCGTCCAGAACCTCCACGTCGCGGTGGAGGGCAAGGAAATCCTGAAGGGGCTCGACCTCGAAGTCCGCAAGGGTGAGATCCACGCCCTCATGGGCCCGAACGGCTCGGGGAAGAGCACGTTCGCCAACACCATGATGGGCCACCCGCGCTACGAGGTGACCGAGGGCGACATCCTGTTCAAGGGCCAGAGCGTGCTCGAGCTGGAGCCGGACGAGCGCTCGCGCCTCGGCCTCTTCATGGCGTTCCAGTACCCGGTGGCGATCCCCGGGGTGACGGTGGCGAACTTCCTCCGCACCGCGCTCAACGCGCGCCTCGCCCCGCCCGAGGGGAACGGCAGCGGGGCGATGCCGACCAAGAAGGGCATCCCGCCCAAGGAGTTCCGCGCAATGCTGCGGGAGAAGATGGCGCTGCTCCGGATGGATGAGTCGTTCGCTGTGCGCTATCTCAACGACGGTTTCTCGGGCGGCGAGAAGAAGCGCGCCGAGATCCTCCAGATGGCGATCCTGAAGCCCGAGATCGCGATCATGGACGAGACCGATTCCGGCCTCGACATCGACGCGCTGCGCGTGGTGGCCGACGGCGTGAACGCGCTCGCCGGGCCCGAGCTGGGCGTGCTCGTGATCACGCACTACCAGCGGATCCTCAGCTACATCAAGCCGCACAAGGTCCACGTCATGGTGGACGGGCGCATCCAGCTCTCGGGCGGGCCCGAGCTCGCACTCGAGCTGGAGAGCCGTGGCTACGACTGGGTGAGTGAAGGCAAGGAGGTGACGGCCCCATGACCACCACGCCCCGTCTCGACATTCGCGAGGGGTACGCGGAGAAATTCGGTTTCCACGACGCGGAGCAGTACGTCTTCAAGTCCCGCAGGGGCCTCGATGCCGGGATCATCGAGCAGATCTCGGAGATGAAGGGCGAGCCGCGGTGGATGCGCGACTACCGGCTCAAGGCTCTCGAGATCTTCGGGAAGAAGCCGCTGCCGATGTGGGGCGGCGACGTCACTGGCATCGACTTCCAGAACATCTTCTACTACGTGAAGCCGACCTCCGAGGAGGCCAAGTCCTGGGAGGACGTGCCGGCGGACATGAAGCGCACCTTCAACAAGCTGGGCATCCCCGAGGCCGAGCAGAAGTTCCTGGCCGGCGTGGGCGCCCAGTACGACTCCGAGGTCGTGTACCACAAGATCAAGGAGCACCTCGAGAAGCAGGGCGTGATCTTCCTGTCCTGCGACCAGGGGCTCAGGGACCACGAGGCGCTCTTCAAGGAGTACTTCGGGAGCGTGATTCCGGCGAGCGACAACAAGTTCTCGGCGCTCAACTCCGCCGTGTGGTCGGGCGGCTCGTTCATCTACGTCCCCAAGGGCGTGCACGTGGACGTGCCGCTCCAGGCCTACTTCCGGATCAACACCAAGGACATGGGCCAGTTCGAGCGCACGCTCATCATCGTGGACGAAGGCGCGTGGGTGCATTATGTGGAAGGTTGTACAGCGCCGATATATGCAAGTGATTCATTGCATTCCGCGGTGGTCGAGATCATCGTCAAGCCGGGCGCGCGCTGTCGCTATACCACGATCCAGAACTGGTCTAATAATGTATACAATCTCGTCACGAAGCGCGCGAAGGCGTACCGCGACGCCACGATGGAGTGGGTGGACGCGAATTTGGGGTCCAAGCTCACCATGAAGTACCCGAGCGTCTTCATGATGGAGCCGGGGGCGCATGGCGAGATCCTCTCGATCGCGTTCGCGGGCAAGGGGCAGCACCAGGACGCGGGCGGCAAGGTGGTGCACCTGGCGCCGCACACCACGAGCAAGATCGTCTCCAAGTCGATCAGCAAGGACGGCGGGCGCGCGGGCTACCGCGGCCTGGTCCGGGTGCAGAAGGGCGCCGTGGACTGCAGGAGCACGGTGAACTGCGACGCGCTGCTGCTCGACGAGGCGTCGCGCTCGGACACCTACCCGTACATGGAGATCATGGAGAACCAGGTCACGATCGGCCACGAGGCCACGGTCTCCAAGATCGGCGACGAGCAGCTCTTCTACCTGCAGAGCCGCGGGATCAACAAGGACGAGGCCGCCGGGATGATCGTCTCGGGCTTCATCGAGCCGATCGTGAAGGAGCTGCCGATGGAGTACGCGGTCGAGATGAACCGGCTGATCCAGCTCCAGATGGAGGGCTCGGTCGGATGACGACGGCCCAGAGTCTCCCGGTGACCGCGGGCTTCGACGCCGAGTGGGGCGCCCGTGCGCTGGCGCGCGCGGCGGAGGCACACGAGCCGCAGTGGGCGCTCGAGCGGCGCCGCGCGGCGGAGGCCTTCGCGCGCGCGCTGCCCTTCCCCAACCGCGAGGACGAGCTGTGGCGGCGCACCGACTTCCACGCCCTCGAGGCGGCGCTGCCCACGCTCGACCCGTTCTCCGCCACGGCGCGGGCGCGCGGCGTGGACGACCTGCCGGCCGCGATCGTGGAGAGGCTCGCGGGCGAGGCGGGGAACGCCGCGCTCGTGGTCCAGCGCAACGGCGACGTGGTGCTCGAGCAGACCCATCCCGAACTGGTGCGCCAGGGCGTGGTGGTGGGCTCGCTGGACCGCGGGTTCCGGGAGCACGGGGCGCGGCTCCAGGAGGCCTTCGGCTCGCTGCTCGCTTCCGACTACGACCGGTACGTCGCGATCGGCGCGGCGCTGAGCGCGGGCGGCGCGTTCGTGTGGGTGCCGGACGGCGTCACCGCCGCGCTCCCGATCCGCCTCTTCCACTGGCTCGACGGCGCGGGCCGGCTGGCCGCACCGCGCACCGTGGTGATCCTCGGCCGGGAGAGCCACGCGACCGTGATCGAGGAGATGCTCTCCGAGCCCGGCGAGAGCTCCGAAGCCGCCGACGCCGTCGCGTTCCACGACGGCGGGAGCGAGCTGTTCGTCGGCGACGGCTCGAAGCTGGTCTACGGCACGCTCCAGAACTGGGGCCCGAGCGTCTACCACTACTCCAACCACCGCGCGCGCGTGGGAGGCGGCGCCGAGCTGCAGTGGATCCAGACCGTGCTCGGCGGGCGCGTGGCCAAGGCGAACTCGTACTTCGACCTCGCGGGCCCGGGAGCCTCGGCGTACGTCCACGGCTTCATGTTCGGCGACCAGCGCCAGCATTTCCACCTTCACACCCTGCAGCGCCACCTCGTCCCGCACACCACGAGCGACCTGCTCATCAAGTGCTGCCTCAAGGACCGCGCGCGCAGCGTCTACCAGGGCCTGATCCAGGTGAGCGAAGGCGCCCAGCGCACCGACGCCTACCAGGCGAACCGCAACCTGCTGCTCTCGGAGCAGGCACGGGCCGACAGCATCCCGGGGCTCGAGATCCTCGCCAACGACGTGCGCTGCACCCACGGCGCCACGATTGGGCACGTGGATGCCGAGCAGATGTACTACCTCCAGTCGCGGGGCCTGCCGCACCTCGACGCCCAGCGCCTCATCGTCGAAGGCTTCTTCGCGCCGGTGCTCGACCGCATCCCGCTCGAGAGCGTTCGCGACCAGCTTCGGGGCGTGATCCGGCGCAAGATCGGGTGACGCGATGAGGCACGGGAGCCCGGCGGGAGCTTCCGCCGCCCACGCGGCGGCGGCGCCGGCCGCGGCGCGGAGCTTCGATCCGCGCGCGGTGCGGGCCCAGTTCCCGATCTTCCGCGCGGTGCGCGAGAAGCCGCTGATCTATCTCGACAGCGCGGCGACCTCGCAGAAGCCCGACGCGGTGCTGGCCGCGATGGCCGACTACTACACGCGCTACAACGCCAACATCCATCGCGGCATCTACACCATCGCCGAGCAGGCGACCGCGGCCTATGAGGACGCGCGCCGCCGGGTCGCGCGGTTCGTGGGCGCCGCCTCGCCGCGCGAGATCGTGTTCACGCGCAACAGCACCGAGGCGCTCAACCTGGTGGCGCATTCGTGGGGCCGGTCGCGGATGAAGGCCGGGGACGCAATCGTGCTCACCGAGATGGAGCACCATTCGAATCTCGTGCCGTGGCAGCTCCTCGCCGAGGAGCGCGGGCTCGCGCTGCGCTTCATCCCGGTGACGCCGGGCGGCGAGCTCGACCTCGAAGCCCTCCCCGCGCTGCTCGCCGACGGACGGGCGAAGCTGGTCTCGGTGGTCCACATCTCGAACGTGCTCGGCACCGTGAACCCGATCGCCGAGATCGCGCGCCAGGCCCATGCGGCCGGCGCGGTGATGGTGGTGGACGCCTCCCAGAGCGTGCCGCACTGCCCGGTGGACGTGCGCGCGCTCGGCGCCGACTTCGTGGCCTTCACCAGCCACAAGATGCTCGGGCCGACCGGGATCGGCGGGCTGTGGGCGCGGCGCGAGCTGCTCGAGGCCATGCCGCCGTTCCTGGGCGGGGGCGAGATGATCCGCGAGGTCAAGCTCACGGGCTCGAAGTGGAACGACGTGCCGTGGAAGTTCGAGGCCGGCACCATGCCGATCGCCGAGGCCGTGGGACTGGGCGCGGCCGTGGACTACCTGGAGGCGCTGGGCATGGACGCGATCTTCGCGCACGACCGGGAGCTCGCCGCCTACGCGCTCGACCGCCTCGGCGAGGTGCCCGATCTCGAGCTGCTCGGCCCGCCCGCGGCCCGGCGCGGCGGTGTGGTGGCGTTCACGCTCGCGGGCATCCACCCGCACGACGTGGCCACCGTGCTCGACGGCGACGGGATCGCGGTGCGCGCCGGCCACCACTGCGCCATGCCGCTCCACGAGAAGCTCGGGATTCCCGCGTCGGCGCGGGCCTCCTTCCACTGCTACAGTCTTGCCGAAGAAGTGGACGCGCTGGTCGCCGGGCTCCACAAGGCGCGCAAGGTCTTCGCGCGATGAGCGCGGGCGCCCGGGCGAGCCGGGGCGCGCCCGCGCCGGGGAGCGGCACATGAGCGGCTGGAACGAGCTCTATCGCGAGAACATCCTCGATCACTACAAGAACCCGCGGAACCACGGCACCCTGGAGCACCCGGACGTGACCTTCGAGGACGCGAACCCGCTGTGCGGCGACCAGCTGAGGATGGACTTCAAGATCGAGGACGGCAGGATCGCGGCGGTGCGCTTCTCGGGGCAGGGTTGCTCGATCAGCCAGGCTTCGGCGTCGATGCTGAGCGAGAAGGTCGAGGGCTTGACGCTCGAGGAGGCGAAGAAGATCGGGCGCGACGACGTGCTCGAGATGCTCGGGATCGAGCTCGGCCCGGTGCGCCTCAAGTGCGCGCTGCTCGCCCTGAAGACGCTGAAGGGCGGCGTCTACGGCATCCACCAGTGGCCGGGCGAAGAGGAGGAGGGGGAGAAGTGAGCGACGAGAGACCCGTGAACCCCCACACCGGCCAGCCGCTGCCGGCGGAAGCGCCCGCGGCCCGCGGCGCTGGCGAGCTGGCCGCGACGCCTGCCGCGACGCCTGCCGCGCCCGGGGGAGCGGCGGCCGGAGCGCCGACGGCAGGGGCGGAAGCGTCGCCCGCTCCGGGCTCTGCGGCCCCGAGCCAGCAGGAGCTGGCGGTCCGCTCGGCGCTCGAGACGGTGATGGACCCCGAGATCGGGCTCTCGGTGATCGACCTCGGGCTCATCCGCGAGGTCCTGATCCAGCCGGGCCGGACGCAGGTCCGCATGCTGCTCACCACGCCCTTCTGCCCCTACGCGCCCCAGCTCGTCGAGGACATCAAGCTCGCGGCGAAGAGCGTCGTGGACCAGGACTGCGATGTCGAGATCATGCCCGACCCGTGGAGCCCCGAGATGATGCCCGACCCGGGGCTGCTCGGGTTCTCGTACTGACCCGGCGCGCCCGCCAGCCGCGCGCGCTCAGAACGAGTAGGTGAGCCCCATGTTGAGCTTGAGCTGGCGGAAGTCCGTCACGTGGTGGTACTTGAGCTCGACGAAGTTGCGGAGCTTCTGCCCGTAGGGGAACAGCAGGCCGACCTGGGCGCCGAGGCCGCCCTTGATCACCGAGTCCTCGGCGCGCGGCACGTTGAACGCGGGGGCGGAGAGTTCGGTGGTCAGGAAGTGGATCCCGAACCCGGTTCCCACGTAGGGTGCGAAGTTCCCGTAGTGGAACGAGTAGCGGGCGTCGAAGGAAAGCGTCGCGTCGCGCCGCTCGGCGCGGATCGTGCCGGCCGTGACCCGCACCTTGGTGCTGTTCCGCCAGTACTCGAGCCCGGGAAGGAACTCGATGCCGGGGATCAGCTCGTCGGACTGGAAGTTCACCCGGATCCCGAGGCCCGAGAACGAGCTCTGCTCCTCCTGGAACACGGTGGCGGTCATGGCCTCGATCCCCGAGAGCTTGGTGGCGGCGAAGGCGGCGGGGGCGAGCGAAACGGCGACGGTGAGAGCCAGGAACGGCGGTAGGTATCGCATGCCGAACTCCTCGAAGATCCATCCTCGATGTTGGACATCCATGCCGGTGGGAGCGGACGGGTCACTATAGACCAGGCCCGAAGGCCCGCACAATCCGCCGCGGGTGGGTCGGCGGCGCGGCCCCCGCCGGGGCGGTGACGTCAGACCGCGCGAAGGCGGGGGCTGCGCCGCGGGAGCGCCTCCATCACCGCGCGGAAGATCTCCATCAGCGCGCGGTCCCAGAGCCCGGCCCGCGCCTCCTCGTCCATGAGATCGAGGGCCTCGCGGCCGGGGAGCCCGTCGCGATAGGGGCGGTCCGTCGTCATGCCGTCGAACACGTCCGCGATCGACGCGGCGCGCGCGATCAGCGGGATGGATTCTCCGCTCAGTCCGTCGGGGTATCCCGAGCCGTCGAAGCGCTCGTGGTGGTGGTAGACGACCGGGAGCGCCCGCGCCAGGGTCTTCATGGGCAGCAGCAGGTCGCGGCCCAGGACCGGGTGGCGCTTCATCTCCTCGTACTCCTCGGGCGTGAGCGGGCCGGGCTTGAGGAGCACCTCGTCGCGGATCGCGATCTTGCCCAGGTCGTGGAACAGGCATCCCTGGCGGAGCGCGTTCAGGTCGGGCTCGGCGAGACCGATGCGCTCGCCCAGCGCGGCGGCGTAGATCGACACTCGCTCGCTGTGCCCCGCGGTGTAGGGATCGCGGGCGTCGATGGTCTGGGCGAGCGCCACGATCACCTTCTCCGCCTCCTCGAGCGTGTCGGTGAACGACTTGAGGTGGAGCAGCGACTGGAGGCGCGTGGTCAGCTCCTCGGCGTCGAAGGGCTTGGCGATGAAGTCGGCCGCCCCTTCGCCGATCGCGCGCAGCTTGTCCTCGCGGCTCGCGCCCCCGCTCAGCACCACGACCGGCACCAGGCGCAGGTCCGGCCGCGCCCGGATCTCGCCGAGCACCACGTGGCCCTTGTGGTCCGGGAGGTGGATGTCGAGGAGCACGAGGTCGGGGGGCGATCCGCGCAGCGCCTCGAGCCCCGCCTCGGCCGTCGCCGCCTCGACCACGGTGCCGCCGAACCGGTCGAGCAGGCGGACGAGCATGCCGCGGATCTGCGGGTCGTCGTCCACGACCAGCATGCGCGGGCCCGCGGAGGGCTCGACCAGCGAGAGCGGGGCGCCGGTCTCGGCGCGCTTCCGGTCCGTCACGCGGCCGCCGACGCCGGCTGGTCCAGCACCTCGCGCACCTTGCGCAGCAGGGCATCGGGCGTGAAGGGCTTCTGCAGGAACGCGGTCCCGGGCGCGAGCAGCTCCTGGTGGACGAGCGCCTGGTCGGCGTAGCCCGAGGTGTAGAGCACCTTGATGCCCGGGCGCAGCGCGGCCACACGCTTCGACAGGTCCACGCCGCTCATCACCGGCATCGTCACGTCCGTGACGAGGAGGTCGATCTCGACCCCCGCGCGCTCGCAGTGGTGCAGGGCCTCGAGGCCGTCGTGGGTCTCGACCACCGTGTACCCGCTCTGCCGCAGCGTCTGGCTGACCACCGAGCGCACCAGCTCGTCGTCCTCGGCCAGCAGGACGTTCTCGACGCCGCCCTCGGGACGGGAGGGCGGCCCGGCTTCGGGCGACTGCTCCACGGGCTCCTGCACCGCCGGCAGGTAGAGCTTGAAGCAGGAGCCGCGGCCCGGCTCGCTGTAGACCTCGACGTGCCCCGCGCTCTGCTGGATGATCCCGTGCACCGTGGAGAGGCCGAGGCCCGTGCCCTTTCCGACCTCCTTGGTGGTGAAGAAGGGCTCGAAGATGCGCGACTGGATCTCGGCGGCCATCCCCACGCCGGTGTCGGTCACGGCCAGCATCACGTACTGCCCCGGCGCGAGGCCGGGCCGCGTGCGCGTGTAGGCCTCGTCGAGCTTCGCGTTCGTGGTCTCCATCGTGAGCTTTCCGCCGCGCGGCATCGCGTCCCGGGCGTTCACCGCGAGGTTGACGATCACCTGCTCGATCTGGCCCGGGTCTGCGTTCACGTGGGCCATCCCCGTCCCCGGGACCACCAGGAAGTCGATGTCCTCGCCGATCAGACGGCGCAGCATCATCTCCATGTCGGTCAGGACCGCGTTCAGGTCCAGCACCCGGGGCCGCATCACCTGCTGGCGGCTGAAGGCGAGGAGATGGCGCGTCAGCGAGGCGGCGCGCGTCCCGGCCCGCTCGATCTCCTCGGCGTCGCGGCACGCGGGGTCGCCGGGACGGAGCCGCGAAATCAGCATCTGGCTGTAGCCGATGATGGCGGTGAGCAGGTTGTTGAAGTCGTGCGCCACGCCGCCCGCCAGCCGGCCGATGGCTTCCATCTTCTGCGACTGCCGGAACTGCTCCTCGAGCTTGCGCCGCTCGGTGACGTCCTGGAGCACGACCACCGCGCCGAGCTTGCGGCCCTGGACGTCCTGGATCGGCTGGCCGTTGACGACCATGGCGCGCGCTGGGCCGTCGCGGCCGGCCATCGCGATCTCCTCGTTGCGGATGCGCTCCCCCTGCAGGGCGCGGTAGAGGGGGAACTCCTCCTTCTCGAACAGGGTCTTCCCGTCCCCGCGATAGAGGCCGAGCTCGCGGGCCCACGCCTCGGCGGGGACCGGCTTCAAGGCGGCGCCGTGGAGCTCGCGCATGACGCGGTTGAAGACCGTGAGCGTCCCGTTCGAGTCGCACGCCACGATGCCCACGCCCACGTTGTCGAGCAACGCCTCGAGGAACTGGTTCTGCGCGTCGAGCGTCTCCTCGGCCTGCTCGCGCTTCCTGCGCTCGCCGGCCTCGCCCAGGGCGCGGCGCACGGCGGGCGCGAGGCGCGTCAGCCGGTGCTTGAGGACGTAGTCGGTGGCGCCGTTCTTGAGGCTGTCGATCGCGGATTCCTCCCCGAGGTTCCCGGACACGAAGATGAACGGGACGTCGGGCCGCTTCTCGCGCGCCAGCTTGAGCGCCGAGAGCCCGTCGAAGGAGGGAAGCTTGAAGTCCGAGAGGATGAGGTCGATCCGGCCGCGATCGAGCACCACGCGGAACTGGGCGCCGGTGGAGACGACCTCGATCGTGAAGTCCAGGTGGTCCGCGCGCAGCGCCGCACGCACCAGCTCGGCGTCCCGCTCGTCGTCCTCGAGGTGCAGGATGTGAAGCGGCTTCTCGCTCATGGTCCGGCGCTCCGGGCCCATTCGACGACCCAACGCGCGGCGTCCCGCGCTCTCCGGAGGCTGCGAGACCAGGGCGGGCAGTCGCTCGGCAATGGGTTGGGTGCTGTCGTGCCTGTCTGCCGGCGGTTATCGGCCCGGGGGCGACCGGGCTCCGGCGAAATCTGGGGCGGCAGGCCGCGGGCGGCGGCCTCAGCGGGCGAGAACGCCCAGCGCGCTCCCGTGCCAGCGGGCCGCGGCGCTGTAGCCGAGCCCGAGGCCGCCCGCGAGATCCCGGCTCGCCTGCTCCGGCCCGAGCAGCCACACGCGCCCGTGGGCGGCCACCAGCGCGGCCAGGGAGTCGCGCGTGACGAAGGCCGCCGCCCGCGCAGCGGGATCGCCGGGGCCGACCTCGCGCGGGACCTCGAGCAGGCGGACGCGCTCGCGCAAGTAGAACGGCAGCCCGGCGTCGAAGCGCGCGAACTCCACCACCGGCTCGCCCGGAACGCGGCTCTCGATCAGGACGCGCGCCACGGCGCGCGGCGATCCGAGCGGCCCGTCGTAGGGGGCGAGCGATGCGAGCAGGGCCGCGGCCCCCAGCGCCACGAGGAGCGCCGCGCGCGCGAAGCGCTCGCGCGCCACCCAGACCGCGGCCGGAACGAGGCACGCGAGCCCGGCGTGCGCGGCGGGCGGGAGGCCCACCCGCTGCGGGGCTGGAAGCCCGACCATCCGCGCGAGCGCCGCGGGCCCGAGCAGCCAGCCCGCGGCCGCGAGGGCGGCGAGGGCGAGCGCCACGCTCCCGCGCACGGCGCGCGAGCCGGGCTCGAGGCCGCGCGCCGCGAGCAGGGCGACCGCCGGGAAGACCGGCAGGAGGTAGGCCGGGAGCTTGGAGCCCGAGAACGAGAAGAAGGCGAGCGGCACGAGCAGCCACGCCAGCAGCAGGCGTGACTCGAGCGCCGCGCGGTCGCGGACGGTGCGCGCGATCCCGGCCGCGAGCGCGGGCGTCCACGGCAGAGCGCCCGCGATCAGCACGGCCACGAAGTACCACGGGGGCCCGCCGCGCTGGTGCTCGGTGGTGGCGTAGCGCGCCCAGATCTGGTCGGTGAGGAAGTAGCGCAGGAGCCCGGGCGTGCTCGCCGCCGCGATCAGGTACCAGGGCAGCGCGATCGCCGCGAACAGCCACCAGCCGCGCGCGGGTCCGAGCCGGGCGAGCGGGGCGCGGTCGCGCGACAGCGCCGCTACCACCAGCACCGCCAGCACGGTGGGGACGAGCACGACCGGGCCCTTGTCGAGGAATCCCAGGCCCAGGAGCGCGGTCGCCCACGGCGAGGGGGCGAGCGCCCAGAAGCCCGCGACCGTGGCGGCCAGGAACGGATCGCTGGCGAGCGCTCGCCCCACGGCGAGGGAGAGGGCGGTGGTGCCGAGCACCCAGGCCGCGAGCCCCGGCCGCACCCCGAGCGGCGCGAACGTGCGGCGCGCGGCCATCGCGGTGAAGCCGAGCGTGAGGAGCGAGGCCAGCGCCACCGGCAGGCGCGCGCCCCACTCGTTCGTGCCGCACAGGGCGAAGCCGGCCGCCGTGATCCAGTAGGCGAGCGGGGGCTTGTGGAAGTGGGGGATGCCGTCGAGTCGCGGCACGAGCCAGTCGCCGCTCGCGCGCATCTCGCGCGCGATCTCGGCGTAGCGGGTCTCGGTGGGCTCGAACAGGCCCGCGAGCCCCGCGGTCGCCACCAACGCGAGCCCGAGGAGGAGGAGCGCCGCGCGCGTCCGGTCGAGCGCCAGCCCCCGGCCGGGCGTCATCGCTCCTCCCGCGCGCGGGGCGGGCGGCGCGCACAGCGCCCGCGCGTCACGGGGCCGACGGGGTCTCCCGCCGCGCGCCGGCGCCGCGCGCCAGCATCAGGTTGCGCAGGTAGATCAGGAGCCCGGCTCCCTGGCCGATCGCGAACACCGGGTCGCGCTGGTGGATCGCGTAGGCGAAGAGCGTCGTCCCGCCGAGCCCGCTCAGGATCCAGAACGCGGTCGGGATCACCACCCGCCCCTGGCGCTCGGAGGCCAGCCACTGCACGATGAAGCGCGACCCGAACAGCAGCTGTCCGGCGAACCCCAGCGCGGTCCAGCTCGCGGGGGAGCGGAACCACTCGCTCATGAATCCTCCTCTCGCGGACGGACGCGGATCAGCCGCGACTTGAGCCAGCGCACGCCGACCAGGTCGTAGAGTCCGCGCCACAGCCGATTGTGAATGCCGTACTTGGAGACGCCGTGGCGCCGCGGCCGATGGGCGAGCGGGATCTCGACCAGGCGCGCCCCGCGGAACACGCAGAGCGCGGGCAGGTAGCGGTGGACGCCGGTGAACATGGGAAGGCCCGCGAGCGCCTCGCGGCGGTAGGCCTTGAACGAGCAGCCGATGTCCGTGACCGTGTCGCCGAGTGCTAAGCGCCGCACGGCGTTGGCGATCCCCGACGAGAGCCGCCGCAGCCGGGTGTCGCGCCGGTGGGCGCGGATGCCCGAGACCACGTCGGCGTTCTTCAGGGCCTCGAGCACGCGCGGCAGCTCGGCCGGGTCGTTCTGGAGGTCGGCGTCGAGCGTGACGATCACCGCGCCCCGGGCGCGCTCGAGCCCGGCCGCGATCGCTGCGCTCTGCCCCGCGCGCGCGGGGAGCGTGAGCGGCACGAGGCGCGGATCGCAGCCGCGCTCGCGCGCCAGCAGCTCGGGCGTGCCGTCGGTGCTCCCGTCGTCCACGAGCAGGATCTCGGCGGGGCGCCCGATGGCGTCGAGGGCGGCGCGCAGCTCGGCGAGGAGCGCGGGCAGGTTTTCGGCTTCGTTGTAGGCGGGGATCACGACCGAGACCTCGATCGCCCGGTCGTCGCGCGTCACGATCATGGGTCGCGCAGGATTGCAGAGGCGCCGGGGCTTGTCCATCGCGCGCTCCACCCATTGTCGAAGGGGCGATCGCCGTGCTAGAAGTCGCTCCGTGGCACGACCTTCACCGGCCGCCCGAAGCGCGCCGCGCGCGGCGCGGGCCGCGACCTCGAAGCCTCCCTCCGCCGCGCGGCGGCGCGCGCGCCCACTCGAGCAGCTCGCGCTCGAGCTCGGCCCGGCACAGCCGCGCTGGAGCTTCTCGCGCCGGGTGCTCGCCTCGCCCCACCGGGCTCGCATCTGCGAGCGACTCGAGTTCGTGCGTCGCTTCTACCCCGAGCTGGACCGCACGACGGTGCGCGTCGGGATGGCGCTCAAGCGCGGGGTGCTGGGCTGGGGCTCGCTCGATCCCGAGCGGCCCGGGGTGTGGGTGCGGCCGCGGCGGCTCGACACCTTCACCATCGCGCACGAGCTCACCCACCTGCTCCAGGCGCGCGGCGAGGTGCCGCACGGCGAGCGGGCCTGCGACCTGTGGGCGCTCGCCCGCTCCCCGCTGCTGGTGGACTCGCCGCCCGGCTACCTCCGGCTGCCCCATGCGCTGGCGCGGCGCCGGCGGCTCACGCCGCGCGACGCCGCGTTCCTGAGCGGGATCGCGCGGGCCGCGGTCGCCGCGCGCGCGGCCGGCGACCGGCGCTACCTCGCGCGCTTCGAGCGGGAGGTGGCGCAGCGGTACGGGACGCGCGCGCCACGCAGCCCGCGGCGCGGCCGCTGATCGCGGCGCGGGGCGCCGGCGACCGCGGCACGCGACGCGGCCCCGCGCTTGCCGCCCGCCGGGTGCGATGCGATTCTGCCCGCGGAGGGCGCCACTGCATGGACGACCGTCGCGATCCCATTCACCTGCACCACCCGGCCGCGGGCGCGAGCCGCCGGGTGCGCGTGGCGGCCGCGGTGGTGCGGCGCGACGGCCGGCTGCTCCTCACCCAGCGCCCGCCGGGCGGACCGCTCGCGCTCCAGTGGGAGCTGCCGGGTGGCAAGATCGAGGAGGGCGAGAGCCCCGAGCACGCCCTCGAGCGCGAGCTG
Organism: Candidatus Eiseniibacteriota bacterium; assembly: GCA_036507005.1. Lineage (GTDB taxonomy): Bacteria > Eisenbacteria > RBG-16-71-46 > RBG-16-71-46 > RBG-16-71-46 > WS-2. Next base: position 41,476 of record DASXQT010000015.1, read on the forward strand.
CGCGAGGAGCTGGGCGTGCGGGGGCGGGCGCTCGAGGTGGTGGAGGTGAGCTCGCACGACTACCCGCACGGGCTCGAGGTCGAGATCGTGTTCGTGCGCTGCGAGCTGGAATCGCTCGAGTTCGCGCCCAGCGCCGCGGTGCACGCCGTGCGCTGGGTGGAGCCGGCCACGATCGACCTCGGCGAGGTGCTGGCCGGCGACCGCGAGTTCCTGCGCGGCCTGGGCGCGCGCGGCTGACCCGGAGGAGAGATGGCTCTACCCGAAGGCCTGGAGTTCCTCAAGCTCGGCTGGTGGGCGATCCACGTGCTCGCCGTGCTGCTGGTCTACTCCTGGGCCTACCGCAAGGGCCGCAACGACGAGCGCCGCGCCCAGCGGTTGCGCGCTCCGGCGCCCGCCGCCCCGCTCACTCCGCCGGCTTCTTGAACAGGTCGGCGGCCAGGTCGGGGTTCGCCCGGGCCTGGGTGACGGTCGCCTCCATCAGCGGCTTGCCGTCGAGGGTCACGCGGGTCGAGTGCGGGTACTGGATCGCGCCCACTGCGCGCCAGTCGCCCAGCATCTTGGTCTGCTTGCCGGGTCCCTGCGGGCCCTCGCCCGCGTACTCCATCCCGGCCAGCCTGCCCTCGGCGTCGAAGAGCAGCGTCCAGTCCCGCACGCTCTCGCTCTTCACGTAGGCCGCGGAGTAGCTCGCGCCGTCGATCGTCCGCGGCTCGGCGAGCGCCTGCAGCTCGAGCGCCTCGGGATGGGCGAACAGGTGGAAGAGCGAGCGCTCGTACTCCTCCTTGATCTTCCGGGCACCGGTCGGGTCGTCCTGGATCCGGCCCATGGCCTTCGCCCAGCCGGCGCTGCCGTCGAAGCCCTGGATCACGTCGCCCATCGGCGTCTTCTGCACCACGAAGCGGCGGTCGGGCAGCATCCAGGACAGGCTCCCCTCGAGCGAGATGGATTGTCCCTGCATGCTCAGGTTGACCTTCACGTCCTCGCTCCACGACTTGATCGCGGCCCAGGCCGCGGGGCCCCCGGCGCGCTCGGCCGCGCGCTGGAGCCACTGCTTGCCGCGGGCCAGGGCCTCGGGCGTCGCCGCGCCGGCCGGGGCCTTCGACGGCGGCGGCGGGATGCCGATGTCTACGCGCTCGACCGGGAGGCCGATGGACTCGAGCGGGCGGTCGAACTCCTTCTCCTTGCCGACGATCACGGTGATGAGCTTGCCGGGCTCGATCTGGCGCTGCGCGGCCGCGAGCATGGACGCGGGGGTCACGCTCTCGACCGCCTTCTGGTAGCGCTGCAGGAAGTCCTGCGGGTAGCCCGCCAGCTCGTAATACCCGGCGCGGAACGCCACGGCGCTCGGCTGCTCGAAGTTGAACACGAACGAGTTCTGCACACCCTCGCGCGCGGTCGCGAGCTCCTGCGCGGTGACCGGCTCGCGGGTCACGCGCACCACCTCCTCGCGCACCAGGTCGAGCGCCGCCATCACCGAGTCGTTGCGGGTCAGCGAGTACGCATAGAACCGGCCGGGGCGCATGAACGCGGCGCCCGAGGTGGCGCCGGTCGCGTAGGCGAGGCCGCGCTGGGTGCGGACCTTGTTGAAGAGCCGCGACTGCCACGAGCTGCCGAGCGCGCGCTCCAGCACCTCCATGTCCGCGTAGTCGGGGCTGTCCGCCTTGAAGCCGAGCTGGGCGAGGACCACCGCCGACTGCGTCACGTCCTCCTTGGGCGCGAACACCACACGCGCCTTCCCGCGCGCGGGCGGCGCCGGCAGCGCGGGCGGGGCCGCGTCGTCGCGCTTCCAGTCGCGGAAGCCCGAGGCCACGAGCCGGCTGATCGCCTCCGGCTCGAAGTCGCCGTAGATCACCAGGATCGTGCGGTTGGGCACGAAGCACTGGCGGTGCATCTTCACGCAGTCCGCGCGCGTGATCGCCTCGACCGTGGCGTACTCCGGGATGCGCGCGTACGGGCTCTCCCGGCCGTAGATCGCGAGCATGGCGACGTGCTGGAACACCGAGAGCAGCTCGTCGTTGCGGCCCGCGATCTGGCGGCGCAGCCCCACCTTCGCGAGCTCGATCTTGTCCTCGGGGAACGCGGGGCGGCGCACCACCTCGGCGAGCAGGCCCACCACCTCGGCGGTGTTCTCGGAGAGGCAGCGGAACGAAGCACTCGCGTAGTCCTCGCCGATGTACGTCTCGAGCGAGGCGCCGATCGCCGCCAGCCGGTCGTCGATCCAGTCTCCGGACCGGGCGGCCGATCCGCCGGTGCGCATGACCTCGCCGGTCAGGCCGGCGAGCCCCACCTTCTCGGGCGGGTCCCACAGCGAGGAGGCGCGGATGTAGGCTTCGCCGCGCACCACCGGAAGCGAGTGGTCCGCGAGCAGGTAGAGCACGAGGCCGTTCCCCATGACCTTGCGCTGCGGCTTCACCTCGCGGATCGCGTGGAGCGGAGGGGGGGTGAGCTTCGAGGGATCGAAGCGCGGATCGAGCGCCGCGCCCGACCAGGCGGGGAGCGCGAGCGTGAGGGCGAGGGCGCCCGCGAGCGAAGCGGCCGGCCGCGGGCGGGGTGAGGCGGGACGGGTCTGCCCTGCGCGGTCGTTCATGATCAGCGCCCTCCGCCGCTCGACGCGGTCTCGGACTTCGCGTTCACGATCATGCCCACGGTGCGATTGGACCCGACCAGGGTCTTCGCCATCGCGGCCGCGAGATCGGCGGGTTGGAGGGCCTGTACGCGCTCCAGCTCGCGGAACCACTCGTGCCAGTCTCCGTAGAAGGTCTGGGCCTGCGCCAGCTCGGAGGAGAGACTGCTGTTCGACTCGGCGGCCGAGATCTTCTGGGCCCGGGCGCGCACCTTGTAGCCGTCGAGCTCGTCCTTCGTGAATCCGGACGCCTTCACCTCGTCCAGCGCCTTGTAGATCTCCTGCTCCACCGCGAGCGGGTCCTTGCCCGCGGCCGGGACGACGAAGAGGAAGAACAGGCCGGGGTATTTCTCCCCCGGCAGTCCCGGGCCCCCGCTCACCTGCACCGCGATCTTCTGCTCCTTCACGAGCCGCTTGTTGAGCCGCGCGAAGTCGCCGCCGGCGAGCAGGCTCCCGAGCGCCTGGTAGGCGGGGTAGGCGGGATCGGTCGCCGCCGGACAGTGCCAGCCGATCAGGATCACGGGCTGGGCGGGATCCTCGAGGATCACCCGCCGCTCCGCCTTCTGCTCGGGCTCCACGGTGTCGAGCGGGGGCGGCGCGGGCTCCGCCGAGAGATCGCTCCAGTACTTCTCGGCCAGCTTCCGCACCTCGTCGGTCTTCACGTCGCCCGCGAGCGACACGCACATGTTCTTCGCCACGTAGTAGCGGCGGTAGAACTCCTCGCCCTCGGTGCGGCTGAAGGTCTTGAGATCGGAAGGGAAGCCGATTCCGCCGAACCCGTAGGGATGGGCCTGGTACGCCGCGGTCACGAACTCGAGGTAGAGGCGCCCGGTGGGCGCGGACTCGTAGCGCATGCGGCGCTCCTCGTAGACCACGTCGCGCTCCTTGTAGAACTCGCGGAACACCGGGTGCGCCAGGCGCCCGCCCTCCATCAGCGCCCACAGCTCGAGGCGGTTGGAGGGGAGCGAGTAGAAGTAGACCGTGAGGTCGTTCGAGGTGTAGGCGTTGATGTTGCGCCCGCCGCTCTGCTCGATCAGCGTGTTGTAACCGTTCGAGACCACCTCGGCGCGGGCCGCCTCCTGACCCTCCTTGAACGACTTCTCGAGCGCACCGAGCTTCGCGGAATCGGCCTTCGTCCCCTTGCGGCGCTCGCTCAGCAGCGCGTCCCAGCGCTTCTCCTCCTCGGCGAGCAGCGGGGCCTCGGCCGCGTAGTCCTTGGTGCCCACGATTTCCGTGCCCTTGAAGGCCATGTGCTCCATCATGTGGGCGATCCCGGTGGTGCCGATCTGGTCGTTCGCCGCTCCCGCGTTCACGACGGTGGTGAAGCTGAAGACCGGCGCATCGTGGCGCTCGACCACGATGAACTCGAGGCCGTTGCCGAGCGTGAACTGCTGGACCTGCTTCTCGAGCGACTCGAGCCCGGTCGTCGCCCGGGCGGCCGCCTTCGCCCCCTTGGCCGGCCGGGGCGCGCGCGCGGACTTGGCGGCGGGCGCCGCGCCCGCGCCGCCCGCGAAGCCCGCGGCCAGAAGCGTGCACGCCAGGGCGGCCGCGAGCCGGCACATCGGCGGCAGCGCCGCGCGGCCTTCCATCGAAACTCGAGGAGATCGCATGGGGTTCTCCGGTGTATGAGGTGAGCCGAGGCCCTTCGGGCGCGGGGGAATATGCCACATCCACCCGGCGTGTCGAGGATGCCGGGCGACGAAAAGGGCGGGTCGGCTGGAGCGATCATCGGCCGCCCGCATGGGTGCGCGCGGCAGCGCGCGGCGGCGCTTGACGGGCCCGCAGGCGCGTCCTAGCGTGCGGCTGGCGCCAGGAACCCGCTCCCCCCACGCAGGACCACAGGACGGTCCCATGATCCGCGATCCCGAGACCCCGAGCCGCGAGCTCGCCCCGCCGCCCCGCGCGCGCCCGGCGGGCCCGGCGCGGGCCCGGGCGGGCGCCGCGGTCCTGCTGCTCGCGCTCGCCGCCGCGTCCTGCTCGCCCACCCGGTTCGCGGTCAACCGCATCGGCGACGCGGTCGCGAAGAGCGGCGACGTCTTCACCTCGGACGACGATCCCGAGCTGGTGCGCGACGCGATCCCCTTCGGCCTGAAGACCATGGAGTCGCTGCTCCACGAATCCCCCCGGCATCCCGGCCTGCTGCTCGCAGCCTGCCAGGGCTTCACGCAGTACGCCTACGCCTTCGTCCAGATGGACGCCGACTACTCTGCCTTCGACTTCGAGAAGCAGCAGGCGCTGCGCGACCGGGCGCTCAAGCTCTACCTGCGCGCGCGCGGCTACGGCCTGCGCGGCCTCGAGCTCAAGCACCCGGGGATCGCGCAGCGGCTCGCCACGGCGCCCGCCCAGGCGGCACAGAGCGTCACCGCCCGCGAGCAGCCGCTGCTCTACTGGACCGCGGCGGCGTGGGGCGCGGCGGTCGCGCTCGGCAAGGACCGGCCCGACCTGGTGGCCGATTTCCCGGTGGTGAAAGCACTCATGGAGCGCGCGCTCGCCCTGGACGAAAACTTCCAGGACGGCGCGATCCACGAGGCGCTCATCATCCTCGAGGCATTGCCGCCCGAGATGGGGGGCTCGGTGGAGCGGGCCCGCATGCACTTCGAGCGCGCGGTCGCCATCTCGAAGGGCACGCGGCCCGGACCGTTCGTGACGCTGGCCGAGACCGTGGCGGTGGCCAAGCAGGACCGCAGGGAGTTCGAGGACCTGCTGCACCGGGCGCTCGCGATCGATCCCGAGAAGAACCCGTCGGTGCGGCTCGAGACCGTGCTCATGCAGCGCAAGGCCCGCGCGCTGCTCGCGAAGGAGGACGAATTGTTCATCGATTCGGGCGATTCCGGGGAGACGAAATGAACCGCGCGCGAGGCGTACTTCTCGCCCTGCTCGCCACGGCCGCCCTCGTGGCCTCGGCCGCGGATGCGGGCGCCCAGACCAACGTGGTCCGGCTCGCGAGCCTCGTGCCCGACGGCTCGGTGTGGCACAAGGTCCTGCAGGGCACCGGCGCCGAGTGGGCCGCCGCGACCGGCGGGCGCGTGACGCTGCGCATCTACCCGGGCGGGGTGGCGGGCGACGAGCCGGACATGGTGCGCAAGATGCGCATCGGCCAGATCCAGGCGAGCGCGCTCACCGTGATGGGGCTCGCCTCGATCGACGACTCGTTCATGGTGTTCGGGATCCCGATGGTGTTCGACAGCTACGGCGAGCTGCTCTACGTGCTCTCCCGCATGCGGCCGGTCCTCACCCAGCGCCTCGAGGCCAAGGGCTTCGTGCTGCTCAACTGGGGCCACGCCGGCTGGGTGCACTTCTTCACCAAGCAGCCGGTGCAGAGCGCCACCGAGATCCGCAGGCTCAAGATGTTCGTGTGGGCTGGGGACGACCGCATGGTGCAGATGTGGCGCGAGAACGGCTTCCAGCCCGTGGCGCTGGCGGCGACCGACATCCTGACCGGGCTCCAGACCGGCATGATCGAGGCCTATCCCACCACGCCGCTCGCCGCGCTCTCGCTCCAGTGGTTCCGAAGCACGCCCTACATGGTGGAGAGCGGCCTCGCGCCGCTGGTGGGAGCGATGGTGATCACCAAGCAGGCGTGGGCGAAGATCTCCGAGCCGGATCGCGCCGCGATCCTCGCCGCCTGCAAGAAGGCGGAGCAGCGCCTCGAGCACGACATCCCCGGCCAGGACAGCATGGCGGTCGTGGAGATGCAGAAGCGCGGCCTCACCGTGACGCAGTTGAAGCCCGCGGCGATGGCCGACTGGGAGGCCACGGCCAACGCCTTCGCCGCCAGGATGCGGGGATCGATGGTGCCGGCGGACATCCTCGATCTCGCGCTGCGCGAGCGCGACGCCTACCGCAAGCAGGCGGCGCGCTGAGTTCGTCGGCATCGCCGATCGACCGCGCCGAGCGCGCGGTCGCGGGCGTGGAGCGCCGGATCGCCGCCGCGGCGCTGGCGCTGATGGCGATCCTGCCGCTCGCCGAGATCGCCGCGCGGCGCCTCTTCGGCCGCGGCATCCCGGGCTCGGGGCCCTTCGTCCAGCACTTCACGCTGTGGGTCGCCTTCCTCGGCGCCTCGATCGCCGCGAGCGAGGGGCGGCACCTGGCGCTCGCGACCCTCACCTTCATCCGCTCCGAGCGCATCCGGCGCGCGGCGGAGGTGTTCTCCGCGTCGGTCGCGGCCGCGGTCTCCGCCCTGCTGTGCCGGGCGTGCACGGACCTGGTGCTGGTCGAGCGCGGCGCGGGCGGGGTGATCGCGCTCGGCATCCCGGTGTGGGTCGGGCAGCTCGTGCTCCCGTTCTCGTTCGCGATGATCGCCCTGCGCTCGGCGTGGCGCGCCGCGCCCTCGTGGCGCGGACGCGCGCTCCCGCTCCTCGGCATCGCGGCCGGTCTCTGGCTCGGGCAGTTCCCGCTGGTGCTCGAGGGCAAGCCCCTGTGGCCCGGGCTCACGCTGGTGCTGCTCGCGGTCGCGCTCGGCGGGCCGATCTTCATGGTGCTCGGGGGCCTGGCCGTGCTGCTCTTCCTCGGCCAGGGCACGCCCGCCGCGGCGGTTCCCACCGCCACCTACGAGCTGGCCGTCCACCCCACGCTGGCGGCGATCCCGCTCTTCACCCTCACCGGGTTCCTGCTCGCCGCCGGCAAGGCCTCGGAGCGCCTGCTGCGCCTGTTCCGCGCCTCGTTCGGGTGGATGCCGGGTGGCACCGCCGTGGTGTGCGCCTTCGTGTGTGCGTTCTTCACCGCGTTCACCGGCGGCTCGGGCGTCACGATCCTGGCGCTCGGCGCGCTGCTCTTCAAGGCGCTCCAGGCCGACCGCTACCGCGAGCGGTTCTCGCTCGGGCTCCTGACCGCGACCGGCTCGCTCGGGCTGCTGTTCCCGCCGGCGCTGCCGATCATCCTCTACGGCGTCGTGGCCTCGATCCCGATCGAGAACCTGTTCCTCGGCGGCGTGATCCCGGGCTTCCTGCTGCTCGCGCTCACCGCGGCGTGGGGCGTGCGCGAGGGGATCGTGACGCGCGCCCATCGCACCGCGTTCGACCCGCGCGAGCTCGCCGCCGCCCTGTGGGGCGCCAAGTGGGAGCTGATGCTGCCCCTGATCGTGCTGGTCGCGGTGTTCGGCGGCTTCGCCACGCTGGTCGAGGCCTCGGCGCTCACCGCGCTCTACGCGTTCGCGGTGCCCGCCTTCGTCCAGCGCGACATCGACGTGCGCCGCGACGTGCCGGCGGCCCTCGACCAGTGCATCGTGCTGGTCGGGGGCGTGATGGTGATCCTCGGCGTCGCCAAGGGCTTCGCGAGCTACCTGGTGGACGCCGAGGTGCCCGCGCGGCTGGTCGAGCTGACCCGACACTATGTCCACTCGCCGCTCGTGTTCCTGCTGGGGCTCAACGTGTTCCTGCTCGTGGTCGGCTGCCTGATGGACATCTTCTCCGCCACCGTGGTGGTGGTGCCGCTCATCGTGCCGATCGCGATCGCGTTCGGCATCCACCCCGTGCACCTCGGGATCATCTTCATCGCCAACCTCGAGCTCGGCTACCTCACGCCGCCGGTGGGGCTCAACCTGTTCCTCTCCTCGTACCGCTTCAACAAGCCGGTGATGGAGGTGACGCGCGCGTCCCTTCCCATGCTCGCCATCCTCGGCTTCGGCGTGCTCGTGATCAGCTACGTGCCGTGGCTGACCACCGGGCTGCTGGAGATGCTGGGGAAGAAGTAGCGCGGGACACCGGGCGGTGCCGTGGACCGCGGCCGGTCAGAACGATCTGCCGACTCCCAGCGAGAAGGCCCGCCGGCCGCGCGCGGGGACGTGGAACTTGGAGTCGAACAGGTAGGCGTCGAGCTCGCCGAACACCTCCACGTCGTGCCGGATCGAGCGGAGCCCGGCCGTGGCCGACACGTCGCTCGCCCACAGGTCGGGGCCACCGGACGCCGCCAGCACCCGCCTCCGATCGCGATGCCCCACGGCGTTCACGCCGCGCTCGAGCTGGATCGCAGCATCGAAGACGCCGCCCGACGAGAAGCTCGCACCGCCGCGGAGGGCCACCCGATAGGCGGTGGTGTCGTCGCGCCACGGGACCACCTTCGCCTCGAGGCCTACGTCGGGCACCGTGACGCGGGTTCCACCCGCGCTGCTCCAGCCATGGGCGGCGCCCACGACGAGAGAGGGGGCCCCGGGGAGCAGGAGGCTGCGGGCCAGATCGTCGCGGTTCCGGGGCCGGGCGACCTGGCCCATGTCCAGTCCGTAGTGAACGAAGAAGCGATGCCCGAGCGCCGGGTCGCTCCCGAGGCTCCGATCGGCGCTCATCGAGACGTCGGGGACCAGGCTCTTCCAGGTCGTGGCACGATCGAAGACGTAGCTCAGGGAAGCGGTGACCGCGGGCCGCCGATCGTTCGCGCCACTCGCGTCCGGGGCATCGTCGGCGCGGGTGTGCCGGGTCGCGAGCAGGAACACGATCGATCCCATCCGAAGGATCGAGCCCGGCCGCATTGCGGAGAGGATGGACAAGGTCGCCCTGCGTGGCGAGAGCCTGACCGCCGCCTCTCCGCCCCGACGGCGCAGCCGGGAACCGTGACGGAGCTCAGCGGCGGTTGGCCGCCAGCGCGTTTGGATGAGCGGCGCAGGACACAGCCCGGCGAATTTTCAATTCCTCCACGGGCGGTTACGGGGAGCCGGTCGCAGCCGGAAACGGCCGCGCCTGCCGCCGGGCGACCCCGCTCGGCCTCCGGAGCCCGACCGCGAGCGGCTCAGCGAGTCAGCGCGAACCGCTGCACGACCTGGCGCCCGCCGGCCTGGAGGCGGAGGAAGTAGACGCCGCTCGCCGCCCGGCCGCTTCCGGTCTCGCCGTTCCAGGTCGCCCACGACCATCCGGCCGGCTGGAACCCCTCGGCCAGCACCGCGAGCTCGCGCCCCTGGAGGTCGAGCACGCTCAGGCGGAACGCGCCCGGGGCGGGAGCCCCGTAGCGGAACTGCACCGGGCCCCGGGCAGGATTCGGAGCCGGACGGCTGAGCGCCGGCTCGGCGGGCCCGACGTTGGCGATCGTCACGGCCAGGTCGCCGGCGCACCCGCGCGCATCCGCCACCTGCACCGTGTAGGTGCCGGCGGAAAGGCCCGCGAGGTCCTGGCTGGTCGCTCCGTTGGACCACGCGTAGGTGTACGGAGGCGTGCCGCCCGTGACGATGAGGTCGATCGCCCCGTCGGTCACGCCGCTCCAGCTCGCTCCCGCGTGCCTCTCGCGGAGCGCGATCGCGCCCGCCACGGAAGTCACCGCGATCGTGTGATTGTTCCGCACGTCGATGAAGGTGTATTCGGCCGGGGCGCCGATCGACACGCCGTCCACCTGGACGTCGGCGATCGCCCGGCACTCGTCCGACGCCGAGAACGCGTAGCTCAGGTTCTCTCCGCAGGCGACGCTCGACATTCCACCCGGCACGATCGTGGCGCCCGGGGCCGCGCGCGCGTCGATCGTGAACGGGCCGCGCGCCATGAACGTGGCCTGGATCAGGTGGTTCGCCGTCACGCTGGCGAAACGGTAGCTCGAGATCGGCCCCCGGTCGATCCCGTCCACCTTCACGCTCTGGATCGCGTGGCACGCGTCCGACGCCGCGATCGCGTAGCTCTGCGAGTCCCCGCAGGCCACGACCGCGAAGCCGCTCGGGACGATCGTGCCGCCCGCCCCCGCGCTCGCGCCGATCGTGTAGGGGCCGCGAGCGCCGAACCGGGCCTGGATGGTGTGGTTGGAGGACACGTTGTTGAACTTGAAGGTCGAGATCGGGCCCCGCGACACCCCGTTGATGAGCACGTCCTGGATCGCGTGGCAGGTGTCGGGGACGATCGTGAACCGCTGGCTGCCTCCGCACGGGACGACGATCGTGCCGCGCGGGTCGATCGCACCACCCGGGTTTGCAACCGTGTTGATTGTGAACGGCCCCAGAGCGTGAAACGTGGCCTCGATCGAGTGATTGGCCCTCACGTTCGTGAACGTGTAGCTCGGCACCGATCCTGCCGACAGCCCGTCGACCCGCACGGCGCTCACGCCGTAGCAGGCGTTCGGCGTCACCGCGTAACGCAGGCTGCCCCCGCACTCCACGGTGGACACGCCGCCCGGGCTGATCGTCCCGCCTGCCCCTGCGCCCGCCTGGATGGTGAACGAGCCGAGCGAGGAGAACGTCGCGTGGAGCGTGTGGTCGGCCGTGACGTTGATGAAGGTGACGCTCGGGGTGGGCCCCACGGAAGCCCCGTCGACCTCCACGTCCTGGATCACGTGACAGTCGTCGGACGGCTGGATCGCGAACGTCGCGGACTCGCCGACGACCAACCCGACCACGCCGTTCGGACTCACCGTGCCTCCCGGACCGGCGCTCGCGGTGATGACGTAGAAGGGAGCTGCCACGGTCGTGGGGAGGCCGAAACCGGTGAGCGAGTCGTCGCCCGCCACGTAGAGGTCGTGGAGGCGCGCCACGGCCTGGAGCCGGACGCGGGTCAACCTGGCGTTGCCGTTCCAGACCTTGGCCGCCAGACCCGCCACGAGCGGCGCCGAGAGGCTGGTGCCATTGCCGGTGAAGTAGCAGCCGTTCCGGTACGCCGACAGCACGTGCGCCCCCGGCGCCGCGACCTCGATCTCCCGGTCCTCGCGGGAGTAATCGCCGTCGTTGGCCCCGGGGGCAGAGTACGGCCACGGGTCCAGGTCCTCGGCGATCGCTCCCACGCTCACCACCTCCGGGTAGGACGCCGGGTAGCCGATGCGCGAGAACATCGGCGTGTTGCCCGCCGCCGCCACCACCAGGATGTTGTGAGCCACCGCCGAATCGATCGCCGCCTGCACCGCCTCGTCGTTGCCGGGGCCCACCAGGCTCAGGTTGATGATGTTCACGCTGTCGGCGATCGCGGCGTAGATCGCAGCCGCCATGTACGAGCCCCAGCACTCCTCGTTGGCATCGCACGCCCGGTAGCTGTAGATCCGGGCCTCGGGCGCCATGCCCCACATCCCGAGGCCGTCGAAGCCGCCGTCGGCGGCGATCACCGAGGCGACGCTGGTGCCGTGGCCCATGCTGTCGGCGCACGGTGGGGCGCTGCTGGGAGGCGTGACGTCCACGCACTTCGCCAGGCGTCGGACCACGTCGAGGTGGGGCCACACGCCGGTGTCGATCACGCCGACCCGCACGCCCGCGCCGCCCGAGGGGCGAGCGAGAGTCGGATCCCCGTACAGCGTCTTGATCCCCCAGCCCACCGGGGGCTCGAAGTGCGGGACGGAGCAGGTGCGCACCGTATCGGAGGCAGCGAGAGGCCGGGCCGCCGGGGTTGCGACCACCTCGCCCGTGAGCGGCGCGGGGCGGAACAGGGCTTCGGCGCCGAGGACGGTGAGCCCCGCGGACGCGGCGAGTGCCGCGAGCGTCGCGGGGGGCACGGTGGCGACGAGGATTCCGCCCGGGAGCTCGCGGGTGACGAACGGGGCGAGGCGACCGCGGGCATCGGGCGTTTCGGCGCGGAAGTACATGCGCCGCGGGCCGGCATCGGTCCGGGGCTCGCCGGCGGCCCGTCCGACCACGATCGCAGCGAGGAGCGGGAGGATGACGACGCTTCTCACCACAGCCTGTATCCCGGCAGCGGAGCGCTGCCCCCGATCGCGTCCACGACCTGCCCGGTGCCAACCGCGGGAGGAACGTTATCCCCGTGACCGCGGGTCGAGCAAGCAGAAATGGGCGTCCTGCTCGCCGCCCGCCGCGCGGCCTGGTTCCCGATGCCCGCCGGTGCGCGAAAGCCGCTAGCCGCCCGCCCGCTTCAGCCCCGCAGCGCCTTCAGCAGCGCCCGCACGATCGCCTCGGGCCGGGGCGGGCAGCCGGGGATGCGCACGTCGACGGCGAGCACCTCCTCTATGCCGCGGCGGGTCGCGAACGAGCCCGCGCAGAATCCGCCGGTGCAGGCGCAGTCGCCGACCGCGACCACCAGCCGCGGGCGGGGCGTGGCCTCGTCGGTGAGCCGCAGCGCCTCCTCCAGGTGGAGCGCGGGCGGGCCGGTCACCATGAGCGCGTCCGCGTGGCGCGGCGAGGCGACGAAGTCGATCCCGAAGCGCTGGAGATCGTAGAAAGGGTTGAGCAGAGCCTGGAGCTCGCTCTCGCAGCCGTTGCACGAGCCGCAGTCCACGTGGCGGAGCTTCATCGAGCGCCGGAACCGGCCCCGGATCTCGGCCTGCAGCGCCTGGCCCAGCACCTCGATCTCGGCCTCGGCCGCCCGTGGCGCGGGAGCGAGGTCGGCCGGGAGCGGCGCCGCGCTCTTCCCCGTGACCACGCCCTGCCGGAGCGAACGGACCAGGATCTCCCACATGGTCAGTGCTCCCGCGCCCGCAAGTCGCGGCGGCGTCGGTCCGGCGAGGCGCGCATCATCGATCCACGCACGCGTAGCACAGGTTGAACGACTTGTTGACCAGCGGGAAGTCGGGAACGATGTTGTCGAGCACCGCGATCGCGACCGCCGGCCAGTTGGCGTGCGAGGCCGATCGCATGCGCCACTCGTCGATCGCGCCGCCCTCGCCGGCCCGCACCCAGTGCGACAGCAGCCCGCGCGGCGATTCCACCATCCCCAGGCCGGCGCGGCCGGCGGGAGGGACGACGCGCTCCGCGATCAGGAGCCCGCCGGGGAGGTGGAGCAGCATCTGGTCGACGAGGTTGATCGACTCGTGGATCTCGTCGGCCTTCACCGCGAAGCGCGCGCTCACGTCACCCTCGGCGCGTACCGGGACCTGGAAGTCGAGGTCGCGGTAGAAGGCGTAGGGGTGGGTGCGGCGCACGTCGCGATCGAAGCCCGAGGCGCGCGCGGCGGGGCCGACCACGCCGAGATCGCGTGCGGCGTCGGGGCCGAGGGCGCCCGCTCCCACGAGCCGGTCCATGACCGCGGCGTTCGACGTGGCGGCCCGCACCAGCGCCTCGACGTCGGCCCGCACGGTGCCGAGCACGTCGCGCAGCCACTGCTGCTGGGCGTCGTCGAGGTCGCGCGTGACGCCGCCCGGGACGCACAGGCCGCGCAGGAACCGGTGGCCGAAGAGCGCGTCGGCCGCCTGCTGGACCACCTCCTTGAGGCGCTGGCCCTCGGCCGCGCCCACGGCGTAGGCCACGTCGAGCAGCACGCCCGCGAGGTCGCCGCAGTGGTTGTAGAGCCGCTCGAGCTCGGCCGCCAGCGAGCGCAGCGCGCGGGCGCGCGGCGGCGCCATCACCCCGGCGGCCTCCTCGACCGCGCTCGAGAACGCGAGCGCGTGGGAGAACGCGCACAGCCCGCAGGCGCGCTCGGCGATCTCGAGCACGCGCGCCGCCGGCTGCCCGCGCGCCAGCGTCTCGAGGCCGCGGTACTTCCAGGCCAGGCGCACGTCGAGCTTCAGGATCGCCTCGCCCACGGACGAGAACCGGAAGTGCCCGGGCTCGATGATGCCGGCGTGGATCGGCCCCACCGGGATCTCGAACACGCCATCGCCCTCGACCGGCGTGAACCCGAACCGCGGCGGCCAGGAGATGCCGGCGGGCGGCGCGAAGTCGCGGCGCAGGGGATGGCACCCGCGCGGCCAGCCGTCGTGGGCCACGAGCGGGCGGGGGTCGGGGTGGCCGTCGGCCGTCACGCCCATCAGGTCCTGCATCTCGCGCTCGAGCCAGTGCGCCGCGTGCACCTCGGGCGTGACCGACGGGAAGCGCGGATCGTCGCCCGGGAGCGCGGCGATCAAGGTGAGCACCGCGTCGTCCGGCGCCATCGAGAACAGGTAGTGCAGGCGGAAGCGCCCGTGACGCTCGCGCTCGTCGAGCGCGAACGCGGTGACCAGCGTCCCGCCCCATTCGCGGTGGACCGCCGCCGCCACCTCGCGCAGCCGCGCGCCGGGGACCACCACCAGGTGCTCGCGCATGCTGTTGCGGTCGGCGTCGATCACGGCGTCGGCAAAGCGCTGCTTGAGGCCGCGCAGCGCGCTCTCGAGCGGATGGAGCTCGAGGCCCGTCGCCTCGCTCATGGCGCGTCCCCGCGGATCGCGCTCGCGGCCTCGAGCAGCAGGCGGTGGAGCGGGGCGGGGAACCAGGCCCCGAGCACGAGCAGCAGCGCCGCCAGCAGCCACAGCGGCCGGTGGGAGTCGCGCGGCAGCGGATCGCGGAAGTCGGCGCGCGGCTTCCCCAGCGCCATCCGCGTCCAGTGGAAGGCCAGCGCCGCGAACACCATCGCGAGCATCGCGAGGGCGGCGATCACCGCCGCCGTCTTGCCGGCCCGGAGCCCGCCGATCAGCACCATCCACTCGGAGAGGAAGAGCGCGAGCGGAGGGAGCCCGGCGAGCGCCACGCCCGCCACGGCGAACAGAACCCCGAGCGGCGCCGAGGACTCCATCACGCCGCTCCAGCGGTCCATGCGGGCCGTGCCCATCGCGCTCTTGAGCGATCCCCCGACCAGGAACGCCAGGGTCTTGCCGAGCGCGTGGGTCGCGAGGTGGAAGAGCCCGCCCAGCAGC
The DNA here is from genome assembly GCA_036507005.1 of Candidatus Eiseniibacteriota bacterium. GTDB lineage: Bacteria > Eisenbacteria > RBG-16-71-46 > RBG-16-71-46 > RBG-16-71-46 > WS-2. The sequence goes on from DASXQT010000015.1 coordinate 56,543, forward strand.
GCGAGCGGCGAGCCCAGCCCGACCGCGAGCACTACGAACCCGGTGTGCTCGACGCTCGAGTAGGCCAGCAGCCGCTTGTAGTCGCTCTGGATCAGCAGGAAGGGCACGGCCACCGCCATCGAGAGCAGGCCGAAGGCGACGAGCAGGTTCTCCGAGAACGCCGGCCCCAGGCAGCGCACGGCGAGCGCGTGGAAGCGCAGCAGGGCGCCGAGCGCGACCGCGAGCAGCGCGGCCGAGAGCAGCGCGCTCACCGGAGTCGGCGCCTGGCTGTGCGCGTCCGGCAGCCAGGTGTGCATCGGCGCCAGCCCGGCCTTGGTCCCGTAGCCCACCAGCGCGAACAGGAACGCGAGCCGGACGAAGCGCGGCTCGAGCTGGGGCGCCAGGTCGCGCAGCACGGTCCACTGCAGTCCCGCCGAGCGCGCGGCGAAGTGCCCGACGCCCGAGTAGTAGAGCAGCACGGTGGCGAAGAGCGCGAGCGTGATCCCCACCGAGCACAGGATCAGGTACTTCCAACCCGCCTCGACCGCGCCCGGCCTCCGGTAGTAGCCGACCAGGAGGGCGGAGCTGAGCGTGCTCGCCTCGATCGCGATCCACAGCAGCCCGAGGTTGTTGGCGACCGCGGCGAGCACCAGCGAGCCGAGCAGCAGGTGGAAGAGCGCCTCGAACCGTCCCGCCGCCCAGCCCGCGGCGTCGTGGCCCTGCTCCTCGTGGGCCATGTAGCTGCGCGCGTACCAGGCGCTGGCGAGCCCCACGGCGCCGGTGATCGCGGCGAGCAGCGCGGCGAGCGCGTCGGCGTGGAGCCAGCCGCGCGCGGCCAGCACCGGCCCGCCCGCGAGCACGCGCCCCGCCAGCGCCAGCGCCAGCGCGAGCAGGAGCGCGGCGCCCGCGACCGAGATGCGCGCGCCCCAGGGCGTGCGCCCGAGCGGAAGGCAGAGCGCGGCGGTGAGCGGCGCGACCAGCACGAGCGGGAGGAGGTAGCCCACGGTCAGCCCTTGAGCGAGGTGAGGAGCGAGGTGTCGGCCGACTCGAAGCTCTCCTCGATCCGGCCCACGAACAGCCCGAGCAGCGCCACGCCGACCAGGAGGTCGAGCAGCACGCCCATCTCCACCACCAGCGGCATGCCGTAGGTGAGCGAGATGGCGGCGAGGAAGATGGCGTTCTCCATGAGCACCAGCCCCACCACCTGCGCCAGCGCGGCGCGGTGGCTCACCATCTGGAACAGCCCGACCAGCGCGGCCGCCACCGAGACCGGCAGGCAGGAGGCGAGGATGGTGTGGCTCGCGCCGAAGAGCGCGCGGGTCTGGTTGAACCCGATCACGACCAGCGCCCCGCACAGCAGCATCGCGGTCGTGGGGCTCACGAAGCTCTGGGCCTCGGCGCGGGCGCGCCCGCGGGCGGCGGTGCGCCGCAGCAGGCGCGGGATCACGAAGCCCTTGGTGACGAGCACCAGCGCGGCCGCGATCCACACGTGGCGCTCGCCGGTCGCGGCCGCGACGACCGCGGCGATCGCGCCCAGCGCGCGCGAGTTCCAGGCGTAGCCCAGGATCGCGCCCGGCACGCGGCGCTGGATCACCGCGGCCAGCGCGCTGAGCAGGAACACGCCCGCGAGCAGGTTCACCGCGCTGCTCGTCGGCAGCCACTCGCCGATCGGGAAGCTCATCCGCCGAGCAGCGAGTTGGAGGTGAGCGCGAGCAGGGCGAGCAGGAAGGCCATCCCCAGGAACTCGGGCACGCGGAACAGCCGGAGCTTGGCGGTCAGCGACTCGCCGAGCGCCACCACGATCGCGAACGCGAAAAGCTTGAAGACCCAGGCCACGAACGCCGCGGAGAGTGCCCCCCGCGTGGGCTCGAGCGCGATGCCCCAGGGCAGGAAGAGGTTGGCGACCAGGGTGAAGAGCACCATCTGCCGCACGGTCGCCGCCCACTCGAGCAGTCCGAGGTGGCGCCCCGAGTAGTCGAGCACCATGCCCTCGTGGATCATGGTCAGCTCGAGGTGCGTGGCGGGGTTGTCGACCGGCACGCGCCCGTTCTCGGACAGCACCACCAGCCACATCGACGCGAGCGCGAGCAGGTGGGAGGGCGCGAGCCAGCCGTGGGGCGCGAGCGCCACCGCGCGGCTGATGCGCGCGAGGTCGGTGCTGTGGGCGCCGATCGCGAGCGTGAACACCGCGAGCATGAGCGCGGGCTCGGCGAGCGCGGACAGCGCCAGGTGCCGGCTCGCCGCCATCCCGCCGAAGGTGGTGCCGGCCTCGAGCGCGGCCAGCCCGTGGAGCACGCGCACCAGCGCGAGCAGCGCCACCGTCATCACCAGGTCGCCCGCGAACGACATCGCGCTCCCGGCCAGCAGCACCGGCGTCCAGGTCGCGATCGCGAGCGAGGCCCCGAGCACCAGGTAGGGGGCGACGCGGGCGAGCCACGAGGCGTCGGTCGAGAGGATCGACTCCTTGGCGAAGAGCCGCGCCAGGTCGGCGTAGCGCTGCCACGGCGGGGCGCCGCGCCGCATCTGGAGCCGGGCCTCGAGCGACGCGATGGTGCCCGAGAACAGCGGCGCGAGCGCGACCAGGAGCGCGGTCTGGAGCGCGGCGAGCGCGGCGCTCACGGGTGCGCGAGGAACAGCAGCGCCACCAGCGTCACCAGCAGGTAGGCGAGGTAGAGGTGGAGGCTTCCGGCCTGGAGGCGGCGCGCCTGGGTCGAGACCCAGAACACCGCCTGCACCATGGGCTCGAATACCAGGCGCTCGACCAGCGACGGGACGCCGGAGCGGTAGCGGTACTTGCGGCCGAAGTAGGGCGAGCCCTCCTCGAGCACCTCGAGCTCGCGCTCGGGGCGGAGCAGGGTGCGGAAGATGAGGCGGAGCGGCTTGGTGAATCCGAGCGCCGAATACTGCATGCGCGCATCGAGCGCGACGCCGCACGCCCAGGACGGCGCGCGGCGCACGCCGGACCGGAGCCCGCGCAGCGCCATCCACGCGAGCGCCAGCCCCGCGAACAGCGCGATCAGCGCGGCGACCGCGGGCGGCGAGATGCTGGCGAAGGCCTGGGGCGGGACCGAGAGCGTGAAGCCGCCCCATCCCGCGAGCGAGCCCGCCTCGAAGCCGGGCCCGAGCACGGCCGTGATCGGGAGCCCGAGCGCCCCGATCGCGAGCGGCGAGGCGAGCCCCCACGCCGCACCCGCGGCGGCGAGCGCGAGGAGCGAGGCCGCAATCGCCGCCTTCGGCCGCGCGGCGCGCGCGGCGCCCTCGCTGCGCGGGCGGCCGAGGAAGCCGATGCCGTAGAGCTTGACCAGGGCTGCGGCCGAGAGCGCGGTCGCGAGCGCCAGCCCCGCGCCCGAGAGCGGCGCGAGCAGGCGCATCGCGCCCCCGCCCGCGGCGAACCCCACGATCAGCGCCTGGAACAGCAGCCACTCGCCCGCGAAGCACGCGAGCGGCGGGAGCCCGCACAGCGAGAGCGAGGCCATGAGCGCCGAGACCGAGAGCGCCGGCATGCGGCGCGCGAGACCGCCGAGCTTCTCCAGGTCGCGCGTGCCCGCGGCGTGCGCGGCCTCGCCCACCGAGAGGAACGCGAGCCCCTTGGCGAGACCGTGGCCCACGGCGTGGTAGAGGCAGGCGGCGAGCGCCACGCCGGCGAGCGGGACGTAGCCCGCCTGGAGCAGGGTGGCCGCGATCCCGAGGGCGAGCGCGAGCACGCCGACGTTCTTCACGGTCGAGAAGGCGAGCAGGCGCTTGGCGTCGGACTCCACCACGGCGTAGAGCGCGCCCGTCATGGCGGTGAGGAGCCCGAGCAGCGCGAGCGTCACGCCCCAGCCCGCGGGAGGGGCACCCGGCATCTGCCAGCCGAAGCGCAGCAGGCCGTAGAGCCCGGCCTTGACCATGGCGCCCGAGAGCAGCGCCGAGACCGGCGCCGGGGCCTCGGGATGGGCGAGCGGCAGCCACACGTGGAGCGGCGCCAGGCCGAGCTTGACCGCGAAGCCCGCCGACATCAGGGAGACCAGCGCCGCCGACTCGCCGGCGGGGAGACGGCCGAGCGCCACGGCCAGATCGGGGAACGCGAAGGAGCCGGCGGCGGCCGAGAGCCGCATCAGGCCGAAGCCGATCGCGGCCGCGCCGAGGTGGGAGATCACGAGGTAGACGTAGGCGGCGCGGCGCGCGCGCGCGCTGCGCGTGTCGCGCGCGACCAGGGCGGCGGAGAGCAGCGTCATCCCCTCCCACGCGAGCAGGAAGAGGAGCGCGTGCTGCGCCGCCAGCGCGGCGGCGAGCGCGAGCGCGAAGCCGACGTGGAGCGCGAGCGTGGCGGGGGCGCCGCCCTCGCCGGGCGAGTGCACGCCCAGCGAGAACGCGGCGAGCACTCCGAGCAGCAGCAGGAACGGGGCGGTGAGAGCGTCCACGCCGAGCGTGAACGGGTCCCCGGGGAGCCCCGGCCACCAGCGCAGCGGCGCGGGAGTGAACCCCGCGAGCCCGAGCGCGCCCACCGCGGCGAGGCCGAGCGCGCAGGTGATCGCGAGCGGGCGCGCGATCGCGGCGCGCGATTCCGCGGACAGGGCGCCGCGCAGGGAGGCGGGCAGGATCGCGGGGAGCAGCGCGGCGGCCGCGAGCCCCCAGATGGCGGCGGCGAAGAGAGCGCCGTCCAGCTCGGCGAGCGGCATGACCCGTCCCTGGTTGCGCGTGGGTGGAGCCGTGCGCGCGGCCTCGGGCGGCCGCGGGGGCACGCGGATGCTTCAACTTGCGAGCGCGCCACGAATAACAGACGGGGCGGCGCGAAGCAAGGTCGTGCGAGCCGGTCGTGCGATCCGGTCGCGCGGCTCGTGAGCCGGGCGCGCACCGGGGCTCGATTCCGGGCGCCGGCTGGCCCGGCGGCGCCCGATTGGCTAACGTGGGCGCGCGACATTTCCGGACCGAGCCTCGTCCCGCGACCGGAGCTTCCCCCATGGCGTCGTCCCCCCGCTTCGACAAACGAGTGGTGCTCGTGACCGGCGCGAGCAGCGGCATCGGCCGCGCCTGCGCGCGGGCGCTGGGCCGCGAGGGGGCGCGCGTGGTCGCGGCCGGACGGCGTCGCGAGCGGCTCGACGAGGTGGTCGCGGACGTCCGCGCCGCGGGCGGCGATGCGGTCGCGATCGAGGGCGACGTGCGCGAGGAGGCGACGTGCCGCGCCTGGGTGGGCGAGGCGGTCGGGCGCTACGGCGGGCTCGACGGGCTGGTGAACGCCGCGGGCGTGCTGAGCGCGGGCTCGGCGTTCGAGACCGCGCCCGACGAGTGGGACCGCATGATGGACACCAACGTGCGCTCGATCTACCTGCTCACGCGCGCCGCCGCGCCCGAGCTGATCCGGCGCAAGGGCAGCGTGGTGAACCTCTCCTCGGTCGCGGGCCTGCGGCCCTACGTCGGGATCGCCGCGTACTGCGTGGCCAAGGCGGCCGTGGACATGTACACGCGCTGCGCCGCCCTCGACTTCGCGCCCCACGGCGTGCGCGTGAACGCGGTGAATCCCGGGGTGGTGGTGACCGAGCTCCACACCGTGACCCACGCGGTGCCCGACTACCCCGCGTTCCTCGAGCGCTCGAAGACCACGCATCCGATCGGCCGGGTCGGCCAGCCCGAGGAGGTCGCGAACCTGGTGCTCTTCCTGCTGAGCGACGAGGCGGGCTGGATCACCGGCGTGACCTACTCGATCGACGGCGGCCGGGCGCTCGCGAGCGCGCGGTAGCCGCCGCGCCTTCGCTCACGCCGCGCGGCGCTTCTCCCACACCCGGATGGGCAGGATGATCACCTGGGCGCCCACGAACTGCAGCCGGCGCTGGATCGAGAACGCGGTCTCGTGGTGGAGCGAGCGCGTGAAGAGGTTCTCGCGCTGGAACACGAGCTGCCCGGTGAAGATCACGGGGCGCCGGAACTCCTTGACCAGGTCCAGGCACATGCGCTCCAGCTCCTCGATCAGGTCGGTGCCCACCGCCATGCGGTACTCGGCGTAGAAGCCCATCCGCCGCGCCATCTCGACGTACTGCTCGAGGTCGTGGCGCACCTTGGCGTCGAGCGCCTGGAGCGCGGCGGCGCCCTTGAACTGCGCCGAGTCCACCAGCCCCACCGAGCAGAACACCACGTTCTTGAAGTGCCGCGGGAACAGCCGCTGGACCGAGAGCAGGGTGTGGATGCCGAGGCCGCCGTACTCCTCCACCAGCACGATCGCCGTGGGCCCGGCGGGGGCGAGCTCGGGTGCGCTGGGGGGCTCCCGGAACGGGAGGTTGAGCAGCGACTCGTCGAGGTAGGACGTCATCCGCCGGACGCGGCGGTAGTGGCGGCGCACCCCGAAGCAGAAGACGATGAACCCGGAGGTGGCGAGCAGCGTGACCCAGCCGCCCTGCTCGAACTTGAGCACCGCGGTCACGATCAGGATCATCCCGGTCACGAGCGCGCCGAACGAGGCGAGCGCGAACCGCCACCGCCAGTGCTGCGCCTCGGCCCGGTGTTGCACCCAGTGGATCGCCATGCCGAGCTGGCTCAGGGTGAAGGTGAGGAACACGTTGATCGAGTACATGACGACCAGGATCTCCACCGCGCCGCCCGTGTAGTAGAGCGTCAAGGCGGCCGCGACCGCCATGCCGATCACGCCGTTCTGGGTCACCAGCCGCTCGGACAGGTGGTTGAAGCGTTTGGGCACCCAGTGGTCGACCGCCATGGCCGCCAGGGTGCGCGGGCCGTCGAGGAATCCGGTCTGCGCCGCCACGAACAGCAGGGCGCCCTCGGAGACCAGAGTGAAGCCCACCACCGCGGGTCCGACGTGGAAGCCCCCGACCTGCCACCCGCCCGCGAGCAGCGACCAGAGCGTGGCGTTGAGCGTCCGGCCGGCCTCGTGCTGCACGTTGGCGAGGAGGTAGCACAGCAGGATGCCGCCCGCGGTGAAGGCGAGCGAGCCGGCCATGAAGGCCATCGTGCGCCGGCCGGTCTGGACCCGCGGCTCGCGCAGCATGCCGACGCCGTTGCTCACCGCCTCGATGCCGGTGAACGTCCCGCCCCCGAGCGAGAACGCGCGCAGGAAGATCGCCACCACCCCGAGCGTGCCGACCTGGCCGACGGCCGCCCGGGTGTCGCCCAGGGTGTCGGGGACGAGGCGCGGCAGCGCGGGCGCGTGCCCCAGGACACCCACCGCGATGAGCCCGGCGTGGCTCAGGATGAACGCGAGGAAGATCGGGGTGAGCACCAGGATCGATTCCTTGGCGCCCCGCAGGTTGAGGAGCGTGAGCCAGGCGACGACCGCGAGCTCGGCGAGCAGCTTCGTGCCCTGCCACTCCGGGCCGAGGAACGAATAGATCGCGTTGCATCCCGCGGCCACGGAGATCGAGATGGTGAGCACGTAGTCCACCACCAGCGCGCCTCCCGAGATCACGCCCGCCTTCTCCCCGAGCAGCTTGGTCGCCACCAGGTATCCGCCGCCGCCGGTCGGGAACAGCTCGATGATGTGGCTGTAGGACGCCGAGATCAGGAAGACCGTGCCGACGATCGCGAGCGCGAGGTAGAGCGCGAGATGGCGGTGCGCGCCGAGCTGCAGGAACGCTTCCTCGGGTCCGTAGCAGGAGGAGGAGAGCCCGTCGGAGCCGAGGCCCACCCAGGCGAAGAAGGCGATGAGGGCGAGGTGCTGGTGGATCTGGGGATCGAAGAGGTCGCGGGGCCGTCCCAGCAGCCAGCCGCGCAATCGGGCGAACACCCGCGGGAATCTAGGGCGAGCCCGCTGCGCCTGCAAGGGGCGCCCGCCAGGGCCGTGCCGGGCGGGGGCAACCTCAAGCTAAGGAACGCGTTGCACCGGGCCGATAACTGCGGGGCTCATGGACTTCCCGATCTGGCTCCAACCGAGCGCCGCGGGGCTCGCGCTCGCAGCGGCGGCGGTCGCTACGGGCGCGCCGCTCTTCAGCGACGGGCTCCGGGCCCTGCGCCTGCGCCGCCTGATGCCGCGCCTGCGCGAGGTCCCGCTCGGCGGCTCCGCCGCGGGGCTGGTGCACGTGCGCGGCGCGGTGCGGCTCGAGAGCCCGCTCTTCTCGCCGCTCTCGGGCGCCCCCTGCGCCGGCTTCCGGCTCGAGGTGAGGAGCGCGGGCACGCGGGTGGCCCGCGCGATCGACGTGTTCCGCCCGTTCCGCATCGCCGCGGGCGGCGCCAGCGCCGACGTGCGCGGCACGAAGGTGCGGTGGGCGCTGTCGGAGACCGCGACCCGCGACGTCCAACCGGACCAGCCGCTCTCGCAGAACCTGGCGGCGCTGATCGGGCGCGTGCCGGAGGCGCAGTGGCTCCGGCGCTCGCGCCTGCCCCTGCGGCTCACCGAGCGCGCGCTCCTCGAGGGCGCCGAGTGCCACGTGGTGGGCTACGCCCGGGCCGGCTACGAGCGGGAGGCCGAGGAGGAGCTCGAGCTGGCGCGCACCGGCACCTACGACGCGGCGCCCGCCCCCGCGCTCTCGATGATGTCCGCAGGGCGCGCGTTCGCGGGGCCGCCCGCCGCGGGCCCGGCGTCGCCCGCGCACCCTTCCGGACTCCGCATCGACGCCGGCGAGGGGCTCGACTTCCTGCTGGTCTCGGACCGCCCGCCCGATCCGCGCCAGCTCGCCGTCGCCCGCCTCCGCGTCGCGAACCTGGCGATCGGCCCCGTCCTGAGCCTGGCCGGCATGATCTATCTCGCGTTCGCCGCCGACTCGCTCGGCGCCCTGGGGCGGCGATGAGGTTCGACAGCACCTCCGTGTACGCCACGCTCGCGCTGCTCGGCGGCCCGGCGCTGTTCGCGGCCGGCTTCCGCGACCTGCGCCTGCGGCGCCTGATCCAGAACACGCCCACCTCGCGCATCCGCTCGATGGCGATGGGGCTCGCCGAGGTGAACGGCGTGATCGAGTGCCGCAGCGCGGTCGAGGCGCCGTTCTCGGGGCGGCGGTGCGCCTTCTGGCACGTGGACATCTCGACCCAGTCCCGGAAGAACCAGTGGACGGTCGTCCACCGCGCGGACTCCGGCCACCCCTTCTTCCTGCGTGACGACACCGGGCTCGCGCTGGTCTATCCGGCCGGCGCGCAGTGCAAGGTGAACTTCGGCGTGGAGGAGGTGTGCAACGGCATCACTCTGCCGGAGCCCTACGCGAGCTACGTCGGCACGCTCGGTTCCAAACGCTACCTGTGGCGGCTCGGAGTCCTCCGGTTCCGCGAGCGCGTGCTCGAGGAGGGGACGCGCGTGTACGTGATGGGGACCGCCACGCCCCCCGCGCAGGCGCTGACCGTCTCGGAGGGCGAGGCCATGATGGCGACCGGCACCGACGAGTGGCGCGCGACCCGCCTGCGGGAGCGCGACCAGCAGGTGGCCGCGGTCCTTCGAAGCGGCCAGAACGACAGGACGTTCATCATCAGCCAGCAGTCCGAGCGCGAGATCACGCTCGGGCTGGGAGTCACGGCCATGGCCAAGCTCGTCGCCGGTCCGGCGATCACGGTGTGCGGCCTCGGCTTCTGGCTCTACGCGCTCTCGTCGGGGGGAGTCCTCCGCTGAAGCGCGGCCGGCCGCGGCCGGTGTACCCTAGGCAACCGGAGGTGGGCAAATGCATCCGGGAGAGATCCTCATCACGGCGGCAATCGGCTTCACCGTGGTCGGCCTCGTGGTCTACGGGGTGTCGATCTACAACGGATTGATCGCGATCAAGAACAACATCGGCCGCTCGTGGGCCAACATCGACGTGCTGCTGAAGCAGCGCCACGACGAGCTCCCCAAGCTCGTGAAGACCTGCGAGCAGTACATGAAGCACGAGCGCGCCGTCTTCGACCGGCTCAGCGAGGCGCGCGGCGCCCTGATGCGGGCGCGGAGCGTGGGCGAGCGCGCCGAGGCCGAGGCGATGCTGTCCCGCGCGCTGGGCGGCGTGTTCGCGGTGGCCGAGGCCTATCCCAACCTCAAGGCCGACCAGTCGTTCCTGCAGCTCCAGAGCCGCATCAGCCAGATCGAGAACCAGATCGCCGACCGGCGCGAGTTCTACAACGACACCGTGACCACCTACAACACCCGCATCCAGCAGGTGCCGGACGCGATCGTGGCGAACTGGCTGGCGCTCGGCCCGGCCGAGCTGTTCAAGGTGGACGAGGTCGACCGCCGCGACGTCGAGATCAAGTTCGCCGAGGCCTCATAACGCCGCCCCTCCCTTTAGGATCCATAAACCGACCGCAGGCGCCTCCCGGCGACGTCGACATCCCCACGTCAATGTGAATCGCCGAATTACCATTGGCGATGGTGTGCCGCCTTGGCTATAGTGGCGGCCGAGTAGAAGCACCGAAACACCAGGATCGCACCACGAGCCTGCGGCGGGGGGAGACCGGAGATCGGGCATCCCGCTCTCCGCGGCCCACATCTCAGAGCCCCGCCGACCATGCGATCACTCGTGTCGAGATGCGCACCGCCGTCCCGCCGGGACGTCGGATCCGGCGTTTTCCATCGGACGCCGAGGCTCGCGCATCGCGCTCCTGCCCCTCGGAAAGGCGGGGCCCAGCCGGCCCGGCCGTCGTGAACCCCGCGCTCGCCTCCCGCACGCTCGCCCCCTGGATGCGGCCATGACCATCGTCCGATTCGATCCGCCTTCGCTGCGCAAGCACTACCGGGCCACGGCGCCCGCGGCCGTTCTGCTCGAGGACGTTCTGTATTCGACGCTGGAGTGGAGCCCGGGAGGGTTCTGCGTCCAGGGCTATCGCGGCTCCGCCGTGCCCGGCGATCGCCGGGCCATCCGCTTCATGCTGGACTTCCACGGCTTCGAGATCGGGTTCGGGGCGACGGTCGAGGTCAGCCGCGTCGATGCCGAGCAGGGAACGCTGGCGGGGCGCTACATCGACCTCGGCCTGCGCGAGCAGGAGCTGCTGCAGCACTTCCTCTCGGGGCTCGTGAGCGGCCGGATCGGCGCGGTCGGCGCGACCATCCGCCAGCTCGAGATCCCGCAGTCCCTGCCCCGGCATCCGGGGCCGGTGCCGCCCGCGGACGGGTGGGCGCGGGCCCGCGAGGTCGCCGGGCGCTCGCTGCTGTACCTGGTGGTGGGCCCGATCCTGATCGCCCTCGCCGCGCTCGCCATCTACCGGAGCTTCTACCGGCTCGAGATCCAGACGGCGGTGGTGGCGCGGCCGATCGAATCTCTGGTGTCCGTGGGCACGGGGCCGCTCGGCGCGGTCTACGTGCGCGAAGGGGAGACGGTCGCCGCGGGTCAGAAGCTCTTCACCGTGGAGGACGAGGGGGCGGCCCGCGAGGTGGAGGACGCGCGCTTCGATCGGGATCGTGCGCGCGTCGAGCTCACGGCCGCGGAGGCGGCGTTCCGCGCCGGAGGCCAGAGACTCGACGTCTACCGGAGCATCGCCGACCGGAAGCAGGCCGTCGCGGCCGCCCGGGTGAGCCAGCTCGCGGCCGAGCTCTCCGCCGCCGACAAACAGCTGGCGCGGGTCCAAGCCGTGGTCCAGAGCGGAGTGGAGAGCGAGGCCGCGCTGGATCAGGCGCGGGTGAGCGACGAGAAGCTGAAGGGTGCGCTCCAGGAGGCGCGGGCCGAGCTCGAGATCGCCGACGAAGGCGTCCGGGCCGCCGCAGGCGGCAGCTTCTACGACGGCTTCCGGCTGGTCGAGGACGGGCCGCAGCTCCGCTCCGCCCTGGACGCGGCGCGCGTCCGGGCGACGCTGGCCGAGGAGCGGGTCCGGACCGCCGAAGCGCGTGCCGGCCTGCTGACCTCCCGCGCGCCGTACTCGGGATCGGTGGTGAAGATCGTCAAGAGCGCCGGGGCCACCGTGGGCCGCGGCGAGGAGGTCCTGTTCCTCGAGCGCCTGCTCGAGGTTCCCGCGGTTCAGGCGCTGCTGAGCCAGGACGAGGCGACCGGAGTCCAGGTCGGCAGCCGCGTCGAGGTCCAGGTTCCGGCGCTGGGAACGAGTTTCCCCGGCCGGGTCGAGCGTGTGGACCGCGCCAACATCCTTTCGAACCCCCTGCTGACGAACCCCGCGCTGCGCCCCGCGTGGAGCGGCTCCGACCGATCGGCGTGGATGAGCGTCTCGCTCGTGGATCTCGCGCCCCGCGACAGGACCTCGCTGCGGTCCGGGATGCCGGCGGTCGTTCTGCTGGACCGGCAGCAGATGGCCGGCCGGTGGAAGCAGATCATCGCCTCGGTGCGAGGCATCGGCCGGCGGTGAGCCGCCCGACCGGCCCAGCGCGGTTCCGTCTCCGGCTGCGCGACCTCTACGGGCTGCTCGTCTACCTCGCGCTCGCGGTCGTCCTGACGCGCGCGGTGCCGGTCGGGACCGTGCGCGGCATGGATCGACGCGTCCTGTTCGCGGTCGGCGCGATCGCGGTGTGGCGCTACCTGTGGTGGCTCACGCACGGCGTGCGCGCCGCGCTCTACCACTTCCTGCTGTTCCCGCGGCTGCGGCGCCGGGCGGACCGGCTGTGGGACTCCGGCTGGCGGCCGCGCAAGGTCCACTTCATGGTCACGACGTTCCGGGAGCGGCCGGAGACGACCGAGAGGGTGTTCGCGAGCCTCCTCGACGAGTGCCGGAGCGTGGGCGTCCCGGCCTGCGTGTACGTGGGCACGGGCGATCCCGTGGACGAGCGGATCCTCCTCGAGTTCGTCTCCCGCCGCTCCCCGGACCCGGACGCGGAGATCGTGATCGTTCGCCAGGACCGGCCGGGCAAGCGCAGCGCCATCGGTCTCACCCTGCGCGCGATCTCCCGCGGAGGCGCGGCCGCCGACGACCCGGTCGTGTTCATGGACGGCGACTGCATCCTCGCGGACGGCTTCCTGCGCAAGTGCCTTCCCCTGTTCGCGGCGCATCCGCGGCTCGACGCGGTCACGACCGCCGAGTGGCCGATCGTCTTCGGCCCGGGCTGGGTGCGGCGCTGGCTCGAGCTGCGGTTCGCGCAGCGCCACCTGACGATGCAGTCGCACTCCGTCTCCGGGAAGGTCCTGACGCTGACCGGCCGCTGCTCGGTGTTCCGCGCCGCCGACGCCCTGCGGGAGGACTTCATCCGCACGGTCGAGTCGGATCACCTGGACCACTGGCTGTGGGGGCGCATCCCGTTCCTCTCGGGCGACGACAAGAGCACGTGGTACAGCCTGCTGCGCAAGCCCGGAGGGGCGACGATGCTCTACGTGCCGGACGCCCTCGCGTACACGGTGGAGCACATCGCCGGCCGAGGCGTGGCCCGCATGCGTTTCAACCTGCTGCGCTGGTCCGGGAACCTGCTGCGGAACGGAGCCCGCGCGGTGGCGCTCGGACCGCGCCAGGTCGGCGGGTTCATCTGGTGGTGCATCGTGGACCAGCGGATCGCGATGTGGACCGGGCTCGTGGGGCCGGTCGCGGCGCTCCTGAACCTCTTCGCGGGACGTCCGGGGTTCGTCGTGGCCTATGCCGCCTGGATCCTGTGGACCCGCCTGCTGGTGGCGGCGCCGCTCTGGCTCTACGCCGGGCGGATCGATCCGTCGTTCCCCATCCTCATGTACGCGAATCAGGCGTGCAATTCCGTGATCAAGGTCTATCTTCTCTTCCGCCCGGCGGCCCAGCGGTGGCTCAACCGCGGAAACCAGCACCAGGCGCCGGCGCAGACGCCGCTGTTCCGCTTCCAGCAGCTCATGGCGACGTATCTGGCGGTCCTCGCGGTGGGCATGTTCGCGCTGGTGATCGCGCTCTACCTCGGCGTCCTGCGGCCGCCTTCCTGGTTCACGATCCGTGATTTCATGGCCCGGTAGGAGGGGGCGGCATGCGACCCGGGGTGCGGGAGACCGAGCGGGAAGGGCCGGATGCATCGAGGCTCCGGCCGAGTCGAGCGAGAAAGGAGTTTCGCGCATGAACGATGCGAGACGCCGCGCGGAGACGCTGGGAGCCATCGCCGTCGGCCTGGCCTTGTCCTTCACGCGCGCGCCGGCGCAGGTCGGGCCGCGCTCCGGGGCCGGACCGCGGCTGGTCGAGGAGGCGGGCGCCGACCCCCAGGTCGTGGCCGCGGTATCGGACTCCAAGGCGCTCGGCTACTCGAACAACCACAAGTTCCTGGTCGACGCCGCCGGCACGGCCTACCTCGCGGTTCGCACCAGGGCGCCCGCGGGCGGGGCGCGCATCTGCCTGCTGCGCTCCGCAGGGCGCTGGCCCGAGGCGAGCCGTTTCGACTCGGCCTGGCTGGAGGACCGCCCCGGGGTCGAGGTCTCGACCGCTCCACAACGCGCCGCCTCGATCGCGCTCGCGCCCGACGGCTCCGTGGACCTCGCGTGGTACGGCGGCTCCGTGCTCGAGCCGGCCCACCAGATCCGCTGCGCCCGCTTCGTCGCCGACCCGGCGCTGCGCGTGGCGGAGGAGACTCAGCCGTTCACCGTGCCGGGCTTCGAGCAGGTGTACCTCGGGCTCCTGACCGGCGACGAGCTGTGGCAGGAGCATCCCTGCCTCGCGGCGGGGCCGGCGGGCTCGCTCTACCTCGTGTGGGAGGGGCGCGATCCCAAGCGCCGGAACGCCGCGGGCCTGCCGCAGCCCGGGGTCGCCTGGGCGGTGCGCGACCCGGTCCTGGGCTGGTCGCCGAGCGGCACCATCGAGGCGCCCCGCTACGCCCAGGTGGACGCGCGCTTCCCGAGCCAGTCCCGGCCCACGATCGTCGCCGGAGCCGCGGGCGAGATGCACGTGCTCTGCCACGGCTCGGTCGGCGGCGTGCAGCAGATCCTCCACGGAGTCCTCCGCGACCGCGCGTTCTCCGGCTGGACGGTGCCGTGTCCGTCTCCCAACGACCAGCGCTACGTTTCGGCGGCGAGCGATGGCGCCGGGCGCGTGTGTTTCGTCTGGCGCGAGCAGGCGGAGGGAGGCGGGTATGTCTCGTATGCCTCGCTCGATCGAGGCGGGCGCCTCGAGGGCCCGATGCGGGTGTCGCCCGCGGGGGAGCTCGCCTCGACTCCATCGGTGGCCGTGAGCGGCGGCACCGTGTGGGTCGCCTGGGTGGCCTGGGCTCCCGGCGCCGTCAACTCCGAGGGAAAGCTCGACAACGGCTTCCCCGCCGAGGCCGGGGCGGTGGAGGGGAGGGTCGAGATCACGAGCCGGCGGACCGGCGCCGCGAGCTTCGGCCCCGCGATCCCGGTCGAGGCCGGGCCCGCGGCGTACCCGACGTGGGCGCGCATGAGCGACGCCCTGCACGCGCCCGAGGCGCTGCTCTGGACCCGCGTGGAGCCCGGGCCCCTGGGCCCCGCGAGCCAGTTCCAGCTCCTGCTCGCGCGGGTCGGGGCGCGCTGAGGCCGGAAGCCTAGGGACGCGGCCGCACGCCGCGCGCCACCACGTCCTGCGGGACCGCCGCCGGCCCGCGGGGGATCGCGGCCTGGGCCGCCGGCGGCTCCGGGGCCGCCTCCGCCGGTTCCGCGCCGCCGGCATCGCGCTCCCGCGTCGCCGGCTTCTCCTCGAGGGCGAGCTGCAGCACCTGCTCGATGCGGTCCACGGGCGCGAAGATCATGTGCGAGCGGATCTCGATCGGCACCTCCTCCAGGTCGCCCTGGTTCTCCCTCGGGATGATCACGGTCTTGATCCCGGCGCGGTGCGCGCCCATCGCCTTCTCGCGGATGCCGCCCACCTTGAGCACGCGGCCGCGCAGCGTGATCTCGCCGGTCATCGCGATCCCCGAGCGCGCCTTGCGCGCGGTGAGCAGGCTCACGATCGCGGTGCAGAGCGCGGTGCCGGCCGAGGGGCCGTCCTTGGGGATCGCGCCCGCCGGCAGGTGCAGGTGGATGTCCGAGCTCTCGAAGAACTCGGGGTCGATGCCCAGCTCCTCGGCGTGGGAGCGCACGTAGGAGAGGGCGGCGGTGGCGCTCTCCTTCATCACCTCGCCGAGCTGGCCGGTCAGGATGAGCTGCTTCGAGCCGCTCATGAGCGTGGCCTCGATCGTGAGCACCTCGCCGCCGGCCGGCGTCCAGGCCAGCCCGAGCGCGGCGCCGGGGGCGTCTAGGCGCGAGGCGGGCTCGAAGTCGTACTGCTCGGGGCCGAGCAGCTCGCGCACCACCTGGGGCGTGATCTCGCGCGCCGCCTCCTTGCCCTCGGCCACCCGCATGGCGGTCTTGCGCAGCACGTTCTGGATCTCGCGCTCGAAGTTGCGGAGCCCGGCCTCGCGCGTGTACTCGCGCACCAGCTTGAGCAGGCCGTCGTCCGTGAACCGCACCTCCAGCGTCTCGAGCCCGTTCTCGCGCACCGCCTTGGGGATCAGGTGGCGCCGCGCGATCTCGAGCTTCTCCTGCTCGGTGTAGCCCGGCAGCTCGATCACCTCCATGCGGTCGAGCAGCGCCGGCGGCACCGGGTCGAGGTAGTTCGCGGTGGTGATGAAGAGCACCTGCGACAGGTCGAACGGAACGTCGAGATAGTGGTCCATGAACGCCACGTTCTGCTCGGGGTCGAGCACCTCGAGCAGCGCGCTCGCCGGATCGCCGCGGAAGTCGGCGCCGAGCTTGTCGATCTCGTCCAGCATGAACAGCGGGTTGCGCGAGCCCGCGCGCCGGATGCCCTGGATGATGTTGCCGGGGAGCGCGCCGATGTAGGTGCGCCGGTGGCCGCGGATCTCGGCCTCGTCGCGCACGCCGCCCAGGGACTGGCGCACGAACTTGCGCCCCAGGGCGCGCGCGATCGACTTGCCGAGCGAGGTCTTGCCGGTGCCGGGCGGCCCGACGAAGCACAGGATCGGCGTCCGCGCGTCCTTCTTGAACCGCCGCACCACCAGGAACTCGAGAACACGCTCCTTGATCTTCTGGAGGCCGTAGTGGTCCTCGTCCAGCACCCCGCGCGCGTGCGCGGGGTCGAGGTTGTCCTCGGTGGCGACCGCCCAGGGCATGTCGCACAGCCACTCGAGGTAGGTGCGGGACACGGTGTACTCCGCGGCCTGGGGCGGGATGCGCTGCAGCCGGTTCAGCTCGCGATCCGCCTCCTTGCGGACCTCGGCCGGCATGCCCGACTTCTCGATCCGCTCCTTGAGCTCCTGGATCTCGCGCTGCGTCTCGTCGGTCTCGCCGAGCTCCTTGCGGATCGCCTCCATCTGCTGGCGGAGCATGAATTCCTTCTGGCGCTGGTCGATCGACTCGCGCACCGACTCCTCGATGTGCTGCCCGACCTGGAGGAGCGCGGCCTCGCGCGCCAGGATCTCGGCTAGGCGCTGGAGCCGGGTCCGCACGTCCAGCTCCTCGAGCAGCGCCTGCTTGTCCTCGGCCTTGAGCTCGAGCAGCGAGGCGACGAAGTCCGCGACCTGTCCCGGACCCTGCTGGTTGCGGGCGGCGGCCGCGGCCTCGTCCGGCACGTTGGGCGACAGCGCCACCACCTTCTCGAACTGCGAGACCACCGCCTTCACCAGGGCCGCGGTTTCGACCTCGTCTCCGCGCTCCTGCTCGACCAGCGTCTCGACCCGGGCCTTGAAGTAGGGCTGGTCGGTAAGGATCTGCGCCACCTTCACGCGCGCGATGCCCTGCACCAGGATCGAGATCCGGTCGTCGGCGACGCGCACCATCCGCAGCACGGTGGCGAGCGTTCCCACCGCATGGAGGTCGGCGGCCGATGGTTCTTCCACCGAGCCGTCCTTCTGGGTCACGACCGCGATCGTGCGGTCGCCGGCCATCACGTCGTTCAGCAGGGTGATGCTGCGCGGGCGCCCGATGTTGAAGGGCAGGAACGCGAAGGGAAAGAGCACCGTGTGGCGCACCGGCAGCACCGGGACCTCGCGCTCCATGGGCTGGGAGCCGAGCGGAACGGTCGGAAACGCCGCGACCGCGGGCTTCTTCCTTCTCTCTCGTGGCGACATGGGTGTGCCCTTCGCGCCTCGGGTGCGGGGGCTCAACGCTACCCCGACTGCTTGTGGTGGATCGAGATCTCGGTCGGGGCTGTCGCCGCCACCGGCTTCAAATGGATCTCGAGCATCCCGTTCCGGTAGCGGGCCTCGACCGTGCTCTCGTCCGCCTCCCACGGCAGGTCGATCGTGCGTCGGAACTCGCCGAAGTAGATCTCGGCGCGGTGGTAGTGGGCGCCGCCCGGCTCCTGGGGAGGGTTGCGCCGCCCGCTCACCTCGAGGGTGCGGCCGCGCAGGGTCACATGCACGCTCTCGCGCGGCACGCCGGCCAGCTCGAGGATCACGCGTGCCGCGTGCCGCGAAACCACGAGGTCGGCGGCGGGCTGCCAGCTGGGCTCGCTGAAGTGGGAAGTGGGGTGGCGATGGTAGACGAGGTCGTGGAACAGGCGCTCGACTTCGCGCTGGATGCTCTCGATCGGATCTTCGGGATCACGGGCCATCGCACGACTCCGGGGCTCGGCCGACCCCAGGAGCCTAACGCAGCGGCAGGACCGGGACAAACCGGCGGCGGCAGCCGGAAGCACGCGAAAAGAAGCGGCCCCCCGAAGCAGGGGGCCGCCGAGTGCCGTGGCGCAGCTCCACGGCTCACCGAAGGTTAGGGTTGGATGTCACAGATGTCGTTGCCGTTGGCATCGGTCGCGTCACACGGCTGCTCGATCAGGGTGCGGTCGGTCGAGTTGATGATGCAGTCGCCGTGGTTTTCCAGATGTGCGGGCAGGGCGTTCACCGAGACCTCGATGATGTGATCCCCCTCGTCCGGCGAGACGTGGCAGATCAACTGCTTGTCCCCGGCCTGGGCCGTCGGCGTTCCGTGGGACATCGTCAGCCCCGCCACTGCGATCACGGCCACGAGCAAACCCAGCAGTCTCCACATGATGTACCTCCCTTTTCCATGAGGTGGAACGATCCGCACCGTACGCCGCGGTGCGCGACGGCTGTCGCGATCAGCCGTCTCAAGAGGGCCGGCCTTCATCGGCGGGCCGGCCCAACCGGGTGGATGGCGCGACCCCCTCGCCCCGGCCGGACGCGGCCTGGCGAAGGGCATCGCGGATCAGGATCTCGAGCACTTCGGCCCGCGCCGAGGGCACGAGGCGGCCGTCGAGGAACACCGCAGGGGTCCCGGGAATCTTCAGCCGGTTGCCGAGGGCGATGTCCTCGGCCACGCGGCTCCGGGTCGAATCCGACGCACGGTCGGCCGTGAAGCGATCGGCGTCGAGGCCCAGGCGTCGGACCGCGTCTGCGATGATCCGAGGATAGGCATCGGCCCCGCCCGCCATCAGGGCGTCGTGGAACGGCCAGAATCGGGCCTGGCGATTCGCCGCCTCGGCGGCCCAGGCGATGTCGCAGGCCCCGGGCTGCATGTCGACGGTGAGCCGCGCGTTGCAGTCCTTGGAGAGCGGATAGTGCTTGTACACGATCAGCAGGCGGTCCCGGTACCGGCGCTCGAGGTCCGACAGCGTGCCGGCCAGGCGCCGGCAGCCCGGACACCGGAAGCTCTCGAACACCACCAGCTGGACCGGCGCGCCGAGCGGGCCCAGGTGCGGATCCGCCTCGCTCAGGGGCAGCGCGACCCGGGGCGCCGCGCGATAGGCGG
Organism: Candidatus Eiseniibacteriota bacterium; assembly: GCA_036507005.1. GTDB lineage: Bacteria > Eisenbacteria > RBG-16-71-46 > RBG-16-71-46 > RBG-16-71-46 > WS-2. The sequence goes on from DASXQT010000015.1 coordinate 75,931, forward strand.
CGAGCACCCGGGCGCGATCCGGAGGGTGCGTCTCCTGTGGTCGCCGCAGAGCCGCTTCCACGTAGACCCATTGGTACGCCACGGCGGCGAGGAGCGCGGCGCTGCCGAAGCCCACGATCTTCCAGCGCGCGGAATCGGAGGTCGCGGATCCGGGTCGCAGCAGCCACTCCTGCCCGGCACGCAGGACTCCGATCAGCTCGGCGACGGTACGCCCGCTCGCCCGCAGCAGGGCGAGCGGGAGCAGCAGGTCGATCGCGTGGACCGAAAGGCAGAGCGGGCACGGGGGCGCCCCGCCGAGCAGCGCGCCCGCCGTGAGCGCGAGGCCGAAGCCGGCGCCCGCGACGGACAGCAGCAATGCCGCCAGGAGCGCCTCGGCCTCGAACTCCCGCTTCAGGAAGCGCGAAAGGAAGAGAAGGCCACCCAGCGTGGTGAAGTAGACCAGCCCCCATCCGGCGAGCGGCACTCTCAGGAACCAGTAGCGCTCGTCGGCCAGGGCGTGGCCGCAATCGGCCGCGAAGAGCGCCGAGCAGAGGTCGAAGCCCCCGGGCCGGAGCGAGGCGAGCGATGCGAAGACCCGCGCCAGCAGATAGCCGGATTCGGCGAGTCCGACTCCGACCAGAACGGCGCTCCACCGCCAAGCGCGAGCCGAGGCGAGCGCTTTCGCGTCCATCGACAGGCCTCCGGGGGAGGAAGGCTACGCGGTCACGTTCCGGGGAAGCTTCCCGCGAACGGAGCCCCAAGCTCAATCGGGTAAAGACCGTATTCGGGGGCCGGGATTCCCCGTAGCGGGATCGGGGGCCGCGCCGTGGACGGCTCCGGTGCCGGCCGCCGTCGGGCGCCGGCGTCTCACCGGCGCGGCGTCAGTAGCCCTGGGTCCAGTTGTGGACCATGCCGGTGATGGTGAGGCTCGCGCGCCGGCAGCTCTCCAGGAAGGCCCCGGAGTTGGGCCACGAATGCCGTCCGCACGAGCACAGAATGCGGCCGTCGGGCTTCTCGCTCACCGTGCACGGCTTGCCGTCGTGCTCCTTGCAGAACGGGCACATGGAGGGCAGAGCCTAGCGCAGCGCGGAGCCGGAGCAAAGCGCCCGCCGGAGGGGCCGGGCCGGCGCGCGTCACAGCGCGAGCCCGACCTCGGCGGCGGCATCCTGATCGATCGCGTTGGCGTGCACGATGCGGGCGTAGAGGTCGGCGCTGCGGGTGCGGTGGCGGGGGAGCGCGGGGTCGGCGAAGTCCACGCCGTAGAGCCCGAAGCGGCCGCGGTAGCCGTCGGACCACTCGAAGTTGTCGATCAGCGACCAGTGGTAGTAGCCGATCACCCGGGCGCCGCGCTGGATCGCGCGCCCGAGGTGGATCAGGTACTCCACCAGCGCGCGCGGCCGGAACGCGTCGCGGGCGTCCGCGAAGCCGTTCTCGGTGACTATCACCGGCAGCCCGAGCCGCGCGACGCGCATCAGGGCGCGCTCGAAGCCCTGCGGGTAGATCTCCCAGCCTAGGTCGGTCTGGAGCGCGCCGCGGCGCGTGACGTGCGGATCGGGCGCGAACATGCGCACCTTCCAGCGCGTGTAGTAGTTGAGGCCCACGTAGTCGAGGCTGCCCTTCAGCTCCGGCACCCGGCGCCGCACCGGGCGCACGCCGGGGATCGAGAGCCGGATCTCGCCGGTCATGGCCGCATCAAGGACTGCGTCGTTGAAGACCGCGTTCTCGAAGCGGGCGCGCAGCCCGTCGAGCGGCATCCACCAGCGGTCGCCTTCGAGCTGGGGGAGGTGCTTGGCGAAGCCCACCTGCACCGAGCGCCGGTCCCCGCGGTCGCTGCCGCGATCCTGCTCGTGCAGGATGCGGTAGGCGAGGCCGTGGGCCTCGAGCAGGTTCGCCATCACCTCGAGCGCCGCGCCCTCGTCGCGCTTGGCGGGCGGCCACACCCCCTCGGACCAGCCGCGGAAGGCGTAGACCTCGGGCTCGTTCACCGTGCACCACCAGTCCACCTCGCTGCCGAACTCGCGCGCGCAGAACCGCACGAACGCGCAGAAGTGGCGCACGGTCTCGCGGTTCTCCCAGCCCCCGCGGTCGGCGATCCACAGCGGGTTCGTGAAGTGGTGGAGCGTGACGAGCGGCCGCAGTCCCCGGCGCTCGAGCGACTCCAGCACCGCGTGGTAGTGGGCCACGGCCTCGGCGTCGATCCGGCCGCGCTCCGGCATGATCCGGCTCCACTCGAAGGACAGCCGGTGGGCGTTGTGGCCGTCGGCCTCGGCGAGCGCGAAGTCCTCGTCGAACCGCTCGTAGTGGCGGCAGGCGACGCCGCTCTTCTCGCCCGCGTGGATCTTCCCCGGGATCTGCTCGAAGCGCCACCAGTCGTTCCGGTCGTTGCCGCCCTCGACCTGGTGGGCGGAGGTGGCGGTGCCCCACTGGAAGTCCTCCGGGAAGCGGTGGAGCACAGCGCTCATGGCCGCAGGTTAACATGGGGGGAATGCGGAGCATCGCGGCGCACCTCGACGGCGGTTGGCGGCGCTGGGCCGATCCGGCGTGGCTCGAAGGATGGAAGGAGCGCGCCTTCGAGCTGCCGGGCGGCTTCACCCGCATGGTGGTCATGGGGGAGGGCCCGGCCCTCCTGCTGCTGCCGCCGATCCCCGGATACAAGGAGGCGTACGTCGCCTGCGCCTTCCTGCTCGCGCGGCGCTTCCGCGTCGTGACCTACGACCTGCGCTCGGAGTTCGGCGGCCGGCCGCCCTGGGAGGCTCTGCTCGACGACCTGCGCCGCGTCGCCGAGGCCGTGGCCCCGGGGCTGGCCGCGGTCGCCGGTCACTCGCTGGGCGGCGCGCTCGCCCAGCGCTTCGCGCTCGCCCACCCGGAGCGCGTGGCGGGGCTCGTGCTCTCGAGCTCGTTCGCGCGCGTCGTCACGCCGCGCTCGCAGTGGCGCGCGCGCTTCCTCGAGCAGCCCGCCGTGCTCGCCGCGCTCCGGTTTCTCCCCGAGCGCCGCGCCCTGGCCGCGGCGCAGAGGCTCGCGGCGCGCGGGCGCTGGGTGTTCGACCCGCGCTGCGACCGCCACGTGCTGGGTCTCGTGCGCCACGGGGTGCGGCACCTTCCGCTCGGCCTGGCCGCGAGCCGGGTGCGGCTCGCCTTCGATCACGACGCGCGCGCCGACCTGCCGCGGCTCCGCTGTCCCGCGCTCGTGATCGCGGGCGAGCGCGAGTCGGTCTCCTATCGCGCCGCCGCGGAGGAGCTGGCCCGGCTCCTGCCGCGCGCGCGCCTCGCGCTCTCGCCCGGGTGCGGCCACCTGCATCCGCTCTCGAACCCGGAATGGTTCGCGGAGACCATCGGCGGCTGGCTCTCCCCCGCGATGGCGCGGTGAGTCTCGGCGGCGCTCGCGCGGCGCGCGCGTGGAGCGCACGGTCCGCGAGCGGACCGCGGCGCCCTCAGCGCTCGCCCGTCACCGAGGTCACGCCCAGCTCCACGTCGTCCACGGCGTCGAGCCGGACCAGGTCCTCGCGCAGCGGCTTCCAGGCCCCGGCCAGCGCGCCGAACGTCATCTCCTCGGTGGAGGGCAGCTCCTCGAGCAGGACGAACGCGGCGCCCGCCATGAAGCGCGCCAGCGCCTGGCCGGGCTCCGGCGGCCGCGATCGCCGGGCGTCCAGCACCTGGGCGAGCGTGGTGCCCTCACCGACCACGGCGACCCACTTCGCCTCGACTTGCTTCGCGCGCTCCGGGTCGGCGGAGCGTGCCTGCTCGGAGACCAGCGAGTAGGTGTCGGGAGCGCCCTCGGGCGTGAAGGCGGTCCACACCACCCGGGCCTTGAGCGTTCGCGTGTCGCGCTGGCGGGCGAGCGTGGCGCCGTCGCGGGTGGCGATCACCTCGTACTCGACGTCCACGGTCACGGTCCGCGTCCGCGCCACCACGTCGATCGGCACGTCCACCCAGCGCACCGTCGTGGTCCCATCCGCGCTCTTCTCGACGATGCGGTGGGCCACCCGGTCCGAGAAAAACTGGATGCCCGACCGGGAGTCGGGGGGGCCGATCGTGCCCCAGATCACGCGCTCGGCGCCGGCCTTGCGCGCGATGCGGACGGCGTCGTCGCGGTTCAGCCGCCCGAGATCGGAGAACGTGAGCACCCGCTCGACGTCCTCGATCGGCAGGATGCGCGTGAAGCGCGAGGCGGGCGCCGTCAGGTGCTCGGCGAGGTCGCCGCGCCACGAGGCCGCGACCCGGCGTCCCAGCAGCGATCCGCCGGAGGCGCCGCTCAGCGGGACGATCGCCACGCGCGTGACCGCCTTCTCGAGCGCGCGGTCCGCGAGCCTCGCGGCGTCGCGATAGCCGGGCACGAGGCGCTCGGCCGCCACGAGGTGCGCGTAGGCCCGCTTGGGGCGCTTCGTTGCCATGTCGTCGGAGCCGCTCCGGTAGTGGGTGCGCGCGGCGCCCTGGCGCAGGGCGCGCTCGTCGCCCTCCCAGGCGGGATCCACCTGCACCGTGGTGTAGCGCGCGGCGCTGGCGCGGAACCCCACGAACTCCATCACCTGCTCCGCGGCGGCGAGGGAATCCACCGCGGCCAGGCCGCGGATGCGGCGCTGCCAGTCGGCCGCGATGGCGGCCGCCGCGGCCCCGGCGGCGGCCTGGGCCCGGGGGTTGCCCGGAGCCCGGTCGAGGGCCTGGGTGGCGAGCGTCCACGAGCGCCACAGGTCGCCCTGGGCGAGCTTGCTCTCGCTGCGCTCCGCCAGCTTGGCCGGCCCGGCGCAGCCGAGGCCGAGGGGAGCCGCCAGCAACAGGAAGGAGAGGAGCTTTCGAGTCATCGGGGAATCCTCCTTTTCAGTTGGCTGGTTATCGGCAGGTCGGGGCGCGGAGATTCGCGCCTGCGGGGAGCCGCCTGCGGGCGGATCGGCCACCCGCGCGCGGGCGGGGCCGCGATTTTCGTGGACGAGCCGGCGCACCTCGGCCTAAGATTAACGAGCTCAAGAGTGCTCGGATTCCGGGAGCTCCGAGACGCCGCCTGATTCTTGGTCCCACCGGGACCTGCGCAGCCACTTCCCTCCGCTGCGCGCCGCGCGTCCGGAACACCCCACGAGTCACGACGCCTGCAAGCATCCGAAGGGTCGTTTCACTGGAAGGCGCGGCCGGTCCCCCCGGTCCGGCACAAGGAGAAAACCCGCATGCACCTCGCTTCCCGCCCCAGCGTTCTGCGCCGAATCGCAACCCGCCTGGCCCTCGCCGCCGTGGTGCTCGCCAGCGCCATCGTTCTCACGCAATGCCAGCTGGTTCAGGACAACCTCATGGGCGTGAAGGTCGAGCCGGAGAAGAACCGGAGCTGTCTCAGGGACTGCCGCGAGACCCTCGAGGATGCGATGGAGGCCGAGGACCAGCTCCACGACCACAACCAGGAGGCGTGCGAGGAACTCGACGATCACGACGCCCGCCGGACCTGCCGGGCCGAGGAGCGTGAGCGTCACCGCAACGCCGCGCAGGGCATCCGGGACGCGTTCCGGGCCTGCGTGAACGACTGCCACCATCAGGGGGGCGGGCGCGGCCGCTAGCAGCGCGCGGCACCACCGCCCCGGCATCACGCGCGACCGCAACGCCGCGCGCGCTCTCGCGCGGCCCCCGGGCCCTCGAGGCGGCCGGGCGCCTCTTGCACGCTCCGGCGGCGGGTGCCACGCTTTCTCCATGCGATGCTCCGTGCGCCTCACGCCCGACGCCTCCGGGGTCGTCGCGCGCTGCCGCGAGGTTCCGGCGTGCGAGGGCCGGGGAGCGACCGCGGAGGAGGCGGTCGAGCGCCTGCGCGCGGCGCTCCTGTTCTGGCTCGAAGCCTGCCCCTGCGACACCACGACGGACTCGGGGCTGGTGCTCGAGGTCGAGCCCGACCCGCGCTGACGGCGCTTCCGCCCGGTCCGTGACCGGGTCGCGGCGGGCGTGATAGCGTCCCGCCTCCATGCCCGCTCCGGCCCTGCGCGAATCCGTGGCCTTCCGCTTTCGCGCGCTGCGCCACCGCAATTTCCGCCTGTTCTGGACCGGCCAGCTGGTCTCGGTGGTGGGCACGTGGATGCAGAGCGTGGCGCAGGGCTGGCTGATGCACCGCCTCACCTCCTCGCCGCTCATGCTCGGTCTCCTCGGCTTCTGCCAGTTCCTGCCCGTGACGCTCTTCTCGCTGTGGGCCGGCGTGATCGTGGATCGGGTGGACAAGCGCAGGCTCATCTTCGCCACCCAGGCCTGCGCCCTGGCGCAGGCGGCCACGCTGGCCGCCGTGGTCACGACCGGCGCGGTGCGCCCGTGGATGGTGCTGCTCCTCGCGCTGCTGTTCGGCGTGATCAACGCGTTCGACCTTCCGGCGCGCCAGTCGTTCCTGATCGAGCTGGTGGGGAAGGAGGACCTGTCCAACGCGATCGCGCTCAACTCCGCCGCCTTCAACGGCGCCCGCGTGCTGGGGCCGGCGGTCGCGGGGGTGCTGGTCGCGACCGTGGGGGAGGCCGGCTGCTTCTGGCTGAACGCGCTCTCCTACGTGGCGGTGCTGGTCGGGCTCGCCCTCCTCACCCGCACCGGGCGAGGCGAGGAGCGCGACGCGAGCGCCACGCTCTTGGACGGCATTCGCTACGCGTGGAGCGTCCCGCCGGTGCGGAACCTCCTGCTCCTGCTCGGGGTCGCGGCCGGGTTCGGCTTCCAGTACATGGTCCTGCTCCCGGTCTATGCCCGCGACATCCTGCGGACCGGCGCCGAGGCCTACGGCCTGATGGTGTCCGCCTTCGGCGTGGGCTCGCTGCTCTCGGCCCTGTGGATGACGCGCCGGCTCGACCGCTGGGACCTGCGCCGCAACCTGCTCGTCGGGCTCACCACCGGCGGGATCGGCATGGGGCTGTTCGCGTGGTCGCGTTCCGTCCCGCTCACGCTCGCGATGGGCTTCCTCGCCGGCTTCGGGCTGATCCTCTACGTGGCGAGCACCAACACCCTGGTGCAGCTCACCATCGAGGACCGGTACCGCGGGCGCATCATGAGCCTCTACACGCTGATGTTCGTCGGCACGGCGCCGCTCGGGGCGCTGCTGGCGGGCGGGATCGCGCAGCACGCGGGGGCGCCGGCGGCGACCACCACCTGCGCGGCGATCCTGCTCGGAAGCGCGGTGTGGGTGTTCTACCGGCTGCGCGTCCTCAGGGCGCGCGAGGCGGCGCAGGCCGCGGCCGCGGTGCCCGAGCCCATGGCCCACTGAGAGGGGCGCATCCGCCCGCGCGGGCGCCGGGGGCGGAGAATCATCACGCCCGCCGCAGGGCGGCCTCGGGCGGCAGGAATAGGGAGGCGATCGCGCGCCGCCACAGGACGGCGCGCGGCAGCCGCGGCCGCCTCGCCCCCCAGGGGAACTCGGGGTCGCGGCGCGCGTGGGTGAGCGAGCCCGCGGCCCACACCGCCGGCCACAGGCAGAACAGCCGGTAGCGCACCGCCGCGAGCGGAACGAGGGCGAGGTACCCGGGGACGCACGCCAGCGCGGAGCGGGCGCGCGACTCCAGGCGCGCGGCGAGGGCGCGGACGCCGGGGTGGTCGCGCCCCACGAGATCGCGCGGCCTGAGCCCGTGCTCCGCGAGCCACGAGGCGGGCACGAAACAGCGCCCACGCCGCACGTCCACCGGCCAGTCGAGAACGATGTTGGTGAGCTGCAGCGCCTCGCCCACGCGGGGCGCGAGCGCGAGGAGCCGCGCCGCGGCCTCCGGGCGGCCCAAGATCGCGCGCGCCGCGAACATCCGCGTGAGCATCACGCCCACACAGCCCGCGACCGCGAAGCAGTACTCGTCCAGCTCGGCCTCGGTGTCGAGGTAGGCGCCGTCGGGCGGCCGCGCGGCGGCGCGCGCTGCGAAGTGGCTCATGCCCGCGCCCATGGTCCTCACGCACTCCACGATCGCCTCGCGGTCCGGAGCCGGCAGCGCGCCGTGCACGGCCAGCACCGACGGAAGACGGGCCACCAGCTCGAGGTCGGCGCGGCCTTGCGCGACGCCCGCCGCGCGGCGCGCGAGACCCTGCGCCGCGCTCTCGTCGCCGTCGATCGCCCGCACCAGCTCGGCGAAGCGTGCGCGGATCTCTCCGGCGTCGCCCCGCCACGAGTCCTCGAGCGCGTCGGCCGAGCGGCACAGCAGGTAGCCGATACGGACCGCCTCGCCCATGGGGCCGCTCAGCAGCCGGATGCTGATGGCGAACGTGCGGGACACCTGGGGGAGCACGATGCGGCAGTAGCGGCGGTCCTCCGTGCTCGCAGCGCGCATGGCCGGCAGGGTAGCACGGCGCCGGAGGCCGCGGCCGGCAGCGGCGATCCGCCGCTCCAGTCACGGCCGCAACCTGCCGATGACTGGCGCAGGGGACCCGTATTGACCTTCGCTCGATCCTTCTCGCGGGCCGCTAGGCCGGCGCTCGGCTTGCTGCTGCTGTCCGCCGGGGCGCTCGCGTGCGCCGTGCTCGCGCTCCCCGGCGACGCGCGGGCCGAGCTCTACCCCCGCCTCGGCCTCTACGGCGTGATCTCGGGGGACGGCTACCCCTACTGGGACGTGAACGGCGTGCTCCAGGACACCACGCTCGACGCCGTCGCCCGCTACGACGAGGTGATCCTCGACGCCAGCCCGATCACGCCCTACCGGCCGGACGCGCTCCTCGCGCTGCGCGCGCGCCACCCCGGCATCAAGCTCTACGCCTACGTGACCGGCCACCAGATCTGGGACGCGAGCGACCCGGATTCCCTGGTGCACTATCCGACCCGCTACAAGCGGCTGGTGCGCGACCTCGGCGGCTGGCTCTACAACACCTCGGGCAGCACCTTCTCGACCGCGCGCGTCAACCTCGCCAAGCGCGACGGGACCGGCCGCTTCGTGGTGGCCGAAGGGATCGCGGACCTCTTCAACGACGCGATCGTGGGCGCCGCGATCTGGGACGGGGTCTTCATCGACATCTACTGCAAGTCCATCCTGTGGATGGAGACTCCCGGCGAGCACATCGACTACGCGCGGGCCGGCTACCCGAGCCTCGCCGCGTTCGACGCCGCGTGGGGCGTGGCGATCGACACCCTCGGGAACCGCCTGCGGCGCATCGCGGGCGCGACGGTCGAGATCATCGGGAACTGCGCGCCCAGCCCGAACTACGCGTCGTTCAACGGCTGGATGGGGCGCGAGAACTTCCCGTTCCAGGACGGCGGCGACTGGTACCAGAACATGTTCCGGGACGTGGGCGGCTACTTCACGGACGAGCAGCGCTACCGCACCCCGCGGAGCAACTACCTGTTCAGCGCCATGAGCGGGTCCTCTCCCTACTCGAGCACCAACACCCGGAAGGTGCGCTTCGGGCTGGGGAGCGCGGCGCTCGGGAGCGGCTACGGCGTGTTCGGGCCCTCGGACAAGTCCGCACGGCCCTACTCCTACTGGATGTGGTGGTACGACGAGTACGCGGTCGATCTCACCACCGGGCGCTCCTCGGCCAGCCTCCAGCACACCGGCTGGCTGGGCCAGCCGCTCGGGCCCTACGGGCAGATGGTCTGGGCCGGCCCCGGGACCGATGCCGTGACCAACCCGGACTTCGAGACCGACGTGACCAGCGGCTGGCAGTTCCTCCACTCCGTCGCCGCCACCGTGGCCCGGGATGGGAGCACGGCCGCCGTCGGATCGGCCTCGGCGCACGTGACCGTTTCGGCGCTCGGGAGCGTGTCCTGGGACGTGGCCTACAACACCGTGAACACGCTGGCGCTGACCGCATGGCAGCCCTACTCGGCGACCTTCTGGGCCAAGGCCTCGCCGCCGCGCACGCTCTGGATCAGCGCCGGGCCCAACGCCGGCACGTACATCCCGATCACGGCCGACTGGCGCCACTACCAGGTCACGCTGTTCCCGAGGGCCTCGGAACGCGCGGGGCTGCAGCTCTTCTTCGGCGACGCGCTCGGCGACGTCTGGCTCGACGACGTGCACTTCCAGGCCGGGGTCACCAGCCTCTACCGCCGCGATTTCCAGAACGGCATCGTGCTGGTCAACCCCGGGGCCCAGGCGATGACCACACCGCTGGAGCGCTCGTACCGCAAGATCCTCGGCACGCGCGACGCGGCCGTGAACAACGGCGCGACCGTGAGCCAGGTGACGGTGGGTCCCAGCGACGCCGTGTTCCTGATCGGCGACGACCGGATCCCGCCCGCGGCCATCCAGGACCTCCAGCCCGGGCCGGGCTGGACGCCGCGCTCGACGCGCGCGAAGCGATCCGCACCGGCGAGTGACACGCGCCGGCAGCCGTAGCCCGCCGCGTCAGGGCGGCGCGGTCTTGCTCATCCCGTCGCGGATCGCCGCCGCGACGATTCCGGCGCCGAAAGCATTGAGGTGGGCCTCGAGCAGGTAGGGGGGCCTTTTCTTCGCCCCCTGGCGAAGGCGCGGCGTGGCGTCGATGAACGGCAGCCCGCTCCGGGCGCAGAACTCGCGCAGGCACCGCTGGGGCCGGTCCCGGTCCGCGAGGAAGGCCGCGAAGACGGGATCGTCGTGCGCCCGCCGCGCGGCCAGCCTCTCCAGGGTCCCGACCACCTGGAAGGGTGAGGGCACGAACGCGACGTAGAGGCGCGATCGCAGCCGCCCGCTCGCCTCGCGCGACAGGTAGGTGAGGATCCCTTCGGTCGTCCTCCAGCGCTCCTCCCAGCCCGGCCCGTAGAAGGCCTCCACCACTGCCGGGGTCCGCGGCAGGTCCGGATGGAATCCCACGGCGCCCGCCAGGTCCAGCATCCAGCGGTTCGCCAGCACCAGGTTGGTCGCCCGGGTGCGCAGGTAGCGGAGGAACATCCAGCGCCGCTCGAGCGCCCGGCCCCAGCGCGCCTTCGCGCCCGGCGCGGGCCGGGTGTGGCGGAGGGCGCCCGTGCTGTCCACCCAGAACCGCGGGACGTGCGGCTGCGGGGCGCCGGTGCCGTACGCGAGCCCGGCGTTGTCCAGGATGTCGTTGGTGAAGAAGACCAGCACGATCGCGTCGCCGGGAGCGTAGCCGCGCGCGACCAGGTCCTCGAGCAGCAGGGTCTCGGTGCCGGTGCCATAGCCCTCGACGCCGAGGTTCACCGCCTCGCACCGCTCTCCCAGCAGGGCGCCGAGCCGGCCCGGGATGGTCTCCGCGCCGTCGAGCCCGGCGCCGAACACGAACGAGTCGCCGAGGACGCTGACCCGCCGCCGGCCCGCCGGAACCTCGAGGGTCAGGGGCGGGTTGCGGAGCCCGAGCGGGTTGATCGAGATGCGCGTGGCGCGGAAGTCGTTCTCGTCGACGTGGACGTATTCCCCCGGCTCGAGCGCCCAGCCGCGGTCGGGATGGTAGACGGTCCACGACCTGGCGTTGGCGCCGGCCCCGGTGCGCAGCCGGAAGTAGAGCTCGCCGGCGCCGAGCGCGAGAGCCGCGGCCAGCGCCGTGGCCGCCACGAACAGCGCCGCGTTGACCAGGAAGCCGCCGGGTCGGATCGCGCGCGAGCCTATGGCGCCTCCTCGATCTCCGCCGTCCAGCTCACCGCCACCGCACCGCGCAGCGAGCGCTCGGTGGGACAGCGCTCCTGGTGGCGCGCGAGCGCGCGGTCCACGGCCGCGCGCGTGCCCGCGGGGACCGTGATCCGGTAGCGGATCCGCACCTCCGCGAGGACCGGCAGCCCGTCGCGCACCTCGCTCACGCCCTCGACCTCGGCCAGGATCGCGCCCGGCTCGACCTTCACCTGCCGCACCTCCAGCGCGGCCACCAGGGTCCCGAGCATTCAGCCCCCGGTCGCCGCCACGATGTAGTCGACCGGCAGCGGCAGCTCGCGAGGCGGGGCGAGCTTGAAGTGCGAGGCCACAGCGCCGTGGACCCCGAGGTCGAAGCTGGCTCCGCTCTCGAGCCGCGCGCGGCGGTGGAGGGTTCCGGCGTGCTCGAGCGTCGAGCGGGAGACGTAAAACGGTTCGGTCATGTCGGGCTCCTGGGGTCGACTCCTTCCTGCGGCCGGTGGCCGGAGGCGCATCCGTTTTCGCTGCTGCGCCTTTATGCTAGCTTTCCGCGCCGTCGATCCCCAAGTTTCCCGCTCCACGCGCACGAGGATGCATGTCGTCCAACGCCGAGTTTCGCGTCGGGGCGAACCTTTCGCTCGCGACCACGCTGCTCCTCTTCGGGCTCATCGTGCTGGGCTCGGTGGTGCGCACCACCGGCTCGGGGCTGGCCTGCCCGGACTGGCCGCTGTGCCAGGGCCGTCTGCTGCCGCCGCTCCAGCTCAACGTGCTGATCGAGTGGTTCCACCGCCTGTTCGCGCTGCTCGCGAGCGTGATGCTCTTCGCCACCGCCGGGTGGGTGCTGGGCCATCGCGCGACGCGCGCGCGGCTCGGCGGCCTCGCCGCCCTGGCGCTCGCGCTGCTCTTGGTCCAGGTGCTGCTCGGCGCGCTCACGGTGTGGAAGCTCCTCTCCCCGGCCGTGGTCAGCAGCCATCTCGCGGTGGCGCTCCTGCTGTTCGCGACCACCCTGGTGACCGCGCTGGCCGCGCGCTCCGAGCTCGAGCCGGACGGGCTCGGGGAGGCTCGGCCTCCGGCGCTGCTGGCCGCCTTCGGCATCGCGACCGCGGCGGCCTACGCCCAGTCGCTGCTCGGCGGCGTGGTGAGCACGAGCCACGCCGGGCTGGCGTGCCCGGACTGGCCGGCCTGCAACGGACGCTGGCTTCCGCCGCTGTCCACTCCGGAGGGGATCCAGATGCTCCATCGCACCGGCGGCTACGCGCTCGTCGCCGCGGTCGCGTGGGCCGCCCTGCTCTCGCGCGGGGCGCCGGATGCGGGGGTGCGCGCCGGCGGCTCGATGGCCCTGGGGCTCACGCTCGCCCAGATCGCGCTCGGAGTCTGCAACGTGCTGCTCGGGACCCCGCCGTGGCTCTCCGCGATCCACCTCGCGAACGCGGCGGCGATCCTCGCGATCCTGCTCGCCACCACGTTCCGCCTCGCCCGGATGCCGGCGCGCGCCGGGGGCGTCGCGCTGGCGACCTCGCCATGAGCGTCGCGCTCGCCCCGCCCCGCGCGCGCAGCCTGGCGCTCGGCTATCTCGAGCTCACCAAGCCGCGGATCTCGATGCTGGTCGTGATCACCGCGGTGCCCGCGCTGCTGCTCGCCGCGCAGGGCCTGCCGCCGATTCCGCTGTTCTGGGGCGCGCTGGCCGGGACCCTCATGGCCTCCGGCTCGGCGGCGTGCTTCAACATGTACTTCGACCGCGACCTCGACGCGCGGATGGAGCGCACCGCGCTCAGGCCGCTGCCCTCGGGGCTGCTGCCGCCCTCGAGCGCCCTGGGTCTGGGGTTCGTGCTCGCCGGGCTCTCGTGGGTGACGCTCCTCACCTTCACCACCCTGCTCGCGGGCCTGATCGCTCTCGGGTCCATCTTCTACTACGCCGTGGTCTACACCGTCTGGCTCAAGCGCCGCACGCCGCAGAACATCGTGATCGGCGGCGCGGCCGGCTCCTCGGCTCCGCTCATCGCGTGGGCGGCGGTCACCGGGCACGTCGGCGTCCCCGCGGTGCTGCTCGCCGGGATCGTCTTCCTGTGGACCCCGCCGCATTTCTGGTCGCTCGCGCTCCGGCGGCGCGAGGACTACGAGCGCGCCGGGATCCCGATGCTCCCGGTGACCCACGGCGAGCCGGAGACCCGCCGCCAGATCCTGCTCTACACCCTGGCGCTGGTGCCGGTCACGCTCGCGCTGGTGCCGCTCGGCGTGGCGGGCTGGGTGTACGCCGCCGCAGCCACCGGGCTCGGCGCCGCGTTCATTCGCGGCGCCTTGAGGCTCGCGCGCGATCCGAGCCCCTCTGCGGCGATGCGCCTGTTCCGCTTCTCGATTCTCTATCTGTTCGCGCTCTACGCCGCGCTGACGGTGGATGCGATCTGGCGCTGAGCGCGCGCGGGGCCGGGCGCGCGGCGGCCGCCCCCGCCGGCGGGCCTTTTCGCGCTTCTCTCGGGCGCGCTCGCATGTTAGCTTCCCGCGCGATTTTCGCTCGTGAGTCTGGTTCGCGCTCGGCTCACCTCACCCCCACGGGGAAGACGATGACCGCACGGCCTCACCGCGCATCGCGCAGCCTCGCCGCGCTCGCCGTCGCTCTGCTCGCGTGCCTGTTCCTGGGCGGCTGCACCCTGCAGGAGTTCCCGCAGAGCACCCTGCACCCGCAGGGCGACGTGGCGCGGGAGATCCAGTCGCTCCTCGAGCAGCTGGTCTTCTGGGTGGCGATCATCTTCGTCCTGGTGCAGGGGGCGCTGATCTACGCGGTGGTGCGCTTCCGCGCGCGTCCCGGGGCCCCCGACCCGAAGCCGGTTCACGGCAACACGACCCTCGAGATCGCCTGGACCATCGCCCCCGCCGTGATCCTCGCGCTGGTCGCGGTGCCCACGGTGCTCACCATCTTCCACACCCAGGGCAAGCCCCCGGCGAACGCCCTCACGGTCAAGGTGATCGGGCACCAGTGGTGGTGGGAGTTCCAGTACCCCGAGTACGGCGTCACCACCGGCAGCGAGATGCACGTCCCGTTGGGCCGCGCGGTCGGCGTGGACATCGAGAGCGCGGACGTCGCGCACAGTTTCTGGCTGCCGGCGATGGCCGGAAAGCGCGACGCGCTCCCCAACCACACCAACCACCTGTGGTTCACCGCCGAGAGCACTGGAGTCTTCCCCGGGCAGTGCGCGGAGCTGTGCGGCATCTCGCACGCCAACATGCGCATGAAGCTCGTGGTCACCACCAAGGAGGAGTTCGAGCGCTGGGTCGCGGTGCAGAAGAGCGCGCCGGCCGAGCCGGAGGCGGGCTCGCTCGCCGCCACCGGCAAGGAGACCTTCGCGCAGAGCGCCTGCATCGGCTGCCACACCATCCAGGGCGTCTCCGCCGGGATCATCGGACCCGACCTCACGCACTTCGGCAGCCGGACGACGATCGCCGGCGCGATGTTCCCGAACGACACCGAGCACCTGGCGAAGTGGATCACCGAGCCCGACAAGCGCAAGCCGGGCACGCTGATGCTGAACCTGGGGCTGGCGCCGGAGCAGGTGACGGCCCTGGTCGCCTACCTGCAGAGCCTCAAGTAGGAGGAGGAAAGACGCGCATGGCCACGACCGCCGCCGCCGTTCCCGCCCACGCCCACGGGGAGTCCGGGCTGTGGAGCTGGGTGACGACCGTCGACCACAAGCGCATCGGAGTGCTCTACGGGACCACCGCGTTCGTGTTCTTCCTGATCGGCGGGCTCGAGGCGCTGGTGATGAGGCTCCAGCTCGTGCGCCCCGACAACACGCTGGTGAGCCCCGATTTCTTCAACCAGCTCTTCACCATGCACGGCACCACCATGATCTTCCTCGCCGTGATGCCGCTCTCGGCGAGCTTCTTCAACTTCGTGGTTCCGCTCATGATCGGCGCGCGCGACGTGGCCTTCCCGCGCCTGAACGCTTTCAGCTACTGGGTGTTCCTGCTGGGCGCGGTGTTCCTCAACCTGAGCTTCTTCCTGGGCGGCGCCCCCAACGTCGGGTGGTTCGCCTACTCGAACCTGACCTCGTCCCAGTACTCGCCGGGTCACGGGGTGGACTTCTGGGCGGTGGGTCTCCAGATCCTGGGCATCGCCTCGCTGGCCGCCGCGTTCAACTTCATCGTCACGATCATCAACCTGCGCGCGCCCGGCATGAAGCTGATGCGCATGCCGGTGTTCGTGTGGATGACGCTCGTCACCTCGTTCCTGATCATCCTCGCGTTCCCGGTCATCACGGTCGCGCTCGTGTTCCTGCTCTTCGACCGCCTGACCGGCACCAACTTCTTCGTCCCGGCGGCCGGCGCCGATCCGGTGCTGTGGCAGCATCTGTTCTGGTTGTTCGGGCACCCCGAGGTCTACATCCTGATCCTGCCCGCGATGGGGATCGTCTCCGAGGTGCTCCCCACCTTCTCGCGCAAGCCGCTGTTCGGCTATCCGGTGGTCGTCTACTCGGGCATCTTCATCGGCTTCATGGGCTGGGGCGTGTGGAGCCACCACATGTTCTCGGTCGGGCTCGGGCCCTTCGCCGACTCGTTCTTCGCCCTGACCACCATGCTGATCGCGATCCCGACCGGGGTGAAGATCTTCAACTGGATCGCGACCGTGTGGGGCGGGAGGGTGGAGCTCAAGACGCCGATGCTGTTCGCGCTCGGCTTCATCGCCATGTTCACCATGGGTGGGCTGTCGGGTTTCATGCACGCCTCGCCGCCCGCCGACCTCCAGCAGACCGACACCTACTTCGTCGTGGCGCACATCCACTACGTGCTGTTCGGCGGCGCGATCATGGGGATCTTCGCCGGCATCTACTACTGGTTCCCCAAGGTCACGGGCCGGCTGCTGAACGAGCGGCTCGGGAAGATCCACTTCTGGGGCATGCTGATCGCGATGAACGTCACCTTCTTCCCGATGCACTTCGTGGGGCTGCTCGGCATGCCGCGGCGGGTCTACACCTACGCCCCCAACATGGGCTTCGAGGGCATGAACCAGGTGTCTACGATCGGCGCGCTCCTGCTGGTGCCGGCGCTGCTGGTGTTCGTCTGGAACCTGGTCACGAGCGCGCGCAGCGGCAAGCCCGCGGGCAACGACCCGTGGGGCGGGGCGACGCTCGAGTGGGCGATCCCGTCGCCGCCGCCGCCCTACAACTTCGGCAGCATCCCCCGGGTGGGAAGCCTCGATCCGCTGTGGCACAAGGAGAGCCGCGAGGCGGCGCTGGCCTCGAACCAGGTGCGGGGCCACATCCACATGCCGCCGCCCTCGTACTGGCCGGCGGTGAGCGCGCTCGGGATCACGCTGCTGATGAGCGGGATGGTCTTCGGGTGGTGGTTCGGCGTCCCGGGCGCGATCCTGATGCTGCTCGGCGTCTACTCCTGGGCCTACGAGCCCTGCACGTGAGGCGGAGAGCGATGAGGATCACGAGGTGAGCGCGGCGAGCCTGGCCCACGCGGGCGCCGCGGAGGCGCACGCCACCAGCACCGGCCTCAACAGCCGGAAGATGCTGTTCTGGGCGTTCCTGGGCTCCGAGTGCATGTTCTTCGGATCGCTGATCTCGACCTACCTGGTGTACCGCGGGCGGGACGCGACCGGGCCCCATCCGCACGAGGTGCTCAACATCCCCTTCACCTCGGTGAGCGCGTTCGTGCTGCTCATGAGCAGCCTCACCATGGTGCTGGCGCTCGCGGCGGTCCAGCGCGGAAACAACCGCGGGGCCCGCATCTGGCTGGCCGCGACCGCGCTGCTCGGCATGACCTTCATCGCCGGACAGTGCTTCGAGTTCACCGAGTTCTTCTACGACGGGCTCAAGCTCCAGGGCAATCTGTTCGGCTGCACCTTCTTCGTGCTCACCGGCTTCCACGGCACGCACGTCACGGTCGGCGTCATCTGGCTGTGGACCCTGTTCGGGATGGCGATGCGCAACCGGCTGCCCCGCGAGCGGTCGCTGGACGTCGAGATCGCGGGGCTCTACTGGCACTTCGTGGACGTGGTCTGGATCGCGATCTTCACGCTGATCTACCTGATCCAGTAGGAGAGGGCCCGATGTCGGAATCCACCGAACCCCACGCGCACTCCAAGGAGCACGGCCATCCGGGGGCCAAGGAATACCTGGCGATCGCCACCATCCTCACGGTGCTCACGGCGATCGAGGTCGCGGTGTTCTACATCCCTTCGATGAAGCCGATGCTCGTGCCCACGCTGCTCACGCTGTCGGCGGTCAAGTTCGCGCTGGTGGCGATGTTCTACATGCACCTCAAGTTCGACCACCGGCTGTTCTCGTGGCTGTTCGTGGTGCCGATGCTGCTCGCGGCGGCCGTGATCCTCGCGCTGCTCAAGCTGTTCGGACACTGGTAGCGGTGCGGCGCTCCCCTGAAAAGGGTCGAGCCCCGGAGTCGTGGACTCCGGGGCTCTCCGATGGTAGCGGGGGCTGGATTTGAACCAGCGACCTTCGGGTTATGAGCCCGACGAGCTACCAGGCTGCTCCACCCCGCATCAGGGACCCGTGAACTTACCCGGGCCGGCGAAGAGGTGTCAAGTCGGCACGGCCCGCGTGCGCGCCCGAGCCCGGCCTGAGGCGGGACGCCGCGGGCGGGCGGGCGGGGGCGCGGATTTGGCCGCGGCGGCTGCGGTTGCGCCGGCCCAGGCCGCCGGATATTGTGCCCCACTCCCGACCGGGGTGGAGAGGCTCGCATGACCAGGCTGCATCGCGGGGAGGCCGCATTGGGGAGGAAAGCGCTCGCGGCGGCGATCGCCGCGCTTCTCGTCGTGGCCGTGGGTGCCGGGCCCGTGCACGCCGCCGCCGAGGTCCACCGCTTCAACCTCGTCGTCTCCGCGATCCCCACGCAGCTGAACGGCGGCGACATCAACGACGAGATCGACTTCCGCAACCGAGCCCTCGAGAACCAGGGCCAGAAGGGCCTGGACCGGATCGTGTACGCCTTCCTGTTCGAGGTCCAGCTCCGCTACCTGATGAGCCCGAGGTTCGCGGTGAACGCGGGCGTGGGCCAGCTCCGCAAGTCGAGCGAGCGCGAGTTCCTTCCCGGACTCCAGCAGGACGTGCAGCTCCGCTGGGAGCTGTTCTCGGTCCCGGTGTCCGTCGGCGCCGACTACTACCTGGCGCCCTACAACCAGGGCGACTTCCAGGCCCGTGCCTACGTGGGCGGCGGCTTCCTCAGCACGGTGCAGAACCGGCTGCTCTACCAGCAGACCGAGATCGGCGTCCCCAACGGAGTCTCGTTCGTCAGCACCGCCAAGCGCGACGCCCCCGGCTTCTACGTCGAGGGCGGTGTCCACATGTTCTTCGCGACACGCTTCTCGGTCCTGCTCGGGCTGGTGTTCCGGAGCGCGAAGGTCGAGGCCCTGCTGGACAAGACCACGAACGAACCGCGGCTCGGCGCCACCGACCAGAAGCCCCTCTCGATGGACCTGAGCGGCGTCGGGGGCCGGATGGCGCTCGCGTTCGGCTTCTGATCCACGCCGCGCGGCGCGCGGCCTGCCGCGCCTCAGCGTCCGACGGTGTCGGCGCCCTGAGGATGGATCCGGTAGACGATCTCGCCGCGCCTGGCCATCCCGTCGCGCTCCCTGAGCCAGCGCTCCGCCCGCAGGCGTCCGGCCTGCGGATCGCTCAGCTCGGCCTCGAGGCGCGCCACCTCGGCGCGCAGCCGCTCCACGTCGCGGCGCGCCGCGGCGTTCTCATGGGCGAGGCGCCAGATGCGGAACAGGCTGTGCTCGCTGAGGAGCCCGGCCCACGCCAGCCACAGGGCGGCCACCACCCACACCCAGCGCCACCGGGCCCTTGGGCTCGCGGAGGTGGCGTAGCGCCCGAGGCGATAGCGCCGGATCCGCATTCCGATGTCGCGCATGACGTCCCTGTCCTTTCGCGGCCCTGCTCAGCGGGCGCCGCCGAAGCGACGGCCCGGCCGGGCTCCCTGCCCTCGGCGTCTCACGCCATCGCCCGGAAGGCCTCACGCCCCGCGTAGCGCGCGCTCGAGCCCAGCTCCTCCTCGATCCTCACGAGCTGATTGTACTTCGCGACCCGGTCGGTTCGGGAGAGGGAACCGGTCTTGATCTGACCGGCCCCGGTCGCCACGGCCAGGTCCGCGATGGTCACGTCCTCGGTCTCCCCCGACCGGTGGGAGATCACGGAGGTGTAGCCCGCCTGGGAGGCGGTCTCGATCGCGGCCAGGCTCTCGGTGAGCGTCCCGATCTGGTTCACCTTGATCAGGATCGAGTTGGCCACGGCCGAGCGGATCCCGCGGCGCAGGCGCTCGACGCTGGTCACGAACAGATCGTCCCCCACGAGCTGCACGCGCCCTCCCAGCTCCTTCGTGAGCAGCGCCCAGCCGTCCCAGTCGTCCTCGGCGAGCCCGTCCTCGATGCTCACGATCGGGTAGCGGTCGCACAGGCCCACGTAGTACTCCACCATCTGCGCCGAGGTGAGCCTGCGACCGCCCTCGCCGGCCAGCACGTACGCCCCGTCCCGGAAGAACTCGCTCGCCGCCGGATCGAGCGCGAGCGCGACCTGCTCGCCCGCGCGGTAGCCCGCCTTGCCGATCGCCTCGACCAGGAGCTGGAGCGCCTCCTCGTTCGATCCCAGGCTGGGCGCGAAGCCGCCCTCGTCCCCGACCGCGGTCGAGAGCCCGCGCTTCTTGAGCACCGCCGCCAGCGTGTGGAACACCTCGGCCGCCCAGCGCAGGGCCTCGCCGAACGTGGGGGCGGCGAGCGGGACGATCATGAACTCCTGCAGGTCCACGTTGTTGTCCGCGTGGCGGCCGCCGTTGAGCACGTTCATCAGCGGTACCGGCAGCGTGCGGGCGTCGACGCCGCCGATGTGGCGGTAGAGCGGCAGGCCGAGCGCGCGCGCGCAGGCGTGCGCGCACGCCAGCGACACGCCGAGCACCGCGTTCGCGCCGAGCCGCCCCTTGTTGGGCGTGCCGTCGAGCGCGATCAGGGTCTCGTCGATGCGGGCCTGCTGGAAGGCGTCCTTGCCGAGCAGGCGCGGTGCGATGGTGTCGTGGACGCTCGCGACCGCGCGCCGCACGCCCTTGCCGCCGTACCGAGAGGGGTCGCCGTCGCGCAGCTCGACCGCCTCGTGCTCGCCTGTCGAGGCGCCGGAGGGCACCGCGGCGCGCCCGCGGGCGCCGTTCTCCAGCATGCAGTCGACCTCGAGCGTCGGATTGCCCCGCGAGTCGAGAATTTCGCGCGCTTTGAGCGCGGTGATGGTCATCATGGCCGGCGCAGGCTAGGGGGGGGCGCAGGTGGAGTCAAGGATCGGAGGCCCGAGCTGGCTGGGCGGGGCCGGGCGCGGGAGTCCCTTTCGCTGCGCTCTGGCGGAGCGCGGGCGGCAGGACGGCAAAGCGCTCCGCCAGGAGCGAGGCGGAGCCAGGGGATGGCGGAGCCGAGCGGGCGCAGCGAAAGGGACTCCCGCGCCCGGCCCCGCCCGTCCGCCAGAGCGCCGCGAAAGGGACTCGCCCGCCCTGCCCCGCCCGCGCTCCGCCAGAACGCAGCGAAAGGGACTCCCCGCGCCCGTCCCCCCCGCGCCGGACGCAGCCCGATCGTGCAGAATGCCTGGCTCTTGACCCTTTCCGAACCCCCTCCTATCGTGCCGCCCCATGAAACTTTCGCCCCCGCGCGCCCGTAGGCGGGCTCTGAAGGTTCGGCGTGGCAAACGGTGAAGACGCCGACCTCATTCGAAGGTGCCGGACCGGGGACGAAAGAGCCTACCGCGAGCTCGTGGACCGCTACCGGCGGCCGGTGTACTCGATGGCCCTGCGGATGCTGCGCAGGGAGGAGGATGCGGAGGACGTGGCGCAGGAAACCTTCATCCGCGTCTTCCGGGCCCTGGATCGCTACGATCCGGCGCGCTCGTTCACCGCGTGGATGTTCACCATCGCCGCGCGACTCAGCATCGACGTGCTGCGAAGGCGCAAGCAGAGCCCGATCTCGCTGTTCCAGCGGGGCGTGGAGACACAAGAGGAGCGAACCATCGAGGTCGTGGATCCGGGCCTGGGCCCGGAGGAGCTGACCTCGCGGGGAGAAGAGGAGCGGCGCTCGCAGGAGCTGATCGACAGCCTGCCCCACCACTACCGGATCGTCGTCATGCTCAGGCACCAGCAGGACCTCTCGTACCAGGAGATCGCCGAGGCGCTCCGGCTGCCGCTCGGCACCGTGAAGGCCCGCATCCACCGCGCGCGCGCCCTGCTCAAGGGGCGGCTCGAGGGCGAAACGCCATGACCGCCTGCCCGGAGAACCGTCGCATCCAGGAGCTGCTGGACGAGGAGCTGCCGCCCGCCGAGGCGCTGCGGCTGCGCGAGCACGCCGCCTCGTGCGCGAGCTGCGCGCGCGAGCTGGCCCTCTACCGCCGCGTGATCCACTCGCTCGAGCGCCTGCCCACCTGGGATCCGGGCCCGGTGTTCACCGCGCGCGTGATGGAGCGCGTCCTGCCCTCGCGCGTCCGCCGGCGCTGGATCCGCGCCCTGGGCTTCGGCTACGCGAGCCTTACCGCGCTCACGGTGGCGGGGATCCTCGCCTTCGCGACCCAGCCCGAGGCGCGCATCCTGCTCGTGGCGCTCTCGACCGCGGCCTCGCGCCGCGTGGCGCAGGCCCTGGTGTTCGCCCTCAACGCCGTGAGCTTCTCGGTGGTGAGCCTGGCGGGGAGCGGGCGGCTGCTCGCGGAGACCGGCCAGCGCCTCCTGCCGATCGGGCGCGCGATCGCGGCGCTGTTCTCGCAGACCGCCATCGTCGTGCCGCTCACGATCGCGGTGGGGGCCTGTGCCGCGGTCCTGTGGTGGATGCGTCCCCGCGGCACCGAGGTCCGGAACGGGATGCGCCATGTCGGCATCCTCGGTTTCTAACGCGCTGGCGCGCCCGGCGCGCCGCGGGCTGGTCGCAGCGCTCATCCTCCTCGGCGCGGCCGGCGTGGCCGGCGCGGCGGGTGCGGCCCCGAAGCCCTCCCGGGAGCCGCGCGCCGCGGCGGGCGACAGCGAGCGCGTGCACGATTCGTTCGAGATCGACCGCAACGGCGTGCGCATCCGCACCTCGGCCCGCGGGCGCTCGGAGCCCGCGGTGGACATCCGGATCGACCCGCGCCTCGCGCGGTCGAGCGTCACCATCGGGGGCGCGGCCGGGGACAGCGAGGGGAGGCGGCCCTCCGTGGAGGTGAACGGACCGGCGATCGTCGTGGACACGGACGGCGCCGGCCTGGTGCGGGTCTTCGCCGACGCAGAGGTGCCGGCCGGCGAGCGCGTCGAGGGCGACGTGGTCGCGGTGTTCGGATCGGTCTCGGTCGAGGGCTCGGTCACCGGGAACGTGGTCGCCGTGTTCGGCTCGGTCCGGCTCGCGCCCGGCGCCGCCGTGGAGGGCGACGTGGTCGCGATCGGCGGCGGGCTCGATCAGGCCCCGGGCGCCACGGTCGGCGGCGAGAGCGTCTCGCTCGGATTCCTCCCGGTCTCGGTCGGCCTGCCCACGCTCCCGGTGCTGCTGGTCGCGGTGTTCCTGGGCTGGCTGCTCTCGCTGTTCATGGGCTGGCTCATGACCATGCTATTCCCCGAGCGCATGCTGCGGGTGGCCGCCACGGCGTCGCGGCGCGGCATCGCCTCGTTCTTCCTCGGCCTGGTCTCGCCGCCGCTCGTGCTGCTCACCTGCCTGCTGCTCGTCATCACCGTGATCGGGCTCCCGATCGCGGCGCTCCTGCCGTTCCTCTACGTGATCATGGTGTGGGCCGGGCAGATCGCGGCCACCTACGTGCTGGGGAGCCGCCTGCTGCGCCGCCGCCTGGGGCAGGGCGGGGCGATGATGCCGATCCTGACCGGTACCGTGTTCGTGGCCATGTTCTTCGTGGCCGGCGCGCTGCTCGCGGCGCCCCCCGGCTTCGCCCGCACCGCCGCGCTGTTCTTCTGCCTGCTCGGCGTGCTCCTGATCTTCTGCCTCACCGCGATCGGCACCGGCGCGTTCCTGCTCTCGCGCATGGGGACCCGGCCGCGCGAGGTGACCTTCGAGCGCGCGCCGGGATCGGCCGCGCTGCCGGAAGTCCCGGCCGGCGCCTCCGCGCCACCCACGCCCTCCGGGGCCTGAGCCGGCGGGGAGCGGGCGCGAAAACCCGTTCTCGGGCGCGGCCTAGGGCCGGGGGTCCCTCTCGGGGCCCTCGGGGAAGAGCGTGCGCAGCTCGAAATCCGGCGAGATCGCCCGCGCCCTCTCGTCGCCGAACCCCACGAAGTTGCGCACCGCGTCGAACACCGAGCGCGGAACGCCGGTGATGATCCCGAAGCCCGTGCCGCGCTTCTCCTCGACCTCCCCGGAGAGCCAGCCCTCGACCTCCTTCACGTCCTCGATGCTGAGCGGCTTGAGCGTGGCGGCCACGACCACGTAGTAGCGCGCGCCGGGGTCGAGGTCCCCGACCCGGCCCACGCGCAGCGCCAGCGGCCGCGAGAGCACCGTGACCACCGAGTCGAGCGACGACACCGAGAGCGGCGGGGAGCCGTGGCGCTCGAGCTGGTACGAGCGGCTCCACACGTCGTAGCGGATGCGCAGCTCGGCGTCGAAGCTGTTCACGAGGCGGTCGAACCACGCGCTGCGGCGCCGCCACAGGTCGGCGTGGAGCCGCAGCGTGGCGGGCATGCCGCGCGAGAGGCTCTCGGCCACGCGCGGGGCGAACAGGTCGTGCAGCGCCACGTCGGCCCACAGGTAGCCCGCGTTCTCGCGGGTCGCGAGCGTCTCGATCTCGAGCGCCGCCGCAGCGCCCGCGGCGAGCAGGCCGAGGGCTACGGGCAGCAGGGCGCGGCGCCAGGGACGAGCCGGCCTCGCGGGCTGCGGGGGTTCGGCGGGGAGGGGGAGCACGCGGGAAGACGGTCAGAACGGACGCTGGAGTCGCAGGCTGATCACGAAGTCCGATCCCGGGTCCTGGAGGTCGCGCGCGAAGTAGACGCGCACCTCGTCCTCGGAGGTCGCGAGCCCGAAACCCCCGTCGGCCTGGATGTGCTGCCGGCCCACGTCCCACGCGTGGTCCGGGTTCGACCAGGCGCTCCCGCAGTCCACGAAGGCGATGGCGTGCAGCCCGCCCTCGGTCGCCGGAGTGCGGATGCGCCACAGCCCGAGCGTGTACTCGGCCTGCGCCAGCGCCAGCTCGTCGCCCCGGTACTTGGCGAACGGGTGCGCCCGGAGCCCGTCCACGCCGCCGCAGGTGAACTGCTTCTGGGCCGGCAGCCGGCCCTGGAATGCGTGCCCGCCCACCAGCCGGAGCGCGAGGCTGGAGGCCGGCGTGAGCACCATCACGCTGCGCACGTCGCCCAGCAGGCGGGTGTAGTCGAAGTCGCCCTCGAGCCGGCCGCCCGCGCGCTCGAGCTCGATCCAGTGGTAGAGGCCCGCGCGCGTCCGGCCGGTGCGGTGGGCGAGCCGTTCGAGCCTGAGGATCGCGGCGTGCGCCTCGCCCTCCTCCACGCTCGGGTTGGCGCGCAGCGTGCGGTCGCGCTGGAACCACGAGCGCGTGCCCCAGACGACGGGCAGGGAGCGGAACTGGTCGTTCCGGAGGTGCACGCTCACGGTCGAGAAGTCCGGCACGCGCCACGACAGGTAGCCGCCGAATCCCTCGCGCTCGAAGTAGTCGCGGTAGTCCTGGCGCCCGAAGAGCAGCGCGAGGCTGTTCTCGACGTCGTCCACCTGCTGCAGCTCGCTGTGGTCGGTGCGGCGCACCATGGAGACGCCGAGCGCGAGCCGGCCCGGAGGGGCGATCGGCTGCTCGAGCTGCAGCCCGTAGAGCAGCCGCTCGCGGCCGAACGCGTACTCGATCCGCGTGGCCACCCGCGGCATCATCGTCTCCGGGCGCTGGACCTGATGCGAGAACGAGAGCCGGATGCGGTCCACGCGGTTGTAGTCGGCGCCGAGCTGGCTGCGGAGCGCCTCGTCGTCGGCCGCGCGCCACTGGTCGGGATCGGTGAGCAGGTTGTCGCCGAACGGAGCCCTGAGCCATTCGTCGTGGGCGAAGCTGACCCCGGCGTTCCGCGAAGGCCCGGACTCGAGCGAATCCTCGTCGAGCGGGTGGAACGGGAGCACCTCGAGGGTGCTGTCGTCCGCGGCCGCGGCGGCGGACGGGACCGTGATGCGGGCGGCGCGGCCCGGCGTCGCGGTTGCGGGGTGCGGGAAGACGAGCGCCGCCGTCAGGGCGAGCGCCGCGGGGCAAAAGGTCGGCGTGGTCACGGAGCCTCCGGGTCGACGAACGGGGGAGAGCCTCTCAGATTCCACGGTATTGCAAAGTCCATGCTCGCCGGCCCACGCCCGCGCCGCCCGGGCGGGGGACCGGGCCCGGGGGCCCGGACGACGCGGCGCCCGGCCGCGACGCGATCCCGGAGGCTGCTGCGTGCGCGCCGCGCCAGCCGCGCACGGCCGCTCCGCCCGGCCCGGGCTGCGGCGCATCCGCCACACACCGTTGCGCCCCGCGCCGCGCGGCGATCCGCCGAGCGGCGCGCCGGCCCCGCCTTTCAGCGCCGCGCGATCCCGTACTTGCGCATCTTGCGGTGCAGGTTCGTGCGGTCGATCCCGAGCCCCGAGGCCGCCTGCGTGACGTTCCAGCCCGCGCCGTCGAGCGCGCGGCGGATGGCGTCGGCCTCGCGCCGCTCGATCTCGCCGCGCAGCCCCACCGCCTCCTCGCGGCCCGGCGCCGCCTCGAGCCACACCGCCACGTCCTCGGCCCCCACCGAGGTGCCGTCCACCAGGATGGCCGCCCGCTCCATGAGATTGCGGAGCTCGCGCACGTTGCCCGGCCAGGCGTAGTCCTCGAGCAGGCTCTTGGCCTCGGCCGCGAGCTGCTTCGGGGGCTTGCCCTCGGCGCCGCAGGCGTCGGAGAGGAAGCGCTCCGCCAGCGGCACGATGTCCGGCCGCCGCTCGCGCAGCGGCGGCACGTGGATGGGCAGCACGTTGAGGCGGTAGAAGAGGTCCTGGCGGAAGTCGCCCGCCTCCATGGCGGCGGCCAGGTCCTTGTTGGTGGCGGCGGCGACGCGCACGTCGCAGCGCAGGGTGCGCGTGCCGCCCACCCGCTCGAACTCGCCGCTCTCGATCACGCGCAAAAGCTTGGCCTGGGCCTCGAGCGAGAGGTCGCCGATCTCGTCCAGGAACAGCGTGCCCTGGTCGGCGAGCTCGAGCCGGCCCTTCTTGGCCTGGAGGGCGCCGGTGAAGGCCCCGCGCTCGTAGCCGAACAGCTCGCTTTCGACCAGGTCCTTGGGAATGGCGGCGCAGTTGAGCTTGATGAACGGGCCCTCGGCGCGCCGCGAGAGCGCGTGGATCGCGTGCGCGACCAGCTCCTTGCCCGATCCGTTCTCGCCCGTGATCAGAACCCGGCCCTGGGACGGGGCGATCCGGCGCACGTTCTCCATCAGGGCGAGGAGCGGCGGGCTCTCGCCCACGATCCCCAGGTCCTCGCCCGCGTGCGACGCCGTGCTACGCCGCATGCGGGTCACGCGCGCCGCCTCCGCCAGCACCTCGAGCAGGTGCTGGCTGTCCCGCACCGGCTTCTCGATGAAATCGTACGCGCCGCGCTGCGCCGCCTTGAACGCGTTCTCGGTGGTCTTCTCGGCGGTGACCACGATCACGCCGGTGTCGGGGGCGAGCTCGCGGATCTTGAGCAGGGCGTCGAGGCCGTGCAGACCCGGCAGGTTGAGGTCGAGCAGCACGGCGTCCACTCGCCGCTCCTCGAGCCGCTGGAGCGCCTCCTCGCCGGTCGCCGCCTCCTCGACCGAGTGTCCGCGGTCCTCGAGCATGCCGCGCAGCGCGCGGCGGATGTCCTCCTCGTCGTCCACCACGAGGATCTGCAGCCGACCGGTCGCGCTCATGCGTTCACGTCCCCGAGGCCGTTCCCGAAAGCAGGGGGAGCGAGAGGCGCGCGCACGCGCCGCCTCCCTCCCGGTTCTCCAGCGTCGCCGTCCCGTGGTGCTGGGTCGCGATGTCGCGCACCAGTGACAGGCCCAGGCCGCTGCTGCGCCGCTTCGTGCTGACGTAGGGCTCGAACACCCGGTCGCGGATCGCCTCGGGCACGCCGGGGCCGCGATCCGCGACCTCGATCACCGCCTGCTCCCCGGCCGCGAAGGCGCGCACCTCCACCCGGCCGCCGTCCGGGCTCGCCTCGCAGGCGTTGAGCAGCAGGTTGTGGACCGCGCGGGAAAGTAGCAGAGAATCCCCCCGCACCAGGAGCGCGGGCCCGGGCGCCACCTCCACCACCACGCCCGCCTCGGCCTGCATGGCGGCCGCGGCGCGCGCCACCTCGGCCAGGTCGAGGGACTCGAAGCGCGGATCCGGGAGCCGGGCGTACTGCGAGAACTGCTCGGCCAGGCGCGCGACCTGGTCCACGCCGCGATGGAGCAGCTCGAGGCTCTCGTCGACCGCCGCGCGCTGCTCGGCGGCGAATGCGCCGGCGCGCGACCCCAGGCGGTCGAGGGCCAGCGACATGGGGGTCAGGATGTTCTTGAACTCGTGGGCCAGCCGGCGCGCCACCTCGCGCCATGCCGCCTCGCGCTCGGCCTGCTTGAGCGAGTCGCGCGCGGACTCGAGGCGCGCCGTCATCAGGTTGAAGGACTCGCCCAGGGTGTGCAGCTCGCGCGCCCCCGAGGGCGTGATCCGCGCCGCCAGGTCGCCGCGCGCGACCCGCTCGAAGCCGGCGGCCAGCGCGCCCAGCGGGCGCGCCATGCTGCGCGCCAGCGCGGCGGCCACGATCAGCGCGAGCGCGGTGAGGATCGCGACCAGGAGCGACACCAGGAGCCAGACGTACCGGCGCTGCAGCTTGACCAGCACGCCGAGCTGGTGGTAGCGGCCGACGCCGAGCCCCACGTCGTCCACGCGCGTGAAGAAGTCGGTCGGGACCCAGATGCCGGTCACGAGCGCGCGCTCCCCGTCGATCGGGGCCACGGCGGCGAGCGCGCCGAGTGCCGAGTGGATCACCCGGCTCGCGCCGATCGAGCCCTCGATCTCGTCCCCGAGGTCGGGCTGGTCGAGGGCGATCACCCCGGGCGGGGCGAGCTGCTCGGCGAGCCGCCAGCGCCCGCCGTCGCGGCGGTAGATCTGGACGAAATCGAGGCCGGAGGCGCGCAGCGAGCCGCGCAGGGCTTCGCGGTCCCGGTCCGCAAGCGGCCGCGCGGCGGCGAGCGGCGCCAGCGCGTCGGCCTGGGCGAGGGAGACCGCCTCGATGCGCGCCAGCGTGGTGCGCGTGGTCTCGAGCGCGGACTCGAGCGCCCGGCTGACCCCGGGGCGGAACCACCGCTCCGCCGACCGCCCGAGCTGATCGAGCGTGAAGGCGGTGAAGACCGCGGTCGGCACCAGCGCGAGCGCGAGCAGCGCGAGGGTGAGCCGGGCCCGCAGGGTCATGGGAGCGGGGACCGATCGCGGGGCGTCCGGCGCGGCTCAGGCGCCGAGACCGCCGAGCTGGCCACAGGCGGCCCAGATCTCCCCGCCCAGCGTGTGGCGCACCATGACCGCGGGCGCGCGCGGCATGAGCCGGGCCGCGAACGCTTCGACCGCCGCGGGATCGGGTCGCTTCCACTCCAGGCCGGGAACCGGATTGTAGGGAATCAGGTTGATCTTGCTGGGCAGGGCGCGCGCCATCGCGGCCAGGCGGTCGGCGTCCTCGGGCCGGTCGTTGATGCCGGCGAGCAGCGTGTACTCGAGCGTGACTCTTCGCCCCACGCGCTCGCCGTACTCGCGCGCCGCCGCCAGCAGCTCCTCGAGCGGCCAGCGCCGGTTCACCGGAACCAGGCGGTCGCGCAGCTCGTCGGTCGTGGCGTGCAGGGAAACCGCGAGACCGAGCTGAAGTCCCTCGCCCGCCAGCGCGCGGATCTGCGGGACCAGCCCGCTGGTCGAGACCGTGATGCGCCGCGCCCCGATGTTGAGCCCGCGCGCGTCGTGCAGGATCCGGATCGCCTCCATCAGCGCACCGTAGTTGGCGAGCGGCTCCCCCATCCCCATGAACACGAGGTTGAAGCGCTCGTCCTGCCAGCGATCGAAGTCGCCCATGGCCAGCACCTGGCCCACGATCTCTGCGGCGCTCAGGTTGCGCGTGAGCCCCATGAGCCCGGTGGCGCAGAACGCGCAGCCCAGGGCGCACCCGACCTGGCTCGAGAGACACAGGGTGAGGCGCCGCGCGGTCCGCATCGACACGCATTCCACTCGCGCCCCGCCCGCGAGCTCGAGCACGAACTTGCGCGTCGCGGCGTCGGGAGTGGCCAGCACGGCGGCCGCGCGCGGCAGGGAGAGATCGCACAGCTCCAGCAGGGAGCTGCGGAGGCCGATCGGGAGATTGGACATCGCCTCGGGGTTTCGCAGCCGCTTCTGGTATACCCACGCGAACAGCTGCTGCGCCCGGTAGGTGGGAAGCCCGCGGGCAGCCAGCTCATCGGCCAGCCGGTCACGGCTCAGGCCGTAGAAGCTCGGGACCTGCGAGGACGGGGTGGACTGGACGGGGGTCATGGTGATGGTTTCCGGGAGGGTGGACGGGCCTCAAGCTAACAAACGCAAGCTGTTGCGGTCAATTCCAATAGATGATATGCATCTCCATGCAATGAAAGATGGAAACTCGCGGAGCCGGGAGATCCTGGCCTGCATCGCCGACGCATCGCGCTTCCGGATCGTGCACGCGCTGCTCGAGCGCGAGCAATGCGTCACCGAGCTGGCCGAGAGCGTCGGCCTTTCCCAGTCCTGCACCACGCGCCACCTCCAGTATCTGGGGCGCGAAGGTGTGGTCGCGAGGGTGCGCCAGGGCAAGAGGGTCATGTTCCGACTCCGGTCCGACCTCCCCAGGGTTCGGGAGCTGCTCGCCTGGGTGACCGCATCCCCCGGCGAGGCGGGAAGGGGGCGAATCTCCGGGGCCAGCGTTCACGTCGAGAGTCCTGTCCCTGCGCCACAGGTCGCTCCGCAGGCCGATGGCGCGCCGGGCAGGGGACGCACGACGCCGAGGCCCGGGAGCGCGACGCGCTCGGTGGGTCGCGTCCCGCCCCCAGCGCCGGCGGCGGGCCGGAGCCGGGATCCCGTCGCGGAGCGGCCCGATCCGACCTCACAGGGCTCCGGCGCGCCGAACCCCGGCGTGCCGGAAATGGAGGACTGGCTGCTTTGAACCCAGATCATATGCGCGTAGGTGCAATTGATCTCGGGTCCAACTCGATCCGAATGCTGGTCGCCGACCTGCCCTCCCGGGAGGACGGATCCGCGCTGGTCCAGGTCGTGACCCGCTCGGGCGAAGCCTGCCGTCTGGCGCGCGGGCTCGACCGCAGCGGGAGGATCGACGAGGAGATCGCCGAGCGCGCCGGCGGGATCGCACGCAGCTTCGCGGAGCGCGCCCGGGCCCTGGGGGCGGTTCACATCGTTTGCGGCGCGACGGCAGCCCTGCGCACGGCCCAGAACGGGCTTGAGGTCGCGGGCGCAATCCAGCGGTCGTGCGAGGTTCCGGTCCGGATCCTGTCCGGCGCCGAGGAGGCCCAGCTCGTCTACCGGGCCGTGGTGCTCGGGCTGGGGGGCGGAGCGCGGCGCAGCTCGTGCGTCGTCTTCGACCTGGGGGGCGGCAGCACCGAGGTGGTGAGCGGCGTCGGGGACCAGCCCGGGCGCTGGGTGAGCCTCCCGTTCGGAGCGGTCAGCCTCACCGAGCGCTACCTGGCCACCAACCCTCCGGCGGCCGGCGAGATCGAGCGGCTGAGGCAGGCGGTACGTGGCCAAATTATGCATGGATGTGCATATCTTCCGCCGCGAGCGCCACTCCTGGCCGGTGTGGGCGGGACGGTCACCCTGCTCGCGGCGTTGGAGCTGGACCTGCGGGTCTACGACCCCGCCCTGCTCGAGGGGCTGGCCATCACGCGTCCCCGCCTCCAGGCCATGATCGAGCGCCTGCTCTCCAGCAGCCACGAGGAGCGGCGAACCTGGCCGGTGGTTGGGGAGTCACGCGCCGATATCGTCGTGGCCGGGGCCCTGGTGGTGGAGCTGCTCGCCGAGCGCTTCCCTTCCTCGGCGCTCATCTGCTCCACCCAGGGCCTCCGCTACGGTCTGGTCCGGCTGGCCGCGGAGGAAGTGCGGGGGCAGCGGACGGCGGGGGAGCAGTGAAGTAATTCATTGACCGTCCGGCCCGCCGGGCCCCATAATCCGGTCGGCAACCAGGGAAAAAACCAACGGTCCCCTCGACGCAATGCGTCAGTTTCCTCCGGCCGCACGAGGTAGTGTTCTTTGTTTTCTTTCACAGCCAGTCGTGGAGGGAGCGGCGGAACATGGTGAAGTGTCGCATCAGGCTCCTGGTCACGCTGATCCTCACCCTGGTGGCGACGGCCACGTTCTCGACGCTGAGCAGCGCCCGCACACATTCGAGCCCCGATGGCTCGGTGTCGGCGGCGCAGGCCGGCGGAGTGAAGGTGAAACCGGTCGCGCTCACCGGGGAGCCGGACCAGCCGCAGTCGCCACCTCCGCTTCATTTGAACGGCGGAGTCACGATCTCGGGCGACGGAACGCCGGGTGGCGACGTGTCGGCGATGGTCTGGTGGGTCAGCTGGATCTGGGCGACGCTGTCCTGGAGAACAGCCCACTAGTTCGTCGTACGAGCCGAGGGGCTGTTTTCATCGGTAGGTTTCAAGAGCAGCAGGCGCTTCGTATCGAACCGACGAAGCGCTCAGCCGGTACTTAGGAATACAGAGGGTTCGGACAAGTGCAGCGAGCGATCCCCCCCGATCTGTCTCACGCTGGCCATTCCGCTTTGAGCGGAGCGCTGCAGCACGAGGCAGTCGGCGACTTGCATCTGGCCGCGGACAATTTCTCCGGCGCGGCGGAAGCCTACTCCGCAGCCCTGCGCGAGATGGGCCTGGGCTTCCCGCGCGAGCGCTGCCGGGTCCTGCTGCGGCTCGCCGAGTCGCACATCCATCGCAGCGACTTCCAGGCCGCCCTGCCTCCTCTGCACGAGGCCCGCCAGACCGCGCGCCTGCTGGGCGACCCGCGGATGCTCGCAGCCATCGCGGCGCGCTTCGCCGACGCGCTCACCGAGCTGGGCCGCTACCGCGCCGCACGCCGTTACGCGCTCTACGCCTACGGTGTGCTGCGCGACTCCGACGATCACCGCACGGTCGGCCAGGTGGGCGTGCGGCTCGGCATGTGCTGCGCGCGGCTCGGCCGCATGCCCGAGGCGATCGAGTGGCTCCAGAGCGCCGCCGCGACCTTCCGCCGCATCGACGACGCCGACGGCCTGGTCACGGCGCTCAACAACCTGGGCATCGTCTACAAGAACCTCCGGGACTGGCGTGAGGCCACGCGCTTCCTCGAGCAGGCCCTGCGCCTCGACGAGCGCATGGGGCTGTTCGCGCGCATGCGAGCCCATTGCCAGAACCTGGGGCTGATCCGCCTCCACCTCGGGCAGTGGGACCTCGCGGAGGAGAACTTCCGCCAGTCGCTGCGGATCGGTCGCGAGACCGGCCACCAGCAGGGCGAGGCTGCGGCGCTGCTCGCGCTCGGGTTGCTGTGCCGGCGGAGGCGGCAGTTCGAGCGCGCCGAGGAGCACTTCGTGCGCGCCTTGGGGCTGGCGACGGACGTGGGAGCGATGCGCGAGGCGGCCCTGGCCCGCGAGTTCATGGCCGAGCTCGAGATCGACCGCGGGAACGCCGCCGGGGCGCTCGCCCTGCTCGAGCCGGCGCTCGACGAGGCGCGGCGCCAGGCGCCGGAGGGCGACCTGGTGCTCGAGCTCGAGACCCGTACCGGGCTCGCGCTCCTCCATCTGGGCCGCACCGACGACGCCCAGGCCCACCTCGTGCGCGGCGCGATCATGGCCCAGAAGCTCGGCGACCGCGTGGAGCAGGCGGTGGCCGAGCGCGCCCTCGCCCGCCTCGATGCCGCCCGCGGCGACGTCGCGGCGATGCAGGCCAAGCTCAGGGCCGCGGCCCAGTGCTTCGACGAGCTGGGGGAGACCTACGAGCTCGCGGTGTCGCTCGCCGCCCACGGCCAGTACCTGTTCATCCTCCCGGCCAGCGCGCGCCTGCGCGAGCCGCTCGAGCCGGTGGCCGACGCCGCCAAGCGCGCGGCCACGATCTTCCGCCAGCTCGGCGTCCCGTCGCTTGCGGCCGAGGCGCTCCTCGTGCTGTCGCGGCTCGAGGCCGAGCGCGAGCACTTCGACCAGGCGCTCACCATCCTGGAGCAGGCGGAGCAGTGGCTCGCCGAGTGCGAGGACCCGGAGACCCGCGAGCGCGCCGAGACGCTGCGCCGCGAGCTCGAGCGCCAGTACGTGGCGGTGTCGCTCTCGACCTGCAACGAGTTCCGCGCGCTGGAGGAGGCCAACCGCCTGTTCCGCGAGACCGGGGACATGGACGGGCTGCTGAGCCAGGCGGTGCGCCTCGCGGTCGAGAACTCGGGCGGCGACCGGGGCTTCGTGGCGTTCAGCTCCGGCGGCAGCCGGCTCGACGTGGTGGCCCAGCACGGGCTGGGGCGCGAGCGTGCGCGCCGCGTGCTGCGCGTGATCGAGGGCGTGATCGGCAGCCGCATCACCGAGAGCGGCCCGCTGTTCTCGAGCCGCGTCATCGCCGACCCGCGGTTCAGCGCGGCGATCGTCGACGCCCTGGAGGGCGTCGGCTCCCTGGTGTGCGTGCCGCTCAACTTCCCGTCGCAGTCCATGGGACTGGTGTACGTGGACCGGCTGAACGACAACCTGCTCGGCGCGTTCAAGCAGCGCGAGCTCAACCTGCTCGCGGTGCTCTCCAACAGCGCCGCGGTCGCCATCGTCGAGGCCCAGCGCTCGGCGCTGCTGGAGGAGAACCGGCAGCTGCGCGACAAGCTGCGCCCCAGCCCGGGCACGGACCGCGTGATCTCGACCTCGCGCGAGATGGCCAGCATCATGAGCCTGCTCGCCAAAGTCGGCGGCAGCCAGGCCACCGTCCTGTTCATGGGCGAGACCGGCACCGGCAAGGGCCTGCTGGCCCACGTGGTGCACGAGATCTCGAGCCGCCGCGACCGGCCGTTCGTGCAGGTCAACTGCGCCGCGCTGCCCGAGGCCCTGCTCGAGAGCGAGCTCTTCGGCCACGTGCACGGCGCGTTCACCGGCGCGATGCGCGACAAAGCCGGCCTGTTCGAGGAGGCCGAGGGCGGAACGATCTTGCTCGACGAGATCGAGAAGATCCCCGAGTCGGTCCAGGCCAAGCTGCTCCACGTGCTCGATCGCGGCGAGATCCGCCCGGTGGGCGCGACGCGCACCAAGCGGGTGAACGCCCGCGTGATCTGCGCGACCGGCTGCGACCTGCGCGACCGGATCAAGGAGGGCCGCTTCCTCGAGGACCTCTACTACCGTCTCAACGACATCACGGTGCGGGTTCCCTCCCTGCGCGAGCGGCGCGAGGACATCCCGGTCCTGGCCGAGCACTTCCTGGCGCTGTTCTCGCGGCAGATGGAGAAGAATCTGCGCGGCTTCTCGCCCGGGGTGATGCGGACGTTCCTCGAGCACGCCTGGCGGGGGAACGTGCGCGAGCTGGAGAAGACGGTGAAGCGCATGGTGGTGCTCGCCGAGGACGGGGACTCACTCGACCTCGACCTGCTGCCGCCCGAGATGAGCGAGACCGTCGGGCCCGACGCCCAGAGGGCGAACGGGAAGTCGCTGCGCTCGAACATCTCCCAGCTCGAACGCCGCATGATCGCCGAGGCGCTGGATCGGGTGCGCTGGAACAAGGCGCGCGCGGCCCGCGAGCTGGGCCTCAGCTACCCCACGCTGCTCTCCAAGATCAGGAGCCTCCAGATCGAGCGCCGCAAGCGGACCTGAGGCGAATTCTTTTTCACATCCGGACAGTAAAGAGATTTGATAATTAACCCCGTGTGGGGAGCGCAGATACCGAGAGCTCCCGCGGGGTTTTAAACTTTTGTCAGAAACTGCCTTTCGAACCGGCCTCGCGGGGCTCCCGCCGACGGATGCCAAATCAGACGTAAGCGATTGCGCGCCAGCGCGATCCATGAAAGCACATTGGCGCCCCGCACGGTGGCACGCTCAGTGCGTGTTGCAAGCCGTCGGAGGGGGGGGACCTCCAAAGTCCAGTGGTTCGCCACTGGGCCACTTTCTGGGCTAGCCGGTCGAGTGGAGGGTTCGGTCGAGAGGGTACGAGCCCCAGTCACTAGACAACGCACCGTCCTCTACCACCGGCTAGCTTGGAAGTGCAGGCAGCACCAAGATTCGAGAATCCGACGGGTCGCGCGCAGAGGGGAAGGGCGCGGTCATCGCGCAGTCGTTTCTGTAGCCCCTCGATGGACCCGGAGCAGTGTCAGGGCACCGGTCGGTTCGCGTCGCAGGCCAGCACTGGGGGATGTCCAGGCTTGTAGCCGCGGGAAGTACCGACCGGTGTCCTTTTTTCGCACTGTGGCGCGCACCGCACACCTGCGACACCGCCGCACGCCCCACCGCGCCCCGCTCTCCTGCGCCCGTGGCGGCCGGCCCCCCGTCTTCGTTGCGGGCCATCGCCTTACCATCGCCCGTGAAAGCGCGGCCCGGCCTCCTGCTGCTGGCACACCGGTTGCCCTACTATCTCCACCAGGATTCGATCCGTGGAGGGCACCCGCAATGATGATGCTCAGGCTGACGGCGCTGGCAGCGGCGCTGCTGATCGCGGGGTGCGACGACACCGCACCGCGCGACGTCGTTCCCCCCGCCGCACCGCGCGGGCTCACCAGCGTGACCGGAGACGGCGCGGCCCGCCTGTCGTGGCTCGCGAACACCGAGGCGGATGTCGCGGGCTACCGGATCTACAAGTCGACCTGCGCCAGGGGGCCGAACTGTCCCTACGATCGCGTCGGCATGACGGTGGGAACCTCGTTCGCCGTGCCGCTCAGCAACGGCGAGACCTGGTACCTCGCCGTGGCCGCCTTCGACCGGGCCGGCAACGAGAGCGAGCTGAGCCGCGAGGACGTATTCGACACCCCGCGCCCCGCGGGCACCGGCCTCGCGCTGACCAGCTACACGACGGCGCCGGCCACCAGCGGCTACGACTTCTCGGCCTTCGCGGTGGTACCGTTCGACAGCCCCAACGCCGACATCGTGTTCGGCTTCGATGGTACCTTGTACCGCATGTACGCCAAATACGCCGACACCGACATCCAGGACGCCGGCTACACCTCGAGCCTCGACGAGGTGGACTTCGCCCCCGACCGGGGCTGGTCCGCCGACGGCACGGTCGAGCTGATCGAGGGACACAGCTACGTGGTCGCGGTCACCACCACGCACGTCAACTACGCGAAGTTCCGGGTGGTGAGCCTGAGCGCGAGCCCGGCGCGCGCGGTCGTCGACTGGGCCTATCAGATCGATCCCGACAACCGCGAGCTCAGGCAGGGCACGGCGCCGCGCGAGGGAGGCCGCGTGCCCCGGGCCTTCGCCGGGCTGCGGTGAGGAGAAGCGATGAAGCGCTGGACGCGGGGAGCGACGGTCGCCGCGGCGCTCGTGGCCCTTTCGGGCTGCGTGGCGGGCTTCCGGCTCACCACGATCGACAACGGGCTCGCCGATTCGAGCCGGCCCCAGGCCAGCTATTACTGCTATGATTGTCACCGCGATCGGTACTTCGACCCGTACTACGACTGGTGCGCCTATTACGGCTTCCGCTACGACTGGGCCGGGCATCCCGAAGCGGTGGCCCTCTACCGCGAGCGCTATCCGCGGATCAAGGAAGCGCACCCCGACTATGGCCGCTACCGTTATCGCGCCGGCTACCGCGGCACCCGGCGCTACCGCGAGCCCCGGAGCTACGAAGCGTGGCGCTCGGGGGAGGGAACGCGCACAGGAGAGCGTGCGAAGGACCGGGAGAAGAGGCCCGATCCGGACCGCCGCGATCCGGAGCGCAGGTAGGATCGAGAGCCAGGGACGCGGGCGGGAAGCCCGGGGAATCCCTGCCGGAAGGAGCGTGATCACGATGCTGAGGAGAGCGGGCTTGGTCGCCGCGCTGGCGCTGGTGCTGTCCCCCGGCGCCTCGCGGGCGCGCGGCCTCGCGGTCGAGGTGTGGACCGACCGCGGCAGCGACGCCGTCTACGAGCCGGGCGACCGCATGCAGGTCAAGGTGCGCAGCTCGGCCGATGCCTACATGATGGTGTACGAGATCGACGCCGAGGGCTACGTCCACGTGCTGTTCCCCGACCGGAGCGGCGCGGGGTTCCTGGAGGGGCGTCACACCTACCGCCTGCCTCCGGAGGACTCCGATGTCGAGCTCGTGGTCCAGAATCCGGTGGGCCAGGCCTACATCGTGGCGATCGCCTCGGTGGAGCCGTTCGACAAGCTGCCCTGGTACCTGCGGCCCTACAACGCCCAGGGCGAAGGGGTCGGCTACGTGGGCACTCCCGAGGGCGCTCCCGAAGAAGAGGAGGGGGTGACCGCGGAGGGGCGGATCGTGGGGGATCCCTTCGTGGCCATGGAGCGCATCCGGCGCCGGGTGCTCAAGGACGCCGAGGACGGCGAGACCTTCTCGACCGCCTACACCTCGTACTACGTGCACCAGGCGGTGCGCTATCCGCGCTACGTCTGCTACGACTGCCATCGCCCCGGCCGCTGGGCGTGGTGGGACGGGTTCGATCCCTACTACTCGAGCTGCAGCACGTTCGACCTGCGGGTGAACTGGTCCTGGTTCTGGGGACCGAGCTACTGGTACGGGCACGTCCCGTACTTCGTGTACGTCTACCGCCCGACCTGCGGACCGCGCTACCGGTCTTACTACCAGCAGGGCATCTGGTACTCGTCGTGGGAGGGCTGGCCGCGCTGGAGCAGCCTGTGGGGCACGGGAACCCTCACCCGCTACAAGTCGCCTCCGCCGCCCGGCTACACTCCGCCCACGAAGTTCGGCAAGTGGAGCCCCGCCACGCCCGCGCCTCCTGGCTACCTCACCGAGAACGTGCGGCGCGGCCGCGCCGTCTCGCCCTTCCTTCCGGTGGGCCGGGGTTCGGAGGCCAGGGGTGACGAAGCCGGCGATGCGCGCGACCCGCGCTGGATCGGCGGCCTGCGCAAGCCGGCCGCGGACCGGCTGCCCGCGACCGGGCCCGTCGAGGAAGGGCGCGCCGAGCGCGGCCGGCCCTGGGTGGCCCCGCCGCGCGTCGAGCCCGAGCCGGCGATGAGGCCGCCCCGCGAGGAGTCGCGCACGCCGGCCGTCCAGGCGCCGCGCGAGGAATCGACGCCGCGCTACGTGCCGCGGCGTGAAGAGCGCCCCACGCCCCCGGCCCCGCGCGAGGAGCCTCGCGCCACGCCGCCGCGCCGCGAGTCGCCGCCGGCCCCGGCCGTCGCGCCGCGCGAGGAGCGCCCGAAGTCGGATCCGCCCGCGGACAAGCCCCGTGACCCGGGCTCGGGCCGCGCCCGGCGCCCCCGGCCGTGAGCGGAGCGACGGCGCTGCCGCCATTGCATCCCGCCCCGCGCCCGCGGACGCGATCCGCGCGCGGGGCGGGAGCCGCGTTCGCCGCGCTGCTCGCCTTAGCCACGCTCGCGCCCGCGCCCGCTCATGCCGGGCCCGCGGGCTTCGCGTTCCTCGAGGTCCCGAGCGGGTCGCGCGCCTCGGCCATGGGCGGGGCCTACGCCTCGATCGCGCGCGGCGCCGAGGCGGCGTTCTGGAATCCCGCCGGGCTCGAGGGCACGAGCGGGACCGAGATCACGGCCAGCCACTTCGAGCTCTACCAGAAGCTGCGTCACGACCAGTTCGCGATCGCCGGGCGCCTGCTGGGGTGCGGGGTGAGCGCGTCGATGCGCGCTCTCTACTCCGAGCCCATCGAGGAGCGCGACGATCTCGGCAACCTGACCGGCAGCTTCGGCGCGCACGACCTCGAGTTCGCGCTCGGCGTCGGCGGCCGGGTGGCGCCCGGGCTCTCGGCGGGAGGCACCGTGTCGCTGGTGCGCGAGCGCATCGCGAACCTCGCGGCCGACACCTACGCGCTTGGGCTCGGGTTCGCCTGGGAGCCGGCGCCCTGGCCCGGCGTGCGCCTGAGCCTGAGCGCGCAGAACCTCGGGCCCGCGGCGACCTACGACCTGGACGGCGCCCGCGGCGCGCCGGTCGATCTGCCGGCCGGCGTGCAGGGTGGCGTCTCGGTCGGACGCGCTCTCGGGGGCGGGCTCACGCTGCGCACGGCGCTCGAGGGACGCTTCACCCGCGGGCGGAGCGGGGTGGCGGCGCTGGGCGGCGAGGTGGCGGGCGTCGGGGGCGCCGCGCTGCGCGCCGGGCTCCGGCTCGACGACGGCAGCGCGAACTACTCCCTGGGCGCCGGGTACGCGGCGAGCGCGCTCCACCTCGACTATGCGTTCGTGCCCACGCGCCTCGACCTCGGCGACACCCACCGCTTCTCGGTCTCGGCCCGCTTCTGACCCGTCAGCCGCGCGCGGCGACCGCCGGGACGAGCGCCGGGCGCTCGGGCCACACGTCGAGCCGGAGCCGCCCGTGCTCGAGCGCCACGTAGCTGAAGTGGCGGATCCAGTCGCCGAGCACGAAGAACTCGCGACCCTCGGCGCGGCGCTCGTAGGTGTGGTGGAAGTGCCCGACCAGAACGGCGTCGAATCCCGCCGCGAAGCGCGGCTCGGCGATCTCGCGCCACAGGCGCTCGCCGTCGAAGCGGCGCTCGTCGCGCGCCTCGCGCGAGAAGCGGGACACCCAGCGCGCGAACGGCAGGCCGAGGTCGGGGTGGAGCAGCCCGAAGAGCCCGATGCTGGCGGGGTGGCGCAGGACCCGCTTGAGGATCCGGTAGCCCAGGTCGCCGCCCACCAGGCCGTCGCCGTGGTGGAGCCAGATGCGGCGTCCCTGGCAGTCGAGCGGCAGCGCGCCGTGGCGGGTGCGGATCCCGATGGTCTCCTCGAGGAAGCGACCCAACCAGAAGTCGTGGTTGCCATTCAAATAGGTGATCTCGATCCCGGACTCGCGCAGGCGCTGGAGGACGGCCAGGGTCCCGAAGTAGCGGCGCGGGATCGCGGAGCGATACTCGAACCAGAAGTCGAACAGATCGCCGACGATGAAGAGCGCGTCCGCCCGCCCGGGGAGGGAGTTCAGGAAGTCGTGAAGGCGCGCGAGACGGTGCGCTTCGCGTTCGGGGGGGGCGGCACCGAGATGGGCGTCGGAGAGGAAGTACACGGCGCCGTGAGCCATGGCCGCGCAGTCTACACCACATCGGTGCGCACCGGGGTCCGCCCGGCCGGGGGAACTCGCGGGGCGCTCCGTACGTCTATAATGCCGGCGCCGGGGAAGGGGCGACGCGAACCGCTTGACGTGCATCTAACCCGGCCGAGTCGGCCGACCGATAACCTGAAGGGCCGCGCACTGCGTGCGGAGCGGGATCCGGGGTCCAGGCAAACCTGGGTCCGGTTCCCGGGCCGCAACCCGCGAAGACGGAGGAAGATGGAATGGCTCGCAGCCCCGATTTCATGACCCGCCCGCGCAGCTACTACCTGGGCGCGCTGGTATTGATCCTGTTCGGCGTGGTCGTCGGCCTCGGCCTCAGCGCCGGCCTCGACCTGCCCCACGCCCCGCGCGCCGAGCGCGGGGTGCTCGCCGCGCTCACCCCGGGCGGCGACGTGCCCGAGAGCCCGTTCGTGTCCGTGGTGCAGCGCGCGCTGCCTGCGGTGGTGTTCGTCGACGTGCGCAAGCGCACCACGGGCGGCGACTCCGACGATCCGCAGGACGAGCTGTTCCGCCGCTTCTTCGGCGAGGGACGGCGCCCGCGCACCCTGCCGACCTCGGGCTCGGGGTTCATCATCGACCGCGAGGGACGCATCCTCACCAACAACCACGTGGTGCGGGACGCCAACGAGATCAACGTGACGCTCAACGACAAGCGCACCTTCAAGGCCAAGGTGGTGGGGACCGACCCCGAGACCGACGTGGCGGTGATCCAGATCGAGGGCGAGGACCTGCCGGTGCTGCCGCTCGGCGACTCGGACAAGATCCAGGTCGGCGACTGGGCGATCGCCATGGGCAACCCGCTCGGCGAGCTGCGCGGCTCGGTCACGGTCGGCATCATCAGCGCGCGCGGGCGCTCGAACCTCAACATCTGGGGCGGGACTCCGAGCTACCAGGACTTCATCCAGACCGACGCCTCGATCAACTTCGGGAACTCCGGCGGCCCGCTCTGCAACATCCGGGGCGAGGCGATCGGGATCAACACCGCGATCAATCCCAGCGGCCAGGGCATCGGCTTCGCCATCCCGATCAACCTGGTCAAGCACGTCGCCGACCAGCTCGTCGCCCACGGCGAGGTGAAGCGCGCGTGGCTGGGCGTGCAGCTCGCCGAGCTGACGCCCGAGCTGGCCGAGGGCTTCGGGATCCGCGGCGACGGCGGGGTCGTGATCCAGGAGGTGATCAAGGACCAGCCGGCGGAGCGCGCGGGCTTGAGGCGCAACGACGTGATCGTGGAGTTCGAGGGCAAGCCGGTCGCCGACGTGCAGAAGTTCCGCCTCAAGGTCGCCGACATGCCGATCGGGCAGAAGGTCGCCCTGGTCGTGCTCCGGGACGGCAAGCGCGTACCGCTCACCCTCACCCTCGGCTCGCGTCCGGAAGCTCAGCTGGCGCAGAACGACAACGCTCCCGGCGGTGAGGAGCCGGCGTCCCAGAAGCTCGCCGGCGTGCGGGTCCGCGAGCTCACGGGCTCCGAGCGCACCACGCTCAAGATCGACGGCGGCGTGATGATCACCGACGTCGAGAGCGGAAGCGCCGCGGAGGATGCCGGGCTCGAGGCCAACGACGTGGTCGAGGAAGTGAACCAGAAGCCCGTGCGCTCGGTCTCGGCGTTCGCCGAGCAGATCGCCTCTGCCAAGCGGGCGGGGAAGAAGCACGCGGTGCTGCTCGTCCGGCGGGGCAACGGGACCAGCTACGTGCCCGTGCGCCTCAGCGATTAGGAGAGGGGGCGCGGCCGCCATGGGGGAACGCATCCGCCAGGGAAGGCGAACGAGCCTTGCGATCTGAGGGACGCCTGAAGCTCGGGCCAGCCGCCGCGGCGGCGGCGCTGCTGCTCGCCGCCGCGGCCGGCGCGGCCACCGCCGACCCGGTCACGCTGACGGGCGCCCGCTCGTGGTCGGCGCCCGCCAACACCCGCGTGGTGTTCGACTTCTCGAGCGACGTGACCCCGGTCGCCCCCGACAGCGGGGTCACCCACGAGCTGGCGGTCAGCGTGCCCGGGGTGGCCGTCGTGCGCGCGGACTCGGTGCCCGCGCTCGTGAAGGTCGGCGACGGCGTGGTGGATTCGGTCGCGATCGAAGCCGGACCCACGGGCGCGCTCTTCCGCCTGTGGTTCCACGACACCACCTCGTTCCGGGTCTTCACGCTCCCCCCGGAGGAGGGCCAGCCGTTCCGCATCGTGGTGGACGTGGCGCGCCCGGGCGCCGCGGCCGCCGAGAGCCAGCGGCTGGCGCGGATCGCGGCCGAGAAGCGGCGCGACCGGGTGCGCATCGTCGCGGTGGACGCCGGTCACGGCGGCGAAGACATGGGCGCGCGCGGCCCGGGCGGCGTGCTCGAGAAGCACGTGACGCTCGGCGTGGCGCGTGCCCTGGCGCAGGAGCTGGGGCGCGTCCCCGGCGTCCGCACCGTGCTCACCCGCGACGGCGACTACTTCATCCCGCTGCGCGACCGCTACCGGCTGGCGGAGAAGGTGAAGGCCGACCTCTTCATCAGCATCCACGCCAACTCGTCGCGGCGGCGCGGGCGCGGGAGCGGGAGCGAGGTCTACTTCCTCTCGCAGCGCGGCGCGAGCGACCAGGCCGACGCCGACCTCGCCAACCTCGAAAACGCGGCCGACCTGGTGGGCGGCGTCCCGCCCGAGGCCGAGGACGACCTGGTGAACATCCTCTACGACGTGAAGCGCAGCTCGGCCATGCAGCAGAGCCAGCTGCTCGCCGAGGCGCTGCTCGAGCACGTCTCCGCCGACCGGCGGCTCGAGTCGCGCGGGGTGAAGCAGGCCGGCTTCATGGTGCTCAAGTCGGTCGAGTTCCCCTCGGTGCTGTTCGAGGTGGCCTTCATCAACAACCCGCTCGAGGCGCGCCTGCTGCGCGACCCCGCGTTCCAGCGCCAGATGGCGCGCCAGCTCGCCGAAGGGGTCAAGACCTACCTGCAGCGCGCCGGCCTGGGGCGTCCCGAGGGCGCCCCCGGGGACGGCGGCCAGTAGCGAAGCCCGCCCGCGGGCGCCGCGGGCTCCGCGCGGCGGGACGCCGCGCGTCTACCGCTCGCCCGCGTCTCCGCCGCTCGCGCCGCGGAGCCGGATGCGGCCGTCGGGCCGGTAGTCGAGCGTGGCGCCGTCCTTCGAGCGCGCGGCGATGTAGGCCTCGAGCGCCTCGCGGATCGAGCGCCCGGTGTCGGTGCGGTTCCTTCCGCCGGAGAGCGCGGCGTTGTCGTCGCCCCCGGTCGCCATGAAGTTGTTGCACGCCACCTTGTAGAGCTTCGACTCCTCGAGCGGCGAGCCGTCGGCGAGCGTGAC
Organism: Candidatus Eiseniibacteriota bacterium; assembly: GCA_036507005.1. Taxonomy (GTDB): domain Bacteria; phylum Eisenbacteria; class RBG-16-71-46; order RBG-16-71-46; family RBG-16-71-46; genus WS-2. Next base: position 119,734 of record DASXQT010000015.1, read on the forward strand.
CGACACCACGCGATCGCGCCGCGGCCGGCCCGGGTCGTACTCGTAGCGGATGCCGGACACCTGGGTCACCCGCCCCCCGCCCAGGGCGTCCTCGAGCGCGCGTCTCACCTCGGCGCCGCTCAGCTCGAGCGTGAAGATAGTGTTCTCGAACGGCATCACCTCGTAGACCGCGCCCTTGGTGACCACCCCTTCGGCCAGGTCGGCGCGCAGGCCGCCGGAGTTCTGGAACGCGACGTCCACCCCCGAGGCCTCGCGGATCGCGTCGCACACCAGGTCGCCGACCGTCGACTCGCCCCGGCCGCGCCCCAGCCCGCGCGCCAGACGGCCCACCGGCACCGCGGCGAGCGGGGCGACGTTGGCGTTCCAGCGCGCGACGCGCGCCGCCATGGCCGAATCGGGCACCACCTCGTCGGCGTAGGTGGTCACGAGGCGGCTGCTCCGCTCCACGACGCGGTGCGCCACCGGGTCCACCACCAGGTCGCACACCCCGATCACCTGGCCCTGAGAGCCCGCGATCATCAAGGGCACTCCGCCGACCGCATCCAGCACCTGGTTGTGGCTGTGACCTCCGAACCAGGCGTCCACGCCCCGCACCCCGCGCGCCATGCGCACCAGGTCGCCGCGCTGGGCGTGCCGCAGCGAATCCGAATCGGCGGGGATGTGCCCCACCACCAGCACCACGTCGGCCTGCTCGCGCCGCCTGAGCCGGGGCACGAGCCGGGCGGCGGTGGTCGAGTCGTCTTCGAAGCGGAGGTGCGCGACGTTGGCGCTCAGCGTGACGGAGGGCGTGTAGCGGTAGCACAGCCCGAGCACGCCGACCCGGACGCCGCGGCGGTCGAACGCCGTGTCGGCCCGCGCCCAGCGCGGGCGCTTTCCGTCGCGGCGCTGGAGCATGTTCGCGCCCAGCGCGGCGCAGCGCAGCTCCCGCATCCGGTGCTCCAGGGTGTCCACGCCCCAGTCGAACTCGTGGTTGCCGATCGCGGTCGCGGCGTACCCCAGCGCGTTCATCTGCTCCACCACCGGGCGCCCGAACTGGAGGTTCGAGGTCATCGTGCCCTGGAACAGGTCGCCGCCGTCGATCAGCACCGTGCCTTCGGGGTTCTCGGCGCGCAGCCGCGCGAGGTGCGCGGCGAGCACCGCCGAGCCGCCGATCGCCCGCCGGGTCCGCCGCTCGACCGCGCCCGGCAGGATCGCGCCGTGGAAGTCGGTGGTCTCGAGCACGCGCAGCGCGGGGAAGCGCAGGTTGGCGACCAGCCCGAGCAGCTGCGCCCGCGTCAGCGTGTCCTGCCGGAACGCGCGCGCGGCGGGGCCCAGGGCCACGCCGGTCATCAAGCCCATGCGGAAGCTCCCGTCGCGGAAGGTGGACGGCAGCGAGTAGCGCGCGGCGCGCGCGGCGCGCTCGCACCAGTCGAGCGCGAGCGAGAGCGGCGCGATCCCGAACGGGCGCACGCGCTCCAGGGCCGCGACGTCGCCCAGCACGCGGTGCTGGAGCAGTCCGTCGAGCCACGGCTCGAGCGAGTCGGGCACGTCGGGGAAGGCGCTCGACCGCCGCTGCGAGCGCCAGTCGAAGGCGCGCGCCAGCCAGTAGAGGAGGTCGCCGCGGCGCGCGGGCTCGTCGGGATCGAGGCGCATCAGCTCGGCCGCGGGCGCCGCGCCGAGCCGCACCAGCCGGTCGATGAGCGGGCGCTCGGCGGTCCGCTCGTAGAGCGGCAGCAGCGTCCAGTTGCGGGTGAAGGCCCCATTCAGCGTCCTGCCCCGCACGTAGTCGGCGAGGATCTCGGGGATCGTCCCGGCGGAGCGCCACACGCGCGGCGCCGCGCGCAGCAGGTCGGCGGCGCCGCCGCCGGAGGCGCGGTAGTCGCTGACCGCGACCTTGAGGCGCCGCTCGGGCGAAAGCGGCTCGCCGCGGAACACGAGGTTCCGGACCCGATCGCCGGGCGCGCGCGTCAGGTCCAGCTCGTAGCCCACGCCCTCGGCGGCGTCGAGGCGATCGGCCGGCCCGCCGGGGGAGAGGAGCGCGTGGTCGCTCTCGTAGCCGTAGGGAGCGAGCGTCCCCGCCCCCTGCTCGAGGGTCTGGCGAAGCTGCTCGCCGGTGAGCTCGAGGACCACCAGCCGGTTCTGGTAGACGCAGGCCCGGAGCAGGTCGCGGCGGGTCACGGGGCCGGGACCGATCGTGGCCGCGGGATCGGCGAGGGAGGCGAGCGAGACCTCGGCGCCGCTGGCATCGAGCTGGGCGTTCTGGATCAGCTCCCACAGCGGCCCGTCGTCGAAGCGCCCGCGTGGGGCGCCGATCTCCCGCGCCGCGGTGCCGAGCGTCTCGGCCAGCGCCGCGCGCGCCGCCGCGTGGTAGGGCGCGGCCAGCGCCGCGACCTCGGCGTCCTCGGGGACCGAGTCGGTGACCGCGATCGCGCGGCCCACGGCGGACGAGAGCTTCCAGCGCTCGCCGGCGCCCGCCCGGGTCAGGGTGAGATCCACCCGCCCCAGGTTCTGCGCCCACTTGCCCGCCTGGACGACGAGAGTTCCCCCCACGCGCTGCGACGGCACGAGCGCGTGCGAATGGCCCAGGATCACGAGGTCCGTCCCCGGCACCTCGGTCGCCAGGCGGTAGCCCCAGTGCTCGTCCGGCATCGCACCCGGGCGCTCGGCCCCGCTCTCCGGGTCGCGCTCGAGCCCGGTGTGGGCGAGGAGCACCACGACGTCGCAGCGCCCCTCGGCTCTCAGGCGCCCGACCTCGCGCCGCGCGACCTCGACCGGCGGGAGCACGCGCAGACCCGAGCCGTAGCCGGTGTCGGCGAGGAAGGGCACCGCGGGCGTGCAGAGCCCCACCACGCCCACCCGGACGCCGCCGAGCGTGCTCACGATCGACGCGCCGAAGGCCGGCTTGCCGTCTCCGGCGCGCACGATGTTGGCGGCGAGCCACGGAAACGCGGCGGCCGAGCGCGCCTGCTCGAACTCGCCGAGGCCGAAGTCGAACTCGTGGTTGCCGACCGCCATGGCGTCGTATCCCATGCGGTTCATCGCCGCCATCATGGGGTCGGACCCTGTCCGGGGCTGGGCTCCGCCTTCGCGCCCGAACTCGATGCCGCCCTGGATGCAGTCGCCGGCGTCCAGCAGCAGCAGAGGTGCGCCCTCCTCGCGGACCGCGTGCACCAGGGAGGCGATCTTCGTCAGCCCGCGGACCGCCGGGCGGTCGGCGAGGTAGTCCCAGGGGGTGAGCGCGCCGTGGAGATCGGTGGTGTGGAGGACGACGAGATGGGCTTCTTCCGCGCGCGCACGCCCGGCGAGCACGAGCGCGAGCGCGAAGGCTGCAACGAGGCGTGGGGCGCGCATGAGAGGGCGGGACGCTAGCATCGGCTCGAAACGAGGGTCAAGGAATGGGCGACGGCGCCGGGCTCCCGCGGGAGCGACCTGGCCGGGGGGTCACCCCGAACTTCCGCTTCCGGAGCTCCACCCTATGCTCGTTCCGGCATGGTTGCCTGAACATGCTCCAGAGCATGTTCCCGCGCAGGCCCGCCCGGCGGTCCGGTGGGGTACGTGCATGCGCGGCCGAGCGCCGCTTTGCTGTCGACCTACTAGTGTGGTCATATGACCACCTATGGAGGTCGTAACCACATCGAGCCCCTTCGGGAGTCGGGCCCGAACGCGCGTCCTGCTCGCCGTCCGACTCATGACGGAGACGTACGCGCGCGAGCTGGCGCGACTCCTGGACTCGAGTCTTTCCGGAATCCAGAAAGCGATCCGGTCGCTCGAACGGGACGGGCTGGTGGCCGGCCGGGCGGTGGGGCGGACCCGCCTGTACCGGCTGAGCCCGCGCGCGTCCGCCCGCCGCGAGCTCGAACGATACCTCGACCGGCTGCTCGACGCGGAGCCCGAGCTGCGCTCTCGAACGATGGGCATCCGCCGCCGCCCGCGCCGGGCAGGCAAGCCGCTGTGAAGCTCGGCGCGCGTCGTCGAGGGTTACCGGGCCTTCCTTGCCGAGCTGCGAAGGGCCCGCGGGTCGAAGCTGCAGCCGCGCCCTCGGCCGAAACGGCGATCGACCCGGCGCTCCCGCTGAATCGCATCCGGCGGGTTTGCTTCGCCCGCGCGCGCGGGGCTACCATCCCGCGCGATCCCCGTCACCGATCTCCGCAGGAGGCTCACCATGCCGGACCGCGTCGTACTCGCCATCGGGACCAAGAAGGGCCTTTTCGTCGCCGAGGCGCCCAGGACCCGGCGCAGCTTCGCGCTGCGCGGGCCCTTCGCGCCCGGAGTGGCCGTCTACTCCGCGCTCATCGACACGCGCGGCACCCCTCGCATGTACGGCTCGAGCTGCAATGCCTTCTGGGGCATGAAGGTCATGCGCTCGACCGATCTCGGCAAGACGTTCAAGGAGACCAAGTCGGCGCCCGTGTTCCCCAAGGAGGACGGGCGCGCGCTCGCCAACATCTGGTCGATCGAAGCCGGGGGCGACCGCAAGGATCTGCTGTGCGGCGTCGAGCCGGCATCGCTGTTCCGCAGCGCCGACAGCGGCGACACCTGGGAGATGGTGGGAGGCATCAGCAACCACGAGCACGCCCGCAAGTGGCAGCCGGGGAACGGCGGACTGTGCCTGCACACGATCATCCGCGACGGCAACCGGGTGCACCTGGGCATCTCGACCGGCGGCCACTACGTGAGCGAGGACGGCGGCGTGACGTTCAAGGCGGCGAACCAGGGCGTCGGCGCCGGCTTCCAGCCCGACCCCTATCCCGAGTACGGCCAGTGCGTGCACAAGATCGCGCGCCATGCCGACGCGCCCGGCCGGCTCTACATGCAGAACCACGGCGGCTGGGCCAACTGGGACGGGCCCGGAGGACCGCGGCCGGACATCGGCGTGCTGCGCAGCGACGACTACGGCAAGACCTGGCGGTCGATCGCCAAGGGACTGCCCTCCGACTTCGGGTTCCCGATCGTGGTCCATCCGCAGGACGCCGACACGGTCTACGTCATGCCGCTCGTCCCCGAGACCCGCACCTGTCCCGGCGGCTCACCCGCGGTGTGGCGCAGCGAGAACGGCGGCGGCTCATGGAGCAAGCTCGCCAAGGGGCTGCCGAAGAAGCAGAGCTACTTCACGGTCCTGCGCGACGGCATGGACGTCGACGAGCTCAAGTCGCCGGCGCTCTACTTCGGCACCACCACCGGCCAGCTCTGGATGGGGCGGGACGGCGGCGAGGAGTGGAGCTGCCTGTTCGACTCGCTCCCGCCGATCCACTGCGTCAAGGTCGCGGTGGTATGAGTATGAGCGTGAGCGGGCCGAGCATCGTCGCGAGGTGGTCGTCCTGGGCGCCGCAGCTCCTGAGCCTGCTCCGCATCATGGCCGCGTTCATGTTCATGCTGGCGGGCACGACCAAGATGCTCGCGTTCCCAGCCGGGATTCCGCCGAACGGCGGCACCGTGCCGTGGATGTCCCAAATCGGGCTCGGCGCCATGCTCGAGGTGTTCGGCGGGGGCCTGCTGCTGCTCGGCCTCTTCACCCGTCCGATCGCCTTTCTCCTCGCAGGCGAGATGGCGGTG
>DASXQT010000016.1:0-34626 GCA_036507005.1 Candidatus Eiseniibacteriota bacterium
CGTTTCGCGACGCTCTGGCGACGCGCGGAGGCAGGAGCCGGAGCGCGTCGCCAGGAGCGAGGCGCAGCCAGGGATGGCGGAGCCGAGCGGGCGTCGCGAACCGGCTCCCTGCCTCCCCCGACACCGCCCCCGCACGCCACCGAAATCGCGCCCACGAGCCCGACCTCGGCCACCCCCAGCCCCGACGAGAGCTCCTGCCATGTCGCCCGTGACCGAGCCGCGGCTCGAGCCGTCCTCGCGCATCCAGTTCCTGCGCGGGGTGGGCCCGGCCCGCGCCCGCCTGTTCGAGCGCCTCGAGCTCACCACCCTCGAGCACCTCCTCCGCCACTACCCCCGCGACTACCTGGACGCGCGGCGCTTCGTGCGCATCGCCGACCTGAAGCCCGGCGAGCTGATGACCGTCGACGGGCACGTGAAGCACGCCGCCGCGCTGCGAACCCGGGCCGGGCGCACCGACTTCGTCGCCACCCTCGAGGACGGCTCCGGCACTCTGGCCCTCTACTTCTTCGGCCAGCCGTTCCTGGCCCGCACCATCCGGCGCGGCGCGCGCGTGGTGGCGAGCGGCGAGCTCGACCCGCGCGAGGGCCGGATGCTGAACCCGATGTTCGAGGTGGTGGAGGGCGAGGTCGAGGCGCTGCTCCATGTCGGGCGGCTGGTCCCGGTGCACGCCCTGACCCGCGGGCTGTCGGCGCGCGGGATGCGGAGCGCGGTGCGGCTCGCGCTCGACGCCACCGCCGCGCGCATGCCCGACCCGGTGCCCGCCGCGGTCCTCGAGGAGCGCGGGCTCCTCCCGCTCGCCGAATCGCTGGCTCAGATCCATTTCCCCGACAACCCCGCGCGGCTCAAGGAGGCGCGCCGGCGGCTCGCGTTCGAGGAGCTGTTCCTGCTCCAGAGCGTGATGGAGCTGCGCCGCCGCGCGCTCCGCGAGGCGGGCCGCGGGCTCTCGAGCGCGGGTCCCGGGGCGCTCGCGGACGCCGTGCGGCGCAGGCTGCCTTTCACGCTCACCGCGGACCAGGACCGCGCCCTGGCCGAGATCGTGGCCGACCTCCGCGCCCCCCACCCCATGCACCGCCTGCTGCTCGGCGACGTGGGGAGCGGCAAGACCGTGGTCGCGTTCCTCGCCGCGCTCCACGGCATCGAGGCCGGGCACCAGGTGGCCTTCATGGCGCCCACCGAGGTGCTGGCGCGCCAGCACGGCGCGACTCTCGGCGGGCTCGCCGCGGGCGCCGCGGTTCCGATCGCGGTGCTGACCTCGTCCACGCCCGCCGCCGAGCGACGTTCCCTGCTCGCGAAGCTCGCCGCGGAGGAGCCCATGCTGGTGCTCGGGACCCACGCGCTGCTCGAGGAGAAGGTGAAGCTGCCGCGCCTCGGGCTCGCGATCGTCGACGAGCAGCACCGCTTCGGCGTCCGCCAGCGCGCGACCCTGGCGCAGAAGAGCGTGATCCCCGACGTGCTCGTGATGACCGCGACCCCCATCCCCCGCACCCTGACGCTCGCCTGGTACGGCGACCTCGAGGTCAGCCGCCTCGAGGCCCGCCCCGGCGGGCGGGGCCGCCTCGTGACGCGGGTGGCGGGGGAGGAGAAGTTCGCGCAGGTGATCGAGTTCATGGCCCGCGAGCTCAGGGCCGGCCGCCAGGCGTTCGTGGTGCTCGCGGTGATCGAGGAAGGAGGCCCGCGGGAGGCGCGGGCGGCCGAGGCCGAGCACCGGCGCCTGGCCTCGCTCCCCGGGCTCGCGGGCTTTCAACTTGGGCTGTTGCACGGGCGCCTGCGGGCCGAAGACAAACAGGGGGTGATGGACGCCTTCGCCGCCGGCCGGATCCAGGTGCTGGTGACCACGACCGTGGTCGAGGTGGGGGTGGACGTCCCCAACGCGACGCTGATGGTGGTGGAGAACGCCGAGCGCTTCGGCTTGACCCAGCTCCATCAGCTCCGCGGGCGGGTGGGACGCGGCGTGCACCGCTCCGTGTGCGTGCTGATGCCGGGGCCCGGCGCCGCGACCCGCGCGCGCGAGCGGCTCGAGGTCCTGTGCCGGACCGAGGACGGCTTCGCGATCGCCGAGGCCGACCTCAGGCTGCGCGGCCCGGGCGAGCTGTGGGGCACGCGCCAGAGCGGGCTGCCGCGCCTGAAGCTCGCGGATCTGGCGCGGGACGAGGCGCTCCTGGAGGAGGCGCGGGCCGCGGCCCGCGCCGTGGTCGAGTCGGACCCGTGGCTGCAAGGCGAGGGGCACGCCCTGCTCCGGGCCACGCTGCTCGCCCAGTACCGCGAGCCGCTCGAGCTGGCGCTCGCGGGGTGAGCCCGGGCACGGGCACGAAGGGAACGGGAGAGTGGATGCACGAAGCGCGAACGGCGGAGAGCGTGGCGGGAGGTCGCGCGCGGACGAGGACGCGCCCATGATCGTGGGGTGCCCGCACTGCGGCGCGCGCTACGAGCTGCCCCCCCGCCTGCTGGGCCCGGGCGGCGCCCGGGTGCGCTGCCCGCGCTGCGCCGCGAGCTTCGACGTCGGCCCGGAGGGGACGGGCGAGCCGGTGCCCGCGCCCGAGCCGCAGGCGGCGCCCAGACCCGCGCCACGGCGCGCCGAGCCGGTGCGGTCCGAGGCCGGCCCGCGCGCCACGGACCGCGCACCGCAGACCTTGGCACCCGCGGGCCGCAGGCACGAGGACGAGACCCACGCCGAGACCGAGGCCACGGATTCGCGCGCCCTCGCGCGCCAGGTGCTGGACGAGCTGGCGGCCCGCAAGGGCCCGGCCATGGAGGAGGCGCGCGCCCGCGGCCGGCTGCTCTCCGAGTTCGGGCCGGCGCTGGCCGCGGCGTTCGACGAGTACCGCCGCCGCGGTGCGGGGAGCGGCGATCCCGCGCCCTTCCGCGAGGCACTGCACGAGCGCTGGGGGATCGATCTCTCCCCCGCGCGCGCCGTGCACTAGTCCTCGCGCCCCGCTTGGCGCGCGGGCACCGCCCGCATCAAATCCGGATCGCGCGCCCCCCAGGCCATGGCCAGCGCCCCGGCGAGCGCCACGATCCCCGCGCAGGCGAGAAGCGCTCCGCGCGTCCCGTAGGCGCGGGTGAGCCAGGCGGCGAGCGTCACGGTCACGAGGAAGAGCAGGCGCATCAGGAAGTCGCGCACGCTGAACACGCGTCCGCGCTGGCGCGGCTCCGCCCCCTCCTGGAGCAGCGTCTCGGAGAGCATGAAGGCGGGAGCCACGCACACGCCCACCACGAAGGCCGACGCCGCGAACACTCCGAAGCGCGTCGAGACCGCGAACGCCGCGATCCCCGCGCCGGCGGCCAGGAGGCCGATGCCGAGGAGCAGGGGCCGCGGCACGGCGCGGCCGTACGTGTTCACCCACCAGGTGCTGAGCCCGCTGCCGAGGCCGAGCGCGCACATCAGCACCCCCAGACGCTCCATGCCGGGCACGCTGGCGGCGCGCTGGATGTGCTGGTTGCCCGCCACGTGCAGGAACCCGCCCCCCATCCACACCGCGGCGAGCGCGGTGAGGCCGAGGCCCACGCGCGTGCTGCTCCGCAGCACCTGCCAGCCCTCCGCGACCTCGCGCAGATAGCCGGGCCAGCCGCGCGGCCCCTCGACCCGCGGGTGGACGGGGACGCGGTACTCGATCACGGCGAGCGCGATCACCGAGACCAGATAGGTCGCGGCGTTGATCTCGAGCGCGACCCCCCAGCCCAGGTGATCCACCACCCAGCCGCCCGCGAGCGCTCCCACGGCGGTGGCGGCGATGCCCGCCATCGCCAGCAGCGCGTTCGCGCCCAGGAGCTGGGAGGGGGGCACGATCTCGGGGGTGATCGCGCTCTTGGCGGGGAGGAAGAACACGTTGCAGGTGAAGAGCACGAACACCTGCACGAAGACCGGGGCGACGCCGTGGCTCAGCGCGTACAGGTACGGGATCGAGAGCACCACCAGGCCGCGCAGGGCGTCGGAGACGATCAGCACGCGGCGCAGGTTCCAGCGGTCCACCCACGCCCCGGTGAAGGGCGCGAACAACAGCACCGGGGCGAGCATGACGTTGGCGAGCAGCGACAGGAGCCAGGACGATCCGGGATCGCGGAAGTGATCGGTGTGCACGGCCAGGAGCCCGATGAGCGCGAGATAGGTGAGGCGCTCGCCCAGGATCGAGATCAGCTGCCCCCACCACAGCGCGGCGAAGTTGCGCTGCTTGAGCAGCGGCGTCGAGGCGGCGGCCGGCGTCATGGTCGTGGGGCGGGGCGCGCGCTCCGAGGAGGACGGCCCGTGAACGAGGGGCTCAGGCGGCGGTGTGCACCGGCGCGCGCCGCGTCAGGACTTCCCGGTAGAGCGCCTCGAGGCGATCCCCCACGCGCGGCCACGCGAACTCCAGCGCGCGCGCCCGGCCGCGGGCGCCGAGCAGGACGCGGCGCTCCGGATCGTTCAGCAGGCGGATCAGGGTGCGCGACAGCGCCGCGCGGTCGCCGGGCGCGAACATCACGCCGTTCACGTCGGGCGTTACCACCGAGCGGTAGCCCGGGATGTCGGAAGCGACGACCGCGCGCCCGGCCGCCATCGCCTCGAGCAGCACGATGCCGAAGCTCTCGTTCCCGGTGGCGGGCGAGACGAAGATGTCGCCGGTCGCGTACCAGCGCGGCAGCTCCTCGCGCGGGACGTGGCCGAGGAAGTGGATGTGGCGCCGCATCGCGCCCGGGATCGAGGCCTCGTACTTGAGGCGCAGGTAGGAGTCGCCCACCACCAGCAGCCGGGCGCGTCCGCGCGTGCGCTCCACCACCTCGGGCATGCAGTCGAGCAGGAGCTGGACGCCCTTGCGGGGATCGAGCCGGCCCACGAACAGCAGGTTGTCGTGCTCCGGATCGCGCCAGCGCTCGATGGGCGAGGCGCCGGGATGGAAGCGCTCGACGTCGACGCCGTTCGGGATCACGTGGTAGTGGCCCGGGAAGTAGCGGGCCGCGAAGTCGCGCGCGGTCTGGGAGACCGCGACGCGCGCGTCGAGGCGGCTCACCACCGGCTCGAGCAGCCCGCGCGTCCAGGAGAGCAGGCGGCTCGGGCCGCCGGTGGTGTGGAAAGTCCCGACCTGGGGGCACTCGGCGGCCTGGATGGCGAGCAGCGGCAGCGTGGGCACCAGGGGCGCGTGGGTGTGGACCAGGTCGAAGTCGTACTCGCGCATCAGCGAGCGGAGCTGGCTCTTGAGCCTGAGGCCGAGCGCCAAGTCCACGAACGCGCCGTTGAACGGGATCATGATGTTGTAGCCGATGCGCACCACGCCCGGGGCGTGCATGGCCTCGCCCTGGCGGAAGCGGCTGGTGACGATCGTCACCTCGTGGCCGCGCCGCCGCAGCTCGAGGGCGGTGTGGTGGACGTGCTCGGTGACCCCGCCGTACCGCGGATAGTAGGACTGGGAGACGATCCCGATCTTCACGCCCGCGCCCGCTCCGCTCCCCGGGCGGGCTCGGGCTCCACGGACGGGGCACCTTCCCAGAGCGGCCGGAAGATGCACCACTGGTCGAGCCGCTCGCGGATGTGCCGCTCGGTGGTGGCGGCCACCGCGGCGTTGAGCGCGGCGGTGGTCTCGAAGCGGGCGGGGTCGAGGGCCGGCTCGATCACGACCCGGAACCTTCCCGGGCCCAGGCGCTCGCAGGCCCCGCACAGGATGAGCGCGCCGCTGCGCTGGGCCAGCACTCCGGGGCCGGCGGGGAAGCGCATCTCGCGTCCGAAGAAGTCGACCGCGACGCCGTGGCGGAACACGTCACCGTCCACCATGAGCGCCACCAGCTCGTTGTGCTCGAGGGCGCGCAGCAGGTTGCGGAACCCGTCCTCGGGCGAGACGGTGTGGATCGCGAGCTCGGTCTTGGCCTCGCGCACCGCGGGCGTGAGCCAGCGGCTGAGCTGGACCCCGGCCACCGCGTGCAGCGTGTATCCCCAGTGCGCGAGCATCACCGCCCCCAGCTCCCAGTTCCCGACGTGGCAGCAGGTGATGATCACCCCGCGCCCGCGCGCCGCCGCCTGCTCGAGGTGCTCGCGCCCCCGCACTTCCACCGCCCCCATCAGGTCGCCGCGGGTCATGTGGGGCAGGCGGAAGAACTCGAACAGCATCCGGTTGTAGCTGCGCATCATCTTCTTCACGACCTTGAGGCGGGTGCGGCGGTCGGCGCGCGGAAGGATGACGGCGAGGTTGGCGAGGGCGGCGTGGCGGCGGGAGGGGAAGAGGCGGAAGTGAAGCTCGGTCAGGGCGTCCGCCAGGAAGTAGCCGAGTCCGAGCGGGAGGCCGGCCATCAGGGAGGTGAGCCAGCCAAATACGAGTCGAGACATCCGATTCTCCAACTCCTTTGGGAGACCCTCCAGCCGGAGAGCGAGTCGAAGCCGAAGCTACGGCCTCGCCGGAAACACTGTCAAGGGCGCGAATCGCGGGCGCGCCGCGCTCCGGCGGGCGTCCGGGCCCGCGGCCGGAGCGAGGCTCCATTGGTGACGGGCGCGGTTCATGGCAGAATGCGCCGGGAGGGTTCCGAACATGGCCAGTCAGAAGCTGGTGCGGTGCGAGATCCGCCGGCGCGGCGCCACGACGCCGCCCAGCCCGCGCTTCATCCCGCTCGAGATCTTCGGGCTGTGGGAGTACCTCATGTCCACGAAGCACGACTTCGAGGTGATCGACCCGCGCGCCTCGCTGTGGCTGGACATGGAGGATTCGCCCGAGACCGCCTACTCCGAGAGCCAGTTCGTGCGGGTCACCGAGGTTTCCGCGTTCGTGTACTCGGGGCGCGACGAGATGTTCACCCGCGCCTGCCGCTACTTCCGCACCGACGAGTGCGAGCGCGTGAAGCCGATCTTCCTCAAGCACTACGGCAGCCAGGTGGACAAGCCCCAGGCGCACGTCCGCGAGCGCTCCGGGATCTGGCTCCACCGCCAGCCGGGCCCCGCCCCGGTGCCCTGACCGCGGCGGTTTCCCTCCGCATGCGCGCCTGCAAACCGCACGGCGGGCCCGCGCCTCCCGCCCATCCTCTTTTCGTTCAAGGCTCCATTCCCGCCGGCCGATAGCCGTTCCTGACGGCGGTCGCCCGGCCATGCGTCCGGGTGGCACGGTCGCTGTCCTCGCCTCCGGCCCGGCCTGGCCCGGCCGCAAGCGAGAATCGCGACCCCACTCGATGGGTAAGGACTGTTCGGGCATGGCGCTTTGTCGCCGACGCTGACGGACGGTACGAGCCATCCTCGAGGTTCCCGTGGAGAAAGGGCGGCAAGGGGCTCCGTGGGAGACAGCCTCGTGACAGGGTGGGGTCGCACAGGGAGGATCCGATCGTGGTCGTCGTGAGTTATTCCGGCAAGGAAATCAACGCCAAGCTGGTCTACTACGGATGCGGCTTGAGCGGGAAGACCACGAACCTGGAGTCCATCTACGAGGCGGTCCCCGAGTCCAGCCGCGGCAAGATGGTCAGCATGAAGACGCAGTCGGACCGCACGCTCTTCTTCGACCTCCTGCCCCTGGACCTCGGCGAGATCATGGGGTTCAAGACCCGGTTCCTGCTCTACACCGTCCCCGGCCAGGTGTTCTACAACGCGACCCGCAAGCTGGTGCTGAAGGGCGGCGACGCGATCGTGTTCGTGGCCGACAGCGAGGTCGGCAAGATGGAGGAGAACAAGGAGAGCCTGGCGAACCTGCGGGCCAACCTCGCCGAGTACGGCTTGAGCCTCGACAACATTCCGTGGGTGCTCCAGTACAACAAGCGCGACCTCCCCAACGTGTACTCGATCGACGAGCTGAACGCCGAGCTCAACCCGGACGGCAAGATCCCGATCTTCGAGGCGGTCGCCAAGGACGGCAAGGGCGTGTTCGAGACCTTCCGCGGCATCTCGCACCTGCTGATGGAGAAGGTCACGCGCGATCTCAGGCGCACCAGCGGGAGCACCGTGGCGCCGCCCGCGCCGCCCGCGCGGCCCGCGCCGGCCGAGGACGCGACGGAGAGCGCGAGCCCCGCGCGGCCCCGGCCGGCCGGCTTGAGCCCGGCCCAGGCCCCGCGCGAGCCCGCCCGCAACATGGACTACGGCCGTGAGATCGAGCTGCCGGGAGATTTCCCGGCGGCCGCGCCCCCCGCGCGCGCCGCGGGAGCCGCGAGCCCGGCGCCCGCGGGGCCGCGGACCGCGCCCGCGCTGCGCACCCCGGGCGCCGGCACGCCGCGCTCGGAGCCCGGAGCCGGCCCCGCGGCCGAGACGCTCCCGCGGCGCCCCGGATCGGCGCCGCCTGCGGAGTCGACCGTGCGCAAGCCGTTCCCGGCCGGTCCCTCCCGGGAGGAGCCCGGCAACCTCGCGGGCCCGGGCGCGCGCCCGGGCCCGTCCCTGACGGGCCCGGGCCTGGCCAGGAGCCCGGCCGGGACCGGAGGGGAGACCTCCGCGACATCCGAGGAGCTGATCGTCCCGATCCAGGTCGGGGCCAACGGCACGCACGAGATCGTGCTGCGGATCGTGCTCAAGATCGGCGGCTGACGTTCAGACTCTGTCACGCAGCCGGCGCCGCGAAACTCGCGCGCCCGCGAGAACACGATTGACAACGAAGCCAAGGGCTCCTAGCCTCGACTCCACGATGCATCGCAACCCGCAGCGCTTCCTGGCGGCCGCCCTGCTCGTCGCCGCGCTCGCGGCGCCGGGCGCCTTCGCGAACCCGCTCTCGCCCGAGTCGGGCCCGGTCTTCACGCCCCGCGTCCCGGTCAGCGCGCTGGCCCGGCCGCTCGCCTTCCTCGACCCCTCGCGTCTCCAGCTCTCGTCGATCACAAGCGTGGGCTCGGGATGGGGCGGGGGAATGCAGGCCCTGCAGGTCACGAGGCTGAGCTACCGGTTCGACGCTCCCGTGCTCCTCAGCGTCGGCATCGGCAACGCCTTTGGCCCGCAGGCCACGGGGCGCTCGTCGCTCTTCCTCGAAGGCCTCGACTTCGCGTTCCGGCCCAGCCAGAACACGCTGTTCGAGGTCCGCTACCAGAACGTCCGCTCCCCGCTTCAGCTCGGGACCTCGCCCTACTTCACTCGCGACCGGGGCTGGTAGCCCGCACCGCGCGTGAGCCGCATCGGGCCGGCGTTCGCCGCTGCCCGGGGTCGCACCGGGCTCGTCCCCTATCTCACCGCCGGATATCCGTCGCTCGAGGTCACGCTCGCGATGATGCGGGCGCTGGCGGACGCGGGCGCGCTCGCCCTCGAAGTGGGTGTGCCGTTCTCCGATCCGATCGCGGACGGTCCCGACATCCAGCGCGCGTCGGAGTGGGCCCTGCGCCAGGGCGTCGGCGTGACGCAGGTGCTCGAGGTCGTGGCGCGCTTCCGCACCGCCGCGGCGGTCCCGGTCGTGGTCATGACCTACCTGAACCCGATCCTGCGCGGCGGGATCGAGCGCTTCGCGCGCGCCGCGGCGGAGGCGGGCGTGGACGGGGTGCTGATCTCGGACCTGCCGCCCGACGAATCCCCCGAGGTGTGGGCCTGCTGCGATCGCGCCGGGCTCGACACCGTGACGCTGGTGGCGCCCACGACCGAGACCGGGCGACTGCCGCGGCTGCTGGCGCGCTGCCGCGGGTTCGCCTACTGCCTGGCGCGCACCGGCGTCACCGGGGCGGGGTCGGGCTTCGCCGGATCGCTGCCGGATCGGATCGCGGAGCTGCGGCGCCACACCCCGCTTCCGATCGCGGTGGGATTCGGCATCTCCAGTCCGGGCGAGGCGCGCGCGCTCCGGGGACTCGCGGACGCCGTGGTCGTGGGTGCAGCGTTCATGCGCGAGGTGGCCCGCGAACCCTCGTCCGGCGTGGAGGCGCGCGTACGCGGGCTGGCCTCGGATCTGATCGCGGCGCTCGACGAGGTCGCCCCTCATCCATGAGCTTTTCGAGGCGCGCGACGGCGCCCCTCGAAAATGCCACCGCGGGATCGGGTGGGATCGACCCCGCGGCGGGTTCCTCGGCGGCGATGGGAGGGGAAGGGGAGGGGGGGTGCGTTAGTCTCTTGCGCCCCTCTCAGCGCTTAGCGGCGAATCCACCACAGCAGGTCGATCATCTGGAAGATCATGCCGAATTCCACGGTCTGCCTCCAACCGGGAGGGTCGCGTCTCCGACGCGGTCAACCGTATGGATCGGCCGCCCGTGGGTTGGCTGCGCGGGCGGGGAAGGCGGCCTCCTGCCGCCTCACATCGAAGCATCGGCGGCCGCCGCCCGGAGCTTGAGTGCAATCTGCGAGGGGGGAGTGCGCCCCCGCTGGGGCTCGGTGATCTGGCGCAGCACCACGACGGTGAGGTCGTCCAGCGCGCAGTCGGCGAACGCCCGCACCTCGGAAAGCAGGCACTCCAGGATGTCGGCCGCCCGCCGCGTGCCGCAGGCGTCCAGGCTGCGCCGCACCCGGTCGGTCCCGAACAGCTCGTCGCCGCGGCGCGCCTCGGTGAGCCCGTCGGTGTAGAGCACCACGACGTCGCCGGCCGCGAGCTCCACGCACACGTCCGGGTAGGTGGCCTCGCCGCTCACCCCGAGCAGCACGCCCCCGGCGGTCAGCTCCTCGAAGCGCCCGTTGCGGCGGCGGACCAGGGGCGGGGTGAGCCCGGCGTTGGCGAACCACACCCGGCCGGGGCGGACCTCGACGCGCGCGCACAGAAGCCCCATGAACTTCTCCGGCTGGTCGAGCCCCACCAGCTCGCGGTTGAGCGCTGCGAGCAGCGTCCCCGGGCTCGACACCCGCCGCGCCTCGTCGCGGAACCGCGCCTGCACGCCGGCCAGCACCAGCGCCGCCGGCACGCCCTTGCCCGCGGCGTCGCCCACCGCGAGCGTGAAGTCGCGCGCCGAGGTCTCGACGAAGTCGTAGTAGTCGCCGCCCACGGACTCGCTCGACATCGCGGCCGCGGCGCAATCGAGCGTCGGGTAGACCGGGGCGCGCCGCGGCAGCAGGTGCACCTGCATCGCGTGCGCCACCTGCATCTCGCGCTCGAGCTCGCCCTGGGTGCGCGCGGCGCGGCGCAGCTCGGCGTTCTCGAGCGCCACGTCCACGTGCTCGGCGAAGCGCTCGAGCTCGCGGGCCTCGATGCGGCCCAGCCATGCGCCCGAGAGCCGCGTGCCGAGCAGCAGCAGCGCGCGCGCCGGAGCGCGGCCCACCGGCAGCACCCAGCGCACGCCCGAGCGCTCGAGCGCGGCGGCGGTCCCGAGCAGGCGCGCGTCGTCCACCGCGACCGCGCCGCCGCCGTCGAGGAGCCCGAGCAGCCCGGGGTCGAGTGCTCCCGGCGCCGCGCCGCCCGTGGACGCGACCGCGCGCACCGCGCCGCGCTCGAGCGCCAGCGCGCTGCAGCCGTCGAGCCGGAGCGCCTCGTGGAGCGCGCGGCAGGCGGCGCGCAGGATGCGCTCCTCGGCGTCGCTGCCGGCGGAATCCTCGCGCACCGCCCACGCCCCGAGCGAGGCGGCGCCGGCGTCGCGCTCGAAGCGCGCGTTGAGCCCGCGCATCCAGGTGCCCACCGGTCCCAGCACCGCCGCGAGCACCGCGATCCCGGCCAGCGAGAGCCCTTCGACCTCGGCTCCGAGCCGCGTGCCCCAGTGGCGCGCGATCCACTCGCCGCCCAGCCACGCCACGCCTCCCACGCCCGCGAGCCCCAGCCCGACCGACGCGGCGCGCAGCGCGACGTGGAAGTCGAAGATGCGGTGGGCCACCACCGCCCACGCGAACGACGCCGGGACCAGCAGGGTGAGCACCACCGCCCAGCGCTCGCCCGGGAGCGGGATCCCGGGCGCCAGGTTGCGGAACAGGATCAGGGCCGCGAGCGGCCCGGCGCCGAGCAGCGTCCCCGCGAGCGCCACGCGCAGCCGCCGGCGCGCGTCGGGCGAGCGGGCCCGCAGGTAGGAGCCGGCGAACAGCGCGAGCGCCAGCGCCAGCCCGGCGCCGAACCACACCGCCGCCGCGCCCTGGAGGATCTCGAGGGCGCGCGTCACACGCGGAGAATCCGGCGGCCACGCCACTTCGAGCAGCGAGGCCGCGAACAGCAGCGCGGCCACGACGTAGCCCACCCGCACCAGGGCCGTGACCCGCCCGCCGCGCGCGCCGCCCTCGGGGAAGAGCGCGAAGAATTGGATGAAGAGCGCGGGCAGGAACAGCGTGATGCCCGAGTACACCACCTGCCAGGCGGCCCCGGCCCACGCCGAGGGCCAGAGCGGCGTGGGCATCACGAGCCATGCGAAGGCCAGGCAGAGCCGGAGGAACGTGCGGGTCAGCCGGTCGCGGCGCTCGCTCCACACCACTCCGGCGAGCAGCACGAAGCCCGCGCACACGGCGAGCTCGGCCGCCATCATGCGGCGCTCGCCGTCGGGCAACGGCTCGGGGACGAGCCACACCCGCCGCCACTCCCCGCCGTCGGCGCGGCGCTCGAGCGGCAGCGGCACGCCGGGCGAAGCGCCGGCGAGCGGGCCCAAGCGCGCGGCCGGCCCGGTGCGGGAGGGGGGGACGGGCCTCAGCCGGTCGCCCGGCAGGAGGCCGGCGCGGTCGCCGGGGCTGCCGGGCACCACGCCCGCCACGCGATCCGACTGCAGCATCAGCCCGGTGTACGGCTGGCGCGGCAGGCTGAGCGCCGACAACGCCAGCACCGCGGCCGCCGGAACCAGGAGCCACGCCGGGAGCGATCCGGACCATCCCTGGTGCATGCTTGCCTCCGGGTTCAACGCCGCGAGCAGGCTAACAGGGGCTCCGCGGGAGTCAAGCTCCACTCCCCTCTGGAGTGCCACCGGGAATGCGGCTATTCTGGCGCTTAAGTGACTAGTAGTTCTTGCCGATACGCTGTCTGTCCATCGGGTGAGACTCACCCGGGCGCCTGCGCGGAGGGAGCTTCAGCATGCTGGTCCTAACAAGGAAGTTAGGAGAGAACATTCGGATCGGAGACTCGGTCAAGATCACCGTGCTCGAAGTGCGCTCGGGACAGGTGAAGCTGGGGATCGAAGCTCCGCCCGAAGTCAAGGTGCACCGGGAAGAGATCTATGCCCGCATCCAGGAAGAGAACCGTCGTGCGCAACGGATCAACAAGACAGCTCCCGAAGCACCCGCGCCACGCGAGGCCGAGAAGAAGGACCGTGCCGCGCCGGGTTGATTCGAGTCTCGCCGAGCGCCCGCGCCAGGCGCTGGCCGCGGCTGCGGCGCGCATCCTGCCGATCCCGCTCCGGCGGGCTCCGGGATCCGCGAACGGGACGGCCGCGGTGGCTTCCTCCCAGGAGTATGGCGTGCGCTGGTCGCGCGTGATGGCCGCCCAGGCGCGCATCGCCACCGGCTTCTACGATCGCGGCGAGGTCCGCGCCTCGCTCGCGGACGCCGTCCTGCAGGAGCTGCGCCGCCGCTGAACCACCGGCGCGCGATGCGGACCCGCATCCGCACCGGCGCGCCCGCTCGACGCTCCGCGCCGCTGCTATACTGCGCGCACCCATGACAGGCGCCTCGACCCGCAACCGGCCCCGCGGACCCTCGCCCGAAGCGCTGGCGCGGGCGCTCATGGAGGACGCCGAGACCGGCGTGCTGCTGCTCGACCCGAGCGCGCGCCTCAAGCGCATCAACGGCCCCGCGCTGCGTCTGCTCTCGCTGAGCGAGGCGCAGGCCCGCGGCCAGCCCGCGTCGCGCCTGCTGCGCACCGCGGGGGTCCACGACGACCTGCTCGCCGAGACCCGGAACTCGGTGCGCAGCGAGCGCGAAGGCGTGCTGGTGGCGCGCGACGGCAGCGAGGTCCCGGTGCTGGTGCGCAGCTACCGCCTCGGCCGGCCGCCGTGGACGGTGCTCACGCTGCGGGACCTGACCCAGTCCCGGCGCCTGCGCGAGGAGCTGCGCCGCCACGAGCGGCTCGCCACGCTCGGCAAGCTGAGCGCGGGCGTGGCGCACGAGATCCGCAACCCCCTGGCCGGCATCGGCACCAGCGCGCAGGTGCTGCTGCGGCGCTTCGAGCCCCGCGACGAGCGCGCGCGCTTCGTGCGCGTGATCCTGGACGAGGTGGCGCGGCTCGACCGCATCGTGACCAGCCTGCTCCAGTACGCGCGCCCGCGCACGCCCGAGCTCAAGCCCTGCGCGCTCGCCGCCTGCGTGGAGCGCGTGCTCGAGCTGTCGCGCGACGCCCTGGCGGGGGCCGGCGTCACGGCCGAGGTGGACGTGGCGCCGCGGATCGCGCCGGTCTACATTGACGACGGGCTCGTGACCCAGGTGCTGCTCAACGTCACGCTCAACTCGATCCAGGCCATGCCGCAGGGAGGCGCGCTGCGCTACGAGATCCGCAACGTGAGACGCCGGCCCACCCCGCGCGGGCCGGGTCGGCGCGCCGCCGACCTCGCGCGCGCTTCCGCCCCCGGCCGGCGCGAGGGCGCCCCGCGCGTCACCTACCAGCAGGTGCGCGTCACCGACAACGGCGCGGGCATGTCGCGCGGCGTGCTGGCCAAGCTGTTCGATCCGTTCTTCTCGACCAAGCCGCAGGGCACCGGTCTCGGGCTCTCGATCTCCCAGACCATCATGCAGGAGCACGGCGGAACCATCGAAGTGCTGAGCCGCGAGCGCCACGGCACCACCGTGCTGCTGAACTTCCCCGTGGAGAAGCGACATGGCGAAAGACGACAGCCCGACCCACGTTCAGACCGCGCACACGCTGCTCATCGTTGACGACGAGCGCTCGCTGCGCTTCAGCCTCGGCGAGTGGGCCCGCGATTCGGGCCTGGTGCCGCTCGAGGCCGCCGACGGCCGCGAGGCGCTCGAGCAGCTGCGCGAGCGCGGCGCCGACGTGGTGCTGCTCGACCTCAAGCTCGGCGACGAGGACGGCCTCGCGGTGCTGCGCAAGATCCGCGAGGAGGACCCCACCCTGCCCGTGATCATGCTGACCGGCCACGGCGGCGTGGAGCACGCGGTCCGCGCCACCCGCCTCGGCGCCTACGACTTCATCGAGAAGAAGCCGCCCTACCTCGAACACCTCGAGGTCGTGATCCGGCGCGCGCTCGAGCACGCCCGCCTCAAGCGCGAGGTGGACCACTGGCGCAAGAGCAGCGAGAAGGAGCAGCCGATGGTGGGGGAGAGCCGCGGCTACCGGCGCGCGCTCCAGCTGCTCGAGAAAGCGGGCCAGAGCGGCTCCGCCACGGTGCTGATCCAGGGCGAGACCGGGGCGGGCAAGGAGCTCATGGCGCGCTTCCTCCACGCGCACAGCCCGCGGGCCCAGGGGCCGTTCATCGAGCTCAACTGCAGCGCGATCCCGGAGCAGCTCCTCGAGAGCGAGCTGTACGGGCACGAGAAGGGCGCGTTCACCGACGCCAAGCGCTTCAAGAAGGGGCTGTTCGAGCTCGCGGACGGCGGCACGCTGTTCCTCGACGAGATCGGGGAGATGGCGCCGGCGCTCCAGGCCAAGCTGCTGCGCGTTCTCGAGCACCGCACCTTCCGGCGCGTCGGAGGGCACGCCGACATCGCGGTGGACGTGCGGGTGGTGGCGGCCACGCACCGCGACCTGCCGCGCGCGGTCGCCGAGGGCAAGTTCCGCGAGGATCTCTACTACCGCCTCAACGTGGTCCCGATCTCGATGCCGCCGCTGCGCGAGCGGGTCGAGGACATCCCGCTCCTGGCCGACCACTTCATCCTCCGCTTCTGCAGCGAGCTGGGGCGGCCCACGCCCCGGCTCCATCCCGACGCGCTCAAGTCCATGCTCGACTACGCCTGGCCCGGCAACGTGCGCGAGCTCAAGAACGTGATCGAGCGCGTGCTGCTGCTCGAGGCCGAGGAAGAGATCCGGCTCGAGCACCTGCCCTCCGAGCTCACGCGGCGCAAGTCCCAGGCGAACGGCTCGTCGCAGCCCGCGCCGTTCCCGCCGGGCGTGGTGCGCCCGCTGGCCGAGATCGAGATGCTGGCGATCGAGCACGCGCTCGTGGTGTGCGACGGGAACAAGACGCGCGCCGCGCAGCTGCTCGGCATCTCGCGGCAGACCCTGCGGACGAAGCTCAAGGAATTCGCCCTGGAGGACGATGCTGAGGAGGCCGAGGGCCCGCCCGCTCCGTAGGTCCCTCCGCAGGAAGCGCCCCCTCCCGGGACGCGCCGCGTCCGGGGAAGCGCCGACCAGGAACCATTCGTGCGTTCTGGCGGGGCGCAACGAGGTTGGGCAGGCGAATTGCAGCCCGCCCCCCGCTCCGCTGTCGCGTTTCACCCAGCTCCGTGGGGCCGGCGGCGGTGACTGCGCCGGGCCTCGGTTTTGCGTGCGCCGCTAACTCCGCTCAGCAGAACGCACTGCCCGCGTCTCCTCGATCCGGTCTGAAGTCCGGCCGGCGTCGCGGCGCGCCGCGGCCGATCCCACCCGCATCCTGCCATTCGCTGGCACGCAGACTGCAACTTGGGGCTCCGGACCCCACACGGAGAGCCCCGCCATGCCGCACATCCTCATCGTCGAAGACGAGCCCAGCACTTCGTGGGCTCTGGCCGAAGGGCTGACGGAGGACGGCTTCACCACCGACACCTTCGCCAGCGGCGAGGATGCCTGGGCGTGGCTGCAGAGCCGGAGCAGCGACCTCGTGATCGCAGCGCTCCACCTTCCCGGGATGAGCGGGCTCGAGCTGGCGCGCAAGCTGCGCCGCGGGCCGCACGCCCAGCCCGTGATCATCATGACCGCGGACGGAGGCCCCGAGGTGCAGAGCGACCTGGCGCGCGCCGGGGTCGCGCACTGGTTCCCCAAGCCGTTCGCGATCGACGCGCTCCGGCGCTCGGTCCATCAGGCGCTCGCGGCCGCGCAGGGGCGCCGGCGCCGGCGCGCACGGAGCGCCGTGGCGTGAAGGCTCCCGCCCCGCGCCCCCCCCGCACCCCGCGGCTCGCCGCCGAGGCCGCGCGCGCGCTGACCGCGACCGCGCCCGGCCGCGGGCGCATCCGCCTGGCGCTCGAGCGCTGCGGCGATCACGAGCGCAACGTGCTCGCGGTCTTCCTGCTCGAGCGTCTCACGCCCGACGAGGCGGCCCAGGTGCTCGGCGTTCCCGCGCGCCACGTGCTGCGCACCTTCCGCGCCGTGATGGCCGCGCTGGCGCTCGCGGCGCGCAGGGGCGGGCGGAGCGCGCGCCCTTCGGTCGCGGGCCGGGCCGCCGTCTCCGAGCCCCGGCTGCGGAGGATCTGACCGTGCACCACGCCCCGCTCACCGCCAGCGCCGATCCACGCCGCGAGATGCCGCGGGGCGAGGGCGGCCGCCGCGACCGCATCGACATGGCGCTCGCGAGCCTGGCCGGCGAGCGCCGCCGGCTCGAGCGCCTCGGCCTCGCCGAGCCGCTCGCGCGCTGCGGCGAGCAGATCAGGTTCTGGAGCTTCCTCGGCGCGCTGCTCTCGCTGTCTGACGCGGCGGTCGCACGCCGCCCCAACCTCGGAGTGTCCTCGTGGCCCGGCGCGCGAACTCGCTGAAGGCCCTGGCCCCCGCGACCCCCCCGCGCGGTGCCCGCAGGGCGCTGCGCGTGGTGGCGGGGACCGGCCGGCCCGGCCCGGAGTCCACCCACCCCGCGCGCTGGAGCCGCCCGCACGTGCCGGTGGTGGTGATCGCGAGCGGCAAGGGCGGAGTGGGCAAGAGCACGCTGGCCGCGAACTTGGCCGTGGCGCTGGGCGAGCGCGGCGCGCGCGTGCTGCTCGTGGACGCCGACTTTGCGCAGGCCAGCCTCGATCTGCTGCTCGGGGTCCACCCGCGCCACGACCTCTCGCACGTGCTGGCGGGGGAGAAGACCCTGGAGGAGATCGTGGTGCGCGGCCCCAAGGGCGTGACGCTGGTCCCCGCCGCCTCGGGCGCGCCCGAGCTCGCCGACCTCGACGACGTGCGCCTCGAGTCCCTGCTGCGCGGCCTGACGCAGCTCGAGACCGACGCGGACCTGATGCTGATCGACACCGCCTCGGGCATCTCGCGCCCGGTGACCTCGCTGTGCCTGGCCGCGGACCTCGACCTCGTGGTCACCACGCCCGAGATGCCGGCCTTCTCCGACGCCTACGGCCTGATGAAGCTGCTCCACCACCAGGGCCTCAGGACCGCGCCCCACCTGCTCGTCAACATGGCGGGGAGCGCCGAGGAGGCGGAGGAGACCGCACACCGGATCGCCCTCGTGGCGCGCCGCTTCCTGCGGATGGAGCTCGAGGCCTGGGAGCCCGTCCCCCTCGATCCCACGATCCCGCGCTCCGTGCGTCTCCAGGAGCCGGTGCTCGCTGCCTTCCCCAACTCGCCCGCGGCCGCGGCCTACCGCGCGATCGCGGAGCGCCTGTGGAACACCGTCCTTCCCCCGGAGCCATCACTCGAGCGCGACCAGCCCCAACGGCTGGAAGCCTGAGAGAGGAGTCCATCGATGCCCCGTGCCGCCGCCTCGAACACCGCCCGATCCGCCCCCCCCGCCCGACCGGCGTCGCGACGTCCCGCGCTGCGCCTGGTGCCGCCTCCGCCGGCGCCGGTGACCTACTCCAAGGACGACCTGCTCAAGCGCTTCGCGCCGCTGGTCCGCCACGTGGTGGAGCGGGTCGCGGTCACCCTGCCCCGCAACGTGGATCACGAGGACCTCTACTCGGCCGGAGTGCTCGGGCTGCTCGACGCGCACGCCAAGTTCGATCCCAGGAAGGGCGTGAAGTTCGAGACCTACGCCGTGTGGCGGATCAAGGGCGCGGTGCTCGACCAGCTGCGCGCGCTCGACTGGGTGTCGCGCTCCATGCGCCGCAAGGCCCGTAACCTGGACGGCATCACGCGCCGGCTCGACCAGCGCCTGGGGCGCGCGGCCTCCGAGGACGAGGTGGCGCGCGAGATGAAGATGACGCGCGGCGACTTCTACCGGCTGCTCGACCACGTGCGCGGCGCGGTGCTGGTGTCGCTGGACGAGAGCCGCTCGGGCGAGGACCAGGAGCCCACGACCCTGGCCGACTACCTGCCCGACCCCAACGTCGCCGACGTCGAATCCCGGCTCGAGGACGATCAGACCCGGGTGGTCATGCTGCGCACGCTCGACCAGCTCCCCGAGCAGGAGCGCCTGGTGGTCGCGCTCTACTACTACGAGCACCTCACCTTGAAGGAGATCGGGCGCGCGCTCGGCATCTCCGAGTCGCGGGTCTCGCAGGTCCACACCCGCGCCATGGCGCGGCTCCGGCTGCGGTTGCAGAAGGCGCTGTTCGAGGAGAAGGCGGCGTGAGCCCGACGCGCGGCGCGGAGACCCTCAAGGCTCCCTCCTTCGCCGCGCTCCACGACCGCCTGCGGGCCGGGCTCGCGTCGCTGGAGGCCGGGAACCCGGAGGGCGCGGCCGCGCTGCGCGCGGCGATCGCCGAGTGGTGGACGGCGCAGCGGGCATGGAACGAGCAGCTCGTCCAGGTCCTCTCGCTGTACCACGAGGTGAACAACGCCTTGGTGGGCATCCGGGGAAACGCCCAGCTCCTGGAGCGCGGCCCCGCCGCCCAGCAGCCGGGGGTGAAGGAGCGACTGGAGGTCGTGATCCGTGAGTCGCAACGAATCCACGACGCGATCGGGCGCCTCCGCGAGGCCCGGAGCGCGCTCGCCGGGCCGGACCCTGCGTCCCGGGCCGCCTGACGTGCCGGCCGATCTCCCGCAGCCTCCGGTTCCGGACGACGCGGACGACGCGGTGCGCCGGAGCGACGAGGCGCGCGCGGGCGCCGGCGTCCACTCCGGCGTGCTCGAGCGGCGCCGCGCCTCGCGCTCGCTGTGGGCCGCGTGCGAGGCGCTGCTCGGCGGCTCGGCCGATCCGCGGGCGCTCCAGCGCGCGATCCACTCGCTGCGCGCCGCGTTCGACTGCGACGCGGTCGCGCTCCACGCGCTCGGCGGCGGCGGCGTGATCGAGCCGTGGATCGCGTGCGGCACCTGGCGCAGCGCGCCCGGCGACCTGCGCGACTGCGTGAGCGTGCCGCTCTTCCGCGGCAGCGAGCGGGTGGGCACGCTCGACCTCAAGGCCCGTCCCGGCCGGCGCTGGCACCCGGCGCAGCTCGGGCTGGTGCGCACCGCCGCCGGCGCGCTCGGCGCCGCGGTCGGCGCGCGCATCGAGCTCGAGCGCCTGCGCAGCCAGCCGGGGCGCGATCCCGTGACCGGACTGCCCGACGCCCGCGGCTTCCAGACCCGGCTCGGGGAGGAGCTGTCGCGCGCGCGGCGCCACGGGCTGCCGCTCGGCGTGCTGCTGGTGGACATCGACCATTTCGCGGCGCTCGGCGAGCGCTACGGGCACGAGGTCGCCCACGCGGTGCTGGCCGAGGCCGCGCTGCTGCTCAGGCTCCTGGTGCGCGATTCCGACGTGCTCGCGCGGCTCCCCGGCGACCACTTCGCCGTGATCCTGCCGGAGACCGACGCCTCCGCGGCGCAGCGCTGCGCGGAGCGGCTGCGGCGCGCGCTCGAGGAGCACCGCTTCGCGCGCGTGGGACGGGTGAGCGCCTCGGCGGCCGCCGCCTCGGGCCCGCGCGACGGGATGGAGCCCCTCGAGCTCATGAGCCAGCTCGATCAGGCGATCTCCGTGGCCCGCAAGTCGGGGCGGCGGCGCGTCGCCGTCCCCGACCTCCCGCACACCCACTGATCCCATGGACGTCCGGATCGATCCTTCGCCCCCGGCCGCGGCCTCGGACGGCGGCCTGATCCCGGGCGGCGAGCCCGATGCGCTCGAGCCCGCGCGGGTGCTGGTGGTGGACGACGAGCCCTCGGTGGTCGAGGTCTTCCGCGAGTTCCTCTCGGGCGAGGGCTACGCCCTGTCCGTGGCGCTGAGCGGGGAGGAGGCGGTGCGCCTCATCCCCGAGATCAAGCCCGACATCGTGCTCACCGACATCAACCTGCCGGGGCTCTCCGGGCTCGAGGTCATGCGCTTCGCCAAGCGCGTCGATCCCGAGGTCGCGGTGATCGTGGTCACCGGCTACGCCTCGGCATCCACCGCGATCGACGCGCTCCGCCAGGGCGCCTACGACTACGTCACCAAGCCCTTCGACCTCGACGACGTGCAGAAGATCGTCGAGCGCGGCATCGCGAACCGGCGCCTCAAGGCCATCAACCGCCGCCTGGTGGGGGAGCTGCGCCAGAAGAACGAGATCCTGCAGCACCACGAGCAGGAGCTGCGCGAGCGCGTCCGCCTCGCCACCTGGCAGATGACGAAGCTCTACGACGTGGGCAAGGAGGTGAGCGCCAACCTCGAGCTCGCCCCGCGCCTCGACCTCATCTGCGCCAAGGCCGCCGAGCTGGCCGGCGCGCCGCTCTCCCTGGTCTACCTGCGCAATCTGGAGACCGAGCGGCTGCATCTCGACGCCGCGCACGGCGTCGAGATCGCGAACCGTGGCGAGGGCGTCGCCCCTTTCGTCGAGGCCGAGCAGACGCTCGGCCTCACCTCCTCCGATCCTCGCCCGGTGCGCCGCACCTTCGGCGGCGAGCCGCCGCCGGTCCTGCCCGGGCTGCCGGACATGACGGTGGCGAACCTGATGGCGCTTCCCCTGGTGACCGAGGCCAAGACCATCGGCGTGCTGGTGGTGGCCAACAAGCCCGGGGGGTTCAGCGCGGACGACGAGGGCTTCCTCGCGCTCTACGCCTCGCAGGTGGCGATCGCGGTGCACAACTCGCAGCTCTACGAGCACACCAAGAGCCTGGACCGCCTCAAGTCCGAGTTCGTGGCGGTGGTCTCGCACGAGATCCGCACGCCGCTCACCTCGGTGAAGGGCGCGATCGAGCTGCTCAGCGACGACCGCTACTTCCAGAACAACGAGCAGCAGGCCAAGCTCCTGACCATCGGTCACGCGAACGCCGAGCGGCTGCTGGTGCTGATCAACGACATCCTCGACTTCTCGAAGCTCGAGTCCGAGTCGATGCCGATGAACATCGAAGGCCAGCGGCTCGAGCCGGTGCTGCAGCAGGCGGTGCACCACATGCGCACCATGCTCGAGGAGCGCCGCATCCAGCTCGAGCTCAAGCTCGAGCCCGACCTTCCCGAGCTGATGCTGGACTCGATCCGGATCGCGCAGGTGCTCACCAACCTGCTCTCCAACGCCGCCAAGTTCTCGCCCCTCAACGGCCGTATCGAGATCACGGCCGAGCCCTGGGAGGACGCGGTCCGGATCGGCGTGCGCGACCACGGCGAGGGCATCCTGCCGGGCGACCTGCCCAAGCTGTTCCGCAAGTTCTCGCAGGTGGACTCCTCCGCCACGCGCAAGGCCGGCGGCACCGGGCTCGGCCTCGTGATCTGCAAGGCCATCATCGGGCAGCACACCGGCCGGATCTGGGTCGAGAGCACGCCGGGCCAGGGGAGCACCTTCTACTTCACGCTCCCGGTCGCCGAGCGCCGCGCGGCGCGCGCCGGCGCTACACGGTGAGCGGGTTGGCGCGCGCGCCGCGGAACGCCGGGCTTGACCCCGCTCGCCCGCGCTGGCTAAGTTGCGCGGGCGCGCGTCTCTCTCCCGAGAGGAATCCTCACACTCGTCACCCATGAGCGCCCAGGATCTCGGCTCCAGGGAATGGAAGCCCGGCACGCCGGGAGGCCGGCGCGGCTCGATCGTGGCCTGGGTCGCGGCCGCCGTGCTCGCGGGCGCTCCGCTCGGGATGACGGTCGGACCGCGCATCGCGCCCGATCTCCTGCCGCTCTACGAGGCGCGCATCCCGTGGACCGGGCCGCCGCCCGCGGCGCGCGAGTGGCCTCACGGCCCGCGCACCGCCGCCGGCGCCGCGCTCGAGACCGGCGGGCCCGGCACCTTCCTGGTCGCGCGCGCCCCGACCCCGGAGGCCGCCGAGGAGCTGGCCCGCGAGCTCGGGCTCGCCCGCCTCGCCCGGTCGCCGAAGCTCGTGAAGCGCCGCGACCCCGACCGCGCGCGCTGGGCCGCCGGGCTGCTGCGCGGCCCGGCCTTCACGCTCTCGCCCACGGCCGAATGCGCGGCGCTGCTGCGCGGCTTCGCCGAAGCCTGGCGCGCGGCCCTGTCCCCTTCGTCGGGCGCCCCGGCGGACCGCGCCGCGGGTTCCGTGGCGCTCGACCGCGGGCCGAGCCCCGCGGGGCACGAGGTCACGCACTTGGCCCTCGCGTCGGACGTCCGCGGGCTGGCCCTGGCGCTCGATCGCGAGGCCCTGACGGCGCGGGCCCTGCTCTTCGCGCGGGCCGGATCGGGCGGTGCGCCCGAGGTCGCAACCGCGGCCTGGCGGAGCGCCTGGGGGCGCCGCGCCGCGGAGCTGGAATCCATCGCGGAGGTGCTCGAGACGCCGATGGAAGGCCTCGAGCGCGAGCTGATCGCGCGGGTCACGCCCGGGCACGCCCTGGCCGCCGAGCGGATCGTTCCCGATCCGGCCGTGGTCGCGGCGTTCGCGGCTTCCGGACCGGGGCTCGAGCCCGCCCGGCCGGTGGCCTCGCAGTGGGCCCTGCTCGCGCTCGCGGGTGTTTTCGCGGTGCTGCTCGTCGCCGCGCCGACCTCGTGGATCGCGGCGCGCGTGCGGCGCTCGCGGCTTGAGGCGATGCTGCGGCAGATCCGGAGCGAGACCGGCGAGGAGATCGCGGCGGTCGCGCCGCGGAGATCGGTCACCGTGGATACGTGGCTCCACGTCGTGAGCGGCCTCTCCCCGCGCGCGGTCGCCTCCGCCGTGCGCGAGATGGCGGCGCGCTTGGCCGCGGGCGGCGAGCGCGTGCTGGTGATCGATGGCGCCCGCCACCTCCGGCTCCACGACTCGTTCGGCGCCCGACCCCATCTGGGCTTCCAGGAATGCATGCGGGGAGAGCTCCCGCTGCTCGGCGTGGTGCAGAACGGCGGCGTCGCGGGGCTGTTCGTGCTGGCGCACGGCGGCCGGTCGCCGGCGCGGTCGTGGTTCCCGCTCGACGGCCTGCTCGAGCAGGCGCGGCTCCACTTCGTGCGGGTCGTGCTCGCGCTCGATCCGGATGCGCCGCGCGAGGTGGGAAGCGCGCTCGCGGGGCGGCTCATGACCGGCTGGTGGGTGGGTCCGGACGGGCCGGAATCGAAGCCCGCCCGGCGGCTCTCCGAGCGCCTCGGTGCCGCGCTCGCCGGCATCGAGCCCGCGCTCGCCGAGCCCGCACTCGCCGAGCCCGCGACGTCCGAGCCCGCGATCGCCGAGCCCGCGACGGTCGAGTCGCTCGCGGATGAGCCCGCCCGCGCTCCGCGGCACGATGTCGCGACGGCGGCGGCGCCTGCGCTTGCATCCGCGCCCGCGCCGGCGCCCACGCTCTCGTCCACTCCCGCGCTCGCGCCGGCGCCAACGCCAACCCTCTCGTCCACTCCCGCGCTCGCGCCGGCGCCCGCTGCCGCCGTCGCCGACGCCGCGCAGAGTCCCGATCCCGTCGTGCTGGACTGCGACCCCCAGGTCCGCGAGCGACTCCGCTTCCTGATGTGGATGCGGCGGCTTCGCGCGCGGAGCCGGGGCCAGGTCGCGCAACCGATCGCCCGCGGATGAAGGGCCCCGGCGTCCTCCTGATCGAGTCGCTCGATCCCGTCGGCTCGTCCGCCGACGACGCTCGCGCCCGGCTCGCCGCGCTGCACGACGCCGGCTTCTCCGCGCACGCTCTCGTGGTCGCGGGGCCCTCGGCCCGCTCCGGCGCGGGAGGCAGCGTGCAGTGGGTCGCCGACGCCGCCGGGCTCCGCGACGCCGCGCGCGCCGCCTTGGCGCGGGCCCGATTCTCCGTCGCGCTCGTCGCCTCGGGGGCGCCGCCCGTAGCGCTCGCGCGCTCCCTGCCCCCCGGCCTCGACATGCGCTGGTGGCCCACCGCGCTCGGCGCCGGGGCGTCCCCGCACGGCTCCTCCGGCGACCGCGCGGCGCCCGACGCCCCGCGTGCGCTCATGCTCGATGCGCTGGAGGGCGCGATCGTGGACCCGCCGCGCGGGCGGCAGGGCGCTCCGCTCTGGGACGGCGACTACGTGCTCGCGCCGATCCCCCTCGCGCCCCACGCGGGCCGCGAGATCTTCGAAGCCTTCGCGCGCGCCGCGCGCGGGCGAAGCGGGCTGGAGATGGTCGTGCTCGCCGATCCGGATCCGGAGCTGGAGCGGATCGCGCGCGCGCTCGGAGTCGGCGTGCGGGTCCATTTCGCCGGCGAAGCACCGGGGCCGGCCGCGGTCTCGTGGTTCCGCGCCGCTGCCGCCGTCGTGCTTCCGGCCGCGGCCTCGCTCGCCGCCACCCTGGTGCTGCGCGTCCTCGACTCCGGCGCGCCCGCGATCGTGGCGGGGCCCGGAGCGCCGGCGGACGCGCTGCGGCGCTGGCTCGCCGCGCAGGGGTGCGCCGCGGGCGGCGAGGGCGTGGGGCTCTCCGGCGCCCTCGAGCGCGCGCTCGTTCGCGGCGCCGATGTCGTATCGGCGATCGCGCGTGCCCGCGAGGTGGCGGAGCGCCATCGTCCTGCCGCCATGAAGGGCAGGCTGCGCGAGTGGTTGCCGGAGCGGGCCGAGCCAGGCGGCCGGATCGCCGCCTGATGCGCCGCCCGCTCGCGAGTTCCACGGGGGCTCGACTCCAACCCATGCACGAGAGGCTGCCATGCGAATCCTGGTGACGGGCGGCGCGGGCTTCATCGGCTCGCACGTGGCGGACCGCTTCCTCGCGCTCGGCCACGAGGTCGCGGTGCTCGACAACCTCTCCACCGGGTTCCGCGAGTTCGTGCCGCGCGCCGCGCGCTTCGTCCAGGCCGACGTGACCGACGCCGGCGCGGTCGATCGCTGCGTGGGGGAGTGGCGGCCCGAGGTGGTGAGCCACCACGCCGCCCAGATCGATGTGCGCAAGTCCGTCGAGGATCCGGTCCACGACGCGCGGGTCAATCTCCTCGGCGGGCTCGAGTTGCTGCGCGCCTGCACGCGCCATCGCGTGCGCAAGTTCCTCTACGCGTCGACCGGCGGGGCGCTCTACGGCGAGGGCCGGCAGCTCCCCGCGACCGAGGACCACCCCGTCAACCCCGAGTCGCCCTACGGCGCGAGCAAGCACGCGCTCGAGCACTACCTGTACCTGTGGAAGCTCCTCCACGGCCTCGACTACACCGTGTTGCGCTATCCCAACGTGTACGGCCCGCGCCAGAACCCGCACGGCGAGGCGGGCGTGAACGCGATCTTCATCGGCCTCATGCTGGAAGGGAAGCGCCCGCGGATCTTCGGCACCGGCGAGCAGCTCCGCGATTACGTCTACGTCGGGGACATCGTCGAGGCCAACGTGCTGGCCCTCGACCGCGGCAGCGGCGAGACCGTGAACATCGGCAGCGGCCTCGGGGTCTCCGTGAACCGCATCTTCACCGAGCTCAAGTCGATCCTGGGCTTCGAGGGCGAGGCGATCCACGACGCGCCCCGGCCCGGCGAGGTGCAGCGCATCTACCTCGATGCCACCCGCGCCGGCACCGTGCTGGGGTGGACGCCACGCGTCGGATTCCGCGAGGGGCTCGAGAAGACCGTGGCCTGGGCGCGCGAGCAGTCGGGCAAGTAGGCGGCTGCGCCTGGACGTGCCGGCCGCGTTTCACGGCGTTCCGGCCTCTCCCGCGCCAGGCCCTCACCCCGGACAGGGCGGGCCAACGGGTTCCGGAACCAGTTGAGGCGCCCGCTCCGTCATCCAGGCCGTGAGCGCCGGCCCGCTCAGCGCGTGAGCCTGAGCTCGAGCGAGCCGAACGCGCTGCGGTCGTCGCGGCCTTCGATGTGGGCCTGGTTGTCGATCCAGCGGTAGCCACCGGCGAGCGCCATGTCCACGCCGCTCGCGGGCCACCAGCGCACGCCCAGCTCGAGCTCGCGGGTGCGCTCGATCACGCCCAGGAAATCGAGCGACTCGACGCGCGGCGAGCCCGGGACGAAGGGCTGGTCGAGGCCGCTCTCGCCCTGGTCGGTGAGCGCGCCCGCCGCGCGCACCTGCCAGTCCGCGCCCAGATCCAACCCGCCGCGCACCCGCACGCGCCGGGCGTCGGGACCGGTGAAGAAGCCGATCGGCCGGCCCTGAGCCTCGAAGGTGCGGCCGAAGAACGAGGTGTAGACGAAGCGCGAGAGCCGCGTGTACTCCGTGCCCCACGTCACCCGCGTGCGCCCCAGCGGTCCCGCGCCCTCGAGCCCGAGCTGGAACGCGAGCTTGTTGGGCACCTTGCCGGTGCGGGCCTGGAGGTCGTCCACCAGCAGCTCGCCGTAGATGCGGGTCCCGGGAGCGACGCGCCACGCGGCGTCCGCGGCGGCCACCACGTTGTTGCGGTTGGCGCCCGCCGAGTCGGGCTCGTCCTGGGTGGCGATGCGCTGCAGCAGGATGTAAGGCACCACGCCCGACAGGTAGAGCGGCTGCCAGGTCTCGGACCGGTAGCGCGCCATCTCGGTGACGCCGAGGCGCAGCGAGGGCAGCGCCTGCCACTCGAGCCGGTGAACGGCGAGCTGCTCGCCGCCCGCGGGGCGCAGGGTGGCCGAGAGCGCCGAGGCGTCGAGGCGCAGCGCCGGGAGCCGCCCGCGCATCGCGAAGCCGGTGAGCGCGGGCGAAGTCCGGGACAGCGTGAGCGCCGCCTCCTCGCCCGGCCCCCAGTGCCAGCGGCTGCGTCCGAGCTGCATCGCCCAACGCCCGGAGGGCGCGGCGTAGCCGAGGTAGCTCTCCTCGGTGTGCAGGATGAGGTCGGAGCCCGGGACGATGGGGTCGGCGAACGCGCGGGCGTGCTCGATGCGGCCCGTGACCAGGTGCGCGAACACGATCCAGCGCTCGAAGGCCGCGCCGAACCGGGTGTGGAGCCCGGACCCGCTGGCGAAGCGCGAGGCGTGGAGGTCGACGTCGCCGCGGCCCTCGATCCCGGCGGAGGCCTCGAGCCGCGTGCCGTCGCCGCCGTCGCGCTCGAGCAGCCGGGGCGTGGAGGCGAGCCCGGCGCGCGGCGCGAAGCCGGGGACCGCGTCGCGCGCCAGCGCGCGCTCGATGCGCGCGAGCGAGATCGAGTAGAGCGGGGAGAGGTCGGGCGCGGCGCCGGTTCCCTCGATCTCGAACCGCTGGAGCGGCCGGGTGTGGAGCCGCGGAAGGGCGATGCGTCCGCCCAGCGGAGCCGGATCGAGCAGGTCGAGCACCCGGAGCTCGGACTCGATCGGGTCGCCCACCGGCAGGAACTCGAGCGGGTCCGCTCCCGCGGGAGCGGCAGGCGAGCCGACGGCCGCGGCGAGTGCGAGCCCGAGGACGAGGCGCGAACCGACGGCGAGCCGCGCGCGGATTCGCATGGCGGCGCATGCTAGCATCGCGCGCGTTTGAGCGCATTTCCGGCCCTGTGTTACGGTCCCTCGCTCGATCGAAGCATCCGGCCCGCGCTGGCCGCCGCGCTCTCCACGGAGGTGCCCACCTTGCGCTCCGGCAATCCGGAGGCGCTCGCTTCTCCCTACGATCCCGCCCAGGTCGAATCGCGCTGGTACGCGCTCTGGGAAGAGCACGGCGTGTTCCGGCCGCGCCCGGGGTCGGGCGCGCCCTACGTGGTCTCGATCCCGCCCCCCAACGTGACCGGCTCGCTCACCATGGGGCACCTGCTGGGCGAGTCGGTTCGCGACCTCCTGCTGCGCTGGCAGCGCATGGCGGGCCGCGAGACCCTGTACGTGCCGGGCATGGACCACGCCGGCATCGCCACCCAGAACGTGGTGGAGAAGAAGCTCGAGGACGAGGGCCGGAGCCGGCAGGACCTGGGCCGCGACGCCTTCTTGCGCGAGGTGTGGGCGTGGAAGGAGCAGTACGGGGGGCTGATCCTCCGCCAGCTTCGCCGCGTCGGGGTCTCGGCCGACTGGACGCGCGAGCGCTTCACGCTCGATCCCGCCTACTCGCGGGCGGTGATGCTCGCGTTTCAGAAGCTCCACGAGAAGGGCCTGATCTACCGCGGGCACTACATCGTGAACTGGTGCCCGGGCTGCCACACCGCGCTCTCCGACGAGGAGGTGGACCACGTCGAGGTGCAGGGGTCGCTGTGGACCCTGCGGTACCCGATCAAGGGGACCGACAAGTCGATCTCGGTGGCGACCACCCGGCCCGAGACCATGCTGGGCGACACCGCGGTGGCGGTGCATCCCGAGGACCGCCGCTACGCCCACCTGATCGGCCGCATGGCGGTGCTGCCGCTCATGCGCCGCGAGATCCCGGTGGTCGCCGACGAGGCGGTGGACCCCAAGTTCGGCACCGGCGCGGTCAAGATCACCCCGGCCCACGACCCCAACGATTTCCAGATCGCGCGGCGCCACGGGCTGCCGGCGGTGGTGGTGATCGACGAGGCCGGGGTGATGAACGAGAACGCCGGCGACTTCCGCGGGCTCGACCGCTTCGAGGCGCGCAAGCGCATCGTCGAGGCGCTGAGCGACGCCGGCTACCTCGAGAAGACCGAGCCCTACACGCACACCGTGGGGCGCTGCTCGCGCTCCGACACGGTGATCGAGCCCTACCTCTCGTGGCAGTGGTTCGTGAAGATGGCGCCGCTCGCCGCCCCCGCGATCGAGGCGGCGAAGAAGGGCCAGATCAAGCTCTTCCCGGGCCGCTGGAAGAAGGTCTACCTCCACTGGCTCGAGAACATCCGCGACTGGTGCATCTCGCGCCAGCTGTGGTGGGGCCACCGCATCCCGGTGTGGTACCGCGGCGGCGAGACCGTGGTGTCGCCCGATCCGCCGCCGGGGGAGGGCTGGCGCCAGGACGAGGACGTGCTCGACACCTGGTTCTCCTCGTGGCTCTGGCCGTTCGCGATCCTGGGCTGGCCTGAGAAGACCCCGGACCTCGAGCGCTTCTACCCCAACGCGCTCATGGTCACGGGCAGCGACATCATCTTCTTCTGGGTGGCGCGCATGGTCATGGCCGGCCACGAGTTCATGGGCCAGGCGCCGTTCGCGCACGTGTTCTTCACCAGCATCGTGCGCGACGCCGAGGGGCGGAAGATGTCCAAGTCGCTCGGCAACTCGCCCGACCCGCTCGCGATGATGGACCGCTACGGGGCCGACGCGGTGCGCTTCACCATGATCTACCTCACGCCCATGGGGCAGGACCTGCTGTTCGACGAGAAGCGCATCGAGACCGGCCGCTTCTTCGCCAACAAGGTGTGGAACGCCGCGCGCCTGGTCTCGCTGCGGCTCGGGGACGAGGACCTGTCCAAGGTGCGCGAGAGCCAGCTCTCGCTCTCGCTCGCCGACCGCTGGATCCTGTCGCGCTTCGCGAACGCGGTGAAGGACGTGACCCGCTGCCTCAAGACCTACCGGCTGAGCGAGGCCGCGAACGCGCTCTACCACTTCACCTGGAACGAGTACTGCGACTGGTACCTGGAGCTCGCCAAGCCGCGCTGGACCGAGGACGCCGACCCCGAGGCGCGGCGCGCCGCGCGCTGGGTGGCGTGGAAGGTGCTGGACGGCGTGCTGCGCCTGCTCCACCCCTTCATGCCGTTCGTGACCGAGGAGATCTGGCAGGCGATCCCGCACGAGGGCGAGACCCTGGCGCTCGCGGCCTGGCCGACCGCCAAGCGTGCGTGGCTCGACGCCGACGCCGAGCGCCAGATCGAGTTCGTCCAGGCGCTGGTGGTGGCGGTGCGGAACCTGCGCACCGAGTGCAACCTGCCGGCCGGACGGCGCGTGCCCGTGGTGGTGCGCGGCGATGCGGCCCAGCTCGAGCTGGTGGAGCGGCTGCGCGACCAGATCCTGCCGCTCGCCCGCATCGAGTCGCTCACCGTCTCGCGCGACGGCACCCGGCCCAAGGTCGCGGCCTCGGCGGTCGTGGCGGGGGCCGAGGTGTTCCTGCCGCTCGCCGGGCTGATCGACGTGGACGGGGAGCGCGCCCGGCTCGCCAAGGAGGCGGCCCGCCTGCTCGACGACCTCGAGGGCGTGAAGAAGAAGCTCAGGAACCAGGACTTCCTGCGCAAGGCGCGCGCGGAGATCGTGGAGCGCGAGCGGACGCGCCTCGCGCAGCTCGAGGAGACGCTGGAGAAGCTGAAGCGCGCGCAGGAGTCGCTGCGCGTCGCGCAGCCGTGACGCGCGCGCGCGGCGCGGCGGGCGGGGCCGCTCCACGCCCTGAGAGCGCACAGGCCGGACGCCGCACGGCGAGCGTCGTGGCGCTGCGCCCGGGGAGCGCTCGGGCCGGGCGCGCCGCGAGCGCCTACGCCCGGATCTACGCCGTGGTGCGCCGCATCCCGCGCGGTCGCGCGGCGACCTACGGCTTGGTCGCCTCCCTGGCGGGCTATCCCCACGCGCCGCGCCTCGCGGGCTACGCGCTGTACGCGCTGCGCGAGGGAGCGCCGCTCCCGTGGCATCGCGTGGTGGGCGCGGGCGGGCGGCTCACCCTGGCGCGTCTCTCGCCCGACGGCGCGCTCACCCAGCGCATGCGCCTCGAGCGCGAGGGCGTGGGGTTCGACGCCCGCGGGCGCGTGATGATGAAGGCGTTCGCCTGGGCGCCGGGCGCCGGGAGGGCGCGGCGCTCGCGGCGGCGCGCGGCGCCGAAGAGGCGGTCCGGCCTCAGCGGCCGATCAGGAGGTCCACGATCCTGAGCCCGCTCTTGCCGTCGCCGAAGGGATTGCGCCAGTCCCGCGGCCGCGCGTGCATGGAGCGCGCGCACTCGACGATGCGCGCGGGGTCGGCGCCGGCCAGCCGGTTGGCACCCACCTCGACCGATTCGGGGCGCTCGGTGTTGTCGCGCAGCGTGACGCACGGGACCCGCAGGCAGCACGCCTCCTCCTGCAGCCCGCCCGAATCCGTGAGCGTGAGCGCCGCCTGCGCGTGGAGGCCGAGGAAGTCGAGGTAGCCGAGCGGCGGGAGCGCCCGCACCGCGCCGTCCACCTCGAGGCCCAGCGACGCGAGACGCGCGGTGGTGCGCGGATGGAGCGCGATGAGCACCGGCAGCCCGAGGGCGCGCGCGCTCCCCGCCAGGCCCTCGAAGATGCCGCGCAGGCGCGCGGGATCGTCGGTGTTCTCCGCACGGTGCACCGTGGCGACCGCGTAGCGCCCGGGCTCGACCGCGAAGCGCTCGAGCAGCCCGGGGCGCTCCGCGCGGGGGCGCTGGCGCTCGAGCTCGTCCACCACCGTGTTGCCGGTGACGGAGATGCGCTCCGGCTTCACGCCCTCCCCGAGCAGGATGCCGCGCGCGTGGTCGGTGGGCGCGAACAGGTGCTCCGAGAGATGATCCGTGAGGATGCGGTTGATCTCCTCGGGCATGGTGCGGTCGTAGGACCTGAGCCCGGCCTCGACGTGGCCGACCGCCACGCCGGACTTCTGCGCGCACAGCGCCGCGGCCAGCACCGAGTTGGTGTCGCCCTCGACCAGCAGCACGTCGGGCCGCTCGCGCTCGAGCAGCGGCTCCATGCCGGAGACGATGCTCGCGATCTGGTAGGCCTGCGAGCCCGAGCCCACCTCGAGGTTGTGGTGGGGCTCGGGGAGCTCCAGCTCGCGGAAGAACACGCCGTCGAGCTCGAACGAATAGTGCTGCCCGGTGTGGAGCAGGACGTAGGGCACGCGCCGCTCGATGCAGGCGCGCACCACGGGCGCCATCTTGATGATCTCGGGGCGCGTGCCGACGACGATCGCGATCTTCAAATGAGCGGGCTCCCGGTTGGACGGCGGGCCTCCCGCGGGGCGGGCGCGCCCCGCGGCGCTCCGATCGGGCTCGCGAGGCCGCCGCGAGCCGGCCAGAGTACGGGCAGCCGCCGGGGCCCGCAAACCGCCCGCGCACCGGCGGACGCTTTTCCCGGGAAGAGCGGGCCGGGTTGCGCGTATCTTCCCCCGGCACCCGTTCCCGGCTTCCTTCCGGAGGTTCGACCATGATGGTTCGTGCACTTGCCCTGCTCCTCGCCGCATCGCTCGTTGAGGCCGCCGCGGGCCCGCCGCCGGCCCGCGCCGCGGCGCCCCGCGTCACGGTCTACACCCACGACCTCGCCTTCGTGCGCGAGACCCGCTCGCTCGACCTCTCCGCGGCGCGCGACACGGTGACGATCGAGGACGTGCCGAAGCGTCTCGATTTCACCTCGGTGCGTCTCGTGCCCGCCGGCGACGCGCGGCTCACCCGGCTCGCGTGGCGCTTCGACGTCGCGAGCGGCGACGCGGTGATCGAGCAGGCGCTCGGCCGGCGGGTGCGCATCACCTCGCGCGGCGAGCGCGTCACCGAGGGCACCCTGGTCTCGTCCGATCCCTCGTGGCTCGTGGTGCGCGCCGAGGACGGCGCGATCCACACCGTCGCCCTTCCTGCGGTCGAGACGGTGCGGCTCGCCAATCCATCCGGAGACATGGCGTTACGCCCGAGGCTGGAGGCAGTGCTCGAAGCCAGGTCCCGGGGCCGCGTCGAGGCCGAGCTGAGCTACCTCGCGGGCGGGCTCTCGTGGAGCGCCGAGCACGCGTGCGTGCGGCGCGGGGAGGGGGCGGCGACGTGGTCCACCGCGGTGACGGTCGAGAACCAGAGCGGGCGCGACTTCGTGGACGCCGCGCTCAAGCTGGTGGCGGGCGAGCCGCGCCGCGAGCTGCCGGTGCCCATGCCGGTCGCCGATGCGCGGATGGATTACACGAAGGTGCAGGCCGCGGCGGGCGCGGGGCCGCTCAGCGAGCAGGCGTTCTCCGAGTACCACCTCTACTCGCTCGACCGTCCCGCCACCCTGCGTGACCGCGAGAGCCAGCGGCTCACGATGCTCGACCCGCGCGCGATCAAGGTCGCGCCGCGCTACCTCTATAGCCGCGGCGGTCCCGGGGTGCGGACGCAGCTCGTGGTGGTGAACGACGCCGCCTCGGGGCTGGGCGTTCCGCTCCCCGGCGGACGGGTGCGGTTCTACGAGGCCGACGCTGCAGGCGACCTCCAGTTCACGGGCGAGAGCTCGATTCCGCACACCGCGGCGGGGGAGAAGCTCACGCTCGACGTCGGACAGGCGTTCGACCTGGTGGGCGAGCGCCGCGATCTCTACCGCAGGCGCATCTCCGACCGCGAGCGCGAGGAGGCGGTCGAGATCAAGCTGCGCAACCGCAAGAAGGCCGAGGTCACGATCGTGGTCGAGGAGACGGTGGGCGGCGACAGCGAGGTGATCCAGAAGACCCACGACTTCATCCGCAAGGACGCGAACACGATCGAGTTCAGCATCCCGGTGGCGCCCGGCAAGGAGGCGGTGCTGAGCTACACGGTGCGCGTGAGGTACTGAGAGAGGAGAACGCCGGGCGGGGTGGTTCCGGCGCTGGGGCCCCGGCGCGCCCGGGCCGCGAGAGCCGCTGGGAGGTCGAGACCCTTCGGCTCGAGTCGCTGGTCGCTATCTCGAACGCATCTCCCGACGGGATGGCCTTGAACTCGGCACGCGTCGCGCCGCTGAGTTGACGAATTCTTGTGTTGACGACCTGCGCGATCGCTGGATCCGAGGCGCGCCGCCGCTCTCGCCCCCGCGCGCCAGCGTGCGAGGGATGCCCGTAGGGAGCGTGATCCTCTGCGCGGCAGGAAAGATTTCGTAGCTCTCGCCGCGATGCGTTCCCCGCGGCTCTGCGTGCGCCGAAATATGTCGTGATACAAAGCGTGTGCCCCGCGGTCCCCGAGATCGCACCCAGCCCCCGCTGGAGTTTCGGGCCATGAATGCCTGCGTTACCACCGATCCCTTCGCGACTTCCCATTTCAGCAACCAGGCCCTGCTGCTCGACTTCGACCACCGCGTTGCGCACGATCGCAAGTCGTTCGCCGTGATCCTCACCCGCATCGCCGAGATCGACGAGCGCAGGCTCTACCTGGCGGAGGGCTATTCCTGCATGAAGGCCTTCCTCATGGAGCGGATGCGCCTCACCGAGGGCGCGGCCTACAAGCGCCTCACCACGGCGCGCCTGGCCCGCCCGTATCCGGGCATCCAGGTCGC
>DASXQT010000017.1:0-16897 GCA_036507005.1 Candidatus Eiseniibacteriota bacterium
GCGACCTGGATGCCCGGATACGGGCGGGCCAGGCGCGCCGTGGTGAGGCGCTTGTAGGCCGCGCCCTCGGTGAGGCGCATCCGCTCCATGAGGAAGGCCTTCATGCAGGAATAGCCCTCCGCCAGGTAGAGCCTGCGCTCGCCGATCTCGGCGATGCGGGTGAGGATCACGGCGAACGACTTGCGATCGTGCGCGACGCGCTGGTCGAAGTCGAGCAGGGCCTGGTTGCTGAAATGGGAAGTGGCGAAGGGATTGGCTGTACCGGCATTCATGGCCCGAAACTCCAGCGGGGGCTGGGTGTGATCTCAGGGGCCGGGGCGCACTCTTTGTAGCATGGCGCTCCGAGACGCACGCCCGGGCGCGCTGAGCGCACGAAATGGATCGCGACGACTTCTTTCGCTCCCGGCGCGCGATCGGCCCGCCCGCGCGCCCCCTCCGCGCGCTGGCGCGCAATGGCGAAAGCGCCAGCTCGCCGCGCATGACGCACGCGTGGAAAGCGTCAAGATAATTCTGCGTCAAGTCCCTCGGCCCGCCGCGCGCGGAGGGCTTCGCACGCGCGCCGGCGTTTGCGCGCTCGCGGGCGCGCCGATAGCCTCCGCGCATGGAACGCCCGAGCCCCCCATCCGCGCCGGAGACGGCGCCGCGCGCCGCGAGCGTGCTGCGGCTCGAGGGCCGCGACGCTCTCGACCTGCTGCACCGCATCTCGACCCGTTTTCTCTCGGACCTCGAGCCCGGCCGGTGCCGCGCGGCGCCGTTCTGCGACTTCCGCGGGCGGCTGCTCCACCGCGCCGCCGTCGCGCGGACCGGGGACGGCGCGGTGTGGCTGCTGCGCGACGACGCCCCTGGCGGCGAGCTGGCGGAGTTCGTCGAGGGCCACGTGTTCCGCGAGGACGTCCGGATCGCGGACCTCGGCCCCCGCCTGCGCGCGTGCGCCGCACCGCCAGGGGGCGCGCCCGCGCCCGGCGAGATCCAGGAGCGCGATGGCGTCCCGGTGCGCCTCGCGCTCGAGCCCGGTCGCGTCCTCGCGATCGTCCCGGCGGAGGACATGTGCGGGCCCGAGGACGAGCGGGCGCGCATCCGCGCCGGCCGGCCCCGCCACGGGCACGAAATCCATCCCGACTTCAATCCCTTCGAGGTCGGGCTCGCCCACGAGGTTCACCTCGGCAAGGGCTGCTACGCGGGGCAGGAGGCGCTCATGCGCCTGGTCACCTACCGCAGCGTGCGAAGGCGGCTGGTGCGGCTCGAGGGCGCGGGCCCCGCTCCCATGGCCCCGGGCGAGGTACGGGCGGCGGGCGTGGCCGCCGGGCGCCTGACCAGCGTGGCCGAGGACGGCGCAGGAGGCTGGCTCGCGCTCGCGGTGCTGCGCGACGAGGCGGCCGCGGCGGGCGCGCCGCTCGAAATCCAGGGCGCGGGCGCGGTGCGCGCGCCCGAGCCCTTCGAGCTCACCCAGCCTCTCGGCCTGGCCTGAGCCGCCCGAGGCGGCGGGCCTCGTCGATCAATGCACCTCGATGTCGCCGCAGAGCGCCTCGTCCCCGGCCACGAGCACCGCGCGGTAGATCCCGGCCGCCACGCGCGCCGCGTTGTCGTCGGTCAGGTTCCAGCTCACGATGAAGAAGCCCGACGCCACCTCGGAATCCAGGAGCGTGCGGACGACGGTTGCTTCCCGCCCCGGCCCCGGGCCCGGGGCGTAGATCGCCAGGGTGACGTGGCGGGCGGTGGGCAGGGAGAATTGGAGCCGGGTCTCCTGATCGGAGGGATTCGGGTAGGCCGGATACAGGCAGAGGGCGCTCGGAGGCGGAGCGGGCACGGCGAGGGGCGTGGCCTGCCTCGCCGCGGCGCCCGTGATTCCCGACTCCGCGCCCGACCCCGGCGCACAACCCCAGTCGCGCGGGTCGGGCTCGCCGACCAGGGTGCCGTCCGCCGTTGTCCCGGTGATGCCCTCGAAGGGGCTGCGCATGCACGCCGGTAGGTGGCGGGGCGGAGCGGCGCCCGCGAGCGCGAGTGCGAAAAGTGCCGCCCCGATCCGGATCGCTCGATGCCTCATGGGATGCTCCTCTCGATGGTGGGCGTGGCTCGTGCCGCGCGGCGCGTGCGACCGGAGGACGAGTGTAGCGGAACGCGGCCGCCGGAGCCCGCGCGACCGCGAGGCCGGGGGCGCGCGCGATCCGGCGTTGCGCGGAGGCCCGCTCGCCGGAGCCGCCCCGGCGCGTGGGGTCCACGCCGCCGGCTACGCCTCCGGCGGCGGCTCTTCCTCCTCGCTGTCCACCACGATCGCGTCGGTGGTGAGCACCAGCGTGCCGATGCTGGACGCGTTCTGGAGCGCGCAGCGCACCACCTTGGCGGGATCGAGGATCCCGGCCGCGGCCAGGTCCTCGAACGTGCACGTCCAGGCGTTGAACCCCAGCGCGCCGCTCTCGCGGCGGATGCGCTCCACCACGACCGCGCCCTCCATGCCGGCGTTCTCCGCGATCTGGTGCGCGGGGCTCTCGAGCGCCGCCCACACGATGTCGCGCCCCACCGGCTCGTCGCCCGGCAGGTCGAGCGCGCGCACCGCGGGCTGCGCGCGCAGCAGCGCGACGCCGCCGCCGGCCACCACGCCCTCCTCCACCGCGGCGCGCGCCGCGGCGAGCGCGTCCTCGATCCGGTCGCGGCGCTCGGCGAGGGCGAGCGCCGTGTGGGCGCCGACGCGGATCACGGCCACCCCGCCCGACAGCTTGGCCAGACGCTCGCGCAGGCGCTCGCGGTCGTAGTCGGAGTCGCACTGGCCGAGCTCGCGCTGGATGCGCGCGATGCGCGAGCGGATCTCGGGAGCGCTCCCGCCGCCCTCGAGCAGCGTGGTGGAGTCGCGATCCACGCGCACCCGCTGCGCGCGCCCGAAATCGCGGGCCTCGATGCGGTTCACCGGACGCCCGAGCTCGCGCGAGAACAGCGTGGCCCCGGTCAGCACCGCGAGGTCCTCGAGCAACCCGTGACGCCGCTCGGCGCTCGCGGGCGCGCGCACCGCGACCGAGTGCACCGTGCCCCGCAGGCGGTTCACCACCATCATCGCCAGCGCCTCGCCCTCGACGTCGTCGGCCACCACCAGCAGCGAGCGCCCGGCGCGGGCGGCGAGCTCGAGCGCCGGCAGCAGGTCGCCCGCGGCCGAGAACTTGTGGTCGGCGAGCAGGATGAGACTGCTCTCGAGCGCGACCTCCATGGTCTCGGGCTCGGTGACGAAGTAAGGCGAGAGGTAGCCGCGGTCGAAGCGCACCCCCTCCACCACCTCGAGCGTGGTGCCGGTGCCGCGCCCCTCCTCGACCGTGATCACGCCCGCGTTGCCGACGCGATCGATGGCCGCCGCGATCAGCTCGCCGATCCCGGCGTCGCCGTGGGCGCTCACGGTGGCGATGTGCGCGATGTCGGCCCGGCCCTGCATGGGGCGGGACTGCAAGCGCAGCGACTCCACGGCCGCGGCGACGGCGCGCTCGATGCCGCGCCGGATCGGCATCGGGCCGTGGCCCGCCGCGATCGCCTCGAGCCCGCGGGTCACGATGGCGTGCGCGAGCACGGTGGCCGTGGTGGTGCCGTCGCCCGCGACCTCGCCGGTCTTGAGCGCCACTTCCTTCACGAGCCGGGCGCCCATGTTCTCGAAGCGGTCCTCGAGCACGACCTCGCGGGAGATCACGAGGCCGTCGTTCGTGATCGTGGGCGACCCGCCGCCGTGCTCGATCACCACGTTGCGGCCGCGCGGGCCCAGGGTGACGCGCACCGCGCCCGCGAGCTGGTCCACGCCGCGGCGCAGCGCGTGGCGCGCGGCGTCGTCGAACTGGATGCGTTTGCCCATGCTGGATCCTCAGTGCCGCGGCGAGCGCCGTGCGTAGCGGCGCGCGGCCTCCTGGACCCGCTCGGTGGCGCCGGGAAGCGACGCCGCCCGCGCGTAGAGCCTGCCCGCCGCGAGCGAATCGCCGAGCTTCTCGAAGCAGACCGCCGCGTTGAGCGGGT
Organism: Candidatus Eiseniibacteriota bacterium; assembly: GCA_036507005.1. Lineage (GTDB taxonomy): Bacteria > Eisenbacteria > RBG-16-71-46 > RBG-16-71-46 > RBG-16-71-46 > WS-2. The sequence continues at coordinate 3,982 of DASXQT010000017.1, forward strand.
ACTCGAAGTTGTCGGGCGAAGCGTCCGCGAGCTTGACCAGTTCGTGGGCGGCCCCGGCCCAGTCGCCGGCGCTGCCCAGCAGGTGCGCCAGCTCGCGGTGGTCCTGCTCCCACTCCGGGTCGCGGGCGGCGGCGGCGCCCTCCGGCCCCTTCACCACCTCGACCCACACGCCGCTGCTGTCGAAGCGGAAGAAGTAGTCGCGCCCCGGCTCCTCCTTGGGCCCGCGCGGCCGGTAATAGGAGTAGTAGCCGCCCGAGATCGTGGAGTCGCGGTACCACACGCGCAGCGCCGGCCCGTCGCCCGCCACCCAGCCGATGTGCTGCGGAACGCGCGCGAAGTAGAGCCGGGAATGCGGGGGCACGGCGGGATGCTTGGCCAGCAGGTCGTCGCGCAGGGTGCGGAGGAAGTACCCGGCGCGGCGCTGGAAGGCCTCCGAGGCCCAGTCCCACGACGGCGTGTCGGCCCGCAGCGGGCGGATCGCCGCGAGCGCGACCACCAGCGCGAGCGCGATCCCGGGGCGGCGGCGGAGGGCGTGCATGATCGCGAGCCAGGCCCCGAACGCCCCGAACAGCCCGTAGTACGCGTGCCAGTTGATCGAGGGCATGAAGACCGGGAGCGAGCCCACCACGCCCCACGCCACGGCGAACGCCATCGCGCGGCCTTCCGGGACGCGCGGCTCGGCCTTCTCCGCGCCGCGGCCGCCGAGCGCGGCCCACGCGGCGAGCGCGGCGAGCGCGGCGGCGCCCGCGAGCCCGCCCAGCAGCGCGGCCGCGGCGCCCGACTGAGGATGGGGCAGCTCGTCGAGGCTCACCAGCGCGAGCGCGGTCTTGGCCGCCGTGATCGCGGGCGAGGGACGCCCGGCCGACTCCACCGTCTCGAGATAAGGCCCCCACAGCCGGCCGAGGAGCCGCGGGTGGAGCAGGGCCCAGGCTGCGGTCACGAGGAGGAGCGGCGCGACCCGGCGGAGCGCCGCCGCGGGACGCTCGCGGTCCACGAGCAGCGCCCAGCCGAAGGCGAGCGGCGTCAGCACCGCGGCGGTCTCCTTGCTGAGCAGGGCGAGGGCGAGCAGCAGCGCCGCGGCCGCCCCGCGCCGGCGCGCGAACGCGTGCAGGAACAGGAGCGCGAACAGGAAGAACCACAGCTCCTGCACCCCCGCCACCCACAGGAGCGGCCCGGCCCAGCAGGCGAGCGCTGCCACCGCGGCGGTGGCGAGCGCGGCGACCCGCGTCCCCGCGATGTGGCGCGCGAGCGCGAAGTAGAGCGCCATGCCCGCGAGCCAGAGCGCGAAGCTCGCCAGGTGGAACGGCAGCTCGTGGATGCCGAAGGCGCGCTGCATCGCCCAGTAGTGCAGCTCGCGCGACACCGGGCGGTACCAGTTGAAGAGCAGCCGGTGCGGCGTCCACAGCGAGGCAAACGAGGCGTGCAGGGTCTTGTCGAGGATGGCGTAGTCGTCGCTGATGAAGACCAGGGAGAGCGCGGGCCAGTAGGATGCGGCGAGGAAGATCGCGAGCAGAGCGGTGACGGCCGGGAGGCCCAGGCCCGCGCCGCCCTCCCCGGGACGGCGCGGGGCCGTCCCGCCCTTCACCGCCGCCACTCGGCCAGGAACAGGTTGGTCTCGCCGCGGACCTTTCCCCCGCGGTTGGAGGCGAAGGCCAGCCAGCGCCCGTCGGGGCTAAACATCGGGAAGCTGTCGAAGGTCGGATCGCGGGTCACGGGCTCCGGCGTGCCGCCGCCGACCGGGACCAGGTAGAGATCGAAGTTGCGGCCGGTCGGGTTCTCCCAGTTCGAGGCGTAGATCAGACGCTTCCCGTCGGGCGTGAAGTAGGGCGCGAACGAGGCGCCGGGCTGGTGCGTGACCTGGCGCTTGCCGGAACCGTCGGCGCGCATCACCCACAGGTCCATGCGGGTCGGGCGCACCTCGTTGCGCGCGATCAGCGCGCGGTAGGTGGCCGCCTCCGCCGAGTCGGCCGGCGAGTTGCGGCGCCAGCAGATCCATGCTCCGTCGCGCGAGAAGAAGGCCCCGCCGTCGTAGCCCAGCTCGCTCGTGAGGCGCGTGCGGGCGCTCCCGTCGGGATGCATCTTCCACAGGTCCACGTCGCCCGAGTCGAGCGAGGTGTAGACGATCCAGGCTCCGTCGACCGAGACGGTGGCCTCGGCGTCGTAGCCCGGATGGTCGGTGAGGCGCCTCAGGTCCGAGCCGTCGGGGCGGGCGGTGAAGATCTCGTAGCCCGGGTAGAGCGGCCACACGTAGCCCTTCGAATAGTCGGGCGGCGGCGGGCAGGAATCTGCGGCGAGGTGGGTCGACGCGAAGAGAATCCGGCGGTCGCGGTCGTAGAAGTAGCCGCAAGTGGTGCGGCCGCGGCCGGTGCTGACCCGCGTGAGCGCGCCGCTCGCGAGGTCGAGCACGTACATCTGGTCGCACGGCCAGTCGCCGCGGGTGGACTGATAGATGAGCCGCGCGCCGTCGCCCGACCAGTAGGCCTCGGCGTTCTGGCCGCCGAAGGTGAGCTGCCACAGGTGCGCGAAGTGGGCCTCGCCCGGGCGGATCAGGCTGTCGGCGCTGGCGGCGCCGGGCGGGACCGGGGGCGCGGCCGCGGAGGGCAGCGCGAGCATCGCGGCGAGCGCCAGCGCCGCGGCGAACGCAGACGCGGCGCGCGCCGGCGCCAGGATCGGGCGCGCCGTCACGGCCGCCTCACGAGCGTGACCAGCACCTCGCGCTCCACGTCGCCGCGCTTCACCGAGAGGCGCACCTGCTGCCCGGGCTTCCGCGAGCGCAGGGCGAAGGTGTAGTCGTAGATATTGTCGATCCGCACGCCGTCGAATTTCACGATCACGTCTCCTTCGGCCAGCCCCGCCTGCTCGGCCGGCCCGCCGGCGCGCACGCCGGAGAGCCGCACGCCACCCTCGGTCTGCATGTAGTCCGGAATCGTCCCCAGGTAGGCGCCGTAGCCCCCGCCGCCCGCGATCCGGCCCACCGCGCTGTCGGCCTTGGCGCGCTCGTAGTGGACGCGCGGCCGCTCGTCGAGGGAGTCGATCAGGCCGCGGGCGAACGCCGCGACCCGGGCGAGCCCGGCGCCGTTGATCTTGTCCGGCGTGTCGCTCGGCTTGTGGTAGTCGGCGTGCGCCCCGGTGAAGAGCATCAGCACCGGGATGCGGCGCTTGTAGAACGAGGAGTGGTCGCTCGGGCCATAGCCGTCGCTCGAGGTGCGGATCGTGAAGCGCTGGGTGGCGCGGTTCACGTTCTCGACCAGCGCCGGGAACTCGTCCGCGGTGCCGACCCCCATCACCATGAGCCGGTCGTCGCGCAGGCGCCCCACCATGTCCATGTTGAGCATGGCCTCGAGGCTCTCGAGCGGCCGCGTCGGGTCGTCCACGAAGTGCGACGAACCCAGCAGCCCGATCTCCTCGCCGGTGAAGGCGCAGAACACCAGGTTGTGGCGCGGGCCCCACCCCTTCGCCATCCGCGCCCGGATCCCGCCTGCGACCGTGAGCAGCGCGGCCACCCCCGAGGCGTTGTCGTCGGCCCCCGGGTGGGGCACGTGGGCGTCGGGCGCGAGCGAGCCCTCGCCGCCGTAGCCCAGGTGATCGTAGTGCGCCCCGATCACCAGCGTGCGCGTGGTGTCGCGACCCGGGATCCAGCCCACCACGTTCTCGATCGTGGCGCGCGTGCGGCGCAGGGTGACCGTGACCGTGACCGAGTCCGGGAGCGCCAGGCTGTGCGGCCGCGTGTGGTCGTCGATCGCCTGCTGGGCCTGCGCGAGCGTGAGCCCGAGCGGCGCGAGCAGCGCTTCCGCCACGCCCTCGCCCACCCGCGCCGCGATCAAGCCGCTCGTCATGTAGCCGCCGCCTTCGGTGCGCGGCTTCGCCAGCGGCTCGCCCGCGTGGTAGCGGGGCCCGTTCACGAGCAGCAGCCCGAGCGCGCCGTGCTCGCGCGCGTTGATGGCCTTGGTGCGCAGCTCGGCGTGCGGGGTGTTGATGGTCCCGTCGAAGCGGCTGGTGGAGTCCATCTCCCCGGGCTCCTGGGTGAGCGCGAGCACGATCCGGTCGCGCACGTCCACTCCCGCGTAGTCGTCGTAGTCGTAGCCCGGCGCGCTGATGCCGTAGCCCACGAACACCACCGGAGCGCGCAGCGTGCCGTTGGTGGAGAAGCCGACCGGCATGAACTGGTCGCCGATGCCGATGCGCCGGGCCCCGACCTCGATCCCGCAGGGCTCGCCCACCTCGACGCCGGTCGTGACGTCCAGGCTCTGGAACCAGCCGCCCGCGTCCCCGCCGGGCGCGAGGCCGAGCGCCTGCATCTCGCCCGCCAGGTAGCGGGCGGCGGAATCGATCCCGGCGGTGCCCACGCCGCGGCCCTCCCACCTCGGATCGGCGAGCCGCCGCACGATCGCGAGCGCGCGCTCCGCGGCGCCGTGCTCCACGGTCGCGGCGCGCGCCGCTCCCGCACCCCACGCCAGCGCTCCCGCGGCCAGCGCGATCCTTCCGAGCCTGAGATGCATGGTCGTCACGCTCCCCCGCCGGCCTGCTCCCCGCTCACCTTCCGCTGGACCCGGGCCGCGCGGATCGCAGCGAGTCCGCGAGCCGCAGGGCGCGCTTCATCCCCAGCGTGTCGCCCAGGTTCCCGAGGCACAGCGAAAGGTTGAGCGGATACCCCGGGTTCGACGGAAACGCCGCCACGAGCTTCCCGATCTCCTCCGCGGCGCCGGCCCAGTCCCCCGCGTTCCCGAGCGTGAGCGCCAGGTGGCGATGGTCGCTCTCCCACCCGCGGTTCTCGCGGCGCTCGCGCGCCACGTCCTCCGGGCCGCGGACGACCTCGACCCACACGAAGGCGCTGTCGTTGCAGCGGAAGAAGAAGTCGTGTCCCCGCGGCCGGTCCGCTCCCCGCGGAAGGTAGTCGGCGTAGAGACCTCCGGTCACGCCCGAGTCCGGGTACCATACACGGAACGCGGGATCGAACCACGGCTGGCCGATGCCGGTGCCGTTCGGTACCTGCGTGAAGAAGAGCCGCGAGTGCGGAGGCAGGGTCGGATGCCGCCGCAGCAGATCCTCCCGCAGGCGACCCACGAAGTAGGCGGCGCGGCGCTGGTGCCAGTCCGACCCCCATTCGTAGGAGGGCGTCGCCGCGTGCGCCGGCCGGAGCGCCGCGACCAGCGTCACCGCCGCGACCGCGAGCCGCGGCCGCGGCGCGAGGAACGAGGCGAGCGCGGTCCAGACGCCGAGCGCGCTCAGCAGCGCGTAGTACGAGAGCCAGCCCACCGTGGGCATGAAGAGCGGGAGCGCGCCGAGCAGGGCCCAGCCGACCCCGAAGAGAGCCGCGCGGCGGGCGTCGGGCGGCGGCGACGGTGACGTGGCCGCCCGCGGGCGCCGCAGCGCCCACGCCACTCCCCCGGCGAGCAGCGCGATGCCGGGCAGCGCCGGGAGCAGCGCGCCGAGCCAGCCCACCTCGGGCTCGGGCCACGGCTCGAGGTTGAAGATCGAGAGCACGGTCCGGAGCGCGATCGCGGCGGGCGACGGCGCCGCGGCGCCCGCGCCCGCCTCGGCGGCGTGACCGGCCAGGCGCGCGCGCAGGAACGGGTGGAGGCCGGCCCACAGGGCCACCATCGCGAGCTGCGGCGCCACCCGGCGCAGCGCCGCGCCCGGCCGCTCGCGATCGATCCGCCACGCGTAGAGGAATGCGATCGCAGGCAGCACGGCGGCGGTCTCCTTGCTGAGCAGCGCCCCGGCCAGGGTCACGAGCGACGCGGCCGCGCTGCGTCGCGCGGTCGCGTGGAGGAAGAGCAGGGCGAAGAGCAGCATCCACAGCTCCTCCGCTCCGGCCGCCCAGAAGAGGGTGCTCGCCCACGCCGCCGCGGCCGCGGCGCCCGCCGCCGCCACCACCGCCGCGGAGGTCCCCGAGAGCCTCCGCACCAGGGCGAAGTAGGCGGTGAGGACCGCGACCCACAGCGCGAGGCTCGCGACGTGGAACGGAAGCTCGCGCGCCCCGAACAGCCGCTCGAGCGTCCAGAAGTGCAGCTCGCGCGACCACGGCCGGTACCATCTCCACAGCGGATGCTCGGCGGTCCAGAGCGACGCGAAGCCGGCACCGCGGACCTTGTCGAGGATCGCGTAGTCGTCGCTGACGAACGGCATGCCGAACACGAACGGGTACTGGAGCAGCGCGTAGGCCGCGAGCAGCGCCGCCATCCACGGCGTGGCGGAGGCGAGAGCGCCGCCGCCCGCGAGCTTCGGGAGCCTCGAGCGCACGCTAGGTCCGGGCGCGCCTCACGTGCAGGCTCCGACCTCCGGCGCACGATGGGACTGGGCGCGCCTCATCGTGCCGCCTTCGCCCACACGATGTGGAGGCCCTTGAGCGTAAGCGCCTCGTCCACCACGTTGATGGTCTCGCACTCGGGTGCGACCAGGCTCGCCAGGCCGCCCGTCGCGATCACGTGCGGCGTGCCGCGCATCTCGATCGCGAGGCGGCGCACCAGGGCGTCCACCTGGCCGGCCGCGCCCCACAGAACGCCGGCCTGGAGCGACTCGACCGTGGTGCGGCCGAGCGCACGCGCCGGCTTGCGGAGCTCGACGCGCGGCAGCCGCGCGGCGCGCCGGAACAGCTCCTCGGCGGAGGTCATCACGCCGGGCGCGATCACGCCGCCCAGATAGGCCCCTTCGCGCGAGATGCAGTCGAAGGTGGTGGCGGTGCCGAGGTCCACCACGATCGCAGGGGTTCCGTAGAGCGCGCGGGCCGCGACCGCGTTCGCGATGCGGTCCGCGCCCACGGCGCTCGGGTCGTGGTAGCGCACCGGCAGGTAGGGCACGGTCTCGGCGCTCACCTCGAGCGGCGGCCGGCCCGAGAGCTTCTCCAGCGCCGCCGCCCAGGCCAGCGTGAGCGAGGGCGCGACCGAGCACAGGACCGAGGCGGGAGGCGGCGCCGCGGACCCGCCCCGCTCGCGCCCGAGCAGGGCGTCCAGCACGAGGCCGATCTCGTCCGCGGTGCGGCGGTCGCTGGTGAGCCGCCAATGGGACGCGAGAGCGCCGTCCTTGAAGACCCCGACCACGGTCTCGCTGTTGCCCACGTCCACCGCCACCAGCTCGGACGCGGTGCGCTTCTCCGCGGCCGCCTTGTCGGGCGCCGCGGCTCGCGCCGACTTTTCCGCCGACTCCCTGCGCGGGGCCTTCCCCGGCTCACGACGCGACTGCATCTTCGCCCTCCTTCGCGGGCCCGGCCCGCTCGTCCTCCTCGCGCTTCCGCCGCGCCACCAGCCAGGACAGCCCGACGCTCGCGAAGTAGAGCGCGGTCATCGGCACCCCCATCACGATCTGCGCGGTCACCACGTCGCCGGGAGTGATCACGGCGGTCACGAAGAACGCCGCCACGATCGCGTAGCGCCACTGGCGGAGCAGGGCGCGCGGCGTGACCAGCCCCATCGCGGTGAGCGTCATGGTGACGAGCGGCAGCTGCATCACGATGCCGCAGGCCAGCGCCATGTTGTACGCGAACCCGAGCAGCGCCCCCACCCGGATCTCGGCCTTCATGCTGGGCGTCAGGAAGCCGCGCAGCACCTCGATCACCAGCGGCACCACGTAGCCGTAGGCGGCCCACGCGCCGAGCGCGAACAGCCCCATCGAGGCCAGCACCATGGGCAGGACGAGCGAGCGCTCGCGCTTGAGCAGCCCCGGCACCACGAAGCTCCACACCCGGTGGAATACGACCGGCAGCGCGACCCCGAGCCCCAGGATCAGGGCGAGCTTCAGGCGCTCGTTGAACGCCTCGAGCGGCGACAGCACCACCGCCTGCCCCACCGTGCGATGGATGAGGTCTTCGAGCACCCGGGGCGCGAGCCACCAGCCGAAGATCGCGCCGGCGAGGCACGCGATCACGGCGTGGAACAGCACCCGGCGCAGCTCCTCGAGGTGCTCGAGGAACGTCATCTCGCCCGCCGTCTCGCTCATTCCCGCCCGTCCCCCTCGCCCGAGAGCTCGAGGTCGCCGGCCAGCACCGCGATCTCGCCGCCGCCTGCGCGCTCCACCACCAGCGCGCCGCGCGGGTCGAGCCCGCGCGCCACGCCCGTCACTTCCCCGGCCGGGGTGCGGACCCGCACCGTGCGGCCCCAGAACGAGGCGCGCTCGCGCCACGCCGCGATCACCGCGCCCGGCGAGCCCTCCTCGATCTCGCTCCACAGCGGCTCGAGCGCGTTCAGGAACCCGGCCGCCACTTCCTCGCGCGACGCCGTAAGGCCCTCGATCGCGAGCGAGGTGGCCTCGCCCGCGAGCGCGGCCAGATCCGCCGGCTCCTCGAGCACGTTGACGCCGGCGCCGACCACGAACGCGTCGGTGCGCTCGCTCTCCGGCGTGCTCCGCCGGCCCTCGCTCAGGATGCCCGCGACCTTGCGCCCGCCGAGCAGGAGATCGTTCGGCCACTTGAGCTCGGCGCGCGCGCCGAGCCCGTCCAGCGCGCGGGCCAGCGCGAGCCCGGCCGCGAGCGGGAGCGCGCCGTGCGGGCCGCAGCCGGCGCCGAGCAGGACGCTGAGCGCGAGCCCCCGGCCCGGCGCGGTGCGCCACGCGCGTCCCGCGCGCCCGCGCCCCCGGGTCTGGGCGTCCGCCACCACCGTGGTGCCGTGCGGCATCCCGGCCGCGAGCGCCTCCCACGCCACGTCGTTGGTGGACTCCACCTCGGCGCGCGCGATCAGCGGGCGGCCGAGGAGGCGGGTGCGGAGCCGCGACTCGAAGGCGGCGCGGTCGAAGAGCGGGTCAGCCAACTTCCTCGACCTCCAGGCTCAGGTTGAGCGCGGGCGCGCTGTGGGTGAGGGCGCCGACCGAGAGGTAATCCACGCCGGTCCCGGCGTAGGCGCGCACCGTGGCGAGGTCGATCCCTCCCGAGACCTCGACCTCGGGCCAGCGCCGCGCCTCCTTGCGCCGGCGCGGGCTCTCCTCGGAGTTCGTCCGGCACCAGCGGTCCACCTCCTCGACCGCGCGCTTCACCTCCGCGACCGGCCGGTTGTCCACCAGGATGCGGTCCACCTCGGGGCGCAGCGCCTCGCGCAGCTGCTCGAGCGACTCGACCTCGACCTCGAGCAGCAGGTCGCCCTGGCGGGTGCGCGAGATGCGGTCGATCGCGGCCGTCAGCCCGCCCGCGGCGCGGATGTGGTTGTCCTTGACCAGGTACATGTCCCACAGCGCGAGCCGGTGGTTCTCGCCGCCGCCGGCCTTGACCGCGTACTTCTCGAGGAAGCGCAGCCCCGGGGTGGTCTTGCGGGTGTCGAGGATGGTGGCGCGGGTCCCCGCGACCGCCTCCACGAAGCGCCGCGTCAGGGTGGCGATCCCCGAGAGGTGCTGCAGGAAGTTGAGCGCGGTGCGCTCGGCCTTGAGGATCCCGCCCACGTCGCCCAGCACCTGCGCCACCGCCGCTCCGGGCTCGACCGTCTCGCCGTCGCGCGCCAGCGCCTTGAACGACAGGCCGGGGTCGGCCTCGCGGAAGGTGAGCCGCGCCACGTCGAGCCCCGCGATCACCCCATGGGCGTGGACCGCGATCGCGGCGCGCGCCCGCACGCCCGAGCCGATCGCGTTCAGGGTGGTGATGTCCCCGGTGCCGACGTCCTCGGAGAGCGCGTACTTGACCAGCGGGAGGGCGACGGCTTCGAGCATGGGTCAGGGCACGCGCCCGAACTCGGCGACCGCGGGCTTCACCAAGCGCTCGAAGTCGGCGTAGCGCAGGCTCATCGTGTCGGTGTGGGTTCCGGCCTGGAAGTAGATGGTCTCGTCCGCGGTCAGCGCGCGGTCCACCACCACCGGCAGGCCGTAGAGGTTGCCGAAGGGCGGCATGGCGCCCAGCTCGCAGTCCGGGAACGCGCGCGCGAACTCGTCCTCGCGCGCCAGGCGCACCTGGCCCGCGTTGAGCGCCGCCTCGGCGCGCTCGAGGTCCACGCGGCTCGGGGCCGGGAGCACCAGCATCACGTTCTTCCGGCCCGCGACCACGATCACCACCTTGGCCATGAGCCGGCCGTGGACGTGTCCGCGCTCCGCCACCTCCTGGGTGGTGAACGCCAGGGCGTGGTGCTGGACCTGGAACGGCACCCGGTTCTCGCGCAGGTAGGCTTCGAGCTTCTCCCGGTGCTTCATGTGGTGCCCTCCTTCCGCCGCCGTGCCGCGGACGCCGCGCGCAACGCCTCCCCCACCGCGCTAGCGGGCGCGGCGGGTGTGGCGCCGGCCCCGCCCCGGGCCCGCGCCGCGGCGCGCGGCGGACGCGCGCCGCGCGCCCTCCGGCCCACCCGCGGCGGCGCCGGCCGCCGATTCCGCAGGCGTCAGCCCCATGCGCTCGGCGTTGGCGAGCGTGGCGCGCACCTCCTCGATCCGGTCGCGCAGCGAGGCCGCGCGCTCGAACTCGAGCCGGCGCGCCGCCTCCAGCATCTCGGCCTCGAGCCGGCTCAAGATCGCCTGCGGGCCCTCCTCGTCGATCGCGGAGAGCAGCGCCTGCACCTCGTCGCCGGCGCTCGCGCCCTTCGCGTCGGCCACCGAGGTCGTGCGCATCACCTCGTCCACGCTCTTCTCGACGCTGCGCGGGGTGATGCCGTGCACCCGGTTGTACTCGAGCTGCTTCGTGCGCCGCCGCGTGGTCTCGTCCAGCGCCCGGCGCATCGACTCGGTCTCGGTGTCGGCGTACAGGATCACGCGGCCGTTCACATTGCGCGCCGCCCGCCCCGCGGTCTGGATCAGGGAGCGCTCGGAGCGCAGGAACCCCTCCTTGTCGGCGTCCAGGATCGCCACCAGCGACACCTCGGGCAGGTCGAGCCCCTCGCGCAGCAGGTTGATGCCCACCAGCACGTCGAACTCGGCGAGGCGCAGGCCGCGCAGGATCTCGACGCGCTCGAGCGCGTCGATGTCGCTGTGCAGGTAGCGCACCCGCACCTCCATCTCGCCCAGGTAGTCGGTGAGGTCCTCCGCCATGCGCTTGGTGAGGGTCGTGACCAGCACCCGCTCCTTCTTCGCCACGCGCTCGCGGATCTCGCCCAGCAGGTCGTCCACCTGGTTCGCCACCGGCTTCACCACCACGTCGGGGTCGACCAGGCCGGTGGGCCGGATGATCTGCTCCACGATCACGCCCCCGGTCTTCCGCAGCTCGTAGTCGGCGGGCGTGGCCGACACGTAGATCGTGGGGCCGGTCAGGGCCTCGAACTCGTCGAAGCGCAGCGGCCGGTTGTCGAGCGCCGACGGCAGGCGGAAGCCGAAGTCCACCAGGACCTGCTTGCGCGAGCGGTCGCCTTCGTACATGCCGCCGATCTGGGGCACGGTCACGTGCGACTCGTCCACCACCAGCAGGAAGTCGTCCGGGAAGTAGTCGATCAGGCAGCCCGGCCGCTCGCCCGCGGCGCGGCCCGAGAGGTGGCGCGAGTAGTTCTCGACCCCCGGGCAGGTGCCGATCGAGGCCAGCATCTCGAGGTCGTACTCGGTGCGCTGCCGGAGCCGCTGGGCCTCGAGCAGCTTGCCCTCGGCGCGGAACTGCGCCACGCGCTCCTCGAGCTCGGCCCGGATCGCGGAGAGCGCGGCCTGCAGGCGCGGCTCGGGCGTCACGAAGTGCTTGGCGGGATAGAGCGCGAGCCGCTCCATGCGGCGCCGCACCTGGCCCGTGACCGGATCGAGCGCCGTGATCCGGGCCACGACGTCGTCGTCGAGCTCGATCCGCACCACGGTGTCCTCGTAGGCGGGGTGCACGTCCACCACGTCGCCCCGCACCCGGAAGTGGCCGCGGCCCACCTCGACGTCGTTGCGCGTGTACTGGATCGACACCAGCTTCTCGAGCAGCTCGTGGCGCGAGACGCGCTGGCCGGCGCTGGCGTCGAGCCGCATGCCCTTCCAGTCCTCGGGGGTGCCGAGGCCGTAGATGCACGAGACGCTGGCCACGATCACCACGTCGTCGCGCTCGAGCAGCATGCTGGTAGCCTGCAGCCGCAGGCGGTCGATGTCGTCGTTGATGCTCGCGTCCTTGGCGATGTAGGTGTTGGTGGAGGGCACGTAGGCTTCGGGCTGGTAGTAGTCGTAGTAGGAGATGAAGTAGCCCACCGCGTTCTCGGGGAAGAACTGTCGGAACTCGCCGTAGAGCTGGGCGGCCAGCGTCTTGTTGTGCGAGATCACGAGCGTGGGGCGGTTCCACCGCGCGATCACGGACGCTGCGGCAAAAGTCTTCCCGGTACCCGTCGCCCCGAGCAGCACCTGATGGCGGTCGCCGCGCTCGAGGCCGGCGACGAGCTGGGCGATGGCCTCGGGCTGGTCGCCGCGCGGCTCGTAGGGCGCATGGAGCTGGAAGGGCATGAGACGGCGATGGTAGCCGAGGCCCGCGGTGCGGTCGAGCGGCTCGCGGGCGCGCGCGACTACGCCCGGGCGCGGCGCGCCTCCTCGCGCTTGCGGCTCATGAACTGTGCGCCGAACTCGCGCTCGGCGGCGTACCGGTTGTGGGCAGAGCACACGAGGCGCAGGTTCTCCACCGTCGACTCACCCCCGCGCGCGACCTGGATCACGTGATCGAACTGGAGAAAGCGGGTCTCGTCGCAGCGTCTGCCCGCGTCGCTCACGAACGCGCATCGGCCGCCGTCACGCTCGTAGACCGCGCGCCTGACCGCCGCCGGGATGGTGCGAGGTGAAGCGCTCCCACGCGAGCGACCCGGCCGGGCAGTCGCGCCGAATTTGCGCTTCGCGACCTCGGCCTTTGCGATCCTCATGGCCTCTATGAGCACCTGAGACAAGTCCCTCGACGGCACCTCGTGGCTCACCAGTGCCCGGAAGTCGTTGTAGAGGTCGAAGGCCTCCTGACCCCAGGTACCCCCGAACCGGTAGCGCCCCGGCGAGAGCGGTGTCAGCGTCGAGCGCAGCTCGGATGCATCCACTCGCTCCGGAGTGAGTGGGCGCGTGGCGAACGGCGAAGGCGCTTCGGCATGCCTGC
>DASXQT010000018.1:0-38655 GCA_036507005.1 Candidatus Eiseniibacteriota bacterium
GTGGTGGGCGACGCCATGGTGAAGACCGCCGAGGTCGAGCTGCTCGAGGCCCGGCCGCTCTCGCCCGGCAAGTACTGGGTGCTGATCGGCGGCGAGGTGGGCCCGGTGCGGGCCGCGTTCCGGCGCGGGGTGGAGGTGGCGGCGGACACGCTGCTCGACTCGCTCCTGATTCCGCAGCTCCACGACACCGTGCTCCCGGCGCTCACCGGCTCGGCCGCCAAGCCCGACCACGACGCGCTCGGGGTGATCGAGACCGTCACCGCCGCGGCCACGATCGTGGCCGCCGACCACGCCGCCAAGGCCGCCGACGTGCTGGTGCGCCACATCCGGCTCGCGAACGGGCTGGGCGGGAAGGGGTACCTCTACCTCACGGGCGCGGTGAGCGACGTGCAGGCCGCGGTCGAGGCGGGGCGCGCCGAGGCGGTGAAGCGCGGTCTGCTCACGCGCTCGGTGGTGGTGCCGCGGCTCCACGCCCAGATGAAGGCCAAGGTGTTCGAATGAGGTTCGCGCGCGTGGTCGGCACCGTGGTGTGCACCGAGAAGGTCCCGGCGTGGAAGGGGCACCGGCTCCTGCTGCTGGCCCCCACCGACAGCCGCGGGAACGAGCAGGGGCGCCCGTTCGTGGCCGTGGACCTGGTCTCGGCGGCCCCCGGCCAGCTCGTGTTCTACGTGAAGGCGCGCGAGGCCGGGATGGCGCTCCCCGATCCCGACAACCCCACCGACGCCGCGATCACGGGGATCGTGGACTCGCTCACCGAGGCGCCGCTCCCGGCCGCCGCTCAGGCTCCGCCCGCCGGGGGCCGATGATGTTCACGGCGCGCGTGGTGGGCGAGGTGGTGGCCACGACCAAGCACCGCGATCTCGTGGGGCACAAGCTGCTGCTGGTCCAGCCCGTGGACCCGGCCGACCAGCCGCGCGGCATGCCCGCGATCGCGCTCGACGCGGTGGACGCGGGCGTGGGCGACCGGGTGCTGGTGGTGGACGAGGGCAACAGCGCGGCCCAGGTGCTGCGGCGCCCGCGCGGCGCGGTGCGCACCGTGGTGGTGGGCGTGATCGACGACATCGAGAGTGCATGATGACACCCGCGCGCGCCGCGGGCGCTTCGAGGATTCCGACGCCGCCCCGCGCGTGCTACATTGCGGGCTCGTCGGGGAGGGTAGAAGAGGATGCCGATCTTCGAGTACCGGTGCGCGTCGTGCGGGGAGCGCTTCGAGACCCTGCAGTCGCGGCGCGACGAGGCGGCCCCGGGCTGCCCGCGCTGCGGGGCTGCGAGGGCCGAGCGGCTGCTCTCCTCGTTCGCGGTCCTGGGCGAGCGCTCCGAGGCGCCCCCCGGCCCCTGCGGGTCGCCCGACTGCGCGTGCCGGAGGCACTGAGGGCAGGAGCCCCGAAACGTCAAGGAGGAACGCCATGACCAAGGCCGAGCTGGTGGACGCGATCGCCGTGGAGACCGGCGTTTCCAAGACCCACACCGGGATCATCGTGCAGGAGTTCTTCCGGGTCGTGGGCCGCGCTCTGAGCGACGGCCAGCACCTGGAGATCCGCGGCTTCGGCACCTTCAAGGTGCGCGAGCGCCGCGCGCGGCGGGCGCGCAACCCGCGCAGCGGAGGCGAGGTGCTGGTGCCCGCCAAGCTGGTGCCGCTGTTCAAGCCCAGCAAGGAGCTCAAGTCCCAGGTGCTGGGGACGGAGCTGACCGAAGAGCCCGTAGTCTAGCGAGGAGACCCGATGGGTTCGGGAAAGAAGCGCAAGCGCAAGAAGATCGCGACGCACAAGAGGAAGAAGCGCTTGCGGAAGAACCGTCATAAGAAGCGGATCCGCTAGGCACGCTGCGCGCGCCCCGGCCCCGAAGCCGGGGCGCGAGACGCTGGAGCCGCGACGCCTGCTCGGCCGCGCCGTGCTGAGGCACGGGCGCTGGATGTTCGATCCCGCGCGCCGGGTGCGCCCCGGCATCGTCCCGCTCGCCTGGAAGCGGGGGCACGAGCCCGAGGACGGCGACTTCTGCATCGCCGAGATCGCCGAGGACGACGGCGCCTTCCTGGTCGAGGTGCTGGGGGCCGAGGACCGCCCGCAGTGGGACGACCACGCGGTGGCCTCGCAGTTCCGGTTGCGCCAGCGCTTCCCCGCCGCCGCCGATCGCGAGGCCGCGGGCTTCTCCGAGCCCGGCGAGCGGGAGATCCACGGCCGCCTCGACCTGCGCGAGCGCCTGGTCTTCACGATCGACCCCGAGGACGCCCGCGACCACGACGACGCGCTCTCGGTGCGCGCGCTCGCGCACGCGCGCTTCGAGGTCGGCATCCACATCGCCGACGTCTCGCACTACGTCGCTCCCGGCTCGCCCCTGGACGCCGAGGCCGAGGCCCGCGGCACGAGCTGCTACCTGCCGGGCGGCGCGATTCCGATGCTGCCGGAGAAGCTCTCGGCCGACCTGTGCTCGCTGCGGCCCGACCGCGACCGGCTCGCGCTCTCGGTGATCGCGGACCTCGACGCGCGCGGCGAGGTGCACGGTGTCCGCTTCGAGGAGACGGTGATCCGGAGCCGCCATCGCCTCCACTACGGCGAGGTGCAGGAGGCGATGGACGGGACGCGGCGGCTCCCGGCCCAGCTCGAGGAGGCGCTCGAGACGCTGCGCGGGCTCGCGCGGGGGCTCAGGCGCAGGCGGCTCGCGGCCGGGGCGCTCGATCTCGAGGTGCCCGAGGTCAAGGCGTGGGTGAACGAGCGGGGCGAGACGGTCAGGATCGAGCGCCGCGCGCACCTCGAGAGCCACGAGCTGATCGAGGAGTTCATGCTGCTCGCGAACCGCCTGGTCGGCGGCGAGGGCGAGCGCCGCAAGTCGGGCCTGCTCTACCGCGTGCACGAGCCCCCGGGGGCGGGCAAGCTCGCCGAGCTCGACACCATGCTGCGGGCGCTCGGCCTGCCCCGGATCGGCCACCCGCAGGAGCCGGCGCGGGCGCTCCAGGCGCTGCTCGCGGTCGCGCTCGACCCGCCGCGCCGCCGGCTGCTCCACCGCCTGGTGCTGCGCTCGCTCGCCAAGGCGCGCTACCTCGAGCGCGACCTCGGCCACTTCGGCCTCGCCACCCGCGAGTACTGCCACTTCACCTCGCCGATCCGGCGCTACCCCGACCTCCACAACCACCGCCGGGTGCGCGAGTGGATCCGGGGCAAGCGCAGCGCGGCCTGGGACCCGGCCGCGCTCGAGACCCTGGCCACGCGCTGCAGCGCCACCGAGCAGAACGCCACGGAGGCCGAGCGCGAGGCGGTCCGGGTCAAGGGGCTTCGCCACCTGGCGACGAGACTCGGCGAGCGTGCATCGGGTATCATCACCGGGTTCGTGCCTCGCGGGTTCTTCGTCGAGCTGGTCGACGTTCCGGTCGAGGGATTCGTGCGGGTCTCGGAGTACCTGGACGACCACTTCGTGCTCGAGCCCTCCGGCGTCCGCATGGCGGGCCGGCGGACGCGGAAGCGCTACACCCTGGGGGACGGGGTGGAGGTGGATGTAGCCCGGGTCGACGTGCCCGCGAGGGAGTGCGACCTGGCTCTGGTCGTTCCGCAGCGGCGCGGGGGTCGCCGCCACCATGGGAGGGGGAGATGACCAAGAAACGGAGCGCGCGCAACACCCGGCGCCGCAGCGCGCGCGCGGACGCCCGGCTCAGCATGCGTGTCGAGAGCGCCCCGGACGACGGGCTGCGCACCCAGGTCGTGACCGAGAGCCAGAACATCTCGGCGAGCGGGGTCTACTGCACCTCGCCGCACTACCTGGCTCCGGCCTCGAAGGTGACGCTCACCATCGTCCTGCCGCGCCTGCCGGGGGGACGGGCGGCCAAGGAGCTGATCAAGTGCGACGGCATCGTGGTGCGCTGCGAGCCGCCGGTGAAGCGCGGGGAGCGGCGCTACGAGCTGGCCTGCATGTTCTCGGACCTGGACGACCGCAGGCGGCTGCTGCTCGAGGAGTTCGTGACCTGGCGCAACCTGCAGGCGCTGCGCGCGGCCGCTGGCCGCGGCAACGGCGAGCGCCGCCCGGCCCGCACCCGCGCGCCGAAGAGGAGGTCCACGCGCGCCGCGCGCGGGGTCGCGGCGCGCCGCCGCACCCTGCACTAGCCCCGACGCGATGCGGCTGACCGTCCATCCCGGCGCTCCGCTTTCGGGCGAGGTCCGCCCGCCGGGCGACAAGTCCATCACCCACCGCGCCTACCTGCTCGGCCTGATCGCCTCGGGCGAGACGATGGTGGAGAACCCCAACCCCGGCGCGGACTGCGCCGCGACCCTGGCCTGCGCCGCCGCGCTCGGCGCCGGGTGCGAGGCAGACGCCGCTCGCGTCACGATCCGCGGCGCCGCGGGTGCCCTCGCCGAGCCCGATGGCGTGCTCGACTGCGGCAACTCCGGCACCACGCTCAGGCTGCTCGCGGGCGTGCTCGCCGCCCGGCCCTTCCTCTCGGTGCTGGCGGGGGACGAATCGCTCCACCGCCGCCCCGTGGCCCGAGTGATCGAGCCGCTGCGGCGGATGGGCGCCTGGCTCGCCGCGCGCGACGGCGACCGCCTGCCGCCGCTCGTGATCCGCGGCGGGAAGCTTTCCGGCATCCGCTACGACCTGCCGGTGGCGAGCGCCCAGGTCGCATCGAGCGTGCTGCTCGCGGCGCTCGAGGCCGAGGGCGAGACCGAGATCACGCTCCCCGGCCCGGCCCGCGACCACACCGAGCGCATGCTCCCGGCCTTCGGCGTCGCGGTCGAGAGCACGGCGCGCAACGGCAGCGGCCCGCGCCTCCGGCTCCGCGGCCCGGCCCGCCCGCGCGGCGCGCGCGTGCGGGTGCCCGGCGACTTCTCCGCCGCCGCCTTCTTCCTGGCCGCCGCCGCGGCCACGCCGGGCGCCCGGGTGACGGCGCTCGGCGTCTCGCTCAACCCCACCCGCACCGCGTTGCTCGATGCGCTCGAGCGCATGGGAGCCCGGATCGAGCGCCGCGCGCTGCCGGACTCCGCAGGCGAGCCGCTGGGGGACGTGACCGTTCAGGGGCCCGAGCGGCTCCTCGCCCTCGACCTTCCACCCGAGTGGGTGCCGCGCATGATCGACGAGGTCCCGGCCTGGGCGGTCGCGGCCGCCGCCGCCTCGGGACGCTCGCGCCTGAGCGGAGCGTCCGAGCTGCGCCACAAGGAGAGCGACCGCCTGGCGCTGCTCGCCGCGAACCTCTCGGCGCTCGGGCTCGCGGTGCGCGAGCAGGCGGACGGCCTCGAGATCGAGGGCGGGAGGGTGGCGGGAGGCACGGTGCGCGCGGGCGGGGACCACCGGCTGGCGATGGCGTTCGCGGTGCTCGGCACGCGCGCCCGCGGCCCGATCACGATCGACGACGCCGCCAGCATCGCCACCTCGTTCCCGGGCTTCGTCGCGACGCTCGAGGCGCTCGGGGGCGAGGTCGAGCCGCTGGCGCGGGCGGGGAGCGCGCCGTGAGCTTCGTCGTCACCATCGACGGCCCGGCGGGGGCGGGCAAGAGCACCACCGCGCGCGCGGTCGCCTCGCGGCTCGGGTTCCTCTACGTGGACACCGGCGCGCTCTACCGCGCGCTGGCGCTCAAGGTCGAGGAGTGCGGGATCTCGCCCGACGACCTGGCCGAGGTGCGGAGCTGCATCGAGAGAGCGCGGCTCGACCTCTCGGGCTCACCGGATCACGTCCAGGTGTGGCTCGACGGGAAGGACGTGAGCCGCGAGATCCGCACCCCCGCGGTGAGCGAGCTGGCCTCGCGGCTGGCGGCGCTGCCCGACGTGCGCGCCCACCTGGTCGAGACCCAGCGCGCGCTCGCCGCGCACGGCCCGCTGGTCGCCGAGGGCCGCGATCTCGGCACGGTGGTGTTCCCCGCGGCCGAGGTCAAGATCTACCTCGACGCCAACCTCGACGTGCGCGCCCGGCGCAGGTCCCACGACCTGCAGGAGCGCGGCATCGCGGTCTCCCCGGAGCAGGTCCGCGAGGAGCTGGAGCGCCGCGACTCCCGCGACCGCAGCCGCGCCCAGAGCCCGTTGCGGCCCTCGAGCGAAGCCACGGTGATCGACACCACCGGGATGGACATCGAATCCCAGGTCGAGGCCGTGCTGCGGGTGGTGACCGCCCACCCGGCCTGCCCGCGGGTCGAGGAAAACCGGTGAGCACGCGCCCTGTGCATGTGCGGCTCGGCGGGAGGCCCGGGCCTGGAGCCTTGCGGGGGGCGGGCGGCCGACAGGGCACGCTTCGGCGCGCCCGCCCGGCTCCGCCATCCATGGCTCCGCCTCGCTCCTGGCGGCGCGCTGCGCCATCCTGCCTCCCGCGCGCCGCCAGAGCGCGCCGAAGCGTGCCCTGCCGGCCGCCCGCCGTGCATGGGGCGACGATCTTGCCACGGGGCTCGCCGACCGCACGGCAGTCCCTCCCCCCGCCCGTTAGGAGATTTCGTGGCTGCGTATTATAGTGCCGTCCGATTTTGCGCCAGCGTCGTCTTGGGGTTGGCCTCGGGGTGGGAGGTGAAGGGTCGCGAGAACGTCCCGCGCCGGGGCGGGCTCGTCGTGGCCTGCAACCACATCTCGTTCTGGGATCCGCCGCTGGTCGGCGCCGCCTGCCCGCGGGAGCTGCACTTCCTCGCCAAGGAAGAGCTGTTCGAGGGCTGGCTCGGCCCGATGATCCGGTCGGTCAACGCGATCCCGATCCGTCGCGGGGTCGCGGACCTGAGCGGGATGAGCCGTGCGATCGAGCGGCTGAAGGGCGGCGAGGCGCTGCTGATGTTTCCGGAGGGCAGCCGGATGCGCGACGGCGAGCTTCACCCCGCGCGTCCGGGGGTCGGCATGATGGCGGTGCACGGCGACGTGCCGATCGTGCCGTGCGTGATCTCGGGCAGCAACCGCCCGGGGAAGTGGTGGTATCGCGGCGCGCGGCCGCGCATCTGGTTCGGCGGCGCGCGGCCGTGGCAGGAGCTGGCGGGCGAGGGGTCCGACCTCGCGCCGGGACGCGCCCTGTACCAGCGGGTCGCGGACGCGGCGATGCGGGAGATCGCGACCCTGAGGAGCGGCCAGCGGGCATCGGCTTCACGTGCTGCGTCGTCCGAACGGCGCAGCCAATCTTCATAGATCGAGGAGGCCCCGAGCATCATGTTGGACACGAGTGAAGAGACCCTTACCCCCGTTGCGGCTCCGCCGCCGCGGGCACCTTTCGTGATGCCCACGCCGATCAACGCCGACGAGGAGGACGACCTCTCGCCCGAGATGCAGGCCGAGATGTTCGGCAAGTACGAGGAGTCGATGCGCTCCATCGGCGAGGGCGAGATCGTGCGCGGCATCGTTCTCGCCCTGGACGACAAGGAAGTCCTGGTGGACGTGGGATTCAAGAGCGAGGGCGTGATCTCGCTCGCCGAGTTCCCCGACCCCTCCAGCATCAAGGTCGGCGACACGATCGACGTGTTCCTGGAGAAGATGGAGAACCAGGACGGCTTGGTCGTGCTCTCCAAGCAGCGCGCCGACTTCGTGCGCGTATGGGACCGCGTGAAGGAGGCCCACGACGGCGGCCAGGTCGTGGAAGGCAAGCTGGTGCGCAAGATCAAGGGCGGCGTGGTGGTCGACCTCTACGGCGTGGAGGCATTTCTGCCGGGGTCGCAGATCGCGCTGCGCCAGGTCCAGAACGTGGACGCGATGCTGGGGCAGGGCGTGCAGGTCAAGATCATCAAGCTCAACAAGCGCCGCCGCAACATCGTGGTCTCGCGCCGCGCCGTGCTCGAGGAGGAGCGCGACCGCATGAAGTCCACGATCTTGAAGGACCTGGCCAAGGACCAGATCCGCGAGGGCGTGGTCAAGAACATCACCGACTTCGGCGCGTTCGTGGACCTGGGCGGCATCGACGGCCTGCTCCACATCACCGACATGTCGTGGGGCCGCGTCGCCCATCCCAGCGAGCTGGTGAAGATCGGCGACCGAGTGCGGGTCAAGGTGCTCAACTTCGATCCCGAGAAGGAGCGCATCTCGCTCGGCCTGAAGCAGCTCGAGGCCTACCCGTGGGAGGGGGTCGAGGACAAGTACAAGGTCGGCGACCGCATCAAGGGCCGGGTGGTCTCGATCACCGACTACGGGGCATTCATCGAGCTGGAGAAGGGCGTCGAGGGGCTGATCCACGTCTCCGAGATGTCGTGGACGCGTCACGTCCGCCACCCCTCCAAGGTGGTGAACATCGGCGACGTGATCGAGGCGGTCGTGCTCAAGGTGGACAAGGGCAACGAGAAGATCTCGCTCGGCCTGAAGCAGACCGAGCCCGACCCGTGGCTCACGCTCGACCAGAAGTACCCGCCGCGCATGCGCGTGAAGGGCAAGGTGCGCAACCTCACCAACTTCGGCGCGTTCGTGGAGCTCGAGGAGGGGATCGACGGCCTGGTGCACGTCTCCGACATGTCGTGGACCAAGCGCGTGGCCCACCCGAGCGAGGTGCTGAAGAAGGGCGACACGGTCGAGGTGGTGATCCTGTCGATCGACAAGGAGCACCGGCGCATCAGCCTCGGCCTGAAGCAGGTGAGCGAGGATCCGTGGCCGGTCCTGGCCGACAAGTTCCCCTCCGGCATGGAGGTGAAGGGCGCGATCAACCGCCTGTTCGACCGCGGGGCGATCGTGGACCTGGGCGAGGGGATCGAGGGCTTCGTGCCGCTTTCGCAGATCGGCATCGACGACCTGAAGCGGCCGGGCGACGCCTTCGAGGTGGGCGAGGAGCTGACCATGAAGGTGACCCGGGTGGACGTGCCCAACCACCGGCTGATCCTGAGCGTCAAGGCCTGGCTCGGCGAGCAGGACGACATCGCGCTCGCGGAGTGGACCTCGAAGCGCAACCAGGTGCGGGCCCGGATCGCCGCCAACCCGCCGGAGGAGCCGCCGGCGGAGCCCAGGAGCACGAAGAAGAAGGAGAAGGGCGAGCGGTCCGAGGAGGCCGAGGGGTAAGCACAGCCTGCTTTCGGCGTCGGCAGTGATGCGCGGGCGCGGCTCTCCGGGGCCGCGCCCGCAGTGCTGCGGTTGGAATTCGCCGCGCGCGCGCCGTATTCTCGCCGGCCCATGCTCCCGGTCGCTGGTTCCAGCCTCCTGCTCGCCTTCCTCGCGGCCGCGCCCGCGGCGCCGCGCCCGGCCGCGCTCCGCGACGTGCTCGCGGGCGTTCCGGCCGACAGCCTGGTCGCGCCGCTCCGTCGCTTCGAGAACGAGCACGGACACGGCAGCGAGGGCGGCGAGGCCGCCTTCCTGCTCGGCCAGCTCCACTACGCGCGCGGCGAGTACCGCCAGGCCTGCGATGCCTTCGCGCGCGCCGCGGCGCGGCTCGAGCCCGGCCGCAAGCCCGCGGCCCGCTACTGGGCCGGGCTCTCGTGGCTCGCCTTGAAGCAGCCGGACCAGGCGCGCGCCGCGCTCGAGGAGGTGGCGCAGTCGAGCCCGCCGCTGCGCGCCGCGGCCCTGCTCGGCGCCGCCCTGGCGCTCGAGCTCTCGGACCGCCCCGAGCGCGCGCTCCAGGCCTACGAGGGCGTGCTCGCGAGCGCCCCGGGCGAGGCCGGCCCGGCGGCGCTCGGGCGCATGATGGCGTTGGCCGAGCGCCTCGAGCGCCCCGACGTCGTGCGCCGGGCGCGCCAGCGCCTGCTGCGCGACTACCCGGGCAGCATCGAGGCGGCGCGCGTGGCGCTGCCCGAGAGCCCGCCCCCCGCAGCGCCGGGCGCGGACGGCACGCTGACCGTGCAGATCGGGGCGTTCGTGGATCCCGAGCGCGCGAAGTCGCTGGTCGAGGCCGCCCAGCGCGCAGGCTTCCCCGGAGCGCAGGTGATCGTGCAGGGCGAGGGCGAGGCGCGCATGCACCTCGTGAACCTGGGCGTGTTCGGCACCCGCCCGGAGGCGGAGCGCGCCGGGGAGCGCGCGGTCGCCACGCTGGGCGTCACCTACCGGGTGATCCGCTTCCCGTGAGCGTCGGAAGCCCCACCGGGGGCCGGACGAAGGCCGCGGGCGCCGCGGCGCGCACGCCGCTCATGGAGCAGTACGCGCGCGTCAAAGCCGAGCACCCCGACGCGTTCCTGTTCTTCCGCCTCGGCGACTTCTACGAGATGTTCTTCGAGGACGCGATCCGGGGCGCGCAACTCCTCGGCCTCACCCTCACCTCGCGCAACAAGCAGGACCCCGAGCCGATCGCGATGTGCGGCGTGCCCTGGCACCAGCGCGACGCCTACGTGGCGCGCCTGCTGCGCCTCGGGCACAAGGTCGCGATCTGCGACCAGCTCGAAGACCCCGACAAGGCCAAGGGGCTGGTGCAGCGCGGCGTGACCGAGATCCTGACCCCGGGGTCGGTGACCGGCGATCCGTTCCTGGATCCGGTGGCGAACAACTTCCTCGCCGCGCTGTGGCCGGAGCCCGAAGCGCTCGGCATCTGCCTCGCCGACGCCTCGACCGGCGAGGTGCGCCTGCTCGAGCTCGGGTGGGAGGAGGCGGGCGATTTCCTCGCGCGCGCCCGGGTCGCGGAGTGGGTGATCCCGCTGGCCTCCGACCTCGACGCCGCGCTCGCCGGGCGGCTCGAGCGCGCGCTCGCCGGGCTCGCCGGGGCGATGAGCCCGGTCCCCGCCGCGCGCTTCCGCGACCTCTCGCTCCCGCGCGAGCGCTGGACCGCCGATCACGGGCGCTTCGAGGACATGAGCGCGGCGCTCGCCGCCGCCGCCGGGGCGCTCGACTACCTCGACCGCATGCAGGGCGGGCGGAGCCGCCAGCTCACGCGGGTCGAGCGCTGGAGCGAGGCCGACACGCTGCGCTACGACGCCGCCACCGAGCGCCACCTCGAGCTGTTCCAGCCCCAGCCGGGCGGCGCCGCCGAGCACACTCTGTGGCACCACCTGAACCTGGCCGTGACCGCGCTCGGAGCGCGGCGGCTGCGCTCCTTCCTCACCCGCCCGCTGGCCTCGGCCGTACCGCTCGCGCGGCGCCACGACGCGGTCGAGCGCTGGCTCGCGGCAGGGGAGAGGCGCACCGCGTTCCGCGAGAAGCTGCGCGGCTTCCCCGACCTCGAGCGCCTCGCCGCGCGCGTGGCCTGCGCCCGCGCCACGCCCCGCGACCTGGGCGCTTTGCGCGACGCGCTCGCCCGGCTCCCGGCGCTCGCCGAATCCGTCGCCGGGCTCGCCGAGGAGGCAATGGCCCGGGCGCTCTCCGGCATTCCCGAGCTCCAGGCCCTGCTCGCACGCGCCCTCGTGCCCGAGCCGCCGCCGGTCTCGCGCGAGGGCGGCGTGATCCGCGCCGGCTACGACGCTCACCGCGACTCGCTCGACGACCTCGCGCACTCCGGCAAGCGCTGGATCGCCGAGCTGGAGGCGGCGGAGCGCGCGCGCACCGGGATCTCCAGCCTCAAGGTCGGCTTCAACCGGGTGTTCGGCTACTACCTCGAGATCACCCGCACCCACCTCGACAAGGTCCCGGCCCACTACGAGCGGCGTCAGACCCTGACCACCGCCGAGCGCTTCGTCACGCCCGACCTGAAGGCGCGCGAGAGCGAGATCCTGGGCGCCGAGGAGAAGCTCGAGGCCCGCGAGCACGAGCTGTTCGTGGAACTGCGCGAGCGCGCGGCGGCGTTCGTGCCCGAGCTGCAGCGCGCCGCCGACGCGCTGGCCGCGCTCGACGCCGAGGCGGCGCTGG
Source organism: Candidatus Eiseniibacteriota bacterium (assembly GCA_036507005.1). Classification (GTDB taxonomy): domain Bacteria; phylum Eisenbacteria; class RBG-16-71-46; order RBG-16-71-46; family RBG-16-71-46; genus WS-2. The sequence continues at coordinate 11,619 of DASXQT010000018.1, forward strand.
CGACGGCGGCGGCGCGCGGCGGCTGGGTGCGGCCCGAGATCGACGACGGCGACCGCCTGCGGATCGAGGACGCACGGCACCCGGTGGTCGAGCGCCTGCTGCCGGGCGGCGAGTTCGTGCCCAACTCGGTGGAGCTCGACGGCCGCACCCGCCAGATCCTGCTCGTGACCGGCCCCAACATGGGCGGCAAGAGCACCTACCTGCGCCAGGTCGCGCTGTGCGTGCTGCTCGCCCAGGCCGGCTCGTTCGTGCCCGCGAGGCGCGCCGCGATCGGGCTCGTGGACCGGCTCTTCACCCGCGTCGGCGCCGCCGACCGGCTGGGCGCGGGGCAGAGCACGTTCATGGTCGAGATGCGCGAGACCGCCGACATCCTGCGCTCCGCCACGCCGCGCTCGCTGGTGCTGCTCGACGAGCTGGGGCGCGGCACCTCGACCTACGACGGCCTGGCGCTCGCGTGGGCGGTGACCGAGCACCTGCACGCCGCCGCGGGCCCGCGGCCGCGCACGCTGTTCGCGACCCACTACCACGAGCTGACGCAGCTCGCGGAGACCCTGCCGCGGCTCCGCAACGTGCAGGTCACGGTGAAGGAGTGGGGCAATCAGGTAGTGTTCCTGCACCAGATCGTGGAGGGCGCGGCCGACCGCTCCTACGGCATCCACGTGGCGCAGCTCGCCGGGCTCCCGCCCGCGGTGCTCGAGCGCGCGCGCGAGGTGCTGCGCGAGCTCGAGAGCGAGCGCACGGTCGAGCACCTGAAGCCCGGCGCCGGCCGCCCGCGCCGCGCCCGGGCGGACGACGCATCGCAGCAGACGCTCTTCGCTCCGCCTTCGCACCCGCTGCTCGACGAGCTGAAAGCCCTCGATCCCGAGGGCCTGACGCCGCTCCAGGCGCTCAACCGGCTGGCGGAGTGGAAGCGCAAGTGGGGCAAGGCCCCGCCCGCGGCGAAGCCCTAGCCCTGACGCCTCAGACCGAGGCGGCGCGGCCCTCCGCCACGTCCGCGAGCCGCTCGGCGAACGCCAGCGAGGTGGTGAACGCGGGCGAGATCGCGTTCAGCACGTGGAGCGAGTGCTCCGTGCGCTCGATCACGTAGTCCATCTCGAGCCTGCGGGTGCGGAGGTTCACGAGCTGGGCCCGGATCCCGACCTTGTGCGAGGGGACGAGGTCGCGCGACTCGATCTCCCGCACCAACCGCCGGGCGGCGGCGAGGAACCAGGGCTTGAAGGTGCGGCCCACCTCGGCGTGCACCAGGCGGCGGAAGCCGTGGTCGTCGCGCGCGTAGAGCGCCGCGATCCGCCGCAGCACTTCCCAGCTCTCGCCGAGGCTCGCGCCCGCGAGCGCGCCGTAGTTCTCCCGTCCCAGCGCGGGGATCGCGGTCGGGCCCGCGTACACCTCGCCCGAGATCGCGCGCGTGAGATGGACGCCGAGGAAGGGGAGGACCGGATCGGGCACCGGGTAGATGCTGCCGCGCACCAGGGTCTCGCGCCCCGGTCTCAGGCGGTGGTAGATGCCCTTGAACGGCACCAGCGCGAGATCGCGCGCCAGCCCGCAGGCGTGCGCCAGGGTGTCCGCGTGGGCCCCGGCGCAGTTGACCAGGAACCCAAAGGCCTGCGTCTCGGATCCGGTGCGCACCGTGCGCGCGGCGGGATCGATCGCCTTGACCGCGCTCGCGAACCGAACCTCCACCCCGCGCGCGGCCAGAAGGGCGCGCAACCTCTCCAGCACCGCGCCGGCGTCGATCACCGCGGTGTCGGGGCAATGGATCCCGGCGCGGTGGGGCGTGGCGTGGGGCTCGAGCGCCCGCACCCGCGCCTCGTCCAGGCGCTCGGCCCGCACGCCCGCAGCCGCCGCATTGGCGAGCAGCCGATCGATCCCGGGCAGGTCCTGGTCGCGGGTGGCGACGATCACCTTGCCGTCGCGGCGGCAGGGAATGCCGTGCTCGGCCGCGAAGGCGCGCATGCGGGCCGCGCCCTCGGCGCACACCCGCGCCTTAAGGGTGCCGGGGGCGTAGAAGATCCCGCAGTGGAGCACGCCGCTGTTGCGGCCGCTGGCGTGGCGGCCGAGGCGGTCCTCCTTCTCGAGCACCAGGATGCGGGCGGCGGGATGGCGGCGGCCGAGCTCGAGCGCGGTGGTGAGCCCGACGATCCCCGCCCCGACGATGAGCCAGTCGGGGGTGCGACCCTGCGCGCTCACGGCGCCCGCCGCCCCGCGATCACGCGCGCGTGCGGATCAGGCGCGCGCCCTCCGGGGGGCGGCGCCCCGCGCGCGCGCCGCGGCGCCGGGCGCCGCCGCGGACGCGATCGACACCAGCGCCGGAGCCGCGGCGGCGTGCACGTCCGCCACCGGCGGACCCTGCGGCATGTCGCGGCGGAAGGCCACGAGCCGCCGGTAGTGCGCGGGCCGGTGCTCCGCGAGCCACGCCTCGAGCTCCTCGCCGCGGTCGAACCAGGCGCGGATCTCGGTGAGCGGCACGCGCCGCTCGCAGGTGCGCGGGTCGTACTCGCGGCACAACACCGGGTGCCGGCCGTGGATCGAGCAGCGCCCGTTGGCTTCGAGCTTCTCGCACACGGTCTCGAAGTGGACGAACCAGCGCTCGGGGGTCTCGAGGTAGAGCTGGATCCCGCGATGGTAGAGCGCCCAGATCCACTGGTCGTACTCCCACGCGGCGCGCGGCGCGTCGATCTCGACCGTGATGTAGGTGCAGCACTTGACGCAGCCGTGGCACAGGTCGGCGTTCTCCGACTCGCTCAGCTCCTTCGAGTCGCGCTCGTCGGCGACTTCGGGTGCGGGGGCGGTGCGGGTGCGTGCCTTCATGCTGCACACTTATAGCGAAGGGCCGGGCGCCGCACCAGTCCCTTCCGCGCCGCTCACGGCGCCGCGGGCGCCGCCGCCCGCTGCGCCACGCGTCTCAGCTCGCTGTCCCGGGTCGCCGCGGCGAAGCGCGAGGCCGCGGCCTTGAGCCGCTGGTCCGGCGCCCCGGCCGCGGCGTCGAGCGCGAGCCAGGCGATACGCTCGATCGCCTCCGGCCGCACGGCGCGGTCGAGCATCGCGGCCAGGGTCTCGGCCGCCGCGCCCTCGCGGCCGAAGGTGCGCGGCGCCTTCCACAGCGCGCGCGCCGCCTCGGCCCGCACGCCCTCGGCGGAGTCCGCGAGCGCCTCGAGCAGGCGCGCGCGCAGGGCCGCGCGCAGCGGGTGGGTGGAGAATCGCGCGGGGCGGAAGGCGGTGGCGCGCTCGATGTCGGTCACGATCAGGTTGACGCCGAGCGCGAGCACCGCCTGCTCGCGCACCCGCGGGTCCGGGTCGCGCGACATCTCGAGGATGCGCCTCACGCCTTCCGGCGAGCGGTAGCTCCAGCGCAGGATGGCGCGCGCCTTGGCCTGCGGCGAGCGCGGGTGCTCCTCGGGCCCCGCGGCGCGCAGCACCGGACGCACCAGCACCGGGAGCGTCGCGAGCGCCAGGGCGAGCGCGAGCGAGGCGAGGCGCTCGCGCCCGCTCTCTGCCCAGCGCGCCGCGAAGAGCGCCCCGGCCGCGGCACCCCAGGCGGGGAAGAAGAACCACCCGCCCGCGGCCAGCGAATCGAGGGCGCGATGGAGCGCCGCCATCCCGGCCGGGGCGAACGTCACGACGCGCGGGAGGAAGAGCGCCAGCGCCGCGGTCGCGGCGCACGCCAGCGCGCCGAGCAACGCGCCGGCGATCGAGGCGCCGGCCCGCCGCCCGCTCACCGGCGCGGCGCCGGGTCCTCGGGCTCGGCGGCCCCGGCGGCGATCGACTTCCACGCCATGCTGACGGCCGCGAGGATCAGCGAGGCGAGCAGCGTGGTGCCCGTCCCGCTCAGGCTGAACCCCGGGACGATCCAGGCGGTGAGGCGCAGCATCATGGCGTTCAAGAACACGAGGAAGAGCCCGAGCGTGATGATGGTGAAGGGCAGCGTGAGGATGAACAGCACCGGCCGGACCACGGCGTTCACCGCCGCGAGCACCACCGCCGCGAACACCGCGGAGACCCAGCTCGCCACGTGGAAGCCGGGCAAGATCCGGGCGAGCCCCAGCATCGCGGCCGTCAGGACGGCGAAGTAGAGCAGGTGGCTCATCCGCCGCTCCGCGGCCCGCCGTCCGCGCGGCCCGCGGCCGCCGAGACGGTTCCCTCGAGCACGTCGAGGCAGTTCTCGAAGCGCCCGAACGAGGGCATCAGGTACACGCCGTTCGCGAGGTCCCGGCAGCGGGCCAGCAGCTCGCGCGCCAGCTCGACTCCGACGCGCTGTCCCTCGTTTCCGGCGGCGTGCATCTTCGCCCGGATCCACTCGGGCACGTGGATCCCCGGCACCTCGTTGTGCAGGAACTCGGCGTGCCGGTAGGACTGGAGCGGCAGGATCCCGATCAGGATCGGGATCTTCGTGAGCCCGGAGAGCCGCTCGACGAAGCGCTTCCAGCAGTCCAGCTCGTAGACCGGCTGGGTCATCACGAAGTGCGGCCCGGCGTCGAGCTTGCGCTTCACGTACTCGAACTCGGCGTCCAGATCCTCGGCGGTCGGGTTCACGCCGCACCCGATCGCGAACTGCGTGGCGGCCCCGATCGAGGTGCCGGCGAGGTCGGTGCCGTGGTTCATCTTGTGTACGATCCTCATCAGCCCCGGCGCGTCGGTGTCGAACACCGCGGTCGCGTTCGGGTAGTCGCCGAGGCTCGGCGGATCGCCGGTCAGGCACAGGATGTTGCGGATCCCGAGCGCGTGCGCGCCCAGCAGGTCGCTCTGAAGCCCCATCAGGTTCCGGTCGCGGGTGGTGTAGTGGAGGATCACCTCGAGCCGCGGGAAGTGCAGGTGCACCTGGTAGGCGAGCGCGATCGCGCTCATGCGGATGCGCGCCAGCGGCGAGTCGGCGATGTTGACCGCGTCCACGCCGCGCCGGGCCATGAGGTCCGCGGCCTCCATGACCTTCGTGATGTTGATGCCGCGCGGCGGGTCGATCTCCACGCTCACCAGGAACTTCTCGCGCAGCTTGCGCAGCAACGCGGGCTCCTCGGTCACCGCCGGCGGCGCGACCGGCGCGAGCGGCGTCTCCAGCACCCGCACCTCGGCCCCGGGCGCGAGCTTCTCGGCCGGGAGCTGCGACTGCAGTCGCTCGCGCATCGCCTTGATGTGGGCGGGCGTGGTGCCGCAGCAGCCGCCCACCAGCCGCACCCCCATCGCCACCGCCCGCGCCGCGAACTCGGCGAAGTACTCGGGGCTCGCGAGATACAGGAAGCGGCCCTCCACGAACTGCGGCAGGCCGGCGTTGGGCATCGCCGAGACCGGCGTGCCGTCCGCGGCCGCCAGCACCTCCTCGAGCACCTCGAGCGTGGCCTGCGGGCCCACGCCGCAGTTCACGCCGACCACGTCCGCCCCGGCCTGCTTGAGCGCCTTGACCGCGAGCGCGGGCGTGTGGCCGTAGAGGGTCTTGCCGTCCTGCCCGTAGGTCATCTGGGCCACGATCGGCAGATCGAGCGTGACGCGGCGGGCGGTGCGCAGCGCGGCCAGCGCTTCGTTCAGGTCCTGGAAGGTCTCGAGGATCAGGCAGTCGCAGCCGCCCTCGAGCAGGCCTTCGACCGCGGCCCGGAAGTGCCCCTCGGCGGCCGCCACGCTGATGTGCCCGAACGGCGCGAGCGGCTTCCCGAGGGGGCCGACCGAGCCCGCCACGAAGGCGTTGACGCCCACGATCTCGCGCGCCGCGCGCGCCACCTTCACGCCCTGGCGGGCGATCAGGCGCACCTTGTCCTCGAGACCGTGGGGCGCGAGGCGGACCTCGTTGCACCCGAAGGTGTTGGTCTCGATCAGCTCGGCGCCGGCCGCGAGGTAGTCGCGGTGCACCGACTCCACCACCGTGGCGCGGGTGAGGTTGAGCCCGTCGAAGCTCTGGTCGAACCCGACGCCGCGCTGGTAGAGCTGCGTGCCCATGGCGCCGTCGGCGAGCAGGGGCCCGCGGCCGAGGCGTTCGAGGAAGGCGGAGGGCATGGGCACCGCAATGTAAGCGCTGCGCCGCGGCCCGGCAACCGGGGCGGCGTCGCGTCCGCGCGGCCGCGCGCGCCTCGCCGGGAGCCGCTCGGCGCGCGATCGTCCCGGCATTCGCCGCGGTTGCGCCCGCTCGGGCCGCTGCTATAGTGCGCGCCGGTGACGCTCTCCCTCGCTCTCCTCATGCTCGTCATGGCCGCTCCGCGCGTTCCTGCGGCGGTCGCGGCCGCGCCTCCCGCGGTGCCGACGCTCGGCGTCGACGAGATCCGCCCCGGCCAGAAGGCCGTGGTCCGCACGGTCTTCCAGGGCGATCGCATCGAGGAGTTCGGCGCCGAGATCGTGGGGGTCCTGAGCACCGGCCGGGTCGAAGGCGACCTGATCCTCGCGCGCGCCACCTCGGAGCGCGTGGTGAGCACCGGCGTGGCGGCCGGGATGAGCGGGTCGCCGGTCTACGTGGACGGCAAGCTGGTGGGCGCGCTCTCGACCGGCTGGTCGTTCACCCGCGAGCCCATCTTCGGCATCACGCCGATCCGCGAGATGCTGGAGGTGCTCGACCACGGCGGCGCGGGCGCGGCCGAGACCGCGGGCCCGACCGGCGTCGAGGTGCAGAGCCGGAGCGCCGGCGTGCGCTTCGGCGAGTTCCGCTGGGAGGACGATCCGCCCCCGGGATCCGCGGGCGATCCTGCCGTGAGCGCGGGAGCCGCGGGCGCCTCGCGCATCCCGGACGCCGCGCCCCACTTCGCGCCGCTCCGGATCCCGCTCGCGGCCAGCGGGTTCGACCCGCTCGCGCTCGACGCGCTGCGCGGCGAGCTCGGGCCCCTGGGCTTCGCGGTGGTCCCGGGCGGACGCGCGCCCGGCGGCGGACCGGCGGCGGACGCGCTGGTTCCCGGGGCGGCGGTCGCGGTCGACGTGATGCGCGGCGATCTGCTTCTCTCCGCGATCGGGACCGTCACCTACCGGGACGGCGATCGCGTCCTGATCTTCGGCCACCCCTTCTTCCAGTCCGGCGACGTGAAGCTCCCGCTCTCGACCGCGTCCATCACCACCGTGATCTCGAGCCAGCAGAACTCGTTCAAGGTCGGCGTGACCGGCCGGGCGGCGGGAACGGTGACGCAGGATCGGCGCGCCGCGGTCGCGGGCGTGATCGGACCATCTCCGCGGCTGCTGCCGGTGAGCGTGGCGGTCGAGGGGGCGAGAGGCGCTCCGCAGCGCTTCCGCTTCGAGAGCATCGAGGACCGTGCGCTCGCGCCCCAGCTCATCGCGTTCGCGGGCGTGAACAGCCTGCTCGAGTCGGGCGGAGCCGGGGCCAACCAGACCGTGAGGTGGCGGCTCGAGATGGTCCGCCGCGGCGCCCCGCCGCTCGTGCTCCGCGACCAGGCCGCGGGCGACGCGCCGGTCGCCGACGTCGCCGGAGCCCTGGCCGCGCCGCTGCGCTTCCTGTTCAACAATCCTTTCGAGCGGCTGGCGCTCGACAGCATTCGGGTGACGCTCGCGATCGCGCCCGGGCGGGAGCAGTGGACGCTGCGCGGCGCGCGCATCCTGGACGCCGCGGTCCGCCCCGGGGGCCGGGTGCGCGTGCGCTGCGATCTCGAGCGCTGGCACGGCGAGCACGAAGCCAAGGACCTCGCGCTCACCATGCCGGAGGAGGCGCCCGACGGCCGCTACGTGCTGTGGCTGGGCGGCGGGGCCGAGCTGTCGCGCTACGAAGCCACGCGGTTGCCGGGGCGCTACCGCCCGACCTCGCTCGACGACGCCTGGCGGAGGCTCGCGGCCGTGCGCGCGAGCGACGCGCTCTACGGCGCGCTCTTCGCGCGTGCGCCGGAGGTGACGAGCGACGGTCGCGACTACCCCGAGCTTCCGCTCTCGGCCCTGGCGCTGCTGGCGGGCGGGCAGAGCGGCGGCGACTCCGCGCGCCGCGGCGACGCGGCCCGCCTCGACGAGCAGCGCCTCGCGCTCCCCGGCGTGGTGCGCGGCGAGCTGCTGCTGTTCGTGACCGTGGACGCGGCGGCTCCGTGATCGACCTGAGGCCGCACTGCCCGCGGCGGCGCGGGCCGCGCGCGCGCATCGCGCCCGCCGTGGCGCTCGCCGCCGCGCTCGCCGGGACCGCGCGCGCGGCCGAGACCCAGTGGTGGATCACGGACAGCCCCGCCGACCACGCCAAGTCGGAGACGCGCGGCATCGTGGTCCGGCCCGACGGCGTGCTCGAGCTCGGGCCGCGCAGCGAGCAGATCCGCGACGACAGCCTGAGCGTGGTGTGGTCGATCTGCGTGCTCGGGGACGGCTCGGTGGCGCTGGCCGGCGACCGCGGCCGTGTGGACCGCTGGACCGAGTCCGGCGGCATCCGGCCGTGGGTGAAGCTCCCGTCCGGGCAGGTGCTGGCGCTCGCGCCGGCGGGGGACGGGGTGGTGGCGGGCACCGCGCCCGACGGGCTCGTCTACCGCATCGGGGCGCGCGGCGACACCACGCTGCTCGCGCGCACCGGCGAGCGCTACGTCTGGGGTCTGGCGCCCGCGCCCGGGAACGCCTGGTACGCGGCGACCGGAACGCGGGGCCGGCTGCTGCGTCTCGACGGAAAGAGCGTGCGCGTGCTGCTCGATTCCGACGAGTCCAACCTGCTCTCGCTGGTCCCGGACGGCCGCGGCGGAGCGTTCGCGGGCGGGGATTCGCGCGGCCGCGTGTTCCACGTGACCGAGAGCGGCGCGCTGCGCACCGTCTTCGACGCCACCGAGGACGAGGTGCGGGCCCTGGCGCTCGGGAGCGACGGGGCGCTCTACGCCGCGGGGCTGAGCGCCTCCGCGGTCTCGGAGGAGGGCGGCGAGCCGGGAGCCGAGCGGCCCGCGCCGGTGCGGAGCGCGGTGAGCGCCGGCAAGGCGACGGTGTATCGCGTCGTGCCCGACAGCGTGACCGCGGCCTTCTGGAGCTCGCCTCAGCCGTTCGTGTTCGCGCTCGCCGCGACCCGGGAGGGCGTGCTGGCCGCGACCGGCAACCGCGCCGGGCTCTACCGCATCGAGCGCCCGGCCGGCGCCACCCAGCTCCTCTTAGCACCCCAGGGCCAGGTGACGGCGCTCGCGGCCGGCCGCGAGGGCCGCGTGTTCGCGGCCACCTCCAACCCGGCGGCGCTGTGGCGCATCGGCCCCGAGCGCGCCGCCCGGGGCGAGCTGACCTCGACCTCGCTCGACGCGCACCGCATCGCGCGCTTCGGCCGCATCCGCTGGCGCGGAGAGGCCGGCGGCGGCAAGGTGGAGATCGAAACCCGCAGCGGCAACAGCGATCCGCCCGACACCACCTGGAGCCCGTGGCGCGGAGGCCCGGTCCCGCCCGAGGGCGCGCGCATCGAGTCTCCCTCCGCGCGCTTCCTGCAATGGAGGATCTCGCTCTCGGGCGCGCGCGCGCGGGTCGAGTCGGTGGAGGCGGCGTGGCGCGAGCAGAACCTGGCGCCCTCGATCGACGACGTGGTGGTGGCGCCGCAGGGCCAGGGGTTCCGCGAGGGCGAGCTGACCCCGCGCGGCGAGTCCGTCACCCAGGCCCTGCCCGGCGGCCAGAAGGTCGAGTACTCGCTCCAGCCTCCGGCGAGCCCGCGCTCGCTGCGCGAGCTGCCGATGTGGGCGCGCGGCCTGCGCACCGTGCAATGGCGCGCGAGCGACCCCAACGGGGACCCGCTGCGCTACCAGGTCCACGTGCGGCGCGCCGACGAGGGCGACTGGATCAAGGTGGACGAGGACCTCGAGGCGAGCGCGTTCACCTGGGACACGAGCCCGCTCCCGGACGGGCGCTACCGGCTGCGGGTCACGGCCTCGGATGCCGCCGGCAACCCGCTCGGAGAGGAGCGCACCGCCGAGGCGTTCAGCGAGCCCTTCACCGTGGACAACACCCCGCCCGCGGTCACCGCCTTCGCAGCGCGCGGCGAGGCCGGGGCGGTGGCGGTCGAGGGCCGCGCCGAGGACGGCATGAGCCCGCTCTCGCGCATCGAGGTGGCGCTCGACGAGGACGACTGGCGCACGGTCACGCCCGAAGGCGGCCTGGCCGACGACCGGACGCTCTCGTTCCGGGCCCGCCTGCCCAAGGTGCAGCCCGGCGACCACACCGTGAGCGTGCGCGCGGTCGACCTGGCCGGGAACTCGGCGATCCGCGCGAGCCGCGTCACGGTGCCCGCCGCGCGCTGATCCTCCCCGGCCCATGCGCCCGCCGCCCCCCGCGAACGACGGCGGCGCGCGGCGCGCCGCGCTCGGCCCCGCGCTCGAGCTCGCGGCGCTCGGCGCCGGGCTCACCTTCACCATGGCGCTGCTCGGCCGCCTGCCGGGCTGGTTCCACGACCTGCGCACGTTCCAGTCGCTCTACGCGCTGGCCTTCGCGTTCTTCGCGCTCGCGCTCCTCGGGCTCCGGCGCTACGCGGACCTGCCGCACGCCGGCGTGGCGGTGGCGGCGGTCGCGATCGCCGCGCGCCTCGCCGTGCTGCCCGCCGCGCCCTCGCTCTCGGGCGATCTCTACCGCTACGTGTGGGAGGGCCGCGTCCTCGCGCACGGCGGGAACCCGTACCGCCAGAGCCCCGACGACCCGCGGCTCGCGCCGCTGCGGGACACCCGCATCTATCCCAACGTCAACCATCGCGACCTGGCGACGATCTACCCGCCGCTCGCCGAGGCGGGCTTCGCGCTGGTGGCGCGCGTGTCGCCCACGGTCACGGCGTTCAAGGCCTGGGTCGCGCTCCACGACGTCGCGCTGGTGCTGGTGCTGATCGCATGGCTCAAGCGGCGCGGGAGGAGCGCGGTCGCCGCGATCGCCTACGCCTGGAATCCCCTGGTGCTGGTCGAGTACGCCGGCACCGGCCACAACGATCCGACCGCCCTGCTGTGGCTCGTGGTGGCACTCGCGCTCGCGCGCGAGCGCCCCGTCGCCTCGGCCCTCGCGCTCGCCCTGGGATCGCTCACCAAGCTCGCGCCGCTCCTGGCCCTCCCGTTCCTGCTGCGGCACTGGCCGTGGCGCGCCCGGATCGTGGCCCTGGCGCCGATCGCGGCCGGGCTCGGCTGGTTCTGGAACGAGACCCGCGGCACCTCCTCGGGGCTCTCCGCCTACTGGCAGGGATGGCGCAACAACCAGCTCGCGTTCCACTATCTCGAGCGCATGGCCGGGAGCTACCCCCGGGCGCGCACCATCGCCCTGGTCCTGCTCGCCGCGCTTGTGGCGTGGGCGCTGTTGCGGGTGGCCACGGCGGCCGCGGCCACGCGGCTCTCGATGCGCGGAGCGCTGCTGCTCTCGCCCGTGCTCCATCCCTGGTACCTGGGCTGGGACCTGGTGCTCGAGCCGCTCCGCCCTTCGTGGCCCTGGCTCCTGCTTTCGCTCACGGCGGTTCTCAACTACGGTGTGCTCCGGGTCCCGGCCGAAGGGCGCGACTTCCACCTGCCGCTCGCGTGGCGCTGGGTGGAGTACGGCGCCCCGCTCGCGCTCGGGATCCTGTTCGCATGGCTCGGCCGCCGTCGCCGCGGGCCGGCGCCGTCCGGCGCGGCTCCCTGAGCGGGCGCCGCGGACGCTGCGCCAAGGAGGCCTCCTGTTCCACCCCCTGCTCGAAGCCGTGCGCGCCGAGGTCTCGGGCGAGCGCGCGCTCGACGGCGTGCGCGCACTCGCGCGCTTCCACCGCGTCCAGGCGAGCCCCGGCTACGACCAGGCCGCGGAGTGGGTCGCCGCGCGCCTCGATGCGATCGGCCTCGCGGTCGAGCGCGAGGAGGCGGCGGGCGACGGGCGCACGCGCTGCCTCGGAACCCTCATGCCGCAGGGCTGGGAGTGCTCGCGCGCGGTCGCGACCCTGGTGGACCGGGACGCGCGCGCGCGGCTGTGCGACTACGCTGCGGAGAAGCTCTCGCTGGTGCTGCGCAGCGCCCCGGCGCGCGGGCGATTCCCGCTGGTCGCGCTCGAGGACGGCGAGGGGAGCGAGCGCGAAGTGCGCGGCGCGGTGGTGCTGACCCGCACCCCGGCCCACGCCGCCCATCGCCGCCTGGTGGTCGAGGGCGGCGCGGCCGGAATCCTGTTCGACGGCCGCCGCCTGCTGCCCCCGGTGCGCGACGCCTTCGACGATCCCGACGCCCTGAGCTACACCTCGTTCTGGTGGAACGAGAGCGAGCCACGCGGCTGGGGCTTCGTGGTGAGCCCGCGCACCGGCGCGCGGCTGCGCGAGCGGCTGCGCGCCGGCGCCCGCCTCGAGCTCGAGGTCGAGATCGAGTCGCGCGCCTTCGACACCCGGATCCCGCTGGTCTCGGCGGTGATCCCGGCCTCGGGTGCTTCGGCGGGCGAGGTGCTGGTGCTCGCCCACCTCTGCCACCCCGAGCCCAGCGCCAACGACAACGCCTCGGGGGCCTCGGCCGCGCTCGAGGCGGCGCGCGTGCTCGCCACGCTCCGGCGCCACGGCGCGTGGGCGCCGCGGGCGCGCGCGGTTCGCTTCCTGTGGATGCCCGAGCTGACCGGGACCTGCGCGTGGCTCGCGAACGATCCGGGACGCGCTCCCGGGATCGCCGCGGCCCTCAACCTCGACATGGTGGGGGAGGACCAGGAGCGCTGCGGCAGCACGATGCTGGTCGAGCACCCGCCGTGCTTCTCGGCCTCGTTCGCCGAGGAGCTGCTGCTCCGCGTCCGGCGCGCGGCGCTCGACTGGGTGCCGTCCTACTCCGGGCCAGGGCACTTCTCGCTCACCCGCACCGCCGAGGTGCCGTACTCGGGCGGAAGCGATCACGCGGTGCTGCTCGACGGCGCGGTGGGCGTGCCGTGCCCGATGCTGATCCAGTGGCCCGACCGCTTCTACCACTCGTCGCACGACACGCCCGACAAGTGCTCGCCGGGCTCGCTGGCGCTCGCCGCCCGCTGCGCGGCGACCTACGCCGGCTTCCTGGCCGCGGCCGGCGGGCGCGAGATCGAGTGGCTGGCCGAGGCGGTGGGCCGCGGAGCGCGCCGGCGGGTGCTCGACGCCCTCGATGCCGCCGACCCGTCGCGTGCGCTGGCGCGCGAGCGCACGCGCGCCCTCGAGGCGCTCGCGAGCCTCGAGCGCCTGGGGGCCGCGTCCGGGCCGCTGGCGGCTGCGGCCCGCGCCTTCGAGGCGTTCGCCGGGCGCGAGGGCGAGTGCGTGCCGGAGTGCGCGCTGCCGGCGCGCGCGCCCGGGGCCCGCCGCCTGCGGCCGCGGCGCTCGAGCGGCGGACCGCTCGAGTACCTGCGCCACCTGCTCCCGGGCTACGACCGGCTCGCGCCCGCCTCCCGAGCGTCGTGGGAGCGCCTCGAGCGGGACCTGCCGGGGGGCGCCACGAGCATGGAGCTGGCGTGGTCGGCGTGCGACGGGAGCCGCACGCTCGAGGAGATCGCGCACCTGGTGTGGCTCGAGAGCGGGGCACGGGTCTCGGCCGACGGCGCCGGATCCGAGCCCGGCCTGCGCGAGCTGTTCGATCGCGCCGCCGAGATCGGGCTGGCCGCGCCGGGCGGGGAGACCCCATGAGATTCCAGCGCACGCGCTACGGCTACGTGATGCGCATCGACACCGGCGAGGAGATCGTCGCGACGCTGCGCGCGTTTGCCCGTGCCCAGGGCGTCCGGTCGGGCCTGATCAGCGGGCTGGGCGCGGTGGGCGAGGCGGATCTCGGGTTCTTCGTGCGGGCGACCGGCGAGTACGTCACGCGCACGTTCCCGGGCGAGCACGAGATCGGCTCCCTGACCGGCAACTTCAGCGAGCTGGACGGCGAGCCCTTCCCGCACTGCCACGTGGTGATCGCGGGCGAGGACTTCGTCGCGCACACCGGCCACCTGTTCCGCGGGGTGGTCACCGTGACCTGCGAGGTCCAGGTGATCACCGACCCCGACGTGCTGCGGCGGGTGCGCCGCGCCGACCTGGGCTTCAACCCGATCGAGCCCGGCGGGGCGTGACCGGGCGGGAGCGCGCGGGCCGGTTGGTCGCCGGGCCCCGGCACCGCCCCGCGGCGCCCGCGCATGCTATACTGCCCAGCCGCTTTGCACGTCGCTTCGACCATTCCGCCGTCACGACAACGCGACCAGCGCCCAATGCCGCCCGTAGCGGGCTCCGTCCCGCCGATGCGAGAAGTACCAGTCCGGCGCGCAGCAGGTGCAGGCCGCGGTGTCGTGAATCGATTCGGGAGGAACTCCGCTGTCCACGAGCTGCCGGCGGGCCGCCTCGGCCAGATCCAGACGATGACGACCCTCGACCCAGGTGCTCACGCGGGCGGGAAACTTCCGGGCGACCTCGGGGCCGACTTCGTAGCAGCAGGGCCGGATGCAGGGGCCGAGGTGGGCGGTGATCTGATCGGGCGCCATGCCCGCGGCTGCGCCGCAGGCGACGACCGCCGCGCGCGGCAAACCCGCGGCGGTGCCGCGCCAGCCGCAGTGGGCCACGGCGACGATGCCCGGCGCGGTCAGGATGATCGGCAGGCAGTCCGCCGTGGTGACGGCGAGGACGAGCCCGCGCTCGCGGGTGAGGAGCGCATCGCACGCGGGCGCGTGGCCCGCGTCACGCACCTCCGCCACGGCCGAGCCGTGGACCAGGCCGGCGGTGGCGAGGCGGGCGCCGTCGAGCCCGAGCGCGGCGAGCGCCCGGCGGCGGTTCTCGGCCACCGCGTCCTCGCGGTCGCCGCTCGTGCGCCCCAGGTTGAGCGAGTCGTAGGGCGGATCGCTGACGCCCCCGCGGCGGGTGGTGAAGCCCATCCGACCCCCGTCCGCTGCGGGGCCGAAGCGCCAGCAGGGCAGGTCCGCGTCCGCGTCGAGTCGCCACATCGCCGGCCGACGCTAGTGAAGCTCGCGCGCGCCCGTCAAGGCCGCGGCGCGCGAGCGGAGCGGCGCGCGCGGTGAGCGCGACGGAGCGCAGGGCCTGGAAGCTGGTCTGCGTCGGGCTGCTCGCCTCTCTTCCGGCGCTCGCGCAGGCTCCGCCGGGCCGCGCGCCCCGCGCGGGGACGAAGGCACCCGCGCCCGATTCGATCGTCGCGACCGTGGGAGGGCGCGCCATCGGGCGCGCCGAGCTCGAGGCGCGCTACGAATCCTCGCGCGCCGCCTATCGCGCGCGCGCCGGCTCGGACCTGGCAGAGGAGTTCGTGCCGATCGCGCGGCGCCAGATCCTCGAAGGGCTGATCCGGCGCGAGCTCCTGCTGCTCGAGGCGCCGCGCCGCGGCATGGCGGTGTCCGAGCAGGAGGCCGAGCAGGAGGTCAAGCGCGATCCGTTCTTCCAGGAGCGCGGCCAGTTCAGCCAGGCGCGGTTCGACGCCATCCGGACCACCCAGCCCGCGCAGTTCCAGGCGGCGATCCGGCAGATCAAGGAGAAGCTCGCCGGGCGCAAGCTCCAGGAGCAGCTCAACCGCGAGCTCGCCCCGCCCGAGGCCGAGCTGCGCGCCGGCGCCGAGCGCTCGCTCGCCCGCGCCGCGGTCTCGTTCCTCGCGCTCCGCCGCCGCGACTTCAGCGGCCTCTACCCCGAGCCGCGCGAGTCCGAGGTGATCGCGGAGTACCGCGCCCACGCCGCCCGCTACCGGCTCCCGGATCGCGCCCGGCTCACCCTCGCCTTCCTCAACACGCCGCCGCCCACCGACTCGGTGCGCGCCGACCCCGCCGCGCTCCGGGCCTGGACCGCGCGGATGCGGGCCCGGGCGGACCAGGCCCTGGCGGCGATCCGGGGCGGCGTCTCGCTCGAGAACGCCACGCCCGCCTTCGGCGTGCCGCGCCGCGACGTGGTGGTGACGCGCGAGAACTTTCCCGGCTACTGGCGCGCGGACGAGCGGCTGAACGGCCTGCTGTTCGCGCAGGCGGCCGGCAGCGTCCTCATGGAGCCCGTGCCCGCCGACCTCGGCTGGCTGCTGGCGCGCGTCGAGGAGGTGAGCCCCGCGCACGTTGCGCCGCTCGCCGACGTCGCGCCCGCGATCCGCTCGGAGCTGCGGGACCGGGCGCTCCGGCGGACCGAGGACGCCGCGCTGCGGAGCCTCTACGCGGGGATGCGCGACAGCTTGCGCACCACCGGGTACCGCGTGCGCTACGCGGTCCTGGATACCGCGGCCGTGGACCCGGGCGAGCCCGACGCCGCCGCGATCGAGCGCTACTATCGCTCCCACCTCGCCGAATACTCGGTGTTCGACGCCGCGACCACGTCCGTGAAGCAGCGCCCGCTCGCCGAGGTGAAGGACGAGGTGCGCCGTCGGTGGATGCGTGAGCGCCGGCTCGAGGTGGCGCGCGACCTGGCGCTCCGGCTCGAGGCGGCGTGGAGGAAGGGAGTGCGCGACCGCGCCATCGAGTCCCGGATCCCGCTGCTGCGCGACGTCGGCCCGGTTGCGATCGGGGCGGCCGCCGACACCGGGGCCGCCGGGCGTGCGGTCGGCGACTCCCTCGCGCGGCGCGGCGGGGTCCTGGGCGTGGGGGCGGGACCGGGCCCGCGCGGCCGGCTGGTGTTCCAGGTCTACGAGGCGGTGCCCGCATACGTCCCGACGTTCGAGCAGGCGCGAGGCCGGGTGGCGGCGCTGCGCCAGTCGGAGAGCGAGCGCGAGGACGAGCGCGCGGCGCGGGCGATGTTCGACCGCGATCCCGTCCGCTTCGCCGCCGGCGGCGTGGTGCGCTTCACGCGCGTCATCGTGGCCCCGGCCGACATCCTGGACGTGCCGCTCACGCGCGAGGAGGTCGAGCGCTACCACCAGGAACACATCGACCGCTATTCCGCGCCCGAGACCGTGCGCGCCCGCCACATCCTGGTCAGCCCCGCCGGACCGGGGCCGGAGGAGGACGCGAAGGCGCGCGCGCGTGCGCAGGAGCTCCTGCGCCGCATCCGCGCCGGCGAGGACTTCGCGACCCTGGCTCGGCTCTACAGCGAGGATCCCGCGACCCGGGAGAGCGGCGGCGACCTGGGCGACTTCGCGCGCGGCGTGATGCTCGAGAACGTCGAGCGCGCGGCCTTCGCGCTGCGGGCCGGAGAGACCAGCGACCTGGTCAAGTCCGAGGTGGGATACCACATCCTCCAGTGCATGCACCGGGAGCCCGCGGTCGCCCAGCCCCTGGTCTGGATGTACGCCAACGTCGCCTCGGATGCCGCGATCGACAAGGCCAAGGTGGCGGCCCGCAGGCGCGCGGACAGCCTCTATCTCGAGGCTCCGACGGCGGAGAGGATGCGTGCCGCGGCGCAGAAGCTCAATCTGTTCATGACGCCCATGGAGCATCGGGTGGGCGACCGGCGAGGATTGCCCCAGCTGGTCGAGGCCCTCACCCGCCTCGAGACCATGAGGCCCGGGCAGATGTACCCCGGTCCGGTCGAGATTCCGTCGGGCGAGCTCGCCTTCTTCTGGGTGGATTCGATCCTGCCTCCGGGACCCCCGGACTGGGAGGAGGCGAAGGACAGGGCGATCGAAGCCTATCGTCTCGCCCGAGGCCGGCGGGCCGTGGACGCCAAGAGCGCCGAGCTCGACTCGCTCGAGAGGGCGGGCGCCACCCTGGACAGCCTGGGCGGCATGTGGGGCGGGCTCGAGAAGCTGGACCAGCTCGAGCGCGGCAAGGGGCTCCCGGGCCTCGGCGGCGTGGCCGAGGTGGACTCGCTGGTGTTCGGGACCGGGCGGGCTGCCCCGCTCGCGCCAGGGCATGCGAGCGGGTGGCTCGACCTCGAGGCGGCGGCGGTGAGGCTCAGGGTCGACCGGCGCGCGGCTCCCGACCCGGTCGAGGTGACGTCGAGGGTCGAGAGGGCCCGCCGGGACGAGCTGGACAAGCGGCTCTACGCCTATTTCGACGGGCTCAAGCGCCGCTACCCGGTCCGGATCCTCGACCGTGCGCTGCGGGACGTCGCCCCTCCGGCGCCGCGCGAGCCGTAGCCCGGCCCGCACCCCGGGGCCTCGATTCGCAACGTCCCCCCCGTGCAGAATGCACGGTCGCGGACCGGGGCGGCGGGATTTCACCCCGTTTGACGCAGCCTGCACGATGCACGCGGATGGTACGCTCCGTGCTGAGCCGCGACGCGGAACCCGACCATCATGATGGCCACCCTCCCTCCCAAGATCGCGGAAGGCGCTCGGCGCCGTGTGGTGCTGATCGACTTCGACTGGCAGGATGCCGACCTCCTGCCGCTGCTGCTGCAGCGGCCGGGAGTCGCGGTGCGCCTGGTGGTGGGGGAGCGGACCGAGGCGGCGGGCCTCAAGATGGCGGAGATGTGCGGCCTGCCCCGCACGCTCGATCTCTCCGACCTCACCAAGGAGATCTTCGACCTGGCCCTGGTGAGCGAGCGCTCTCCGCGCCGCGCCCAGCTCGAGAGCCTGCTCTCCGCACTCCGCACGCCGTGCCTCACCCCCGGCGAGTTCCTGGAGCAGGGCGAGCGGGAGGGCGATGCGATCGGGGCCGCCGCCGCGGGCGTGGCCCCTGCGATTCGCGTCGAGCCGCTGCCGCCGCGGCCTGCGCCCGCGGTCGAGATCGAGCTCACGCCATCGCCTCCGCCGCCCGCGTTCGCAGCCGGGGCGGAGCCGGAGCCCCTCCTTCCGCCGGCTTCGAACCCGGCGAGCCCCGCGGAGCCCGCGTTCCACGCCGCGCCGCGGGCGAGCGAGCCGGTCGCGGAGCCCACGCACGTCCCCGAGCCGCCGGTCGCCGAGGTGGTGGAGGCGGCCGCAGAGGCCGGAGCCGGCACAGTCCCGGGCGCCGAAGACCTCGAGGCGCTGCTGGACGATGCGCTCGAGACCATGTCCCCGACCGGCTCGGCCGGTCCCCCGCGACCCCGGGAAGCGCGGGCCCGTGCCTCGGTCCAGAACCTCGCCGATTTCCCGTCGCGCGAAGACCGAGCGGCGCTCGAGGACGCCCTCGGCCGGCTGATCGCGAACACCGGCGCGACCCGCGCCGAGCTCCACGCCGGACGCACCGAGGAGGTCGAGCTGGTCGCACAGGCCGGAGCGCAGGACCCGCTGCTGCGGAGCATGGTGGGGCTCGCGCTCCAGCTCAACTCCGCCCAGGTCATCAAGGGCCTCTCGTCTCCGCACGAGGGCCGGCTGTGGGGCGCGTGGCCGTTCCGCACCATGCAGCACCGCGGGGTGCTTGCCGCCTCCGCGATCGACCCGCAGGGCGGCACCTCGCCCTGGGAGGCAATGGTGGAGGAGCTGCGCCAGCGCTGGGACCGGCAGGATCGCGAGAGCGCGGGCCGCGCGTTCCCGCTGATCCCGGAGCCGAGGCGGGAGTGGCTCGAGCTGCCCGCCTTCCGGGAGCGGCTCGAGCTCGCGGTGGAGCGAAACCGCCACGACGGGCTGCCCTTCTCCCTGCACCGCCTCGAGTTCCCCGGCCCGCCCGCGGCGGTCGAGCAGCTGTGCGCCGGGCTCCCGCACCAGCTGCGCGACACCGACTTCCTCTGCCATCCGTCCGCGCGCGAGGTCCTGCTCCTCACCGCGGTGCCGGCGGCGGCCTACGCCCACGTCCGCAGACGCCTGCTCGGCGCATGGGAGCAGGCGTGGCGCGAAAGCGGCCAGGTCTCGCCGCCGCCGCCGATCACCGACCTGCGCGCCGAGATGGTGGGCCCCGAGGACGCCGAGGGCTTCCTCACCGCCGCCGAGGCCTGGCTCTCCGGCTTCTAGGAGAACGGGGTTTCGCGGCGCGCGGCGTTTGACCCGCGCGCGAAGCCTCGTGTAATCCTTCGGCCTCTCGCCATGGAGGCCACCCTCAGGTCCTCGATCCGGCGGCTCGACCCCGAGACCGCATCCCGCATCGCCGCGGGCGAGGTGATCGAGCGCCCGATCTCGGCCCTCAAGGAAGTGCTGGAGAACGCCCTCGACGCCGGCGCGCGCGGGATCGAGGTGCGCGTGGATCGGGCCCTCGACCGCGCGTTCAGCGTGGCGGACGACGGCGCCGGCATCGCCGAGCCCGAGCTCGAGCTCGCGCTCGAGCGCCACGCGACGAGCAAGATCCAGTTGCTCGAGGACCTCGACCGGCTCGACACCCTGGGGTTCCGCGGCGAGGCGCTGCCGAGCATCGCCGCGGTGAGCCGGCTCAGGATCGTGAGCCGCCCGCACGGGGCGGAGGCCGCGGGCTTCGTCGCGGTCGAAGGCGGCACGGTCCGCGAGCGCGGCAGCGCGGCACGCGCCCCCGGGACCACCGTCGAGGTCGCGGACCTGTTCTACAACACGCCGGCGCGGAGGAAGTTCCTCGGCACGCCCTCGGGCGAATTGCGCGGCGCGATCCGCATGCTCGAGGCCTACGCGCTCGCGTATCCGGAGGTGGCGCTGCGGCTGATCGTGGACGAGCGCGAGCGCTTCGACTGGCCCGCGGTCGCCAGGCGCGGCCCCGAGGGAGTGCTCGACGCGGTGCGCGAGCGGGCCGCGACGCTGTGGGGCGCCCGGCTCGCCTCCCAGCTCCTCGCCGCCCAGGGCGAGCGCGACGGCATCCGCCTGCTCGCGCTGCTCGGGCTCCCCGAGCACGCGCGCTCGACGCGCGAGGGACAGGTGATCCTCGTCAACCGGCGCTGGGTCCAGAGCCCGCTGCTCGGGCAGGCGCTGCGGCAGGCGTACGGGAACCTCCTGCCCGCTCAGCGCTACCCGATGGCGACGCTGTGGCTCACCGTGCCGCCGTCGCGGCTGGACGTGAACGTCCATCCCACCAAGCGCGAGGTGCGCTTCGCGACCGAGGACGCGGTCTTCTCGCTGGTCGCGGCGTCGTGCGCGCTGCCGCTCGCCACGCTGCAGCCGCCGTTCACGGTGGCCCTGGGCGGCACCGCCGCATCGCGCTGGGCGGAGCGCGTGCGCGAGGGATCGGGCGAGCAGACCGACTTCCCGCTCGGTCGCGTGGGCGAAGCGGCGCCGCCCGCCGCCGCGACTCCCGGGGAGGCCGCGGGCTCCCCGGCCAGCGCGGCGGGCGCGCAGGAGCCGGAGCTGTGGCAGCTCCACCGCATGTACATCCTCGCCCCGGTGCGCGGGGGCCTCGTGATCATCGACCAGCACGCGGCCCACGAGCGCATCCTCTACGAGGAGGCGCGCGCGCGGCTCGAGGGCGAGCGCGGCGCCTCACAGCAGCTCCTGTTCCCCGCGGTCGTGGACCTCTCCCGCGACCAGTACGAGCTGATGGTCGAGGTGGATCCCTGGCTGCGCAAGCTGGGCTGGGAGGCGACCGCGCTCGGCCCGCCCACGGTCGTGGTCCAGGGCGTGCCGGGCGGGCTCCGGCACGAGCGGCCCGGGCAGCTGCTCCAGGACCTGCTGGACGGGATGAGCGAGAGCGCCGGGCTCGACGCGCGCGCCGACGTCGTGGAGCGGCTGGCGCGCTCGTACGCCTGCCACGCCGCGACGCGCGCGGGCGACACCCTCACCCAGGCCGAGATGCGCGCGCTCGTGGACCGGCTGTTCGCGACCTCGCGCCCGCACGGGGACCCGCACGGCCGCCCCACCTTCGTGCGGCTCGACCTCGACGAGCTGAATCGGCGCTTCGGGCGCGCGTGAGCCCGGCGGACGCCGCGCCGGCGCGCGGCGACGCGGGCGCGCCGCGCGTGGTCGCGCTCGTCGGGGCGACGGCGACCGGCAAGACCGCGCTCGGGGAGGCCCTCGCCGAGGCCCTCGGAGGCGAGGTGGTGTGCGCCGACTCGCGCCAGCTCTATGGCGAGCTCGAGATCGGGACCGGCAAGCCCTCGCCCGCGGAGCGCGCGGCGCGCCCGCACCACCTGTTCGACGCGCTCCGTCTCGGCATGCGCGCCAACGCCGGCGCGTACGGGCGTGCGGCGCGTGAGACCTGCGCCGCCCTCCACGCCCGCGGGCGCGTCCCGGTACTGGTGGGCGGCTCCGGGCTCTACCTCGAGGCGGCGCGCTCCGGGCTCGTTTCCGTCCCGCCCTCGGCCACCGACGTGCGCGAGCGCCTGCGACGGGAGGTAGAGGAGGTCGGCAGCCTCGAGCTCCACCGGCGGCTCGCGCTCTCCGATCCCGAGACCGCCGCGCGGCTCGCTCCCCGCGACGCCCAGCGCATCACGCGCGCGCTCGAGGTCCTGGAGGCGAGCGGGCGGCCGCTCTCGTGGTGGCTCCGGCAGGTGGCGTCCCCGCCCGTGGCGGGGGAGTGGCGCGCGATCGAGATCACGCTCGCGCCGCGGGCGCTCGCCGAGCGCATCGAGCGGCGCACGCGCCAGATGTTCGAGCACGGGCTGGTCGACGAGACCGCCGCGCTGATCGCGGCCGGCCACGGCGAGGCGCTGCGCGTCCTGCGGGCGGTCGGCTACGACGAGGCCGTCGCGCTGCTCGAAGGAACGCTGTCGCGCGCCGGGGCCGAGGAACTCACGTCGCAGCGCACCCGTCAGCTCGCCAAGCGCCAGCGCACCTGGTTCCGCCACCAGATCGAGGCGGTGCGCCTCGACGCCAGCTCGAGCCCTCGCGAGCTGCTCGCGGCGGCGCTCGCGGCCGCGCGTTGACCGGCGCCCCCGTGCCCTGCGCTCGTGTCCCGGAGCGCCGCGAGCCGCGCTCCCCGAGATCGTGGACGTCGCGGTCTCGGACTTCCGCTCCACGCTCGGCGAGAAGGCGGGGCGGAAGCTGGACGGCATCGTGGGCTACAACTTCCTGCGCCGCTTCGCGGTCACGATCGACTACCCGCGCGGGCTCCTGTCTCTGCAGCCCGTGGCCTGATCCGCACGGGGCGCGCCCGCGGACGCCCGCCTCCGCGCGGGCTCCGCAGGTTGGATTGACACCCCACTCTCGACCGCCTAGCTTCAACGTCTGCCGAAAGCCTTCGAACCATGTGCGGGCATAGCTCAGTTGGTAGAGCGCGAGCTTCCCAAGCTTGAGGTCGCGGGTTCGAACCCCGTTGCCCGCTCCATTCCATTCGCGGCTTCTGGCGCGCCGGCCCCGTGGCCTGCACCTTCCGGCGCGCCGGGCCGTGCGATCCGTCCGGACTCAGGTAGGGCCGGTGGACCCATGTCCGCTCCCGTCGTCGCCATCATCGGCCGTCCCAACGTCGGCAAGTCGACGTTCTTCAACCGCGTGCTGGGCGAGCGCCGCGCGGTGGTGCACGACCGCCCCGGCATCACGCGCGACCGCAACGCCGCGCGTGCCGAGTGGGCGGGGCGCGCCTTCCTGCTGGTGGACACCGGTGGCTTCCTGCCCGCGGCGCGGCCGGGAGCCGCGAGCAGCACCCCGCGCGATGCCCTGGTGCGGCGCCAGGCCGAGATCGCGATCGACCTGGCCGCCGTGGTGCTCTTCCTCGTGGACGCGAAGACCGGCGTGACCGACCTCGACCGCGCGATCGCCGACAGCCTGCGCCGCCGCGGCGCGCGCTGCCTGCTGGTGGTGAACAAGCTCGACCGGCCCTTCGACCCCGCGCTCCACGAGTTCCACGCGCTCGGGCTCGGCGAGCCGCTCGGGATCTCGTCCGAGAACGGCACCGGCATCGGCGACCTGCTCGACCGCGTGCTGGCCGAGCTCCCTCCCGAGAGCGGCGCCGCGGAGCGCGCGCTTCCCCGCATCGCGATCGTCGGGCGCCCCAACGTCGGCAAGTCCTCGATCGTGAACGCGCTGCTCGGCGAGGAGCGCATGATCGTCGAGAGCGCCCCGGGCACCACCCTGGACGCCGTGGACTCGCCGTGGAAAACGCCGGCGGGAGAGTTCGTGCTGGTCGACACCGCCGGGATCCGGCACCAGTCGCGCTACGGCGACGACCCGGAGTTCTACGCCGCGATGCGCGCGCTCAACGCCCTCGAGCGCGCCGACGTCGCGGGGCTGGTGGTGGACGCCACGGCCGGCTTCCGCCAGCAGGAGGCGCGCCTCGCCGGCGAGGCGTTCGACGCGGGCTGCTCGCTGCTCCTGCTCTACAACAAGTGGGACCTGGTCGAGGAGCGCGAGGCGGCGTGGAAGCGACTCTCGTCCGACCGGGCGCGGCGCTATCCCAGCCTCGCCGACCTGCCGGCCATGCCGGTGTCGGCGCTCGAGCGCACCCACCTCGGGCGCCTGCCGGCGGCGCTGGCCGAGCGCGTGACCGAGCACGGCCGCAAGATCTCCACGGCCGAGCTCAACCGCTGGCTCGAGGCCGTGCACCGCCGGCGCGCCGCACCCTCCACGCGGCTCGGCCGCGTGGCGAAGGTGTACTACGTGACCCAGACGGGCACGACGCCGCCCGAGTTCACCCTGTTCGCCAACGAGCCCTCGCGGCTGGCCGCGAACTACCGGCGCTTCCTCTGGACGCGGCTCACCGAGGACTTCGGCTTC
Source organism: Candidatus Eiseniibacteriota bacterium (assembly GCA_036507005.1). GTDB lineage: Bacteria > Eisenbacteria > RBG-16-71-46 > RBG-16-71-46 > RBG-16-71-46 > WS-2. The sequence continues at coordinate 35,729 of DASXQT010000018.1, forward strand.
CGCGGCACCCCGGTTCGCCTGCGGGTGAGGAAGAGCGACTGATGGCGCCGCTGGCCTCCGCGCTCGCCTGCGTTGCGTTGGGCTACTCGAGCGGCGCGCTGCCGTGGGGTCTGTGGCTGGGTCGCTGGGTGAAGGGCGTGGACGTGCGCACGCTCGGCTCGGGCAACCTGGGCGCGACCAACGTCTATCGCTCCCTCGGCCCCGCGCTCGGGATCGCCACGCTCGTGCTCGACATGCTGAAGGGCGCGCTCCCGACCTGGGGCGTGCCGCGGCTCGCGCTCGCCGCCTCCTTTCCAGGGGGCAGCGAGTGGTGCCGGCTCGCGGTCGGGTTCGCCGCGATCACCGGCCACGTGTGGACGGCGTTCGCGGGATTCCGCGGCGGCAAGGGCGTGGCGACCACGGCCGGCGTGCTGCTCGCCCTGAGCCCGGTCGCCTTCCTCGCCTTCGCGCTGGCGTTCGTCCTCACTGTGGCGGTCACGCGCTACATCTCGCTGGGCTCGATCCTCGGCGCTCTCACCTTCGCGATCGTGCTCGGCGCGCGCGCCGGGCTCTCGAGCCCCACGTTCCTGTTCGGCGCGCTCGTGGCGCTCGTGGTGGTGGCGCGCCATCGCGAGAACATCGCGCGGCTCCTGCGCGGCGAGGAGCGGCGCTTCGCGTTCCGCTCGCCGAGGCCCACGTGAGCGCCCCGCGCACCGTGGCGGTGCTGGGCGCGGGCTCCTGGGGCACCACGCTCGCGGTCCATCTCGCGGGCAACGGCCACGAGGCCCGCCTGTGGGACCACGACCGCGCCCACCTCGAGGCCCTGAGCGCCACGCGCGAGAACCGGAAGTTTTTGCCTGGCATCGCGCTGCCCCCGGAGGTTAAGGTTCAGGCGGAACTCGAAGCGGCGGTTGCCGGGGCGGAGTTCGCGCTGTTCGTGGTGCCGTCACAGGCGGTGCGCGAGGTGGCCCGCAAGGTGCGGGCGGCCAAGTCCGGGAGCCTCCCGGTGTGCGCGGCCAAGGGGCTCGAGCTCGGGACCCTGAAGCGCATGAGCGAGGTGCTGGGCGAGGCCCTGGACGATCCCGACCCGGTGGTGCTCACCGGGCCGAGCCACGCCGAGGAGGTGAGCCGCGGCATCCCGACCTCGGTGGTGGCGGCGGCCCGGGACGAGCGCCGGTCGCGGGAGGTGCAGGTGCTGTGCTCGACGTCGCGCTTCCGGGTGTACACCAACGACGACGTGGCGGGCTGCGAGTACGGCGCCGCGCTCAAGAACGTGATCGCGATCGCCGCCGGGGTGTGCGACGGGGTGGGCTTCGGCGACAACACCAAGGGGGCGCTGCTCACGCGCGGGCTCGCCGAGATCGCGCGGCTCGGCGTCGCGATGGGAGGGAGGCGCGAGACCTTCTTCGGCCTGACCGGGATGGGCGACCTGATCGCGACCGCGATGAGCCGCCACAGCCGCAACCGACACGTCGGCGAGCGGCTCGGCCGCGGCGAGACGATCGAGCAGGTGCTGGGGGCGATGGTGATGGTGGCCGAGGGCGTCCACACCGCGCGCGCAGCCCGCGACCTGGGGCGCTCGCGCGGCGTCGAGCTCCCGATCACCGAGCAGGTGTGCGCGCTGATGTTCGAGGGCACGAGCCCGCGCGAGGCGCTGCAGGCGCTCATGACGCGCGATCTGAAGAGCGAGGTTCAGGCGTAGGACCAGAGGGGGAACCCGTGCCGCCGATCCGGACGGACACCGTGGAAGAAGGAAAGCTCTACCGCTCGATCAGCGAGGTGAGCGACCTGCTGGGGGTCAAGCCCCACGTGCTGCGCTACTGGGAGACTCAGTTCAGCATGCTGCGTCCCCGGAAGAACCGCGCCGGAAACCGCATGTATCGGCCGGAGGAGCTGAGGCTGCTGGGGCGCATCAAGGAGCTGCTGTACCAGCGCCGGTTCACCATCGCGGGCGCGCGGCGCCGGCTGCTCGACGAGCGCAAGGATCTGGGGGACTCCCAGGTCGAGCTGGGGTTCGTCGAGGCCGATCGGCGCCTGGTGCTCACCGAGGTCAAGACCGAGCTCAAGAGCATCCTCGGCCGGCTCAAGGTCGAGCGCGTGGCGCGCGGCGGCTCGAAGGGATAGGCCAGCTTCCTCACCCGGGATGCGGACCGCGACCGGATCGTCCCCCTCCTCGTCACGTCACGACCCGCCGCGCTCGCCTCGCTCTTGCGCTGAAGTCCGGCCCCGACTTGCGCCGGCGCGCTGCGGTTGGCTAGATTGACCCGGCGCTGGAGCCTCGCGGCTCCTCGTGGTCGGGGCGTAGCGCAGCCTGGTAGCGCACCTGCATGGGGGGCAGGTGGTCGCTGGTTCAAATCCAGTCGCCCCGACCATTTTCTTCCACTCCAGCTCCCCGAGGGCGCCGCCGCCGCGTCACCGGGGGCAACCGGAAACGCCCCGCCCCATGGTCGCCCTGATCAGCTACCGAATCGCCGACGCTCTGGTGCGACTGCTCCCGGTCCAGGTCGCGGACCGGCTGGCGGTGCGGATGGCCCGCGCCGCATTCGCGCTGCGCCTTCCCGCGCGCTCCGCACTCGAGCGCAATCTCTCGCGCCTCCTCCGCGGTGCGCCGCGCGTCGCGATCCGCGAGTGCGCGCGCGGCGCGTTCGAGCCGCTGCCCGAGGGGCTGGCGTGACCGGTTCGCGGGCACACGAACCCGCGGTGCGGCCGAGCGCCACGGCCTGATGCGCGTCGCCGCGCTCGTTCCCGCCTATCAGGCCGCGGCCCATCTGGGCGAGGTGCTGCTGCGACTCCAGGCGCTCGAAGCGCCGCCCGACACCCTGGTGGTGGACGACGGCTCGCGGGATGCCACCGCCGAGGTGGCGCGCATGTTCGGCGCGCGCCTCCACTCCTTCGCCGCCAACCGCGGCAAGGGCCACGCGCTCCTCAAGGGCTTCGAGCTGCTCGCG
>DASXQT010000019.1:0-33650 GCA_036507005.1 Candidatus Eiseniibacteriota bacterium
GGCTCCTGCGCGATCCTAGGAGGTCGGATCCGGGCCCGATCCCCCTGCCGACGCCGATCGCAGCGTTCAGGGGACAAAGATCTCGGCGATCAGAGGACAGGCTCGATGGCGAAGAGGGGACTTCTCAGACCGGCGTTGACAAAGCCATTGTGTATCGGCTGTTCGATGTGGGTTACGGCATCGCGCTCGATCGGGCATTCGACCTGCTCGCGTCCAGCGCACCGGAACGCGACCGACCCTCGCGCGGCGAGGCGCAATCCATTCAGATCCCGAATCCGCCCGTCACCGCGAGCCTCAGCGCCGAGCAGATCCAGATCGACGGTCGGCCGGTGGAGGCCAAACTGACGGCGCGGATGTTCCTCATCGCCGGCCGGCCGGTCGAGGTGGACTTCTCAGCGCGTGTATTCGACTTCGGCGTGGTATCACTGCGGGCAAAGGTGACCGCCGAACCCGGGCTCAGCTGGGAGGAATTCACCCAGTGGGGTGCCGCGGTGACCGCGGCGGCATGGAACGACGTGCTGGTGCGCGCGCGGGACCGGTTGCTCGCACGCATCGGTGCGGCCATCGAACAACCGGCCGTATCCCCCATCACCGAGGACTACACGGTGTTCCGCGTACACCGACTTCTGGACGCGAATGGCGAGCCGTTCTCGCCGGAGGACCTTGCGGATGGCCAGATCTCCCGTCTGTTGCTGGGCGAGTCGCGCCCCCTCGCCGCGGGGGCGCGCAGGGATTTCCTCTCGCCTCGACTTTCCTACTTGGAGGACGACCTCGCTGTCCTTACGTGGGGCAACGCGCTCGTGGTGGAACCCGTCGCCGCCGACACCGACGTCCAATACGTGCTCGAGTTCGCGAACGCGCAGCTCCTGGAACTGCGCTGGTACGACGCCATCCTCGACGCCGAGGTGCCCGCCATCCAGACGCGGTTCGTGCAAGCGCGAAGGGGCTTTCACCTGCTTGGTCGTCGGTACAGCCGGCTACTGGAGGAGCTGCAGCGGCGCGTGGCCGACTCGGTGGAGGTCATCGAGCGGGTGGAGAACTCGCTCAAGGTGACCGACGACGTGTTCCTGGCTCGCGTCTACGCCCAGGCGCTGGAGGAATTCCGCGAGCGAATGTGGCGCAGCGGGATCGAGCGCAAGATGGCCATCGTGCGCGACACCTACGACATGTTGAACGCGGAGTCCATCGCACGTCGCAGCGAGACGCTGGAGTTCGTGATCGTGCTGCTGATCGCGTTCGAGATCGCGCTCACGCTGCTGCGGCGGTGAGATCGTTTCGGCAGAAGCGGCCGGCCTCGCGCGGATCCCGGTCCAGCGTGGCGGCAGCCGGGCCGCCCGCCACAGCCGTGGTGAGGTCGAGTCGATTCCGCGACATTGCTGCCTTCCCCATCGGCGCTACGGTCGGGTGCGTGATGTTCGGCACTGCGGGCACCGTGGCGGGGCCGGTGACCGTGGCGCTGCATCCTCTCGGTTCAGGCGCTTGGGATGTTCAAGGTCGGAGTGCTCACGCCAGGCTCCTTCTCGAGCTTCCTCTTGGCCACTGCCGTCTTCAACGGCGTCATTTACGGGCTCGCCTGGCATCTCTCCCGGCTGGTAGGTAAGGGGAGGAGGCGGCCGCTGGTTCCCGTGGTTCTGGTCGCAGGATTCTGGACCTCGTGGCTCGTCCACCGGACCGTGGAAAACTGGCCGAGACCCGAGCCGCCCCCGGCGCCCATGGACCTGCAGCGGGGCCGACTCGACGGCACGACGATGACGATCGAGTCGACCGTCGGTCGCATGAAGCAGATGTGGGAGCTCCAGTTCGTCAGGGCGGATACGGGAAGAGCAGGGCTCCAGGGTAGAACTGGTTTCAAAACCCCGCAACGCGGGGTAGGTTAGCGCCATGGTCACTCACAGGGAGGTGAACCATGGCATTCAGTGGGCGGTTGAGCGACGCGCAGTGGGCACGGATTGCCCCTCATCTGCCGCGTCGCAAGCGGAATCCGCGCGGAGGGCGCCCGCCGGCGGATCCCCGCAAGTGCTTCGAGGGGATCCTGTGGATCCTGTGGACGGGAGCGCCGTGGAAGGCGCTGCCCCGCGGGTACGGCAGTCCAACGACCTGCTGGCGTCGGCTGCGCCAGTGGGACGAGGACGGCACGCTGCTGGCCCTGTGGCGGGCGTTCCTGGCGGACCTGAATGACGCCGCCAAGGTGCGCTGGGACGAGTGCTTCGGCGACGGGAGCTTCGCCCCCGCGAAAAAGGGGGCGCCGGGGTCGGGAAGACCAAGCGGGGCAAGGGTACGAAGTGGATGCTTCTGGTCGATGGCAAGGGTACTCCGCTGGGAGCACACCTGGACTCGGCCAGTCCCAACGAGATCAAGCTCCTCGAGAAGACGCTCGCCACGGTCCAGGTGAGTCGGAGCCATCGGCCGGGGCGGCCGCGCTCGAAGCCGGATCGGTTGGTTCTGGATCGGGGCTATGACAGCAACGGGCTGCGCGCAACGCTGGCGAAGCGCGGGATCGAGCCCATCATTCCCGCGACCAAGAACCACCCGAACGCGACCCATCAGGACGGGCGGAAGCTGCGTCGCTACCGCCGTCGCTGGATCGTCGAGCGCACGTTCGCCTGGCTGGGCTGGTGTCGTCGGCTGCTGGTGCGTCACGAGCGGCTCCTCAGCGTCTATGCTGCGTTCTTCCACCTCGCCTGCGCGATGCTTACGCTTGGCCAGGTTCTGAAATAAGTTCTAGGGTGGAATTACCTTAAACTGCGACCTCCGTCGGGGCATCTGACTCGACTCTGTAGCCACAGCCGTGGCCCCTCGCCCCGACCTTTCACACCCCGCCCCGCCTTGCGCACCTCGAACCCATAGGCCACAGTCCGCCGCCCGTGGCCCCGTAGCTCAGAAGGACAGAGCAGCGGTTTCCTGATATGGAACGACCAGTCAAGGGCCCTGATTCGGGGACTTTCTCCTTTCGGGTGTGGGGTGACTTTGGCGGCGGTCCGGCACGGCGCAACACGACGGTTGATCAGTCTGATATCCGCGGGTTGGGTACCGCATGGCAAGGGTTCGTCGGGAGCGACCTCGGTCTAAGTGCGCGAGTTCGCGCCGTGATGCCGGGCGCGCGTGCGGTCATGATGGGCGCAGGCGCGCAGCCGCGTGAGATTGCGCAACGCCTCGTGGGTCGCGCCGGGGACCCAGACCGCGGTGAGCTCGCCGCTGCGGAACAGGCGCGCCAGCTTGGCGGCGTCCCGCCGGTCGGTCTTGATCCGATCCCCGGGACGCACCGGCACCAGCGACGGGGCGACGACTATGCAGTCCACGTGCATGCTCTGCAGCTGCCGGTAGACGGCATAACCGCAGGGGCCAGCTTCGTAGCACGCCTGGAGGCGGTGCCGCAGGCGCAGCTTCTCGACCAGCTTGCGGACGGCCTCCGGGCGGTTGACGATCTGGCCCAGAGATTCCACCTGCGCCGGCGGGTCCTGATGCGCGAGCGCCACGGCAATGGTTTCCTTGTGGACATCCAGTCCGAGGTACACCATGCTCTGGTTCACGACCGATCCCTCCCGTTTGTAGCTCGGCGCCGGCCCCTCGGCCGACGCAACCTACGAATACCGCGTGTGGATCGGTCGTTCCATCTTGTCTAAACCGCCGGCTTCCTCGCCAGGGCGCGGATCGCGCTCCTCAGCCGGGCATGGCCGTCGAAGCGGGCAACGAACTCCGACTCGCGCTGGCCGCCCTTGGCTCGCACCACGTCGGCGAGGGCGTGCTTCTCCGCCGCGCTCCAGCGTGAAAGGTCGGGGAGGATACACACCAGCGGCGCCCAGCGCCGCCACGCGAGGCGCTCGCCCTCGGTCCAGCCACCCTCGGGCGCGGCGCCGAGCCGCTCCGCCGCCGCGCTCGCGCATTCGCGCTCGCCGCGCTCGCGGTCCGAGCCGAAGCGGCGCGCGAGGAAGTCCGTCACGCGGAGGCCCACGTTGGGGAGCGGCAGCAAGCCAAGCACGTCGTCGCGCGGCCGGCCGGCGTGGAAGAACACCGGCTTCTCCGCGAGCTTCCGGAGCGCCGCCGGGCCGCTCCGCGCGCTCGGGCGAACCCGCATGCGCCGCTCCTCGGCCCGCATCAGGCGGAGCACGCCGCGCTCGCGCGCCCGGAATCCGAGCTTCTGGTAGAACCACCACGCGCCCGATGCGATCGCCTCGTCGTTGTCGTGCCCGAGCTGATACGGCGGGACCATGAACCAGTCGGCGCCGAAAACGTGGGCGCTCATGGCGAGCACGCGGCCGTAGATCGGGCCCGCCTCGGCGCCACGGTAGGTCTCGAACACGTTGTACGCCACCTCGCACGATCCGAACAGCGCGCCGGTGAGAACGTAGCCCACAGGCACGCCGTTCTTGAGGGTGAGGAAGCCGTACACGCACTCGAGCAGCAGGCGGCGCTCGGGGACGGTGCCGATCATCGCGAACTCGAGCCCGGCTCCGCAGTCCACGAGCCGCACGTCGCGCGGGTCGCCGCGCGAGAACGCGTCGAGGTCGCGGGCGCGCGTCACCATCGCGGCGCGCGCGAGGTCGATCAGCTCCTGGCCCTCGCGCTCGCTCACCTCGCGCACGGCCAGCGGCGGGCGGCCGAGCTCTTCTGCGAGCGTGGGCCGCGCGCGTGCGAGCGGCCCGGTCTGGAACGCCACGCTCGCGCGCGCGAGCTTCGCGTGGGTGCGCGCCGGCGTGCCGGGCCCGGGCTCGAGCACGAGCGGCGGGTCGAGCTTGTCGTAGATCGCCTCGCGCGCGAACTCGTCCATCGGCAGCGCGGCGAAGCGCCGCACCAGGAACGTGGCGTCGGTCTCGCCCGGGCCCTTGAGCCGCCGTACCCAGTCGCGCACCTCGAACTCGAACTCGTCGAGCCCGGGCTGCTCGCTCGGGTGGGCCAGCAGCGGCAGGAGGTCGCCGAGGTCGGCGTCGTTCTCGAACTCGTCCCAGTCGACGCGCAGCCGGTCGGGCCAGCGCCGCGCGAGCCACTGCGCGGTGGGCTCGAAGAAGCGGAATCGGATCGCGGTGCCCGCGATCCCGCTGTCGGCGAGCGCCGCGGCATGGCGCCTCAGGTCGGCGCGGCGATCGAACGCGCCCAGCATGCGCTCGACGCGCGCGAGCACCTCGGGGTCGTCAGGATAGGCGAGCAGGAAGCACAGCGCTTCATGAAGGGCGAGCACCTGGGCCGGGCGCGCGAGCCGCGCGCCCTCGAGCGCCGCGAGCAGGGCGAGCTTGCGCGCCGCCACGCCCGGCCCGAACTCGGCGCGCAGTCGCTCGAGCGCGCGCAGCGCGGCGGCGGGCGCGCGGGCGCGCGGAGTCACGGCGTGCGGCTCAGCGGATCCAGCGGTCGAACCACTTCAGGATGCGGGCGTAGTAGTCCGCGCGGTGCCGGTACTCGCGGATCGAGTGACCCTCGCGCGGGTAGTGCACGAACTCGGTGGGCACGTTGAGCGCGGTGAGCGCGGCGTACAGCTGCTGGCCCTGGGGGTAGGGCACGCGGCGGTCCTCCTCGCCGGAGAGGATCAGCGTCGGCGTGCGGGCGTTCATGATGTAGGTCGAGGGCGAAGAGCGGTCCCAGTTCTCCGGGGTCTGCCACGGGTAGCCCTCGAAGTCGTAGGCGCGGTACTTGTGGATGTCGCTCTGCCCGAAGTGCGACGCGAGGTCCATCGCCCCCGCACTCACGCACGCAGCGTCGAAGCGGTCGGTCTGGGTGATCGCCCACGCCGAGAGGTAGCCGCCGTAGGAGTGCCCGAACACGCCGAGCTTCGCGCCGTCCGCGAGCCCCGCGGCGACCAGGCTGTCGATCCCGATCATCACGTCGCGCCAGTCCTGGCCGCCCCAGTTGCTGCGCTTGCGCAGCATGAAGGCGGTGCCGTAGCCGCCGCTCGAGCGGAAGTTGGGCATGAAGATCTGGTAGCCGCGCGCGGCGAAGTACTGGGTGGTGCCGAGGAATCCGAGCGTGTAGCGCGAGGCGTAGGGGCCGCCGTGGAGCAGCACCAGGGTCTTGAGAGGCGCTCCCTGGGCTGCACCGGGCGGGCGCAGCAGCAGGCCCTCGATGCGCGCCCCGTCGTTGCTGGTCCAGCGAAACGGGCGCGTCCCGCCCAGGGCGCGGGTCGCGACTTCGGCGTTGAGCGAAGTGACCGCGCGGCCCGTGAGCCCGGCCCGCTCCGCGACCCACACCTCCGCGGGCGAGCGCGCCTGCGACTGCACCCATGCGATGCGCCCGTTCGAGGCGACGACCGGCGCTCCGGCCTCGCCGTCGCGATCGAGGCCGAGCGTAACGCCGCCCCGCGCGCCGCGCACCGGCGCCGCCGCGAGCCGCGTGGTCACGCCCTGGGCGGCGTGGAAGTAGAGGGTGTCCGAGCCCGGGCTCCAGGCCGGAGTGTCGGCGTCGCCGTCGAAATCGGCCGTGAGGTTGAGCGCCTTTCCGCCCGCGGCCGGCGCCACCCAGAGATCGCTCTTCTCCACCCACTTCGCGCGGTCACCGCCGCTCGCGAGCGCGATCGACCTGCCGTCCGGCGACCACGCGAACGCATCGCCGATCACGCCCAGGGTGTGCACGGGCCCGCCCTCGACCGGGACGACGCCGACGTCCTGCTGGTTGCCGTCGTCGGGCTTGCCGGTCGGGCTGGTGATGAACGCGATCGAGCGCGAGTCCGGCGACCAGCGCACGTTCCACAGGTAGCTCTCGCCCGAGGTGAGGCGTCGCGGCTTGCCGCTCGCGATCTCCACCACCCAGAGCCGCGGGTACTGGAGCCGCTCGTCCTCGACCACGTGGTCCCATTTCTTCTTGCGCCACTCCTTGACCTGCCTGGGCAGGGTGTCGGTCATCACGTAGGCGAGGTACTTCCCGTCCGGGGACCACCGCACCTCACCGATCCCCTCGGCGTAGGTGCCGAACGGCCACGGGTCCCCGCCGTGGAGCGACATCATGTAGATCGCGGGCCTGGCGTCGTCGCCCGTGGCGCGGGTCGCGACGAAGGCGATCGTGTCGCCGCCCGGGGAGAACGTGGGGCTCACGTCGGGCTTGGGATGGCGGGTGAGGCGCAGGGTCTCGCCGCGGCGGAAATCCACGAGCCAGATGTCCTGGTTGTTGGAGTTCTCGGCGGTGTCGACCTCGGTGACGACGAAGGCGAGCTTGCTCCCGTCGCGCGACCAGGTGAGGTCGGCGAAGGTGCGCAAGGTGAGCGCGTCCTCCAGGCGATAGGGCTCGCCGCGCGCGGCGTAGGCGGCGGCGCACGCGAGGAGCGTTGACGCCAGCGGGATCGCGCACGTGACGATGCGGGCTCGACGCATCGGGGGCTCCGGATCGGGATTGGCAACCAGGGGGAAGCGCGGCGGAATGTAATGGAGGCGACGGGACGCGCCAAGCCGGTGCCGTGCGGGGGGCGGGGCGCGGGCAGGGCCGTTTCGCCGCGCCCGCTCGGCTCCGCCGTCCATGGCTCCGCTCTCGCTCCTGGCGGCGCGCTTCGCCATCCTGCCTCTCGCGCGCCGCCAGAGCGCGGCGAAACGGCCCTGCCCGCGCCCCGCCCCGCGCGCGAAAACGCCCGTGCCGCGCGGGGAGCGCGCGCGGCACGGTGCTGCAACGTGGCGACGGTGGCTAGCGCCCGCCGCCCGAATCCGTAGCTTCGGCCTTCACCACCACCCGGTGCGCGACCGCGCGGCCGCCCTCGTCCCGGTAGTAGACCGTGACGCGGGCTTCCTTCGCGACCTCGCCGACGGTGCTCATCTCGGCGTGCCGGGCGAACACTCTGGACGTGGGGTTCTTGCCGCGCTTCTCGACGGTGAGACTGTTCTTGTCGACCGCCGTGACGTAGCCGCTGAACTGGCGCAACGACGCGCGGGCTCGCGGCGCCGACGCTGCGTCGGGTTTGGCCGCCGCGATTCGCGCCGCGTGAGCCGCATGCGGCGCGAGGGTGGCGCAGGCGATCAGCGCGATCGCCGCGCAGGTGCACGTGAAACTCCATCCCTGCCTCATCTCGCTTCACCTCCCTTCGTTCGATACGGGGGGCAGGGCGGGCGGCAATTTAGGAATCGCAGGTGCGCGCGTCAATGGCTTGACTGCGAATTTGCCCGCCGCGAACGCCGGTGTCGCGGGCGTCCACGGGGTGCGCGGCGCGGCGCCCGCGGCTCGGCGCGCGCGCAGGGTGCGTGGCGGGCGGGCGAACCGTGTGACCCTGTCGCGGCCGCAGGCGCCGGCGGCCGGGCTGCGTCCACGGCGGAGTCACCGCGCGCGCGCGGGCCTCCGCACGCCGAGCTTCTTCATGCGCGACTCGAGCGTGGTGGGCTTGAGGCCGAGGATCTTCGCCGCGCCGCGCGGCCCGCTCACGCGCCCTCCGGTGCGCTCCAGCGCGCGCTCGATCGCCTCGCGCTGGATCGCCGCCAGCGTGCGGGGCTCGCGCGCGGCTTCGGGCTCGCGCGCTCCCGGGTCGCCGGTGGCGTCGGCGCTCGCGCCCGCCGCGGGGCGCACGATCTCCCGGGCGGTGCGCTCGCGGGCGGCGGCCACGATCGCCGCGGCGCAGCGCGCGGCGGCGCCGAGGAGCGCGAGATCGGCCGCGCCGGGCGCGCGACGCGAGAACACCGCGAGCACTCCCAGCGTGCGCCCGCCGAGCTGGATCGGGAGCGCGGCGAAGCCGCGGACGCGGTGGGTGAGGAGCCAGGCGGGATCGGCGAGCCCGGCGCTCGCGATCTCCTCGCCGGCAACAAACGGCTCTCCAGTGACCGCTACCTCGCCGACCCTGCGCGCGCCTAGCGGGAAGCGCCGGAATGGGCCATCGGTGCGTCGGGTGACGCCGGCGCTCGCAGTGAGGTGGAGGCAGCGGGTCTGGTCAGGGCACTCGGCGCGCATCGGACATTCCGGACAGATGTCCCCAGGGCCGTTGAGCCAGATGCGGCCAAGAGGCGCATCCGTGGCGGCTGCCGTCAGTGCAACGATGTCGCTCAGAGTGCCCGCAATGTCTTCTGCCACAGTTTGCAATCGCCTCGCACGATGTCACTGAATATCGTGAGTCACGAAATATCGTGAGTACTCTACGGAGGCTGTAGGCCGCAATCAACCATCAATTCACTGCCCATTTGGGTAGGTGAAACCACCTTATAGGAATGGACCAGCCCTCGCGCGTAGAGTGCGCCGATCGTGGACCGCCGCGACTTCATCCGGCTCATGGCAATCCAGGCTGCGGCCTGGTCGCTGGGCTGCGGCCGGCACGAGGGAGGCGGAGCGCGCGCGCGCGGCGCGCGAACCGCGAAGCTCGCTCCGCCGAATCCCTTCTCCGGGCGCTGGATGGGCGACGAGCCCGCGCTCGGTCACCGGCTGCGCGGCGAGCTGCCGCCGCTCGACTCCGGCCGGCGCGTGCCGCGCGTGGACGTCGTGGTGGTAGGCGCGGGCATCAGCGGGCTGGTCGCGGCGCGAGCGCTCGCGCGCCGCGGTCACAGCGTACGCGTGCTCGAGCAGGCGCGCGTTCCCGGCGGCAACTCGAAGTCCGAGCGCTGGGCCGACGTCGAGTACTCGATCGGCGCCGCCTGTTTCACCCTGCCCGATCCCGGAACCGACCTCGACCGGCTCTACCGCGACCTCCGGATCACGGCGCGCGCGACCCGCGTGCCCAAGGGCGAGACGCTCATGGCCCGGCGCCTCGCGACCGACTTCTGGAGCGGTGCGACCGACCCCGCGCACGCGGCCGCCACCCGGCGCATCCGCGACACGTGGCGCGCGATGCTCGAGGAGCGCTACCCCGAGATCCCCTGGACCGGGGAGACGCGCGGATGGTCGCGCGAGCAGTTCGAGCGCGCCGACCGCGAGCCGTTCGCGCACGCCCTCCAAGCGCTCGGGGCCCCGCCGCACGTCCGGGCCTTCTGCGAGTACTACTGCTGGTCGTCGTTCGGAGGCTCGGCCGCCGAGATCTCGACCTACGCCGCCCTCAACTTCCTCACCGCCGAGTTCGGGCAGATCCTGGCCCTCCCGGGCGGCAACGCCGCCATCGCCCGCGCGCTGATCGCGGATCTCGAGCGGCTCGGAGTCCAGATCGCGACCGGGCGGCTCGCCGCCCGCGTGCGCCGCGATCGTGACGGCGTCGAGGTCGCGGCCCTCCACGGGGGCGGCGGGGAGCACCAGCCCGCGCGCGCCTGCGTGCTCGCCGTGCCGCGCTTCATCGCGCGCCACGTCGTGGAGGAGTTCCCGGCCGAGCGCGCCGCCATCGTGGAAGGCATGAAGTGGCGCGCCTATGTGGTCGCCAACGTCTTGCTGGGGCGCAGGCCGCGCGCGGACTGGTACGACGCCTACCGCATCGAGCCGCTCGATCCGCGCGATTGCGGCTTCACCGATCTCATCCTCGCCGACTTCGCGGTCTCGAAGCGTGCCGAGCGCTCGGTGATCACCGCCTACCGCGCGCTGCCCTACGATGGCGGACGCGCCGAGCTGCTCGAAGACGACGACTTCGCGCGCCACCGCGACGCCGTGCGCCGCGACCTCGCCCCCTGGCTCGATGCGCTCGGGCTCGCGGAGGAGGACATCGTGGACATCAACCTCGCGCGCTGGGGGCATCCGCTGGTGCTGGCGCAGCCCGGGCAGCTCGCGGCCGGCGGCCTCGAGCGGCTCTCGGCCCCGCTCGGGCGCGTGGCGTTCGCGCACCAGGACCGCTACGGCGTGCCCGCGATCGAGAATGCGATCGCGGCCGGGCTGGCCGCGGCTCGCGAGGCCGAAGCGGCGCTGGCGTAGCGGGGGGGCCGCTGCGGGCGATGCTTGGAGGAGCGGGCGGGCGCGCGTCGTCCTGCAGCCGCAGCGCCGCCTACCGCTTCCGGCGTCCCTCGGCGAGCGAGCGGATGCGCTCGAGGTCGAGCACGCCCGCCACACCCCAGCCCTTCGTCCCGCGCGGGATCACGGGTCGGAATGCCTCGTAGAGCGCGAACGCCTGCTCCGCGAGGTCGTTTTCGTCGAGTGAGCCGGCGAGCGCTTCCATCGCCTCGCGCGCCGGGCCGAGCCCGTCCTTGAACTTGCTCTCGAAGTAACGCTCGACGCTCTCCGGCGTCATGGGCTTGCCGCCGTGCGCCGCGCGCAGCCCCTCGGGCGTGCGCACCGCGGGGATCGTGCGGTGCATCAACTCGACTCCGAGCGCTTCGCCGGGCTTCAGCTCGCGCCGTCTGCGTGCGGTCTCGCTCTTTCCCGCGGGCTTGAAGATCCCGAGCGCGCGCCCCTTCGACTGGGCATTGATCCCGGACAGCGCCTTGCCCAGCGTGAGTGCCTCGTGGCGCGCGAAGCCGAGGTGCTCGGCGACCACGGCGGCCCACAGCGCGAGCACCGGGGCGCGGTTGATGGTGACCGAGGTGACCGCAGGCATGGCGAGAATCCTAGCGCAGATCGCGAGGGCCCGCCGCGGAGGCGAGACGCGCCATGCCTGCTCCCGCCGGCCGCGGAATTGGCTGTTGACCTGCCCCACCCCGGGCGTAGACTTCCCGACCGGAGAACCACGGCATGAAGGTCACCCTCTCCTCTGGCCTCGGGGCGGCGAGCACCGCCCTCGCTTTGCTGGCCGTTGCTCTTACCCACTCTTCGGCGCGGGCCGATTCCGGTGACGAGGGGTGGACGTCCGGCGGCTTGCCCGTCGCGGTCGGCGCCGGCGATCAGATCAACCCCGTCCTGTCGCCGGACGGCGCGGGCGGCGCCATCGTCGCGTGGGAGTCGAGCGGCGGAGGCTCGGCCGCGGTCCGCGTGCTCCATCTGACCCGGTACGGCGCCTGCGCGCCCGGGTGGCTGCCGGAAGGCATCCTCCTCTCCGGCGCACGCGATCCCTTCCTCTCGTCCGACGGCGCAGACGGAGCGTTCCTCGGGTGGACGATTTCACCGGTGATCGCCTATCGACACATGGCAGGCGGGGCTCCGTTCCTGGCGGAGGAGGCGAGCGCGGCGACTCCCGGCTCGATCGGGCTCCCGCTCGATTTCGCGGGCGGACCGCCGGTCTCTCCCGAGAAGGCCCCCCACAATGCCCTCCCGATGGTTCTTCCCGACGGCGCTGGCGGCACGCTCGTGGGCTGGAAGCACTTCCACCTCATCGCCGACAAACTCGAGTTTGAGCGGTTGGACGCGAACTGGGTGCCGGTGAGTGGGGCGATCTGGGTCGATCAGTCCTTCAGCATGCGCAACAACAACGACCCGAGCATGTGCGCCGACGGTTCCGCCGGGGCCATCCTCGCATGGAGCGACTGGACCGTGGATGGCGGCGACATCCATGCCATGCGGGTGAGGAGCGACGACACGTTCGCGCCGGGATGGTTGACGCCCATCGCCGTGTGCACCGAGCCCGGTGCCCAGTCCGCGACGGGGATGGTGCCCGACGGCGCGGGCGGAGCGATCGTCGTGTGGCGTGATGCGCGCAACGGCCAGTTCGAGCAGGTCTACGCGCAGCGCATCACGCGCGACGGCGCGATTGCCGCGGGCTGGCCCGCGGGCGGGCGGGCGATCTGCACCTATGCCTGCGATTCCGGGCTCGAGCGCTTCAGCGGCTTCAGCACGGAGCGCTCGAGCCCCGTGGTCGGCGACGGCGCGGGCGGCGCGTTCATCGTCTGGAGCGACGCGCGCGCGGATGCCGGCGACGTCTACTGCCAGCACCTGCTGCCCGATGCCTCCCTCGCCCCCGGCTGGCCGGAGAACGGCTTGGCACTCGGCTCCGCCCTCGGCCTGCAATCCCGGCCCGCCATCGCCGCCGACGGGAAGGGCGGTGCGATCGCGTGCTGGGAGGACGCGCGCAGCGGCGAGCGGGACATCTACGCCCAGCGCGTCACCGGCGCGGGCGCGCTCGCGACCGGATGGCCCGCAGGAGCGCTCGCGGTGTGCACGGCGCCGGGCGATCAGATCACGCCGCGGATCGTCTCGGACGGCGCGTCGGGCGCGATCCTCGCGTGGCAGGACGGGCGGAACGGCAGTGCCGACATCTACGCCGCCCACGTGACCGGCGATGGCGCGGTGCCGGCGCTCACGTCGCTGGTCCAGGCGGAGGGCAGGCCGGGGCTCGCGCGCCTGGTGTGGTTCACCCCGGATCCACTCCATCTTCGCGCCACGGTCGAGCGCCGCGAGCCGGAGAGCGACTGGTCGCCGGTCGCCCCGGGCATCCCCGACGGAACGGGATCGATCGTGTTCGAGGATCGCGACGTGGTCGCCGGCCATCGCTACGGCTACCGACTGCGAGTAGTCGATGCGGGCGTCGAGCGCAGCGAGGGCGAGGTGTGGCTCTCGATCGCGGATTCACCGCGGCTCGAGCTGGGTGCCCCCTATCCCAATCCGGCGCCGGGCGCGGTGAACGTTCCCTGCGCGCTCGGCGCGGGCGAATCCGGCGTGCTCGAGCTGGTGGACCTGTCGGGCCGCGTGGTCGAGCGCCGCGCGATCGAGGCAGGCTCAGGAGGAAGCCGCGTGATCCCCTTCGCATCGTCGGGGCGGCTCTCGCCCGGTCTCTACTTCGTGCGGCTCCGTCAGGCGGGCCGCTCGCTCATCGCCCGGATCGCGCTCGCCCGGTAGCGCCCACCCTCACCTCATTCGCACCAGCCGCCGCTCGAGCCGCATGCCGGCCGCGACCAGCCGGCAGCAGTAGACGCCGGGCGCCACGGCCGACCCCGAGTCGTCCGCTCCGTCCCAGGTCGCGACGTGGGGGCCCGCGGGGAGCGCGCCGCGCACCAGCCGGCGCACGCGCCGGCCCTGGGTGTCGAAGATGTCGAGCGCCGCGTCGCCCGCGCGCGCGAGCCCGAAGCGGATCGTGGTGCGCGCGGCGAACGGGTTGGGCGCGTTCTGCGCCAGGAACGAGATCGCGGCGGTCTCCTCGACGCCCACGGGATCGGTGCCGTTCACGAGCAGCGAGAGCGCGGACCACGGGCCCCAGTTGCCCGCCGCGTCCTGCGCCCGCACCCAGAGCTTGCGCGTTCCGGTGTAGAAGCCGTTGGTGCTGATCGCGGCCGAGACGTCCACCGTCACCGCCCCGAAGGCGCCGCTCATCGCGCCGCCGAGCGCGGTCGTGCCGGGCGTCTCGCCGTAGGACCATTCCGCGGCCGCGACCGTCCCGCTCCCGGTGAGCTGGTCGCTCACCCGGGCCGCGAGCGTGGCCGGGTTGCCGCGCACGATCGGGTTGGGCGCGCACTCGATCGAGCCCGCCACCACCACCGGGCCGGCCCCGTCGCCGCCCGTGCGCAGGATGGAGAAGGCCGCATCGCTCGCGTCCCGCGCGCGGAGCGCCGGCGCACCGTCGTCCACGATGCGGACCCGCACGCGCGCGTCGGCGGTGTTGGGCACCGAGGTGAGGTCCCACGAATAGGGGCTCGGCCCGGCGGCGGCGCTGAGCAGCGTCCACGAATTCCCGCCGTCGGTCGAGTACTCGAGGATGCGCTGCGCGACGCTCCGTCCCGGGCCCACGCTCTCCGCCCACGTGATGCTCGCGCTCGCTCCCGTCAGGCTCTCGCCTCCGTTCGGGAAGGTCACCGCCGCGGTCGGGCGCGGGCGGCCGAACAGCCACACCAGGGTCTTGTCGAGGACGTCGTTGCGGATCGTGCTGGACCCGGTGTACGGCGGATCGAGCGCGGTGAACTCGAAGAACATGTCCACCAGCCGCGAGGGCGTGCCACCCCACAGCGCGGTGGACGGGCTCCCGCTCGGCGCCGAGTCCTCCCAGCGCAGCGCATCGTTGTCGGGAGAGGAATCGTTGTCCCTCCACACGTAGCTGCCGCTGCCGCCCGAGCCCGCGATCGCGACCTCGTCGCCCGAGAGGCCGGAGGTGACCGGCGCGTAGGGAACTCCCGAGGTGTAGGCGCCCGAGATCGGGTCCGCGGCGATGCCCACCTCCTGGGTCCAGGTCGGTGGATCGGAGAGGAACTGGGCGTGCAACGTGCTCTGGAGCCACGCCGCGCGCGCCGGCGTGTAGCTCGGCGAGCTGGGGTCGGCGAGCCCCCAGCCCATGTCGTGGCCGATGGTGGCGAGCCTTCCGCCGCCCCCGAGGTAGGCGCTGATCGTGTCGCGCTGGGCGTCGCTGAAGGGCGGGTAGTCGAACATGCCCGCCTGCCAGATCACGGCGCGGTAGGAGCGCAGGCCGCTCGCGAGGTCGCCGAGCTGAGCGCGCGTGGCGAGCGGGCCGGACCACACGTCGCAGGCGTACCCCTTGGCCTGGAGCGCGCTGGTCCAGGTCGAAGGGCGCATGAAGCCCCCCAGGTCCCCGAGCAGCACCAGCACGTCGCCCGGTCCCTCGGCGGTGAAGCGATGATGGACGCCGCCCAGGCTGTCGCGCGCCTCGCTTCCTTCGAGGCTCACCGACTGCACGTCGTAGTAGTAGGACGCGCCCGGCGTGAGCCCCTCGAGCAGCACCTGGTGCCCGAGCACGGCGCCCGACGAGTCGGCGTTCCCCAGCTCGAGCGCGGGCGTGAGCCCGTAGTACACGCGCGAGCTGGCGTTGCGGTCGGTGGTCCAGGTCACCAGGGTCCGGCCCGCGCCGGAAGGGGTGGTGCCCACGCCGGAGATCAGGGGCGTGTCGAAGTCCACGCGCGCGGTGGCGGTGAGGGTGGCTGCGGGGGAGGCGTCGGTGTAGGTCGCGGTGAGCACGTCGCCGTTCGAGACCGTGAGGGTGCCGTCGTCGGTGGAGGACGGCAGCGGCGAGAGCGCGAGCGTGCCGTGGTAGACCCCGTTCGCCCCGGGGAGCGTCACGGTCTCGGGCGTGGCCTCGGTCCCCGAGGTCACGCTCACGTCCACGCTCGCTCCCGCGTTGGCGTCGACCACCTCGAGCTCCACCGTGCTCGCCGAGCCGTACTCGGCGCGGTCGAGCGCGAGCGCGCCGGCGCCGTTCCCCACCCCGCCGGTGAGGACGAGCGCGAACGGCTGGGGCCCGACCGGCGCCGATGGCGCGGCGACCCGCACCGTCCACAACCCGGTCGCCGGGGCGGAGACCAGCGCGCTCTCCTCGACGTTGGCCGCGTCGTAGGAGCCGCCGGTCACCGACACGCCGCCCGAGTACACGTTCCCCTTGTAGACCGTAGCGCCCTTCGAGACCGTGAGGTCCAGGTTGTTCACGAGCTGGACCGCGGCCGCCGGGTGGCCGGGATAGTCCGACCAGCACAGCGTGACCTCGAGCGGGACCGCGCCGTCGACCACGTTGATCTGGTACTCGATGTACTGGCCGTTCGCGAGGCCCGCGGTGTTGTCGACCAGCAGCAGCTTCCTCGCGTCGCCGGCGAAGTAGAGCACGTTGTCGGCGTCGACCCGGCCCCATCCGATGTTGTTGTCCGGCGCCGTGTACCCGCTCACGCCGTTGTCGGCCGAGTTGACGGCCATGGCCTTGAGCAGCGCGGCCGAGGGCGCGAACCCGTTCGCCGGGACCGGCGCCCCGGTCGGGTACCAGCCGTCGACGAGGTACTGGCGCATCAGCACGACCGCGCCGGTGCCGGACGGCGTCGCCATCGAGGTGCCGTTGAGGCTCTGGTACGTGTCGATCGATGGCCCGACCGAGGACGTCACGCTCTGGCCCGGGCTGCAGAACGTGGGCTTGCGCCTCCCGTCCGCGGTCGGCCCGCGGCTCGTGAAGCCCGCGATGAAACCGGCCGAAGTGCCGTTCTGCGTGGCGCCGATGCCCGCCGTGCTCTTGGCGGTGGCGGGCGTGACCACGGTGCCCGCCGCCCCGGAGTTGCCGTTGGCGAACGCGATGTAGAAGTCGGGGTGGTTCCACATGAACTGGTCGGCCTGCATCGAGTAGAGCGTGTAGGCCTGGAACGGCGTGCCTCCCCACGAGTTCGACGAAAGTCGCGCCGCGCCGCCGGCGTTGCCGGTGTAGGGGGGAAGGAAGAGGTCGTTCAGGTCGGGGAAGATGTCGAGGTTGAGGCCGAGCGAGGGCCCCCCGATGTCCATGAAGTAGATCTTGGCCTCCTTGGCCATCCCGTCGCGGGCCGAGCCCGCGGAGACGTACGGGTCATCGCTCCCGCACAGCGTCCCCGCGGTGTGGGTGCCGTGCCAGCTCGACGTCGCGGCGTCGCCGAAGGCGACGAGCGAACTGGTCGAGCCCCGCTTGTACGCGATGATCTTCCGCTGGGTCGGATAGTCGCCGAAGTCGCTGATGATGCCCTGCAGCGAGTCGACGAACTGGTAGTGCGTGGTGAGGATGCCGCTGTCGCTGGTCATCACCACCTGGCCCTGGCCGCGGATCCCCATGTCCCACACCCGCCGGTTGTTGATGATGTTGGTCTGCACCACCCACTGCGCGAGGTCGTTGAGGCACTGCATGCGCGGCCGGGGCTCGATCCACTCCACCGCGGGGAGCGCGGCGAGCGCGGCGAGCGATGCCCGCGGGGCGCGAAAGCGCACCAGCTTGTTGATGCCGTTGTCCGAGTCATCGTCGAGCGCCGCGCCGCGCGCGCCGAGGTCGGCGCGGGCGCGGCGGAGGTCGGCGTCGGCGAAGAGCAGCGCGACGCAGTCGACGTCGCCCGCCGCCGCGCGGTCGAGCGCCGGGCTCAGCTTGTAGGCGGGCTGGTAGTCGCCGATCCAGGCGGCGCGCCCGCCGGCCGCGAGCTTGGCCCGCGCGGCCTCGCTCATGCGCACCAGGTAGGCCTGGTCCGGGATGTAGGCGATCGTGGCGCCGCCCGCGGCCGCGATCGCGGCCAGCTCGGCCTCGCCCGGGGGCGCCCCGAACTGGACCAGGTAGGCGCGCAGCGGAGCACCCCCCTCCTCCCGCGGCGCGCGCGCGCTCGAGAGCTCGGCCGGCACGGCCGGCTCGCCCGCGCTGGGCGCGAAGTCGTAGCCGGCGGCGAGCCGGATGCGCGGGGGCCCGCGGGCTTCCGCCGGCGCTCCTGCCCGCGCGGCGCCGGCGCCCGTTCCGTCGGCGGCGCCGAGCGCTCCGAGCCGGGCCGGCGGGAGCAGGGGCGAGGGCGCGATGCGGTTCGCGAACTTGCGCAGCGCCGTGAACGAGCGCGCGGCGCTCATCCGCAGGGCGCCGCTCGATGGGTCGCGCGCCCCGACCGCCCACCACAGGCGGGTGTCCGAGTCGACGCCGACGCCGGCGTCCGCGAGGGAGAGCACGGGGTGAGCCGCCTCGCGCACGATCAGCCCGGGATCGTCCGGGATCGAGGTCCAGCCGGAGGGGTCGAACGCCCGCCGCGAGAGCACCAGCACGGGATTCGTCCCGCCCCGCGGCGCCTCGAAGGCGAAGCGCACCGCGCTCTCGACGAGACGCGCGCCTTCGGCCGGCGCGACGAGCGCCGGCGGCCCGATCCGCCCCCCGGGCGGCGCCGAGGCCCGGCCCGGCGCGGCGAGGAGGAGCGCGATCAGGGCGAGCGGCAGAGCGACGCGGGCCTTGGGTCCGGCCGGGCAGGGGGTGGCGGTGCGGGCAAGGGGGCGCGGATCCATGCGGTCCTCCGGAGTCGAGCAGGGTGCGGGACGGACCCTACAATGAAACCCTGAAATCGTCGGGCGGTCCAGCGCGAATCTCGGCGATCAGCGGGCGGCGGTCCGGCGCGAGCGGCGCCGGCGCGTCTTGAGCGAGCCCCGGCGGGCGCCGCTCAGCACGCCGTCGTAGTCGAAGCCCGCCGCCGCCACCGCCGCCGACCAGGATCCGAAGCTGCGGCGGGCGCGCGCGTAGAGCTTCGAGTTGCGGCGGTGGACCCGGAACAGGCCATGGGGGCCGGTCGCGAGCTTGCGGATCCGGTCCAGCAGCTCCGGCGCGGACATCTTGGGCCGCCGGCCCCGGCGCCGCTCCGGGATGGACGGGAGCCACGTCGCACTCCCGTTGCCCGGGTCGAGCCGGAAATCCGGGGGCGCGAGGACGAGGGTCTGACTTCTGTCTTTGGTGAGCACGGAGATCCCGTGGAGGCGCGGTGCGATCGAGAACCTGGAACCCACTGCGATTCCATGGGACCACGAGCCATGTTTCGAAAGGGTGAACGTGCCGAGACGGGAGTGATAATTCCTGGGGCGCGCCCCCGAAGAGCGGAAACCGTCTAGCGAGCCTCCTTCCGGGTGGCCTACATTGTCGGCATGAGCTTCCCGATCCCGCCCGGGACGGCGGCCGTCGAGTGACTGCGCCGACGCAGCCGCCCGAGACGGCGCCCGGAGGCGAGGGCCGCGGCGCCCCGCGACGCCCGCTCGGACCGGTCGCGGGTGGGGCCGCGATCGTCTATCGCCTCTACGACGTCGGCTACGAGATCCGGCTGGACCGCGTGCTCGAGCTGCTGGCGGCCCACGCGCCCGAGCGCGCCGGTCCGACGCGCAGCGAGGCCCAGGCGATCCAGATCCGGAATCCACCGATCACCGTCGCGCTGGCCTCGGAAACGGTGCCGATCGGCGAGACGCGCGCGCCCGCCGAGATCTCGGCGCGGATCTTCGACTTCGGCGTGGTGTCGCTGCGCGCGCGCATCGAGATTCAAGCGACCACGTGGTCGGAGTTCTCCGAGTCCGGCAACCGCATCAGCCAGCGCGCGGCGTGGGCGCCCCATTTCGAGCGCCACCTCGACGGGCTCATCCGCCGGATCCGGCCCGCGATCGAGCGGCCCGCGGTGTCGCCGGTCACCGAGGACTACGTGGTGTTCCGGCTGCGCGGCCTGGCGGACCGCGACGGGCTCACGGGGGCCGGGGCGTTGACGGACGACGAGCTGGCCGCTGCGCGTGTACGACGCGATGCTGGACGCCGAGCTGCCGAGGATGTACGACCGCATCGCGAGCGCGCGCATGCGCACCGCGTTCCTGTCGCGGCGCCACGCCGCGATCCTCGGCGCGCTGCACACCCAGGTGGCCGACGTGACCGAGGTGATGGAGCGGGTCCAGAACGCGCTCAAGGTGACCGACGATGTGTACCTGGCGCACGTCTACTCGGCGGCGCTCGAGATCTTCCGCGAGCGCGAGTGGCGCAAGGGGATCGAGCGCAAGCTGTCGATCATCCACGAGACCTACGAGATGCTGAACGCCGAGGCCCAGGCGGCGCGGGCCGAGGCGCTCGAGCTGATGATCGTGATCCTGATCGTCGCCGAGATCGTCCTCGCGGCGTTCATCCGCCGCTGACGAGAGCGGCCTCCCCGTCGCGGCGCCGGGGCAGGGGGGCGGCGCCGGCCGCGGGCTCCTCCAGCGCGTCCCGCAGGGCCCGGGCGAGCGGTCGGAATCGCGCCCGCTCCTGCTCCCGCTCCGATCGGAGATCACGCAGGACCCAGGGGAGCGTCCCGTGCAGGGGGAGGTGGCCCTCGAGCTGAGCCGAGATCAGGCCCTCCAGCGCACCGCGGTCGCGAAGCGCACCCAGGGCTCCCTGGAGCTCGCGCAGCCGGGCCAGCGTCGCGCCGGCTCCGCGCGCGGCGGTCGCGCCGAGGCTCTCGAGCGCGTAGCGCCACTTCTTGGCGGCGATCCGCAGCCCGTGGAGCGCCGCATCGTCCTCGCTTTCGAGGGCGGGTCCAATCGCCTCGACCACGGCGCCGCGGCGGCTCGTCTCGCGCCCGTGGGCGATCTCGAAGGCCTGCAGGTACGAGACCAGGTCCTGGCGCAGGCCCTGCTCCGCCTTCGCGCACAGCGTGAGGAGCCGCTCGCTCCGCCCCGGGCGAACCCGGGCTGCCGCCCGGCGGCGCAGGCGCTCGAGCCGCCTCTCCAGCTTCCGCAGCAGCTCCAGCGCCGGCTGGTCCGCGCTCCCCAGCGCCGCGAGCCGCTCGCGCAGCAGCTCCACCTGGGCTTCGACGTCGCGGGCCCGGCCCACGCGCCGCCTCACGACGCGCAGATCGCGAACGACGCGCCTCACGGTGCCGCGGGGAAGGAGCGCGCCCCAGGCGCGAAGGAACGCAATCAGCCGGCGCGAGACCACGCGCAGGTCGTGGATGGCTCTGCGGTCGTCCCCGGCGCGCGTGCGGAGGAGCGCGTCCTCGAGCATCTCGATCCGCCGGCGCAGGCCCGATGCGACCGCGCTCGATGGGGCGCCGCGCGCGGAAGGCGCACGGGGGCGGATGCTCTCGATGGCTCCAGCCGGCATGTTCCCTCGCATCATCAGGATTCCGCGGGCGTCGTCGGGATGAGAAGCGTACATCCCCGGTTTCGGGTCGAGCAACGCTTCGCGGCGACGCTTCGCCTTGACGTGGTACGGCCGCGTGAAGTCGCGCCCCGCCGATCCCCTCGCGGCCCCGGCGCCACGTGCCGAAAACGCAACGGCCGGCGCGACGAGCCCCCTGCTTGCGGCAACCCGGGAATCGCGCAACGAGCTCGGGCAACAGGGGTTGGCCGATCCGTTGCCCGGCGAGTATCCCGCTTCGGAGCGGAGTGCTAGCCTTGTTCGATTCGCATCGTCCCACCCGGGGAAGTTCCGATCTCGCATGAAGATCATCCTGTTTCGGCACGGACCCGCCGGTGAGCGCGATTCGTCCCGCTGGCCGGACGATGGGGAGCGACCTCTGACGTCCCGAGGCGAGCAGCGCACGCGGCTCGCGGCGCTCGGGCTGCGGCGCATCGAGCGCAACGTCGATCGCATCCTGACGAGCCCCTTCAAGCGCGCCGAGCGCACCGCCAAGATCCTGGGGCAGGTGCTCGAGATGGATGGCATCGAGGCTCTCGACGCGCTGGTCCCGGGCGGCTCGCAGGCGAAGATCGTCGAGGCCGTGACCGCCCACCCGCGCGCCCGCACCGTGATCCTGGTCGGCCACGAGCCGGACCTCGGGATGCTGGCCGGGCACCTGCTGTTCAAGTCGCAGTCGCCGATTCCGCTCAAGAAGGCGGGCGCCTGCGCCATCGCGTTCGACGGCCCGGTTCGCGCCGGGACCGGAGGGCTCGAGTGGCTGGCCACGCCGCGCCTGTTGCGTCGCTTCCGACGCAGGAAGGCGGCGGTGTGAGCCCGCCGGGAACCTTCGGCTCGAACGTCCGGAGCTTTCCGGGCCGCCTCTTCATCGCCGAGGGCATCGACGGCTCGGGCAAGAGCACCCAGCTCACCCTGCTCGCCCAGTGGCTGAGGAGCCAGGGGCACCCGGTGGTGTTCAGCGAGTGGAACTCCTCGCCGATCGTCCGGGCCACGACCTCGCGCGGCAAGCGGAAGAAGCTCCTCACCCCGCTCACGTTCTCCCTCATCCACGCCACCGACTTCTCGGATCGCGTCGAGCGGGAGATCATCCCCTCGCTCAAGGCCGGGGCGATCGTGATCGCCGACCGCTACGTCTACACCGCGTTCGCGCGCGACGTGGCGCGGGGCGTCGATCCCGGCTGGGTGCGATCGCTCTACCGGTTCGCGGTGGTCCCGACCATGGCGTTCTACTTCCGGGTTCCGCTCGCGGTCGCGCTCCGGCGCATCCTCTCGGCGCGGCCCAAGCTCAAGTGGTACGAAGCGGGGATGGACCTCGACCTCCACGCCGACATCCAGGAGTCCTACACGCTGTTCCAGGCGCGCATCCTGGAGGAGTACGAGAAGCTGGTGCAGGAGTTCGACGTCCACCCGCTCGACGCGACGCTGCCGGTCGAGGTGCAGCAGAGGATCCTGCGCAAGGCCATCCGTCCCCACCTCGAGCGTCTCCCGGAGGGAGTTCCCGTTGGCGAGAAGGTTTGAGTCCTACGGCATGCAGATCCCCGGAGCGGATCCGGCGGATCTGAACGGCTGGCTCGTCGTCATCGAGGGCCCGGACGGCGTGGGCCGCACCACCCACGTGGACCGCCTGCGCGCGCACCTCGAGCGCCTCGGCTACGCCGTCGCCGAGACCGGCCTCACGCGCTCGGACCTCGCCAGCCGCGGCATCCGGCGCGCGAAGCAGGGGAACACGCTCGGATCGAACGCGTTCAACCTGTTCTACGCGACCGATTTCGCCGACCGGCTGGAGCGCCAGATCATCCCCGCGCTGCGCGCCGGGTTCGTGATGCTCACCGATCGCTACGTGTACTCGCTGATCGCGCGCGCCATCGTGCGCGGCGCCGATCCCGACTGGATCAAGCAGGTGTACTCGTTCTCGCTCAAGCCCGACGCGGTGTTCTACCTGCGGATCGACGTCCCCGAGCTGGTGCCGAGGGTGCTGCAGACCGGCGGCTTCGATTACTGGGAGTCCGGGATGGACCTCCCCATGGGCGAGGACATCTACGATTCCTTCATCCACTACCAGCGCCGCGTGATCGAGGAGCTGGACGGCCTGGCGAGGCAGTACGAGTTCCAGACCCTCGACGCCACCCTCGACGTGGACGACAACGCCGCGGAGCTGGCGCGCCGCGTGGAGGCGATCCTCGTCCCCGGGCGCGACGGGAGCGGGGAACAGCGGCCCGAGGGCTGACGCCGGCGCCGGGGGCGCGCGGCCCCGGCGCTCACGACCGGGCTTTCGCCTCGCGGGCGGAGACGCGCACCGGCCGCTTCATCAGCCGGCTGAGCAGGCTCACGCGCTGCCGCGCCGCCCAGATCTCGAGCTGGGCCTCGCGCCGGGCGTCCACCCGGATCGAGATGCCGCCGGAGTTCCGCGCCACGCTCGCGGTCTTCACCAGCTGGTAGTGGCTGCGGTCCAGCCCCTCGGCGATGCGCAGGATCGCCGCCAGCCAGCGCACGGTCCGCCGCTGCGGCTTGTCGAGGTCGCCGAAGTTCCGGTCGCGCCGGCGCGGGCGGGCCTTGCCGTGATAGCGGGCCACGTTCGCGATCACCCGCAGCTCCTCGGCCGACAGGCCGCGGAGGTTCGCGTTCAGGATGATGTAGTAGGAGTGCTCGGCGTGCCCGTCGTAGGCGATGACCGACCCGACGTCGTGCAGGAGCGCCGCGAAATGGAGCAGCTCGCGCTCCGTGGCCCCGAGCCCGTGCACGCGCTGGAGCCCGTCGAAGAGGGAGAGCGAGAGCTGCGCCACGTGGGCGGGGTGGCGCGCGTCCACGCGGAAGCGCGACAGGCACTGGCGCACGCTCCGCATCCGCAGGTCGGGGACCGTGTCGTCGGTGGAGATCTCGCGCGCGTGCTCGGTGACGAAGTCGTCCACCATCCCCTCGCGCAGGCCGAAGTCCGAGATCGTGATGCCCTCGAGCCCGAGCTCCTCGAGCACGTGCTCCAGCAGCAGGGCGCCGGCCACGATGATCTCGGCGCGCGAGGCGTCGATCGCCGGGAGCCGCTGGCGGTCCGCCCGCGTCATGGTCTGGAGCTTCCGGCTCGCGCGCTGCAGCGACTCGAGCGCGAGGACGTGACCGTTGATGTGGGTGATCGGGCCCCCGGCCTCCTCCCAGTGGACGAGGTTCGCCAGGGCGTGGATCGAGCCCGACGAGCCGTACGCCTGCCGCGGCTCCTCCTCCCCGAGCTTCTCCATCATGCCGCCCACGGCCTTGCGGATCCGCTGCCGCAGGCGCTGCAGCTCGGAGCGCGAAGGCGGGTCCGACTGCAGCAGGGTCTCGGTCAGGCGCAGCGCGCCGAGCGGGGCGCTGAGCGTCTTCAAGAACCGCTCGCGGCTCGCCAGCACGAGCTGCATGCTGCCGCCCCCGATGTCCACGATCGCGGAGGGCTCCGCGGGAAGCTGGAGCGCGCTCCGGACGCCCAGGTAGATGAGCCGCCCTTCCTCGGCCGCGGGGATGACGCGCGGCGTGATCCCGGTCACCTCGCGCGCGGCGGCCAGGAAGTCGCCTCCGTTGCGCGCCTCGCGCACCGCGGCGGTCGCGGTGCAGAGGATGCGGTCCACCCGGTGCCGCCGTGCGAGCTGGACGAACCGGGCGAGCGAGTCCACGGTGCGGCGGATGGCGTCGGCCCGGAGCCTTCCCGATCCGAACGAGCCCCGGCCCACCTGCACCACCTCGCGCTCGCGGTCGACGACCTCGAAGCCCTGGACGCCGCTGGCCTCGGCGATCACCATGTGGACCGAGTTGCTGCCGATGTCGATGGCGGCGAGCCGCATGCCTGGTTCCTGAGCCTCCCCGGGCGCCGGTGGACGGATTCCGCGCCCCGCCCAGTATCGGCTTCCGGCGCGGCCGCGGGGAACGGAGAATGAGGGAGGCGCTACGCACGGACAAATGGGCGGCGATCCCGCGAAGCCCGGCCGAAAGATCGCGGTCCACGATCCGCGCGGAGCGGCCGAAGAACTGGGGCATGGCGATGAATGAAGGATGGGAGGTGCAGCCGGTGCCGGCCCGCGTCGTGGCGATCGGCGATCTCCACGGCGACGTGCGCGCGTTCGGCGCGATCGCGCGTGCGTGCGGGCTGCTCGACGAGGGCGGGAGCTGGACCGGCGGCGGCGCGCACCTGGTCCTCATGGGGGACCTGATGGGCGGCGCCCAGTCGCGCCTCCTCCTCAACGCCGTGATGCGTCTCCAGCGCGAGGCCCGCCGCGCCGGCGGTCGCGTGCACGCGCTGCTCGGCAACCACGACGTCCTGCCCGCGGCGGGGCGCTTCGGGAAGATGACGCGCCGGGAGCGGCGTGCCTACGGTCGGCACGACTTCCAGGGCGACGGCCCGTACGCCGAGTGGCTGCGCGGGCGCCCGACCGTCCTCAAGATCGGCGACAGCGTGTTCGTACACGCCGGCCTCGACCGCTGGGCGCTCGAGACCGATCCCGCCGACGTGAACGCGCAGGTGCGCGCGTGGATCGCGCACGAGCAGGGAAGGGGCCCGAAGCCGCCCAAGGCGACGCGCTGGATCGTGGACGAGGACGAGGGCCCGATGTGGACGCGCGCCTTCAAGGCGCGCCGCGGCAAGGCCAAGGACGGTCCCTCGAAGAAGACGGTGCGGGCGATCCTCGAGCGCCTCGGGGCCGAGCGCATCGTCCTCGGCCACTCGCCCACCGAGGACGGGTCGATCGTGATCGACCATCCGCACTACGGCACGTCCGTGGTGCTCGTGGACACGCGCATCTCCGACGGCGAGCGCGGCAAGCTCGGGGCGTTGGTGCTGGAGCGCGACGCGCTCTCGGCCCTCTACGCCCGGGATCGCGCCGAAGGCGACGCGCTCGCCCAGCGCGAAGCGGGTCAGCTCGAGTGGCGCACCCTGCTCGGCAGCCTGCGCGACGCGGTCGCAGGCCTGTTTCGGAAGGCGGCGTAGGCGGCGCCGCGGTCGACGCCCGTCACAGCTTCGCGACGGCGCGCGACAAGCACGACTTGAACGCCGAGCCCGATACCGCCTTCCAGGGGCGATCCAGCGTGCGACGCAGCTCCTCGATCCGGGCCTGGCGCGAATCGAGGTAGCGGCCGGCGGCGGTGGCGGCCCCCGGCACCGCGGTGGCGTCGGGCCCTGCCAGGAATTCGCGCAGGTGCCCGATCGTCACCACCGCATCCTGCAGCTCGCCCAGATGGTCCTGCAGCGCCACCATCGCTTCGATGGCCTCCGCGACGCAGGGGTGGAGCACCTCGCGGAAGAACTCGAGCAGGTAGCGGAGCCTCTTCCCCGCGATGCGCAGCTCGTGGAGCGCCCCGACGGGCGCCGCCGGGAGCAGGGCCTCGAAGGCGCAGACCCGCCCGTAGCCGGCCCACAGCTCGGAGCGGAGCACGTGCGCGACCAAAGCGGGACGCGGCGTCTCGCCGGACGCGGAGACGCGCGCCCCGGCGCCCGGCGCATCGAGAAACGCCCCGTAGCTCTGCTTGAACTCCGCGTAGGCATTGCCGCCCAGATGCTCGAGCATCCTCCGCCGCGCGGCGTCGTCCCGCCGCGTCCACGCGTCGAGCACGCCCTGGAAGGCGCCGGCGTCCGCGGCGGCGAGGCTCGACTGGTAGGCGCGCGCCGCCGCCAGCAGCACGTCGAGGTCGCGCACGGATCCGAGCGAGCCTCCGAGCGTCCGCAGGCCGTCGCGCACCGGCCGGATGGCCTTGCGCCGGAAGTAGGGCCGGAGGATGCGCAGCGCCGCCCGCTGCCTTCGGGTCGCGACCCGCATGTCGTGCAGCTCCTCCGGATCGCTCCCGGCGATCGTGCCGGCCTCGTGGGCGAGCATCTGGTCGCGGTGGTGCCGCAGGATCTTGCGCCCGGCCTCGGCCATGGGGTCGTCCGCGAGCACGCCCATCGGCGCCGTGCGCGAGCGCTTGCGTGCGCCTCCCGCCCCGGCCGCGGGGCGGCGCCGCGACGCACCCGCCGTCCGGCGCGTGGCCCGCTCGCGGACGAACGCGGGTGGCGGGCCGGGCTCCTCGGGATCGAGCAGCGCCAGCGCGCCCTCGAACTTGGAGCGGGGCTGGGGGCGAAGGCCCAGGCCGCGAAGCAGCTTCGAGAGGGCGCGAAGTTCTGCGACGGTGCCGTCGGGCGCGAGCTCGACCTCGAGCTCGTACGCCTCGGGCGCCCCGCGGTCTCCGAGCTCGATCCGATCGAGCGACAGCGCGGCGACCCGGCGCCCATCCCGCTCCACGCCACGCACGCTCCGGTGCTGGCGCACGGTGAGGAGCTCGACGAGCGGGCTCCCGCGCGCCCGCTCGAGCACGATGTCGCGCGCCGGTCCCGCGGGCCAGCGCTCGGGCGCCGTGCCGGGCGGGACCTCCATCTCGTGCTCGGGCCGTTGGTGGACCGCGCCGTGCGCGCGTCCGAGCCCCTTCACGGCCACGACCTCCGACCCGCCTGCGTCCCCGGTGCGCCGGCGGAACGCGTAACCTCCCCGCATCAGGTCGCGGCCCGCCGTGTCGAAGTAGCGATCCGTGATCCGCTGCTCGCCGGCGGGCACGAGGCGCCACTCACCCAGGGCCTCGAGCGACAGGAGCTTCTCGAAGGCGGGAGCGTCCGGGACCTCGAACTTCGCCTCGACCTCGGTTCTGCTTGCGATGGGCATGTCCCTCGGCCTCCGCCGCGCGCGACGGGTCGCGCCGTGGCAATCAGGAGATCGGCCGCCGCG
This sequence comes from Candidatus Eiseniibacteriota bacterium, assembly GCA_036507005.1. Lineage (GTDB taxonomy): Bacteria > Eisenbacteria > RBG-16-71-46 > RBG-16-71-46 > RBG-16-71-46 > WS-2. The sequence goes on from DASXQT010000019.1 coordinate 27,694, forward strand.
CCCGCCCGGAAGATGGAAATCGCGTCGCGGCCGGCGCCCGGCAGGGATCAGAGCGCGAAACCGCCGCGGGGTCCAGGCGAATCACGGGACAGGCGCGGCTCGGGAGCGCCCCCGAAAAGCAGAAGAGCCCGGCATCCGGGCTCTCGATTGCGGGGGCGCTTGGATGTGCCGCTCGGCGCCTACCATTCCTCCGTGTAGGTCGCGGCTGCCGTAGACTCGCGCCGCGTCAGCACCATGAGGACGCCCATCGAGGCCTCGTTCGTGAGGCCCAGCGAGGACAGCTCCCGCAGCACCTCGTCCCACTCCGCGCGGACGCGGGGCGGGCGGGCGGGCGCGTCGTCCGGGTTCGAGGTGATGAGCAGGGATCCGATGTTCCGCATGTCATCCTCCTTCCGATTCGGGCCTTGTATACTCCTGCCCTTCCCTGAGGCTCGGTCGTTCCGTCGCGAAGAATCGTGCTCCCGGGCCGGGGTTCGCAAGGCTACTGTGAGGTTAAAACGCGGTAACATCCGGCCCGGGAAGGCGCCAAGGCGGCCCACGGAAGCACCCACACCCGGAGAGCACAATCATGCCCGCGAAGCGTTCCTGCGAATGGACTTCGGACGATCCTCTGATGATCGAGTACCACGACCGGGAATGGGGGGTGCCGGTCCACGACGACCGCAAGCAGTTCGAGTTCCTGGTGCTGGAGGGCGCCCAGGCCGGGCTCTCGTGGCGCACCGTCCTGCACAAGCGCGAGGCCTTCCGCGCGGCCTTCGCCGGCTTCGATCCCTCGAAGGTCGCGCGCTTCGGGGCACGCGACGTGCGCCGGCTGATCGGCGACGCGGGCATCATCCGCAACCGGCTCAAGATCGAGTCCGCGATCCGCAACGCTCGCGCGTTCCTGAAGGTCGTGGAGGAGTTCGGGAGCTTCGACGCCTACGTGTGGGGCTTCGTCGGCGGCAAGCCCCGGGTGAACCGCTGGCGGACGCTGCGCGAGATCCCGCCGCGCACCCGCGAGTCCGACGCGCTCAGCAAGGACTTGAAGCAGCGCGAATTCACGTTCGTGGGATCGACGATCGTCTACGCTCACATGCAGGCCACCGGCCTCGTGAACGACCACGTCGTCGCCTGCTCGCGGTGGAAGGAGCTGAGCGGGCGAAGCTGAGGCCCGGAACCGGCCTGGCGGGACGGATTGGGCTCGAAGCTCGTCGAAGACGGGCGCGAATCCTGAAGCCCTCCCGACCGCCACGATCGGGGGGCTGCATTTCGTATCGGACGCTTCCGATAACCAGCGAGGAGGCTCGGACACCGCTCATGACCCATGCCCATCGGCGCTTTTCCATCTTTCGCTTCTCCGTCCTCGTGGTGCTCCAGGTCGCGCTCCTGTTCGCCGCCTATCACGCCGGCTTTCCCGGCCTGTGGGCGCGCCAGCTCCACGGAGGCATGGCTGCGTTCGTGTCGGTGTTCCTGGCGTTCCACCTCTTTCTCTGTTTCTTCGAATGGATCTTCCACCGCTACGTCCTCCACGGAGTGACCACGAGGCGCCTGAAGGGCTTCGCTCGTGAACACCGGCATCATCACAGCCTGACTCCCATTCGCCTCAAGCCGGTGGCGGAAGGATCGGATCGGTTCATCTTGAACGAGTATCCGATCACGCAGGAGACGCAATACCCGAGCTCCGCGTTTCCCGCCTATGCTCTGGTGGCGTTCTGGGCGTTCTTCACGCCGCTGCTGATCGGGCTGCAGGTTCTCGTGCCGGGACTGCCCGTGATGTTGGCAGGCTACGCCGCGATCGCCTGGTCGATGACGCTGTACGAGATCCTGCACGCCATCGATCACTGGCCCTACGAGTGGTGGCGAAAGGCTACGGAGCACCCGCAACTCGGGGCGTTCTGGAGGCTGCTGTACGGCTTTCACCACATGCACCACGCCAACGTCGGCTGCAACGAGGCCATCGGCGGATTCTTCGGGCTCCCGATCGCGGATTGGTGCTTCGGCACCTATCATCAGCCCAAGGAGCTCCTGCTCGAAGGCCGGAAGGCGACGGCGAAGGACTTCGCCATACCCGCACCGCGCGGTTTCGTGCGCTGGCTCGATCGCTGGGCGCGAAAGCGGGAATCCGGGATTCCCCGGGATTCCGGGTGACCGCGGCGCCCGGGAAATCCCCACGGTCGGGGCGGCCCGCCCGGCCCTACTCCCCCCGCACCCGCGCCAGCACCAGGGCCGGGGTACGGAGCAGGATCTCGAGCGGGGCCCGGGCTTCGCGCGCGACGTCGCGCTCGCGCGCGGGGCGGAACGCCAGGTAGGTGCGCCGGTCCGGGGCCCGCCAGTCCCGCACCGCGGTCTCGAGCGAATCCGCGAGCACCAGATTGCGTTCGGTGTAGATCCGCAGCGAGGGCGGCGCGGGCTCGACCAGCACCAGCGGCGCCAGCGGCGGCGAGGCCGCCGCCATCGCCCGGGCGACCGCGCGTGTGCCGAGGTAGTCCTCCATCGCCGGCATCAGCCGCAGCGTCACCACCGGCGTTCCGAGCGCCACCGGCAGCGTCATGAGCGCGGCCGCGAGCCGCCTTCGCCCGACGAAGTTGGCGAGGAAGGGCGCCCACGAGGTCACGAGCACCAGCGAGGCCAGCAGGTCGAGCGCAGCGGTCCCCTCGCGCAGGCGCGGGGCGGTGAGCGCGAGCAGCACGGCGCCCGCGCTGCCGGTCAGCGCCAGCATCACGACCGCGCGCGTGAGCGGGGCCGCGACCCGCGCCGCGTCCTCGAACAGGTGATCGAGGAAGCGCGCGCACAGGAGCGCGGCCGCGGGCAGCGCGGGCAGCACCGCGGGCAGCGGAGGCCCGGGATAGAGCGCGATCGGGATCAGCGCGGCGATGAGGCAGGCGAGGAAGAAATGCGCGGCGCTCTCCTCCCGGAGCTCGCGCGACGACGGATCGAGGCCGGCCTCCGAGGGCGCGGGCGCCGCTGCGCCGGGCAGGGCCGCGCGCAGCTTGCGCCACCAGGTCGCCGCGTGCGCCATGGCGCCCGGGAGCAGCGCGCTCCACGGGTAGCAGCCCACCACCAGGAACGACACGGCGAGCGCCAGCCCGGCGAGCCACGACGCGCGCGGCTCGATCGCGTACGGGCAGAACGGCGCGTGCACCAGGAATTCCGCCCCGTGGCGGTTCACCATGGCGCCGTACCACGGCAGCGCCACGCCCGCCATGAGTGCCAAGCCCGGACCCACGCCCAGTCCCTGCACGCCCCCGGGGCGCCGCGCGAGCCGCGCGTAGAGCGCGAGCCCTGCGAATGGCCACAGCGCGGGCAGCGGGCCCGCGCCCACCAGAGCGGTCGCGAGCGCGCCGTAGGCCACGAGCATGCGCCCGTCGCGCCCGCCGCGGCGGCCGAACAGGGCGTCGGCGAAGCCCGCGCAGCCCACCCATCCGAACAGCGTGGCGAGCACCTGGGTGCCGTCGGTGCGGGCCGCGAGCGGCAGCGCGAGCGTCGTCGCCAGCACGCCGGCCGCGATCCAGCCCGCGCGCGGCCCAAAGTGCTGGGCCCCGATCGAGGCGGTGAGCAGGAGCACGGCGACCGCGGCGAGCGCGCGCACCAGCCGCGAGTCGCGCGGCGCGCCGGGGCGCAGCACCTCGGCGAGCACGTCCGCGGCGTAGCCCACCGCCGGCTTCTCGAACAGCGCGCGGCGGCCGAGGGTCGGCGTGATCATCTCGCGATCCTCCACCATCTCCCGCGCCACCTGGGCGCCGCGCGCCTCGCGCCAGTCCACCCAGCCCACGCGCCCGAGGCCCAGGAACAGCACGAGGCCGCACAGGGCGGCGAGGACCAGCGGGGCGAAGCGCACTAGTCCTTCTTCGGGCCCATCCGCAGGCTGATCCAGGAATCGAGCGCGAGGCTCCCCGGACCGAGCAGGAACACGGCCACGAACGACACCAGGTAGAGCGCGGCCAGCTCCTTCACTTTCCACGGGTCCTGGGCGCTGTGGATGAAGACGATGACCACGAACAGGATCACGATCGGGATCACCGCCCAGCGGGTGAAGAGGCCGATGGCGACGAACACCGTGCACACCCCCTCGGCGAACACCGCGAGCCCGAGGCTCATGGCGCTGCCCAGGTGGAGCGGGTCGGGGAAGTCCTGCGCGCGCGCGGCGAGGTGCGTGAACTTGTCCCAGCCGTGCCCGCAGAAGAGCATCGCCGACATGCCGGCCCGCAGCACGAGCAGCCCGATCGAGCCCCGCAGGGTGTCGCCGTTCGATCCCATCTCAGTCCTCCGGTTCGGGAGCGCCCGTCCGGCCGCGATCGCCGCGCGCATCCCGCGGCCGCCGCGACCCCGCGCTCCCCACGACACGACCGCGCGCCGTTGACGCACGACGCGCGCGTGGCTAGCCTTTTCGTCTGCATTCCTACCACATCCGACCCCGGCGCGAGGGACGAGCGATGGCGAAGGAAGTCCTGCCCCCCCAATCCGACCACACGGCCAACCTGGACGACTACGAGAAGACCTACGCCTCCTTCGACTGGAAGCAGGTCGAGCCCGAGTTCGACTGGTTCCACACCGGCCGGGTCAACATGGCGCACGAGTGCATCGACCGCCACTGCCGCGGCCCGCGCAAGAACAAGCTCGCGCTGCTCTACACCGACGGCCAGCGCGTGGAGAAGTACACGTTCGAGGACCTGTCGCGGCTCTCGAACCGGTTCGCGAACGTGCTCACGCGCCTGGGCGTGACCCGCGGCGACCGGGTGTTCGTGTTCCTGCCGCGCGTGCCCGAGACCTACATCGGCATCCTCGGGATCCTCAAGGTCGGGGCGATCCCGAGCCCGCTGTTCGAGGCGTTCATGACCGACGCGGTGCGCGACCGCATGCAGGACGCGGCGGCGGTCGCGCTGCTCACCACCCGCCCCCTGCTGGAGCGTGTGCCCGAGGGCGACCTGCCGAGCCTGAAGCACGTGATCCTGGTGGGCGGGCGGGGAGACGCGAGCGGCCGCCAACGCGCCTGGGACGACGAGATGGAGAAGTCGAGCGAGCGCTTCGACACCGTGTGGCTCGGGCGCGAGGACCCGCTCATCCTCCACTACACCTCGGGCTCGACCGGGAAGCCCAAGGGGGCGCTCCACGTCCAGAACGCCATGATCGGCCACTACCAGACCGGGCGCTGGATCCTCGACCTCAAGCCCACCGACACCTACTGGTGCACCGCCGATCCCGGCTGGGTGACCGGCACCTCGTACGGGATCTTCTCCCCCTGGCTCAACGGCGTGACCAACGTGATCCGCGGCGGGCGCTTCGACGCCGCGGCCTGGTACGAGACCATCGAGCGCCACCGCGTCACCGTGTGGTACTCGGCTCCAACCGCGTTCCGCATGCTGATGTCGGGGGGCGAGAAGGTCGCCGAGAAGTACGACCTCTCCTCGCTGCGCCACGTGCTGTCGGTGGGCGAGCCGCTCAACCCCGAGGTGGTGCGCTGGGGCTGGCGGGTCTACGGCCGGCGCATCCACGACAACTGGTGGATGACCGAGACCGGACACCAGCTCATCTCCAACTACCCCAGCATGGACATCCGTCCGGGCTCGATGGGAAAGCCCATCCCCGGGGTCGAGGCCGCGATCCTGGACGAGAAAGGGAATCCGCTCCCGCCCAACACCCTCGGGCTGCTGTGCATCAAGGCCGGCTGGCCCGGCATGATGCGCCAGATCTGGAACAATCCCGCGCGCTACCAGGAGTACTTCCGCTTCCCGGGCTACTACTTCACCGGCGATACCGCCCACTACGACGAGGATGGCTACTTCTGGTTCCAGGGCCGGGCCGACGACGTGATCAACACCGCCGGCGAGCGCGTCGGGCCGTTCGAGGTGGAGTCGGCCCTGGTCTCGCACCCCGCGGTGGCGGAGGCGGGGGTGATCGGCAAGCCCGACGAGCTGCGCGGCCAGATCATCAAGGCGTTCGTCTCGCTGCGCGCCGGGTTCGAGCCGAGCGAGGACCTG
>DASXQT010000020.1:0-2078 GCA_036507005.1 Candidatus Eiseniibacteriota bacterium
ACGTCCGGGGCCCCATAGGTCGGCCACGACCAGAGCTGGGTGGTGGGCACGCGATGGAGCTGCCAGATCGCCTTGCCGACCACCAGGTGCTGCCAGAGGTCCGGGTCGTAGATGCGGTAGCTCACCGAGACCGCGATGCAGGCCGCCGCGACCAGCGCCGCCGCGATCATCGCCGGCGAGCGCAGCGCGTTCGGCGGCGGCAGAGCGATCTCGCGGCTCGCCGGGGCCGCGCGCGTCGCCCGCGGCCGGCTCACCCGCCTACTCCCAGCGCGCGTAGCGAATCGCGCGCCTCCTGGTTGCTCGAATCGCGCGCCGCCGCCTTCCGGAAGGCCGCAAGCGCCCGATCGCGATCGCCGAGCGCCACCCACGCCTTCCCCGCGACGACGTCGACCGGCGCGCTCGGGCCGGTGACATGTCGCTCGAGTCCGGCCTCGCGCAGCGCGTCCCGGGGCCGGCCCTCCTCGAGCGCGAGGCGCGCCAGACGCCAGTGCGCGCCGATCCGGTTCGGATCCACCGCGAGCGCCTGCTCCAGCAGGCGCCGGCCGTCCGCGAACCGGCCCTCCTCGAGCGCCATGGTCGAAAGCAGGACAAGCGCCCGCGAGTGGCAGGGCGAGCCCTGCACTTCGCGGTCGAGCTCCGCCGCCGTGCGGGAGCGCAGCAGCGAATCGCGCGCGCAGGCCTCCGCCAGCGCACCGAGCCGTGACGTCCCCGCCGGAAGATGGCGATACCCGAACGCGCGCGCGACCGCGGCCATCGGACCCGCGGTGCGCACGTAGAGCGCCATCACGTCGTCGAGGAAAACGACCGCCCAGGTGCTGTCGGCGTCAAGCGCGTCGAGCAGGGACCTGTGGTCCGCGCGCCCGAGCAGCGCGTAGTCGAACGCGTAGCGGCCGTCGAGCTCGTGCCATCTGTCGTCGCGTTGCTGTGCCCACGCGTAGAGATCGCGATCCGCTCGCGTTCCCGCCTGGTGGATGTCGATGAAGGGCAGGCGCGAGCGGTCCGGCCAGAATCGGTAGAGCTGGTAGCCGGCGAAGCCGAACTGGTTGAACCCGCGGCCGCGCACGCCGTGCGCCTCTATGAAGTCGCACGCCGCGACCGGGTACTGGGTCCAGACGAAGCCGACCCCCAGCGCAACCCCGGGGCGAGTCCATTCCGGCAGGCCCGCCGCCACGCACGCGAGGGAGGTGAGCGCCGCGCGCAGGCCGGGGAGGAGGCGGAAGCCCGAGGCGCGCGCCGCCACCGCATGATGCAGGTCGCGGGCGACGTAAGGCGCGGCGACCAGGGCATAGAGGCCGACGAAACGCTGAGCTCGAAGCACCAGCGCCGTGAAGATCAGGCAGGTCAGCGCTTCGGCGGCGTCCAGTCCGGCCCGGCGGGCGCGCACGAGGAGCAGGATCGGCCAGCCCCCGACGAGAAGCGGGAGTCCGGTCCTCCAGAACGCATCCCAATCGATCGGGCCCATCTCGCCGATGGTGCTGAAGATCACCTCGTTTCGCTGGTGCAGGAAGAAGTCGAACGGCTGCCACAGCGCCCGCCAGCCGAACGGGTTCGCGAACGAGATCGCGAGCGCCGCGAGCCCCACCCATGCGAGCCTCCACCAACCCCCGCCACCGGATGCCGCTGCTGACGCCCCGCGCGGTTCGGCCGCACGCCCCGCCCACAGGTCATCCAGCAGGTGAACGCCGATCAGCCCCAGCCCCAGGAACCACGTGTTGTGCACGTTGGCCCACACCCACGCCAGCGGCACCAGCCACCACGCGTGGTCCTTCCCCCCCTGCCGCCGCGTCTCCAGGATCCACAGCTCCGCCGCCAGCAGCACCGCCGCCAGCGTCTCCGGCCGCACCTGCGACCGCGCTCGCCACACCAGCGAGCACACCACCATCACCACCAGCGGCGCGAACCCCCGCGCCCCCATCCGCCGCGCCGCACCCCACAGAAACCCGAACGCCACGAGCGCCGTCACCCACCGCCAGGCGAACAGCCCCCACACCCCCGCCCGCTCCCACACCGGCCACAGGAGCGCGCTGAACCCCCAGCTCCAGTTCACGTCCGGGGCCCCATAGGTCGGCCACGACCAG
>DASXQT010000021.1:0-92497 GCA_036507005.1 Candidatus Eiseniibacteriota bacterium
TCGGCAGTGCAGGCATTCATGGCCCGAAACTCCAGCGGGGGCTGGGTGTGATCTCGGGGGCCGCGGGGCGCACTCCTTAGTAGCACGACGTTTTTCGGCGCACGCAGGGCCGCGGGGAACGCATATCAGACAGCGCCACGAACTTTTTCCTGCTGTGCATAGAATCGCGTTGCCTGCGGGCCTCCTGAGCACGCTGGCGCGCGATGGTGAGAGCGGCTGCTCGGCGCGAGAAGAAGAACTCGCGGAGCCGTCAACACAAGTTTTCGTCAACTCGCGGGCACCGTTGCAACCGGGCAGATGGGTGACAGAGCAGACCGGGTACATGGGTAACAGGCCTTAGCTGCCATAACCCCGCCGGCGACGCCTGCCCAACCCGGGGTCGACGATCGGAACGAGTGTCCCGAAGTTGCGGTGGTTCCTCTCCGCGGCTCGCCGGACGTCCAGGATGCCCCGGGCTGTAACCCATGTCCCCGGTCAGATCTGTTACCAGTGTGCCCGGTCTGGACCCACCAGGCGCGGCGACACGAGCGACATCACTCGAGCATCGACCCCCCGCTGCATTGGCCTGCATTCGGGCGCCCTCACCTCGCACCGCGGCCCGGACTCGACGCGCTCCTCAGCAGGCTTGACTTGCCGCGCACCGCGGCGCGCGACACTCTGTGCCTCGTTCGTCCCCCGCCGGCCTCGGCCGGCCTCCCGACGTCCACACGCTCCCGATCGCACGCCCGACCATGCCCTTCGCCGAGATCGCGCTCCCCCTGCCGCTGCGGCAGACCTTCGTCTACCGCGTCCCCGAGCGCCTCGACGGCGAGATGAAGCCGGGCGTCCAGGTGCAGGTGCCGTTTCGGGGCGCGACCCGGCGCGGGTTCGTGGTGGGGCGCCCGGGTGAGAGCGCGCTCGCAGAGGTGCGCGACGTGCTCGCGCTCACCGGCGCACCGCCGATCTCGCCCCACCTGCTCGCGCTCGCGCGCTGGATCGCGGACTACTACCTGGCGCCGCTCGGCGAGGTGCTGGCGGCGACGCTGCCGGGCGGGCTCGAGGGCTTCGCGGGGAGCCGCGCGCGGCGCCAAGCCGCCGAAGACCCGGTGGTGCCGCTGCCGCTCCCCGAGCGCTTCACCTTGACCGCCGAGCAGCGCGCCGCGATCGCCGCGCTCGAGGGCGCGATCGCGCGCGGCGGCTTCGCTCCGTTCCTGCTCCACGGCGTGACCGCGAGCGGCAAGACCGAAATCTACCTGCGGGCGGCGGCGGCGACGCGCGAGGCGGGCCGGCAGACGCTGGTGCTGTCGCCCGAAGTCGCGCTCGGGAGCCAGCTGGTGCGCGACTTCCGCCGCCGCTTCGGCGCACGCGTCGGCGTGATGCACTCGTACCTCTCGGTGGGGGAGCGGCGGCGCAACTGGGAGCTGGCGAGCCGCGGCGCGCTCGACGTCGTAGTCGGGGCGCGCTCGGCGGTGTTCGCGCCGCTGCCGAAGCTCGGGCTCATCGTGGTGGACGAGGAGCACGAGCCGGCCTACAAGCAGAGCCGGCGCCTGCGCTATCACGGCCGCGACGTGGCGGTGCGGCGCGCCCAGATGCTCGGCATTCCCGTGGTGCTGGGCTCGGCGACCCCGAGCCTCGAGTCGCACGCCAACGCGGCGCGCGGCAAGTACACGCGGCTCTCCCTGCCGCGTCGGGTCGACCGGCGCGCGCTGCCCACGATGCGGATCGTCGACCTGAGGCTCGAAGCGGCGGCCGGAGACCTGCTCTCGCGCGCGCTGCGCGACTCCCTGGCGCAGAAGCTCGAGCGCGGCGAGCAGGTGCTGCTCTTCCTCAACCGCCGCGGCCACTCGCACTACACCCAGTGCCGGGCGTGCGGCTGGGTGCCGGAGTGCCCGCACTGCGACATCTCGCTCACCCTCCACCTCGCGCCGCGCTCCTTTCGCTGCCACTACTGCGAGCACACGGAGCCGGCGGGCGCTGGGTGCGCGAAGTGCGGGGCGGCGCTCCTGCGCTTCGGGGGCGCGGGCACCCAGCGCGCCGAGCGCGAGCTCCAGCGCGCGTTCCCGGGCGCGCGCGTGGCGCGGCTCGACACCGACGTCGCGCGCGAGCGCGGGCGGGTCGCCGAGCGGCTCGCCGCCTTCGCGCGCGGCGAGGCCGACGTGCTGCTCGGCACCCAGATGATCGCCAAGGGATTCGACTTCCCGCGCGTCACGCTGGTGGGCGTGCTGGACGCGGACGTGGCGCTCCACCTGCCCGACTTCCGCGCCGCCGAGCGGGCGTACCAGCTCCTGGTCCAGGTCGCGGGGCGCGCCGGTCGCGGCGCGCAGCCGGGCGAGGTGCTGATCCAGACCTGCACGCCCGAACATCCCGCGATCGCCGCGGCCGCGCTCGGCGACGAGCGCGGCTTCGTCGCGCGCGAGCTCGCTGAGCGCGGCGAGGCGGGCTATCCGCCCGCGACCCGGATCGCGGCGCTGCTCTTCTCCGGGCCGCGCGAGGCGGAGGTCGAGGAGGCGGCCACGCGCGTGGCGGAGCAATTGCGCTCGGACGCGGCGCTCGAGGGCGTGGCGGTGCTCGGCCCCGCGCCGCAGATGCTGGCCCGGCTCAAGGGGCAGCATCGCTGGCACCTGCTGCTCAAGTCGGCGCGCGCGACCGCCGTGCGCGAGGCGGCCCGCCACGCGCTCGAGCTGGCGGATGAGGCGCGGCGCCCGCGGGCGGTGCGGGTGATCGTCGACGTCGACCCCTACGAAGTGCTGTAGGGAGCCGGCATCCGGCTGCGGCACGCCGTCGTCCCTTCTCCGCCACACCGTCGCGCCGGAGATGCACCGCGGCACCTGCACGCGCCGCGCCCGGCGCGAGAGCCAGGCGGGCCTGCCCCTTGACGCATCTTCACTTGCGGGCCTAGATTCGGCTCTCGATCTCATGCCCGCGCCGCCCGTGGCCTCTGGCACTCTTCCCGCATCCGTAAGGCATTGAAATGTCCCAACGATCGAACGCACAACGCGGCCACGCCTCCGGGGCCGCCGCTCCCGCCAGCGCGACCGAGCCTGCCTCCGTCATCACGTTCGAGGAGGTGCGCGAGAACACCCGGGTGCGCTTCTACGTCCGCAAGGCCGACGAGGCCCTGGCCGAGATCGGCTACACCGAGCACGGCGAGCGGCACGTGGGGCTGGTGGCGCGCATCGCGTTCAACGTGCTCAAGCGCCTCGGCCATCCCGAGCGCCAGGCGGAGCTGGCGGCGATCGCGGGCTACCTGCACGACATCGGGAACGCGGTGAACCGCGACCACCACGCCCAGATCGGGGCGGTCATGGCGATGCAGCTCCTGAGCGACATGGGCATGCCCGACGACGAGATCCTGCAGGTGATCGGCGCGATCGGGAACCACCACGAGAACGACGGCGACCCGGTGAGCCCGGTGGCGGCGGCGGTGATCCTGGCCGACAAGAGCGACGTCCACCGCACCCGGGTGCGGAACCCCGACATGATCAAGTTCGACATCCACGACCGCGTGAACTACGCGGTCGAGAAGAGCTTCCTCAACGTGGACGAGGCCGGCAAGCAGATCACCCTGGAGCTGACGGTGGACACCAAGATCTCCCAGGTGATGGAGTACTTCGAGATCTTCTTGACGCGCATGCTGGCCTCGCGCAAGGCGGCCAAGTATCTCGGCGTCTCGTTCGGCCTCACGGTCAACGGCAATCGCCTGACGTGAGAAGGAGGAACCCGTGAACGTTCGTGGGATCGCGGCCGCCGCGGCCGCGGCGTGGCTCGTGAGCCTGCTCGGGGCCGGTGCGGTGGAGGCCCGCAACTTTCACTGCGCCGGCGGCATCCGGTACGTGGTCGGCGGGCTGAGCGACAAGGACAAGGGCAACACCGTGGACTATGTGCGCCAGATGCAGAAGGCGGTGGAGCAGCTCGTGCAGTGCGCGACTGAAGACTCGCTGGACTACGAGGCCATCGGCTACCTGGGCTGGGCGTACGCCGAGATCGAGAGCTGCGGGCCCGCGGGCCTGTGGTTCGCGAAGGCGATCGACGGGCTCAACGCCAAGGGCGACAAAAAGAAGGCCGATCTCGCCGCCAACAACCGCGACTCCTACTGGGCCAGCAAGCTCAACGATGGGATCTCCAAGATCTCGAGCGCCCAGACGGCCTATCCGGATTTCCTGAAGAAGCCCGAGAACGAAGCGGACGTGACGCTCAAGGGCGAGGCCGAGAAGTACTACCAGCAGGCGGTGCACAGCCTCACCTGCGCATCGTTCCTGCGCCCCAACCATCCGCCGACGATCCGCAACCTGGGGTCGGTCTACGCCTTCATGGGGGACTTCACGCGGGCGGAGAGGGTCTTTCGCGAGGGGCTCAAGGTGGCGCCCGAGGATTCGGCCCTCAAGATGGCGCTGCGCTCGGTGCGCATGAACTACGCCAACCAGCTCTCGACCGAGAAGCGCTACGACGAGGCGATTGACTACTTCGGCGACCTGCTGAAGGTCGAGCCCGGGAACGCCGACCTCCACTCCAGCCTCGGGACCTCGCTGCTCAACCGCGCCCAGACCCTCCAGGGAGACGCGCGCAAGCCCGACTTCAAGCACGCGGGCGAGGAGTACCAGAAGGCGGGCGAGATCCGGCAGGACGATTCCGATCTCTACTTCAACGCCGCGGTGGCCTACCAGAACGGGGGCGAGAACGCGCAGGCCGAGGCCATGTGGCGCGCGGCCCTCAAGCTCAGGCCCGAGGACCCCGAGATCCGGTCCGGCCTCGCCGGCTCGCTCGCGGAGCTCGGGAAGTACGCCGAGGCGGTGAGCATCCTCCAGGCCGCCGTGGCCGCTGATCCCAAGAACAAGAAGCTCCACCGCCAGCTCGGCGGCGTGTACACGAAGGCCAACAACAACCCCAAAGGGACCGAAGAATTGATGATCTACTTGGCCCTGGATCGCGGGCAACCCGTCCCCGACGTCGACAACTATGTGACCTATCAGCCGCGGAAGGGGACCGACGTCGACAAGACGTTGGTGTCCGTTGGTCGGCCCGAGGCTGTCTACCTTTGGCAAGAGGACGACAAGTCCGCCACCTTCAGGATCGAGACGAGAGACGTCACCGCAAGCGGCGCGACGGTCAAGGTGACACAGCTCCCTTCCGACAAGACGTACGAGACCTGGTTCTACTGGACGAAGAAGCAGGCCTACCACTTCAAGGCCGGCGTGCTCTCGGTGAAGTCGGACTGGGGCTCGGCCGGTGGGGCGACCGGGTCGCGAAACTAGCTCACGCCCTCATCCGCCCGCCGCGGGCGCCGGGTCTCTCGCGGCGCCGCGGCCCTCGCCTCCGCGCATGAGCGACCGGCCGGATTCGGGCACGGTCGCGGTGCTGGGCTTCGGCCACCAGGGCGAGGCCCAGGCCCTCAACCTGCGTGACTCCGGCCGCGCCGTCGTCGTGGGCGCGCGGCCCGGGGGCGGCAGCGAACGCGCGCGCGCCGCGGGCTTCGAGGTGCTGGCGCCGCCCGAGGCGGCGGGCCGCGCGCGCCTGATCGCGGTGCTGCTGCCCGACGAGGCGGTGCGCGGCGTGTGGGACGGGCTCGCCGCGCAGATCGCGCCCGATGCGGCGCTGGTCTTCGCCCACGGCTTCAACCTGGTGTACTCCGACCTGGCGTTTCCGGCGCGGGCCGACGTGGTCCTGGTCTCGCCCACCGGCCCCGGCCGCGTGCTGCGCGAGACCTATCGGCGCGGCGAGAAGCTTCCGGCCTACGTCGCGGTCCACCGCGACGGGAGCGGGGGAGCGCTCACGCTCGCCGAGTCCTACGCCGGCTGGATCGGCTGCGCCCCGCTGCGCCGCACCACCGCGCGCGAGGAGACCGAGGTGGATCTGTTCGGCGAGCAGGTGGTGCTGTGCGGCGGGCTGCTCACGCTCGTCACCGCCGCCTTCGAGACCCTGGTCGAGCGCGGGTACTCGCCGGAGATCGCCTACCTCGAGTGCGTGCACCAGCTCAAGTACCTGGCCGACCTGCTCCACGAGCGCGGGCCGGCGGGCTTCCGCGAGGGGATCAGCGGCACCGCGCTGTTCGGTGCGATGACCCGCGGGCCGCGGGTGCTGGGCGAGGCGAGCCGCGACGCCATGAAGGCGATCCTGGAGGAGATCCGGAGCGGGGCGTTCGCGCGCGAGTGGCGGGAGGAGGCCGCGGCCCGGCCCGGGAGGCTCCAGGCCGAGATCGATCGGGGGCGGATCCATCCGCTCGAGGGGGCGCGGCGCCGGGCGCTGGGGCTCTGAGCCCCCCGGAATCCCGCAACACCTTGTGCAAAGACTGATTGACAGATTTTCGGCTGCCTTGTTAGCCTGCGCCGGTCGTCGCTGGATCTTCCCGGGCTCTGGCCCCGGAGCTTACGGAGCTGAGGAGGGCGAGATGACGAAGGCGGACATCGTTGACCAGATTGCCGAGCGGACGGGCCTGACCAAGAAAGACGTGGCCGAGACGGTCGATTCGTTCCTCAACGCAGTGGCGCGTGCGCTCCAGAGCGGTCATCACATCGAGATCCGCGGCTTCGGGACGTTCCGGGTGAAGGATCGCAAGTCGAGGATCGCGCGCAACCCGCGCACCGGAGCGGCGGTACCCGTCCCGCCGCGCAAGGTGCCGGTGTTCAAGGTCTCGAAGGAGCTGAAGGACATGGTGGCGCAGGGCTGAGCCCGCGCTGCTCCTCATCGTTCATCGCCAGCCGGCCAGACGCTGCGGGGCGGGAGGGTCGACCCTCTCCCGCCCCGCGGCGTCGATGGGCGAAGCGTCAGTCGCGGCTGTTGCGCAGCATCACCAGCCGGAGGAGCTGGAGCGCCGCCATGGCCGCGGCCGCGACGTAGGTGAGCGCCGCCGCATCCAGCACCTTCTTGGCGCCCGCCACCTCCTCGGGAGCGATCGAGCCCGAGCTCGTGAGCTGCACCAGTGCGCGCTTCGAGGCGTCGAACTCGACCGGGAGCGTGATCAGATGGAACACCACGGCGCCGCTGAAGAGCACGATCCCCACGTCCATCAGCAGGCGGGAGAGACCGGGGATGGTGAAGATCAGGCCGATGAAGAAGAGCGGGAACGCCGCCATGCTGGCGATGCTCGCGGCCGGCGCGATCGCGCTGCGCAGCGCCAGGGCCGGGTAGCCCTGCGCGTGCTGGAGCACGTGACCCACCTCGTGCGCGGCGACTGCGATCGAGGCGATCGAGTCGCCCTCGGCGATCGGCTGCGAGAGCCGCACCACGCGGGCACGCGGATCGTAGTGGTCGCTCAGCACACCGCCGACCTCCTCGACGGTGACGTCGGTCACGCCGTTGCGGCTCATGATGGACTTCGCCATCGCGGCGCCGGTCATGCCGTTCGCCGCCCGCACCCGCGACATCGCGGCGTATGTGCTCTGCACCTTCCACTGCGCCCACAGCGCGAAGATCATCGCCGGGACGAGCAGCACGTAGGTGGAATCGAAGCTGAACATGGGGAACACGACAGCAGCCTCCTCGAGTTGGGTGACGCCAGGTCGCTCGATCCACGGCGCCCAGGCGGTGCCGGATGGGGCGCGCCTCCCGCGTGTGTCCGCCTACGGAGCGCCACTCGGCCCGGTTTCGTCGTCTCCATCAGATGGCACCCGGCGCCGGGCGTTGTCAAGGGTTCGTCAGACCGGACATGCGGCCGCGCCCGCAGCCGGCGTAGACTGCGCCGGGACGCGCGGCGAGACCGATCCTGCGCCCCTGAGGAGCCTATCCAATGAGCGAGACCGTCGACCTTCGCAGCGATACCGTCACCCGGCCCACCGCCGGGATGCGGCGCGCGATCGCCGAGGCCGAGGTCGGCGACGATGTGTTCGGCGACGATCCCACGGTGCGGGCGCTCGAGCAGCGGGTGGCGCGCGAGGCCGGCAAGGAGGCCGCGCTCTACGTGGCGAGCGGCACGATGGGGAACCAGCTCGCGATCCGCGTCCAGACCGAGCGCGGCGACCAGGTCCTGCTCGAGGACGAGTCGCACATCTATCTCTACGAGCAGGGCGGGCTGGCCGCCAACTCCGCGTGCCTCGCGCTCACGGTGCGGGCCGAGCGCGGCGCGCTGCCGGCCGACGCGATCGAGGCGGCGCTGCACGAGCCCGACGACCACGTCGCGCGCCTCGCGCTGGTCTGCCTCGAGAACACCCACAACCGCGCCGGCGGGGCGGTGGTGCCGCTCGCGCGCCTGCGCGCCGTGGCGGCGGTCGCGCGCGAGCGCGGGCTGGCCGTGCACCTCGACGGCGCGCGGCTGTGGAACGCGAGCGTCGCCACCGGGATCCCGATCGCCGAGTGGGCCGCCGCGGCCGACACCGTGATGATGTGCTTCTCGAAGGGTCTGGGCGCCCCGGTGGGCTCGATCCTCGCGGGCCCTTCGGATCTCGTGGCCCGCGCGCGGCGGGTGCGCAAGCTGTGGGGTGGAGGCATGCGGCAGGCCGGGATCCTGGCCGCCGCCTGCCTCTACGCGCTCGACCACCACGTGGCGCGGCTCGCCGACGACCACCGCCGCGCGAAGGCGCTCGCGGCCGGGCTCGGCGCGGTGCCGGGCGTGGCGGTCGCGGAGCCCGACACCAACATCGTCTACGTCCGGATCGAGGCGCCGGGGCTCGACGCGCGCGCGATCGTCGCCGGGCTCGAGCGGCGCGGCGTGCGGATGCTGGGCTACGGCCCGCGGCTGCTGCGCGCCGTCACCCATCTCGACGTGGACGATGGCGGGATCGCGCGCGCGGTCGAGGCGTTCCACGCCGTGGCGGGCGAGCGCGCGGGCGCTCCCCGCCGCTAGCGAGCGATGCGCGCTGGCAGGGGCACGGCCGCCATGCTACCTTCCGCGCGCTTCGCGACGGCGAGGGCAACTCTCCCCAGCGCAGAGAAATCCGTGACCCGAGCCCGCTCCTCCGGCGCCGGAGGGACCCTGTACCTGGTCGCCACGCCCATCGGAAACCTCGAGGACATCACGCGGCGTGCGTTGCGGATCCTCGCCGAGGTGGATCGCGTGGCGGCGGAGGACACGCGCCGCACCCGCCGGCTGCTCGAGCACTTCGGGATCTCCGCCGCGGTCGAGAGCCTGTTCGAGCACAACGAGCGGGCGCGCGTGCCGGGCCTGATCCAGCGGCTCGAGGCTGGCGAGAGCGTGGCGCTCGTGACCGACGCGGGCTCGCCGGCGGTCGCGGATCCGGGGTATCCACTGGTGCGGGCCGCGGTGGCGGCCGGGATCCGGGTGGAGAGCGTGCCGGGCCCGAGTGCCGCGATCGCGGCGCTCCAGGTGAGCGGGCTGCCGACCGACGCCTTCACGTTTGCCGGGTTCCTGCCCGTCCGGCCGGGCGCGCGCCGCCGCAGGCTCGAGGAGCTGAGCGGGAGGCGGGAGACGATCGTGGCGTTCGAGTCGCCGCACCGCATCGAGGCGTGCCTCGAGGACGTCGAGGCGCTGTGGGGCGAGCGGCCGATCGCGCTGGCGCGCGAGCTGACCAAGACGTTCGAGGAGGTGCTGCGTGGGAGCGCGCGCGAGGTTCGCGATGCCCTCACCGCCGAGAAGCGGCGCGGGGAGATGGTGCTGGTCCTGAGCGGACGGACGAGAAAGGGCGAGAGCCCGCAGGAGGAGACTTGACCGCCACCCCGGCGGCCGCCGCGGAACGGCAGAAGGGCGGAGCGCTCGCGCAGATCAAGGAGCGCGCGAAGCACCTCGCGCACGGCGCGGTCGCCCCGATCGTGGGCGCGCTCGCCGCACTCGGGGTCAGGCCCGATCACCTCACCTGGCTCGGGCTCGCGCTCGGGATCGCCGCGGGCTTCGCCTTCTTCGACGGCCACTCGCGGGTCGGCGCCGCGCTGCTCGCGGCCGGCGGCCTGTGCGACCTGCTCGACGGCGAGCTGGCGCGCCGGCGCGGCGCCGAGTCGCCGTTCGGCGCGTTCCTCGACTCGACCCTCGACCGCCTCTCGGAGGCCGCGGCGCTCGCGGGGCTCGCGGGCTTCGGGCTGCGCAACCTCGCGACCCTGGTGGCCGAGCCGGGCCGCGCGGTGCGCGAGCGCGAGATCGGGCTCTACCCCGAGGCGTGGATGGCGCTGGTGCTGTTCGCGGTGCTGGCGCTGGTCGGTTCGTTCATGGTCTCGTACACGCGGGCGCGGGCCGAGGGGCTGGGGCTCGACTGCCGGGTGGGATGGTTCGAGCGGCCCGAGCGGCTGGTGCTGCTGATCGCCGCGGGGGCGCTCCAGGTGTTCTGGGCCATGCCGGTCGCCCTGCTGCTGCTCGCCGTGCTCTCGTTCACCACCGCCGCGCAGCGCGTGGCGCACGTCTGGAGACGCACCCGCGGGCACCACGTGGAGCGTGGTCCGGGTCGCGACTGAGGGATCCCGGGACGGAGCGGCCGGAGCGCCGCCCGGTCCCGCAACGGAGGTTCGATTCGATGGGCAAGGTGAGAGTGGCGATCATCGGCGTCGGCAACTGCGCCTCGTCGTTCGTGCAGGGGCTCCACTACTACCGGAACGCGCGCGACACCGACCGGGTGCCGGGGCTGATGCACGTCCAGCTCGGCGGCTATCACGTGCGGGACGTCGAGGTGGTGGCCGCGATCGACATCGACAAGAACAAGGTGGGCAAGGACCTCTCCGAGGCGATCACCACCTGGCCCAACAACACCCTGGTGTTCTCCAAGGTGCCGCGGACCGGGGTCCAGGTGCAGCGCGGGATGACCCACGACGGGCTCGGCAAGTACCTGTCGAAGATCATCCAGAAGGCGCCGGGCTCGACGGTCGACATCGTGAAGCTCCTCAAGGACACCCAGACCGACGTGGTGGTGAACTACCTGCCGGTGGGGTCCGAGGAGGCCACGAAGTGGTACGTCGAGCAGGTGCTCGAGGCGGGCTGCGCGTTCGTGAACTGCATCCCGGTGTTCATCGCCCGCGAGAAGTACTGGCAGCAGCGCTTCGAGAAGAAGGGGCTGCCGGTGATCGGCGACGACATCAAGTCGCAGGTCGGCGCCACGATCACCCACCGCGTGCTCGCCAGCCTGTTCGTGGACCGCGGCGTGCGCATCGACCGCACCTACCAGCTCAACTTCGGGGGCAACACCGACTTCCTGAACATGCTGGAGCGCGAGCGCCTCGAGTCCAAGAAGATCTCCAAGACCTCGGCGGTCACGAGCATCATCCCGTACGACCTCCCCGAGGAGGACGTGCACGTCGGCCCCAGCGACTACGTGCCGTGGCTCAAGGACCGCAAGTGGTGCCACATCCGGATGGAGGGCACGACCTTCGGCGACGTGCCGCTCAACCTGGAGATGAAGCTCGAGGTGTGGGACTCGCCCAACTCCGCGGGCGTGGTGATCGACGCGGTGCGCTGCGCCAAGCTCGGCCTCGACCGCGGGCTCGCCGGGGCGCTCATCGCGCCCTCGGCCTACTTCAAGAAGTCGCCGCCGGTCCAGGTTCCGGACGACCGGGCGCGCGCCCTGACCGAGGAGTTCATCCGCGATCCGGCCGGAGTCGAGAAGCGGCTGCGCGCCGAGCGCCTGCCGGTCCAGGGGCGGATCGCGAAGAAGCTCGCGGAGGTGAAGCGGTCCGCGTCCCGGGGCGCGCACGTCAACGGCGGGGCGAGCCCGGACGGGCGTGTGAAGCGGGCGCCGGCCACGCGGCGCTCGCGGGCGCGGGCGCGGGCGGCGCGCCGCTAGCCCGGAGAGCCGCGCGCGTGTCCGGGTTGTTCGTCACCTTCGAGGGCGGCGAGGGCTCGGGCAAGACCACCCAGCTCGAGCGCCTGGCCGCGCGGCTGCGCGCCCGCGCCCTCGATCCGGTCGTGACGCGCGAGCCGGGCGGCACGCCGGTCGCCGAGGGCATCCGGCGGCTGCTGCTCGATCCCGCGCTCCGGCCCTCGCCGCTGGCCGAGGCGATGCTGATGGACGCGGCCCGCGCCGATCTCGTGGCGACCGTGATCCGCCCCGCGCTCGCGGCCGGCCGCATCGTGCTCTGCGACCGCTACGACGACTCGACGCTCGCCTACCAGGGCGGCGGCCGCGGGCTCGATCCCGAGCTGCTGCGCGCGCTCAACCGCGCCGCGACCGGCGGCCTCGTGCCCGCCCTCACGCTGCTCTTCGACCTCGAGCCCGTGGCGGGGCTCGCGCGCCGCGAGCGCGGCGCGGAGGCCGTCAACCGGCTCGACCGCGAGCCCGAGGCGTTCCATGGCCGGGTGCGCCGGCGCTACCTCGAGCTCGCGGCCGCCGAGCCCGGGCGCTTCGTGGTGCTGGACGGATCGCTGCCCCCCGAGCGCCTGGAGGCGCTGGTCTGGTCGGCGCTCGAGCCGCGGCTCATCGCGCACCGCGTCTGAGCCGATCACAGCGGGGGCGCCCGCCCCCGTGATATATTGAGGAGCCTTTCTGCGGAAGCACCTCCCGGACGTGCGGGATCCCCTGTGGAGATCGCGCCGCACGGCGTTTCCGGGGCCTCGAGGGGAGGAGACTTGATTCGCAAGCGCGTCCTGCTCGGCCTGCTCCTCGCCGCCCTCTTCGCCCTTGGCTGGTGGGTGGGGCGCGGGGGAGCCACCGGCGACCTCTACGGCAACCTGGACCTGTTCGTGGAGGTGCTCAACAAGGTCGAGCAGAACTACGTCGATCCGGTCGACCCCGGGAAGCTGGTGGACGGCGCCCTCCGCGGCATGCTGCGCAACCTCGATCCCTACTCGCAGTATCTGGACGCCAAGGGATTCGCGAACCTCAAGAACGCCACCCAGGGCACGTTCGGCGGCATCGGCGTGGTGGTGAGCGTGCGGGACAACTACCCGACCGTGATCTCCCCGCTCGAGGGCAGCCCGGCGTGGCTCGCGGGCCTGCGCTCGGGTGACCAGATCGTCAAGATCGACGGTCAGTCGAGCGCCGGCCTCACGATCGACGAGGCCGCCGGCAAGCTGCGCGGTCCCGAGGGCACCCCGGTGACGATCACGGTGCGGCGCGAGGGCGAATCCGACGAGCACGACGTCACGCTCGAGCGCAAGATCATCGTGACCCACAGCGTGCCCTACGCGTTCGTGGTCGGCAACGGCGTGGGCTACGTGCGGCTCTCGGGCTTCTCGGAGAAGTCGGGCGCCGAGGTCCGCGCCGCGCTCGAGAGCCTGCGCCAGGGCGGCGCACGCGGCGTGGTGCTCGACCTGCGCCAGAACCCGGGCGGGCTGCTCGAGCAGGCGGTGGACGTGGCCCAGCAGTTCCTGCCCAAGGGCACGCTCGTGGTCCAGACCCGCGGCCGTATCCACGGGCAGGACCAGCGTTACTACGCCACGGAAACGGGCGCGGAGCGACACTGGCCCCTGGTGGTGCTGGCGGACAACGGGAGCGCCTCGGCCGCCGAGATCGTGGCCGGCGCCCTCCAGGACCTGGACCGGGCGCTGGTGATCGGTCGCACCACGTTCGGCAAGGGCTCGGTGCAGAGCGTCTTCCCGCTGCGCGGGAGCAACGCCGCCCTGAAGCTCACGACCGCGCGCTACTACACGCCGAGCGGACGATCCATCCACCGCGTGGTCCAGGACACCACGGCGTCGGACGAGGACGACACCGAGGAGCCGCCCGCGCCGGCGCCGGACTCCACGCCCGCGCCGCGGTTCCGCACCGCAGGCGGGCGCACCGTGTACGGCGGCGGCGGCATCACGCCCGACCTGGCGGTGCAGGCCGACAGCCTGCCGCCGCTCACGCTCGCGGTGGAGCGCCGCGGGCTCCCGTTCCGGTTCGCGAACCGCTGGGTGAACACCCATCCCGGCGTCCGCCCCGCGGCCACGCTCCCGGACGGCATGTGGGACGAGTTCACGAGCTTCCTCGGCGCCGAGAAGGTCGAGGTGGACGCGGCACGGCTCGGGGCCGAGCGACCCCTGCTCCAGCGCGCGCTGCGCCGCGAGCTGGCGCGCCGCGTCTCGGGCGACGCCGCGGCGGCGCGCGTGGCGCTCGAGGGCGACCCGGTGTTCGCGCGTGCGCTCGAGATCCTGAGCCGCGCCCGGACGCCGGGCGACGTGTTCGCGGCGGCCGGCCCGGAGCCGGCGCGCGCCGGTGCCGCGGCGCGCTGAGCGCCGCGGCGCGCCACGGCCAGGCCATGCGCATCGGGGACGTCGAGATCGACTCGCCGCTCCTGCTCGCCCCGCTCGCCGGAGTGAGCGACTCGCCCTTCCGCCGGCTGGCGCGCGAGCAGGGGGCCTCCGCGGTCTACACCGAGATGGTGTCCGCCGACGGCCTGACGCGCGGCAACCGCGCCACCTTGGAGTACTGCGCCTTCGAGCCCTGCGAGCGGCCGATCGGGATCCAGCTCTTCGGCTCCGACCCCGGCGTGATGGCCGAGGCGGCGCGCATCCTGTGCGAGCTGCCGGCGGAGAGGCGGCCCGACCTGCTCGACATCAACATGGGCTGCCCGGTGCGCAAGGTGGTGAACCGCTGCGCGGGCGCCGCGCTCCTGAACGACGTGCCGCGCATCGTCGAGATCGTACGGCGCATGCACGCAGCCAGCACGGTGCCGGTGACCGCGAAGATCCGGCTGGGCTGGGACGCGGGCTCGAGCAACGTGGTCGAGGTGGCGCGCGCCCTCGAGGACGCGGGCGCCGCGGCGGTCGCGATCCACGCCCGCACGCGGGCCGAGAAGTTCGAGGGCCACGCGCACTGGGAGCAGATCGGCGAGGTGCGCCGGGCGGTCGGCATCCCGGTGATCGGGAACGGCGACGCGCGCACCCCCGAGGACGTCGAGCGCATGCTCGAGACCACGGGCTGCGACGGCGTGATGCTGGGACGTGCGGCGTTCGGCGACCCGTGGGTGTTCCGCCGGGCGCGCGCGCACCTCGAGCGCGGCGAGAAGCTCCCGCCTCCGACCGCGGCCGAGCGCCTCGAGACCGGGATCCGCCACCTGCGCATGATGGTCGAGACGCTGGGGCCTTTGGCCGCGGCGCGCGAGATGCGCAAGCACGTGGCCTGGTACGTGCGCGGCCTGCCGCAGAGCGCGCGCCTGCGCGAGCAGGTGAACCGCACCGGCAGCGTCGAGGAGATGGCGGAGCGGTTGCGCGCCTACCTCGAGGACCTGGCGCGCTCCGGGCACGCGGACCTGGCGCCGGCGCAGGGCGAGGCGGACGAGCGGGAGATGGAGGGCCTGGTTGCGGCCGGCTGAGCTGCGCGCCCTGCTCGGGCGCGTGCGGCGGGGGAAGGTGGCGCCGGGGGAGGCCGCGCGTGCGATCGCCGCGGCGCCGATCGAGCGCCTCGGGTTCGCGACGCTCGACCACCAGCGCGCGCTCCGCATCGGCTTTCCGGAGGTGGTGTTCGGCGCGGGCAAGCGCCCCGCGGACCTGGTCGCGATCGTGCGCCGGCTCCACGCCCGGAGCGGCCTCGTGCTCGCCACCCGCGTGGACGACGCGGGCCGCGAGGCGCTGGCGGGCGCGTTCCCCGGCGCCGCGATCCACGAGCGCTCGGGCGCCGTGGTGGTGGGGCGCCGGCGCGCGCGTCCGCGCGGGCGGGTGCTGGTGGTGTGCGCCGGCACCGCGGACCTCCCGGTCGCCGAGGAGGCCGCGGTCACGGCGGAGACCCTGGGGAGCCGCGTGGAGCTGGTGGCCGACGTCGGCGTGGCCGGGCTCCACCGCCTGCTCGCCCACCGCGCGCAGCTCGCCGGCGCGCGCGTGGTGGTGGTGGTGGCGGGCCTCGAGGGCGCGCTTCCGAGCGTGGTGGGCGGGCTGGTGGGCCGGCCGGTGATCGCGGTGCCGACCAGCGTCGGCTACGGCGCGCACTTCGGCGGGCTCGCGCCGCTGCTCGCGATGCTCAACTCGTGCGCCCCGGGGGTGACGGTGGTGAACGTGAACAACGGCTTCGGCGCCGGCTACGCCGCGCACCTCGTAAACGCCGGCGGGAGCCCGCGGGCGACCGCTCGGCGCGGCGCGGGCGAGGGAGCGGGACGCCCCGCGCGCGCCAGCGCCCGCCCCCGCCGCGCTCGCCGGGGCTGAGGGCGCAAACCATGCGGCTCGCGTACTTCGACTGCTTCTCCGGCATCAGCGGCGACATGTGCCTGGGCGCGCTGGTGGCGGCGGGATGGCCGGCCGCGGCGCTCGAGTCCCTCCCCGCCCGCCTCGGGCTTCCCGGCGTGCGCGTGACGATTGCTCTCGCGCGTCGCGGGCCGTTTGCCGCCACGCGCGTGGAGGTCACGGTCGAGCGCGATCCTCCTCACCGCCATCTGCACCACGTGCTCGAGGCCCTCGAGCGCGCCGAGATCGCGCCCGCGGTGCGCGAGCGCGCGGGCGCCGTGTTCCGCCGGCTGGCCGAGGCCGAGGCGGCGGTGCACGGCTCCACCGTCGAGAAGGTGCACTTCCACGAGGTGGGCTGCGCGGACGCACTGGTGGACGTGGTGGGCGCGATCGAGGGGCTCGAGGCGCTGGGCGTCGAGCGCGTCTGGTCCTCCCCGCCGCGCCTCGGCGGCGGGATGGTGGCGAGCCAGCACGGGCCGATCCCGGTGCCCGCTCCCGCGACCGTCGAGCTGCTGCGCGGCGCGCCGGTCGAGCTCGGCCCGCTCGCGCTCGAGCTCACCACCCCGACCGGCGCGGCGCTGCTCGCCACGCTGGTTGCCGACTGGGGCGACCCGCCGCCGTTCCGTCTCGAGCGCTCGGGCACGGGCGCGGGGTCGCGCGATCCGAAGGAGCGGCCCAACGTGCTGCGCGTCCTGATCGGCAGCGCCGAGGGAAGCGCGATCGCGCGGCGCCGGGTCGCGGTGCTCGAGACCGCCCTCGATGACGAGAACCCGCAGGTGATCGCGGACCTCCTGCCGCGGCTGCTGGCCGAGGGCGCGCTCGACGCGATGGTGGTGCCGAGCCTGATGAAGAAGGGGCGGCCGGGATCGTGGCTCATGGTGATCGCGCCTCCCGAGCAAGCCGACGCCGTGGCGGCGAGGCTGCTCACCGAGACCTCCTCGCTCGGGGTGCGCGTGCGGTTCGACGAGCGCTACGAGCTCGAGCGCCGCATCGAGAGCGTTCCGACCGCGTTCGGCGCCATCGACGTCAAGGTCGCCTCGCTCCCCGGCGGTGGGGAGCGCGCAGTGCCCGAGTTCGAGTCGGTGCGCGCCGCCGCGGAGCGCGCCGCCCGGCCGCTGCGCGAGGTGGCGGAGGCGGCGCTCGCCGCGTGGCGCGAGCGGGACCGGGGCGGCGGATGAGCCTCGCGGCGCGCGAGGTCGCGGTCGCCCCGCCCGGAGCCCCGGACCCGGTGGTCCGGGGCTTTTCGCTGGAGGTGAGGGCGGGTGAGTGGGTGGCGCTCTCGGGCGCCAACGGCTGCGGCAAGACCAGCATCGCGCTGGCGCTCGCCGGCTTGTGGCCGCCGGCCGCGGGCGAGATCGCGCTCGCGGGCGAGCCGATCGCGCGGGCGCGCGAGCGCGGCCGGGTGGCCGCGGTGCTGCAGGAGCCCGCAAGCCAGCTCCTCGAGCCCACGGTGGCGGAGGAGCTGGCGTTCACCGCCCGCAACCTGGGCCTGCCCGAGGCGGCGATCGCCGAGGAGGTCCGGCGCCGGGTCGCGTGCTTCGGCCTGGAGCCCGACCTCGCCCTCGATCCCCGCACGCTCTCTGCCGGGCGGCAGCAGCTCGTGCTGATAGCCGCCGCACTGGTCTCGGGGCCCGCCTTCCTGGTTGCCGACGAGGCCGGCGCCCACCTCGATCCCGAGGCGCGCGAGCGCGTCCTCGGCGAGCTGAGGCGCGAGGTGGAGGGCGGGCTCGGGGTGCTCTGGATCAGTCAGGAACCGGAGGAGATCGCGCGCGCCGACCGGTCGCTGGTGCTGGGCCCCGCTCCAGGCCCGGGGCTCGCGCGGATGCCGCCGCCCCGCCCGGAGTCGGCCGAGGTCGGGCTCCGGATCCGGGTCGCGGCGTGGGACGGGACCCCGGGCCCCCACGTCGCCTGCGCTCGACCCCTCGCGATCGACGTTCCGGCGCGCGGCGTCGCGGCCCTGGTCGGGCGCAACGGCTCCGGCAAGAGCGTGCTGCTCTCCTCCGCCGCCGGGCTGATCTCACCGGCGCAGGTGGTGGTGACCCCGGAGCGGCTCGATCCGCCCCCCATCCTCGCCGCCCAGTACCCGGAGCTGCAGGCGTTCGAGGAGCGTGTCTCGGGCGAGGTGACCTATGCCGCGGTGTGTCGGGCGGCAGGCCGCGCGGACGCCCTCGAGCGTGCGGCGAACGCGTTCGGCCGGCTCGGGTTGCCGGGCCGCGCCTTCCTCGGCCGGCGGGCCTTCGACCTGTCGGCGGGGGAGAAGAGACTGGTCCAGGTGGTGGCCGCGCTCGTGGCCCCGGCTTCCCTGGTCCTGCTCGACGAGCCCACCGCCGGGCTCGACCGGGACCGCCGGTCCGCCTTGGCCGGCCTGGTCATGGAGCGGGCGGCGGAATCCGCCGTGCTGGTCGCCAGCCAGGATGCCGAGTGGCTCTCATGGGTCGGCGCCCGGGTGCACCCCCTTGGAGAGGCCGGGCTTGCAGCCCCCAACTCCCGGGCAAAAAATGGATTGACAGAATCCTATCGTCAGGTCTAGCCTTTGTCCCGTGCTGGGGAGCAAGGCGCTTCCGTTTTAAACCCCCAGAGGCACCTCAAGTTCCGCGGTCGTCGTGGTTCGTGGCTGGCAGCGGCCCCGGGCAACGACGACTCGTCATCGAGTTCATGAGCACACTAGTCTGTGTCGGATCCCGCCCAAAATGCCAACGGTCGGGCTCCGGCAGCGGAAAGGGGGGATGAGCACTCTTCGAGTGCAGCCATCAGCCGCCGGATGTCGTGGGCCGTCTGGCCCGATGATTCCGCCGGCCGATCCGCTACAAGCGACACCTCGCTCGCAATCTCCAGTTGGACGACTTCGCATTGCCCATGCATTGCGACGATGGAGGTAGTCAAATGAGAAAGTCGTTCGTCGCGCTGCTCCTCGTTGTTGCCGGAGCAGCGTCCCTGGCGACTCTGGCGTTCGCGGCTGGTGCTGCCGGCGGTGATGATTTCCCCGGCAAGCTGATGAACGCCCAGATGGCTCAGGAAATGAGGTCACGTGCCGTGCGCCTCGGAGCGTCTACGCACGTTCCCAACGACACCACCTGGGTGGGCTACAACCCCGCCTACGCCGGTAGCAACTACTGGTCGGTTGGTGTCGGTCACCGGTTCCCGCCCGGGACCTTCGGGCCCGCCAAGGGCGACATTCCTGCCAATTCGCCCGACAACACCGGCTACTGGGACTGGGATCACCCGGTGCATGGGGACTCGCTCCAGGGTTGGTGGCCAGTCCACAACCTGTACACCACGTTCGCGATCGCAGGCCAGAACGACAAGCTGCGCCCGTGGCACGCGGTGGACATCGGCAACGTGATCTCCTACACGATCAACCAGGGCAACCCGTACCGCCGTACGTTCGGCGTGTCGAGTGCCTGGCACGTGGACGGGGGAAGGAACGAGAAGGTGCCGAATCCGTCGCCGATCAAGAGCGACGTGAACCCCAAGCCGCCGCGCTGGACGCCGATCGCGGGCAGCAGCTCCGCGTGGTGCGGCCTGCGTGCGCACGGCGACATCGCGCGCGTGGACGCGCTGACGGGCAATCCGTACAACGTCGACGCGTATGAAAACGTGGCGGCGGGCAGCCCGACGATTCCCGTGGCGCCCGGCTTCACGAATCGCCACTTCCCGGGCTATGCGGGACAGTGGGACCAGATGCTCTACCACGACGTGAACATCGGGAGCACCACCGAGTACCCGAGTGCCACGCCCGTGTCGCTGTCGTTCAGCTACCGCACCCGCATGTCCACCGGCAAGGGCACCACCTCGACCCAGCGGACCGGCTGGTTCGACAAGGACCCGCTGGCGGTGGTGGCGGGCAACTTCATCAGCAGCAGCGATGCAGGCAACGCCGACGCCCCGATCGACTCGTTCATGGTCTACGTGGGCCAGCCCGTGGGTGACAATGCGGGAGACACGTGGACCGGCTCGGACGGCGGTTCGCACCAGGTGTTCGATCCGGTGCGGCGCTGGTTCGCCGAGCTGATCCGGGCCAACGATCCGGGCGGCTACTTCGAGTTGTTCACGACCTACGGGAACAACCCGGCCCTTCCCCCGGCGCTCGGCGACAGCAACACGGTCGCGGCGGGCACCGCCACCCGGCCCGACGTGACGTACGGCTCGCTGCGTGCGGCGTGGGGCAACAAGATCCGCGTCGTGTTCCGCATCAAGACCAACCGCGGGTCGTTCAACCTCCAGTCCCCGTCCGACGACGGTGACGGCTCGCTGGTCGGCGCCTACACGTCGGGTTACATGGGCGCGGCCGAGATCGACGACGTGAGCCTCAACCGGGTGGGTGGCAATCCTCCCGGCTGGACGAGCGGCTTCGAGGCCCAGAGCGACATCAACAACAGCTCGGCGGTCTCGGCGCTCAATGCGTGGAAGACGTCGAGCAAACCGCCGTCGATCTACCACCACGTGCACGCGCTCACGACCCTGATCTACCAGGACCTCTGTGGTCCCCCGGGATCGACGCGCCGGATCTGCGACATGGCCGGCAACGTGGTCTCGATGGGCAACCACGACGATGGCGAGCGGAACTCCGGCCCGCCGAACTCGGCGGAGCAGGAGCACTTCCAGGGCATGTTCTCGCCCTCCATCAACCTGGCCTACAACCCGGGCAGCCCGACGTCCAAGAACAACATGGGGCTGGACGCTGATACGGCGGTGCCGACCAGCGACTTCCTCATCGGGTTCAACGTCTACACGGGCTACTTCGACCTGTTCAACCTGGGCTCCGGCTACCAGTTCTACTGGCAGTCCTACCCGGCGCAGCAGTCGGACGGCACCCGGATGTGGGGTGAGATCCGGTTCTCGCGGTTCCAGGAATTCAATCCCGACAAGCAGTGCTACGACGAGATCTCGGGTGCCAACGAGCAGGGCCAGGTGAAGACCACCAACCCCGGTGGCCAGCCCGACTCGATCCGGATCGGCCTGCGCAAGCTGCAGCAGTGCTACCGGTTCGGCATCACGGTCAACTGCAACAGCAACCTGGGCGGTTACTTCGACAACGTGTCGGCGGGCTTCGTGGACGGCGCCATTCAGCCGATTTCCGTGCTGATCTGGGAGCTGTTCAACGACACCTTCCCGGCCAACGAGGACCCGGGCCTGCCTGGCACGGCGGCGTTCGACACGACGACCGCGCTCATCAGGAGCGGTCTGAATTCGTCGCCGCTGACGGGTGACCTGACCCGGTACGACGTTCCGGAGGACACCCTCGACGTCGAGGCGGCGGGCGACTCGGTGGAGGTGCAGCTGAAGTTCCGCATCCTCCCCGGTCCCGGCAACTACAGCACCGTCGGCACCCGTTGCAGCGGTCTGCGTGCCGTCGCGACGGACCCGACGAAGATCACGCCGAGTGACGGTTCGTTCTGGACGGAGTACATCCTGAACCCGGGCAAGGACAAGCAGTCCTTCCCGACCAGCGGACCGTGCGGCGTCGTTCTGCAGCACAACCAGCGGTGGAGCGAGTTCGTGTGGTGCAACGCGCGTTGCGACACCGCCGAGCAGACCGCCCTGTTCCCGATCGCGGCCCGCGGCATCAACACGCCGTTGCAGGTCGGCACGTACGCCACGATGTACCACGAGAGCGACAAGCATCTCGCGGTGCTGGGAATCCCGCGGCACAAGTGCTTCCTGATCGACACGCTGGGCACGATCGACTACACGAACATCACCTGCAGCTCGGTTCCTGCGTGGGTGACGGCCAGCGGCATCCCGTACAAGACGGGGTACGACGGCTTCGCCTTCACGACCGAGGGCACGAAGATCATCCCGGATGGTCTGCTGACTCCGGGCTCGCACGTCGAGTACTACTTCGAGAAGAAGGAGCTGGGCACTGGCGCCATCGCCCTGTGCCCCGACACGAGCCTGGTGTTCCCGCAGAACAGCGAGGGCAGCTTCGACGCCCACCGGTGGCAGGAATTCAGCGTTCTGCCGGACGCGTGGAAGTTCTCTACGTACAGCGGCCTGGGCAAGGCCTGCATGCTGTTCGTGGACTGGAACGACCGCCGCGGTAACGAGCGAGTCTGGGTGTCGGTTGCAGACTCGATCGGCGCCACTGCGGTCACCAAGAGAGGCTCCCACAACGGCTGGACCGCTCCCAGCGTGCCGAAGGACGTGGACATCAACGATCCGAAGTGGCACGTGGACAAGAACGCCCAGCCGGGCACGACGTGGGACATGTACGGAGTCAAGGCGTGCGAGTCGCTCAACTCGTCCTCCGGCTCGATCGGTGCGCGGCATGCGTACCGCGGGGCCGGCACGCTCCTGACCGACAAGGTGGCCAAGAACGCTCCGACGGATGAGATGCTCGAGGCTTACTACCGAGTCATCATGATCATGTCGGGCGACCTCAACTCCACCATCATTGGTCCTTTCGACGACCGCAGCCAGGATGACGCACTGATTCTGCATAACTTCCTCCTGGCCGGGCTCCCGGGGAACCTGAATCATCGGGGTCTGATCTTCTCGGGTGACGGTCTCATCGAGGATATGCAGTTCAATTGCGACGTCGGCGGCGTCGGTCAGTGCCAGATGCTGGGTGATGTGGGCGTGTCGCTGCGTGACGCGTCGTACATCCGGTTCTCGGGCAACAACGAGCCCTGCATCGATCTGATCCCGACCTCGGTGATCACGACCAACGGCGACATCTACGGTCTTCGCAACACCTGCTTGTTCACTCTCGACGTTCTGAACGCCGAGGCGGCAAGCGGTGGGCAGCCGGCGTCGTACTACGACCCGGTGAATGCGAACCCGTTGAACGCGCCGTACATCTCTGGCGTGTTCCACGATGTCGGTGGCGGCGCTCCGGAGAACCAGTGGCAGTCGCTGGTGGACGGCTGGAACGTGTTCAACCTGAGGAACAAGCAGTGCGATAAGACGTTCGGGCGGTTGGGCTACTACTGGAGCATGCTCACCAACATCTTCGGCAAGATCTGCTCGATCGCCGGCACGGGTCCGCAGACCACCGAAGTGCCCAACAACGACAGCGGGAAGCTGTTCGTGGACTTCGCGGGGATTCGCAACAACCCGCTGCGTCAGGGGAATGCGGTGATCAACCTCACCCTGGCGAAGGCCGATCGGGTGACCGTCAAGATCTACGACGTCAGCGGGCGTCTGGTTCGCACGCTGGCGGACGGTCAGATGTTCCCGGCGTCCACGCTGCAGAGCCCGGATCGTGCGCTCACCTGGGACGGTCTCGACAACAACGGCCGCCAGGTGACACGTGGTGCCTACTTCGTGAGCGTGAAGTTCGCGAACAGCAAGTTCGAGAACTCGCGCAAGATGATCGTTCTGAAGTAGTCGCTGCGCGGCAGTCATGCGGCGGGCGGGGCCTCGGCCCCGCCCGCCGTCTTTTTGGCTCCCTCCCGGGATGGAGGATTCCACGGAGCTCCGTGGGAGGCGCCGGCGCCTCGGGGGGCAGAGGCCGGCTGGGGGTCGTCCCGGGTGTTTTGGGGCTTGACGGTGGGGCTCTTCCGTTGCTAGTTTTGCGGTACTTCCCTAGACAAGACTGGGCGTGCCGGGGGGCGTTGATGCGCTTTCGTGCGGGGCTCATTCTTTTCTTTTTTGCGCTGTTGCTGGGGGTCGGGTGCCGTAAGCCGCTGACCCCGAACGTCGACCGGAACAGGCCGCCCGAAACCTGGATTACCGCGGCCCCCCAGGACACGATCACCACGCGGGATCCGGACTCCCGAGCGCCGATTCCCCCCATTCCCGGCACCATCCCATTCCGACATCACCTCTACTGGGCCGGCTCGGACGATGACGGCGCCGTGGCCGGGTTCTACTGGGCGGTGGTCGAGACCGTGGGAGCGGCCGGCGACGAGCTGATGCCGCCTCTTCCCGGGCCCAAGCCACGCGACTACCGCTATACCGCGAAGCGGGACAGCGTGTTCATATTCAACGTATTCGAGGGCTCGAACAACCGGCAGCACGCGTTCTACATCTACGCGGTGGACAACCAGGGGAAGGCCGATCCCACCCCCGCCCGCGTGATCTTCAACTCGCTCGACCGCTTCCCGCCGATTCCCATCATCCTCCAGGACTCCACCTACGCGACGGGGTTCGTCTTTCATCAGGACAACGTCGGGGATGGCCTGAATCCGGTTCCGGCGCCGATCGAGACCACGGTCGCGCTGCGGGACACCTTCAGCCGCGGCACGACGCCGCGGGACGTCGTGCCGGTCGGCAGCCTCGTCAACATCGAGTGGACGTCGGCGATCGCGATCGCTGACAACCCGGCCGTGGCCTACAAGTACAAGATCGGCGAGGGGGAGGAAGTCGACTTCGTCGAGGTCCCTGCGAGCATCACGGGAACCCAGTACAACACCACCGACCGCAATCGCATCGGAGCGGGCGTCAAGATCTTCACCCTGCGGGCGATCGACCAGGCCGGCGGCGCCCGCACGTCGCCCGAGACCACGAGGCGCTTCTACATGAACCTGGCCCCGGACACGTGGTTCGCGGGACCGGACTCGGTGCCGGCGACCAACACGTCGTTCTATACGGTCGGGACGAAACCCTTCAGCGGCACCCGGGAACGCTACAAGCAGCTCACCGCGTGGCCCACGGCGACCTCCGGGACCGAGTTCCCGGGCAGCCTGCTGAGCCCGGATTCGGTGCAGGTCATGCCGGCATGGCGAGGCCGCGACCCGAGTCGCGGGCCGAGCCGGCCCAACAAGACGTTCTTCGAGCTCTTCACCGAGACCGTGCCCAGCACCGGCCAGCGTCTGCACCGGATCTACGTTCACGGGGAAGGCGACACGGTGCACCTGAACTCGTACGTGCTGTTCCACGCGGGCGGCTTCGATGCCGACTCGCCCTACCGGCTCCGGACGCTGATCCCCTATCCTCCCCTCCCGATCGGGACGACACCGGTGCTCAGGACCAGCGATCGCGCGAACGGCTCGCCGATCGGGTTCCACTTCCGGATCCCGGTGTTCCTCGACTCGATCGGGCCGGTGAGCACCTACCCCGAGAGCCACCTGTTTCCGCTCACGGACCCGAATCAGATTGCCGAACCCCATATCGGAGCCTACCAGGCGATGCAGCTCTCGGGCCGGGCCTACTGCGTCATGCGCTCCGAGGACGGCAGCGGGGACAAGGACAACCGGATCCTCGACCCGGTGACCTTCGTGGACTCGCTCGAGAAGAACCTGATCAAGCCTGGGATGCCGCGCTACCAGCTCAGGGACAAGGTGATTACGTTCTACGTCAACCGCGCGCCGTACTTGCTGAGGGGTCCTACGTTCCAGCCCCGCGACGGGCAACAGATCTTCCAGCGCGCACTCCCGCTGAGGCTCGATCTGGTCGCCGACGACGATCCCTTCGATCCCTACGGCGCCGAGCGCACGGCGGGCGGGACGCCCAACGGGCAGACCCCGCCGACCATGATCCGCTACAGCGTGCTGCTGCGCGGCAAGCTCAGGGGGTCGGATCCGCCGCGGGACACCCTCTACACCCCCCTCGAGCTGCGGCGGATCGCGGCGAGCACATGGGTCCAATGGAGCAACCGGACCCTCACCGTGCCCGACTACATCGAGGGCCCGGACGTGGCGGTGGAGATCGAGGTCTGCGACTGCAAGGACTGCGAGGACAGGCCCGGCCAGGGACGCTGCCGCAGGTATCCACCCATTCATGTCACCCTGGTCGGGGGAACGCCCTCCTCGGCCGTGGGAGCTCAGGTTTCTTCGGAAGCACCGGGGTCGTCTCGAGAAGCGAGCAGGAGCAGGACGCCATGAAGACTTATCGCAACACAGCCCTACCCGCGCTGGTCGCGCTCGCGGCCGGCCTGTGGGCGTTGTGCGGCTGCAACAAGAAGCCGGTCGTGCCGATCGTGCCGGGCAATCAGCCCCCCACTGTCCGGATCACGAGCGCGCCGCTCGACACCACGACGCGGAACTACTACGTGATCACCATCAACTGGATCGGCTTCGATCCCGACGGCCGGGTGGATCATTTCCTCCTCGCGGTCGATCCTCCCACCGATCCCGGATCCGACACGCTCTGGGAGTCGACCACGCAGAACCAGGCGACCCGGAGCTACCCGTGTCCGGACCCGGACCGGATCCGGCCGCCCGGCACGTCGCGCCCCGGCACGCCGGGGGACAGCTCCTCGGAGTTCCACGTCTTCGTGGTCAAGGCGGTGGACAACAAGGGCCTGGCCTCCGCGCCGGTCTCGCGGGCGTTCTGGTCCTACACCGTGGCGCCCACGGTCCACATCACGGATCCGCGGGCGAGCGCGATCGGGCGCAAGTACGTGACGCCCGCGGTGCTGATCCGCTGGGAAGGCAAGGACGAAGACGGTGTGTTCACCAAGAAGCCCGTGAAGTACAAGTTCAAGATGCTCACGAACGACACCGAGGTGTCGCAGACCGCCGCGATCTCCAGTCCCGACCTGGTGCGGCGCTACTACGCGCCGCGCAACTGGGCGGGCTGGGACTCCACGGACGCCGACCATCCGGAGAAGCAGTTCACGAACCTGACCCCCGGCCCGCCGGACTACGTGTTCGTGGTGGTGGCGTTCGACGAGGCAGGCGCCTACTCGCCCATCTTCAGCCTGGACGACAACATGCTCAACCTCCGCGTGACGTTCGCCGGCTCCAACAACCCGACGATCGGCTTCTACAACGACTTCTTCTTCTACGAGTACCAGCAGGGCGGTTACAACTTGATCCAGGAAATCCCCCTGGAGGTGCCGGCCGGGCAGAAGATCACGTTCAACTGGTACGCCAACCCGATCCCGGGCTCCGCCATGCGCAGCTACCGCTGGGCGGTGGACATCGTGAACCTCGACGACAACACCGCCCGGACGGACGAGGAGACCGACCTCTCGCACTGGAGCGCGAAGAGCCTCCTCGTCACCTCCGCCCGGCTGGGGCCCTATCCCGGGGGCGCGGTGCACAAGCTCTACCTCGAAGCCGAGGACATCAACGGCCTGAGGAGCCTGGGGATCGTGCGCATCAAGCCGGTGCAGGCGACCTTCGACAAGGAGCTCCTGGTGGTGGACGACACCCGCCTCTACCTGGACTACATCAACTTCGCGGGCACCCCCTGCACCCACAGCGCGAATGCCCCGCGCGGCTCCTGGCCTACGCGGGCCGAGCTCGACACGTTCCTGTTCGCCGTGGGGGGCAAGCCGTGGAGGTGCGTCCCTCCGACTTCCGGCGGGCAGACGGTCTTGAGCCCCCCCGGCCTCTTCAACGGTTACGCGTGGGACTCGCTCGGAACCAATCTGGGGATCAACGACCTCACCATCAAGCTCTCCAAGCTGGGGCAATACCGCCACATCGTCTGGCTCGTGGACGGGAGAGGGGCGCTCAACTTCCGCCAGGGCACGTACGGCGGTGACATCTTCGGGCCCCAGACCTCCATGCGCTACATGAACAACAATCGGCAGGCCAACACCCTGGCCACCTACGTCCGCCAGGGGGGCCTGGTCTGGCTGGCGGGAGGAGGGGCGGCCACGGCATCCATGGTCAACTTCAACAGGAACGCCAACAACGACAACTCGGAGCCGATCCCCCGCACCCTGACGTTCCGCTTCTCCGACAACGAGCTGACGCCGGGGCACTTCATCTACGATCAGGCACACTGGCGCTCGGAGTTCAAGGAATACGTGCTCAGTCCGGGCCGGATCGTCCGTTACCTGGGGCGGTTCCGGAGCAACCCCGGGATCTACGCCGGCCTTCCTGCCGAGATGGAGAAGAAGGATGCTTCGACCGATCCGTTCGCGGTCTACGCCCCGAACCGCTCGACCACGAGCGACTTCTTCCGGAGCGATTTCGAGGTCGAGTTCCTGAGCCAGAACAACGAGATCCTCGAGGACGCCGATCCGGGCCCGGGCGAAACCTTCCAGTCCGCCCTCGACACGCTCTACAAGGCGACCTCGGTGGGCCTTCAGCCGGACACGGGCCGGGCGGGCCTCCAGAGCGCGATCATGACCTACTACCACGGGGTCGAAAACGCCCCCTTCATCGTCACCGGCTTCAACATCTGGAACTACCGCAGGAATGAATGCAAGGCGCTCGTCGACTTCGTGCTGCAGCAGCTCTGGGCGATCTCGCCGCCGGCTCCGGTGACCGGCAGCCGCGCGTTCCTCACCCCGCCGGGGAGCCTCCGCGCCGGCCCGCCGGGGGCGTCGAGCCCGCCGGCCAAGCCGCGCGCGGCTCCCGTGCCGCGGGCTCCGGCATCCGGGTCGCGCGATTGAGGTCCGGCATGGCGCAGGGAGTCCGCACCGGAAGGCCCGGGGCGGCCGGGATCGGGATGCTGGCGCTGGCCCTCGTGGCCGGCGCCGGCATCGGCGACCGGGCGCGCGGCGAGGTCGGCATGGAGCCCTCGATCGCCATGGACGTCACCGGGGCCCCGTGGGTCGCGTTCTTCGACTTGTTCCGCGGCGACCTCGAGGTGGCGAATCGCAGGCCCGAGACCGGCGCCTGGACCGTGCAGCCCGTGGACTCGCGGGGCGGGGTGGGTCTCTATCCCTCGATCGCTCTGGAAAACAGGCTCGATCCGCGGATCGCCTACTACGACCAGGCGAACGGCGACCTCGTCTACGCGTCTCGCGACTCCACCGGCCAATGGGTTCGCGAGACCGTGGACGCCTCCGGCGACGTGGGCTCGTTCTGCTCGCTCGGGCTCCACGGAAGCACGCCGTCGATCAGCTACTTCGACGCCACGAACGGCGACCTCAAGTTCGCGACCCGGGGGAGCACGACGTGGAGCATCGAGGTCGTGGACGGGGCCGGGACGGTCGGACAATTCACCTCGCTCGCGCTCGACGCCTCGGGGAATCCCCGCATCGCCTACTACGACGCGACGGCCGGCACCCTCAAGCTCGCGTCGAAGGCTGCCACGTGGACCATCGAGACCGTGGATGGCCCGGGCGTCGGGCAGTTCTGCTCGCTCGTCCTCGACGCGGGGGGGAATCCGCGCATCAGCTACTTCGACGCCGGCAGCGGCGGCCACCTCAAGTTCGCGAGCCGGGCGAGCGGGGTCTGGACCCGGGAGACCGTGGACGCGGCGTCGGACGTCGGGCGCTACACGGCGCTCCGGTTCGACAACTTCAGCCGGCCCTGGATCGCCTACTACGACGCGGCGAACGGCGACCTGAAGACCGCTACGAAGCCCGGATCCTCCTGGAACATCGAGGTCGTGGACGGGGCGGGGGACGTCGGCCGGTTCGCCTCGATGGCGATGGATGCCCAGGGGTTTCCCCACGTCTGCGCCTACAGCCTGAACGCCGCCGCGATCCGCTACGGCGCGCGCATCGGGGGTCGGTGGGGCCTGGAGTACGTGGACGCGCAGCGGCGGACCGGGCGCTTCAGCTCGCTCGCGTTCGACGCGCAGGGACAGCCGCGCGTCGGCTTCTTCGACGTCATCCACGGGGGCCTGGTCTACGCCACCCGGGCGTCCTCGGGCTGGGCGTTCGAGGCCCCGGACCCCGGCGCCCAGGCCGGGCAATACGTCTCGCTCAAGCTCGACGCGGCCGGCGAGCCCCGGCTGAGCTACTTCGACGCCGCCGCCGGCGCGCCGCGCTACGCGCGCCGCGTCGCCGGTGCCTGGTCGGTGGAGACCGTGGACGCCACGGCGGTGGCGGGGCTCTTCAGCTCACTCGCCCTCGATGCGGGAGGGGAGCCACGGATCGCCTACTTCGACGCGACGCACGAGGCGCTCAAGTACGCGAGCCGGTCCGGGGGCGTCTGGACGGTCGAAACCGTGCCCGATCCCGGGCCGGGCGTGGGGCTCTACTCCTCGCTCGCGCTGGACGGCGCGGGGAACCCGCACATCGCCTACTTCGACGGCTTCGCCGGCGACCTCAAGTACGCGAGCAAGTCCGGGTCGGCATGGACGATCGAGACCGTCGAGGCCGCGGGGGACGTGGGCTCGTACTCGTCCCTGGCGCTGGACGCCCAGGGCCACCCCCACATCGGCTACCATGACGCGACCGCGCTGTCGGCCCGCTACGCCACGAAGCCGGACGGGACCTGGCTCCCCGAGCCCGTGGACGCGCCGGGCACCGGGGGCCAGCACACCTCGCTGGTGGTGGACGGCGGCGGCGTTCCGCACATCGCCTGGTACGACCAGCCCCACAGCAGCCTGCGCTACGCCCGCAGGGACGGCTCGTGGAGCGGCTTGCGCGAGACCGCGGACGACATCGGGAACGTGGGCCGGTTCGCCGCGCTGGCGCTCGACGCCTCCGCCAACCCCGCCGTGGTCTGCTTCGACGCGACCGCCCGCGACCTCAAGTACGAGGTCCGGACCGGGGTCAATCTCTGGTCCCGGGAGAACCTGGACTCCGAGTTCCCCCGCGTCCACGTCTGGTCGTTCACCGGCGCGTTCGAGGACGAGACGCATTCGCCGATCTACCGCAACGTGTGCGCCGGCCTGGTCCCGGCGCGCGCGGATTCCGCCCGTCGACAGCCTCGCACGCTGACCGTGCGCTTCCTGCGCGACCGCCGCGCCGAGTCGCGCGCCGACTTCGGCGGCTACCGCGTGTACCGTGTCACGCTCGCCCCCGACACCACGCGCATGGAGCTGGTCCGGCGGTTCTCGCGCCAGCGCGACGATTTCCTGGGGTGGTACATGTCGGTGGTGGACTCGACCGATCCCACCCTGCCCTTCAAGTGCGGCTCCGAGGTCGCGCACGACAGCGTCGCCACGTTCGTGGATCCCGACTCCAGCGGCCACTACGAGAAGGTGTGCCCCATCCCCCTCGTCAACAACCGCTGCGTCCTGGACTCGGTGTGGCGGCTGGTTTCTCCGCCCGGCCCGCACGACGGGATCCCGACCTTCTACGCAATTACGATCGAGGGTCGCAACATCGGCCTGGAGGGGACCTTCGAGGATCTCTACGTGCCGGGCTCGCAGCCCGACACGCGCAGGGACTATGCGCTGTGCGCGGTCCATGGGGATCCGACCACCTGCCCGCGCATGAACCTCAACACCAAGTCGCTCAGCGTCTCGCCCCCGCCCGGCAACCCCTCGGTCGAGCCCACGGGCGGGCCGACGACCGATCTCGAGCGCATTCTGGTGGTGCCGAACCCCTTCCGCGCGGCCGAGGTGTGGGACCAGCCGGGGTCCCACGAGGTTCACTTCATCAACCTGCCGCAGCGCGCGACGATCAAGATCTACACGCTCTCGGGCGACCTCGTGGTCCAGCTCGAGCACAACGACCCGGTGCGCGACTTCGAGCGCTGGGACCTCAAGAACGGCAAGGGCCGCGACATCGCCTCCGGGATCTACATCTACCGGATCGAGAGCCCGCGCTGCGATGCCTGCGTGCCACCCGTCCCCGTGGCCCTCAGCCTCCAGAACCGGATGGTCGTGATCCGCTGATCGAGCTTCCCCCCGGACCCCGCCCGCGCATGCAGCTCCTGATCGAGGTGATCGTCCGGCGCGGGGCGATCGCGGAGTCGCACCACGCGATGCAGGCCGAGGTGTGCGACGCGCGCGGCGTGAGCGTCGCGCGCACCGCCGAGGCCGATCGCGCCACGACCTTCCGCTCCAGCGCCAAGCCCTTCCAGCTCCTGCCGCTGGTCGAGCGCGGTCACGCCGATCGCGCCGGCCTGAGCGACGAGGAGCTGGCGGTCATGGCGGCCTCGCACACCGGGAGCCCCTACCACGTCGGGCTGGTGCGCGGCCTCCTCGACCGGCTGGACCTGCCGGCGCGGCTGCTGGCGTGCGGTTATCACGAGCCGTCCGATCCGGAGTCGCAGGCCCGTCTCGCCGCTCATCCCGGAGAGCGCTCGCCGCTCTACAACAACTGCTCGGGCAAGCACGCGGGGATGCTGCTGCTGGCGCGCTCCGAGGGCTGGCCGCTCGAGGGCTACGAGAAGGCCGAGCATCCGGTGCAGCGGCTGATGCGCCGCACCGTGGCCGAGGTGTGCGGGATGGATCCGGCCGCGGTCGCGGTGGCGGTGGACGGTTGCAGCGCGAGCGTCTTCGGCCTGCCGCTCGCCGCCATGGCGCGCGCCTACGCGGTGCTCTCGGCGGCGCGCGCCGAGGGCGACGCGCGCGCGCGCGCGCTCGATCGCATCCGCCGCGCCATGCAGCGTTACCCGATGGCGGTCGGCGGGCGGGGCCGCTTCAGCACCACGCTCATGGAGGCGGGCGGCGGGCGGTGGGTGGCGAAGGGCGGGGCGGAGGGCCTGCAGTGCGTCGGCATCCCGGGACGCGGCCTGGGGCTTGCGCTCAAGTGCGAGGACGGGCAGGGGCGCGGCGTCGCTCCGGCGGTGATCGCGCTGCTCGAGCAGATCGGCGAGATCGGCGCCGCCGACCGCGAGCGGCTGCGCGACCTGGCGCGTCCTGTGCTGCGCAATCACGCCGGGCTCGAGGTCGGGTTCCTCGAGACCTCGATCCGCGTGGCCTCCCCGGCCGCCCGCTGACCGCGTGCACCGGCGGCGAGGCGGGGGCGTCCGCGTGATCGGCGGGATTCGCCCGCGGCCGGGCCGGCGCGCGCGGGCGCTGGCGCTCGCGCTCGGCTTCGCGGCCGCGGGTGCCCTGCCGGCCGGCGCCGCGGGGGGCGACCTCGCCGGGCTCGCGAAGCTGGCCCCGGGCCTGATCGCGGCGCGCGAGAGCATGGACACCATGACGGTGTGGGTGAGCTTCGCGGACAAGGGGGAGCCGGCCGAGCTGGCCGCGGCGCTCGGGGCGGCGCGCGCCTCGCTCACCCCCCGCGCCCTCGCGCGCAGGGAGCGGGCGGGCGTGCGGCCGCTGGTGGACGAGCGCGACGTGCCGGTGCCCGCGCGCGATCTCGAAGCGCTCGCCGCGCTCGGCCTCCGTCCGTTCGCGGTCTCGCGATGGCTCAACCGCGCGGCGGTGCGCGTGCCGGGGACGCGCCTCGCGGAGGTCGCCTCCCTGCCCTGCGTCGGGCGCCTCGCCCCGGTGGAGAGCGCGCGGGTCTCGCCCGATCCGGCGCGGGCGGCCGCGGCGCCGCCTCCGGAGCGCGCGGCGCTGCCCGGCGCCGCCGCGGCGATCGCGTACGGGCGCACCGCGGCCGCGCTCGCACAGCTCGACGTCGCCGCGTTCCACGACTCGGGCTACGCCGGCGCCGGCGTGCTGGTGTGCATCCTGGACGAGGGCTTCAACGGGCACGACACCCACGAAGCGCTGCGCGACCACGTGATCGCTCCCGGCTTCCAGCGCGACTTCGTGGACGGCGACTGGGACGTGACCTCGCCCGGAAACGACGCCACCTTCTTCCACGGATCGGCGGTGATGGGCTGCCTGGGCGGATCGAAGCCCGGGACCTACGTCGGCCCGGCCTTCGCGGCCACCTTCGCGCTGGGCCGCACCGAGATCCACTCGGCCGAGAAGCGGGTCGAGATGCTCTACTGGGGCCTGGGCGCCGAATGGGCCGACAGCCTGGGCGCCGACATCATCTCGTCTTCGCTCGGCTACTCCGAGTTCGACGCCCCCGACGCGGACTACACCTACGCGGACATGAACGGCCATACCACCGACATCTCGCGCTACGCCGAGATCGCGGCCAGCAAGGGCATCCTGGTGGTGAACGCGGTCGGCAACGAGGGCAACAAGACGTGGCACTTTCTCGTCGCCCCCGCGGACGTGAAGGGCGACAGCCTGATCGCGGTGGGCGCCGTGGACGGGCTCGGCCGCCCGGCCGCGTTCTCCTCCTTCGGGCCGAGCGCCGACGGACGCATCAAGCCCGACCTGGCCGCGCCGGGGGTGTTCGTGCCCGCGGTGTACGTGCCGCTCGGCGCGCAGGGGTACGACGCGCTGGACGGCACCTCGCTCGCGACCCCGTTCGTGGCCGGCCTCGCCGCGTGCCTGATGCAGGCGCGCCCGGCGTGGCGGCCGGTCGACATCATCCGCGCGCTGCGCGAGACCGCCTCGCAGGCGTCGCGCCCCGACAACCGCGTGGGCTACGGGGTCCCACGCGGCGGCCGCGCGATGTGCTGGCGCCCGCCGGGCTCGGGCGAGCCGTCGCTGCCGGACGCGGTCCCCGCGGCCCAGCTGCTGGGTCCGAACCCGGCGCGCGCCGGGGGACCGCCCGCGCGGGTGCGCTTCGCCGCGGGCGGATTCATCCCGGGCCCGAGCCCGGCGCGGATCCGGGTGTTCGACCTCGTCGGCCGCAGAGTGCGCGACGTGTGGTCGGGCGCGCTGGCGCGCGGCCAGTGTCTCACCGTATCGTGGGACGGTCGCAACGACGATGGTCACGTGCTGCACTCGGGGTTCTACTACGTATCGCTCGAGGTCGGCGGAGAGGTGACGACCGCGCGCGTGGCGTGGCTGCGCTGAGGCGCGGCCTCGACGCCCTACATGGAGGCGGGATGAAGCGAGGGGTCTGGATCGGGTTGTGGTTCTCTGCCGTGCGGTGGCTGCCCGCGCTGGCGGCCCTGGGGTGGGTGGCCGCGAGCGCGGCCCAGGACGCCCCGCCCGCGGCTCAGTCGGTGAAGCTCCCCAACGGGCTGCGGGTGCTGCTCGCTCCCGATTCGATGGCCGCCGCGGTCGACGTGGCGGTGTGCTACCGCGCGGGCACCCTGAAGGAGCTCGCCGGGACGACCGGGATCACGCACCTGATGGAGCGCTGGATGTTCCGCGGCTCGCCCCACTACGGGCCGGGAGAGCACCGGCGCCTGGTGCGCGCCGAGGGCGGGATCGCGAACACGTTCACCACGCCCGACGCCTCGTGCTTCTACGAGACCGTGCCCGCCGAAGCGCTCGAGCTCGCGCTCAAGCTCGAGGCCGACCGGATGGGGACCCTGGCGCTCACCGCCGAGGGTCTGGAGCGCGAGCGCCGGGCGGTGCACGAGGAGACCCGCCAGCTCGCGCGCGAGAGCCCGCTGGGACGCGGGCTGCTGCTGCTCTACGCCACGGTGTTCCCGGGCCACCCCT
This sequence comes from Candidatus Eiseniibacteriota bacterium, assembly GCA_036507005.1. Classification (GTDB taxonomy): domain Bacteria; phylum Eisenbacteria; class RBG-16-71-46; order RBG-16-71-46; family RBG-16-71-46; genus WS-2. The sequence continues at coordinate 34,808 of DASXQT010000021.1, forward strand.
ACGGCTGGCCCGTGACCGGCCGCGAGTCGGACCTCGACCGCATCACCCTCGCGGAGTGCGAGGCGTTCCAGAAGGCGAACTACGCGCCCGACAACGCGGTGCTCACGCTGACCGGGCGCTTCGATCCGGTGCAGGCCCTGGCGCTCGTGCGCCGGCACTTCGGCGCACTCGCTTCCCATGCGGCGGCGGCCAAGCCCCCGGCCCTGCCGGAGCAGACCTCCGAGCGGCGGGCCAGCGCGCGCATCGAGGGCGAGATCCCCGTGCTGTTCGTGGGGTGGCGCGCGCCCGGCGGCGGCGACCGCTCGAGCGTTGCGCTCGACGTGCTCTCGCGCCTGCTGGCCACCGGCTCCCAGTCGCGCCTCAGGCAGGAGCTGCTGCGGTCGCCCGCGGCGTGCCTCGCGGTCGAGGGCGGCTTCGACGCGCGCCGCGAGGCTTCGCTGCTCTACGCCACCGCGATCGTGCGGCCGGACGCGGACAGCGCCGACGTCGAGAACCGGCTGCTCGCCGAGAGCCACAAGCTGGCCTTCCTGGCCGCGGACGGACCCGAGGTCGACCGCGCCAAGCGCGAGACCGAGCTGGCGCTCATGATGAGCTGGGAGACGGTGCGCGCGCGCGGGCAGTCCCTGGGGATCGCCGCTGCGGCCTTCGGCGATTCCCGCCTGCTGGAGGAACAGCTCCGCAGCCTGCGGGAGCTCACGCCCGACGACATCCAGCGCATCGCGGCCGAGGTGCTGAAGCCCGAGCGGCGCAGCGTGGTGTGGCTCGTTCCCGGCGCGGCCGGAAAGGGGGCGGCGCGATGAAAGCTCTCCGCCCGGGCCGCGCCGCCCTGCTGCTCGCCGCGTGCGCCCTGCCCGCCACCCTGGCTACTCTCGCCGCACCGGCCGCGGGCGGCGTCCCGCCCTACCGCGTGCCCGCGCCGGTCGCGAAGACGCTCGACAACGGACTCAAGGTGCTGGTGTTCTCCGACCCGCGCCTGCCGGTGGTGGAGGTGCAGATCCGCATCCCGGCCGGTGTGGCCGCCGAGCCGCCCGGGCAGAACGGCGTGGCGGGCATGACGGCCCGCCTGCTGAGCCGCGGCACGACCTCGCGCGATGCCGCCGCCTTCGACCGCGATCTCGGCCAGCTCGGGACCACGCTCTCCGCCTTCGCGGGCCGCGAGTACGCGATCGCGTCCTCGGCGGTCCTCTCGCGCGACTTCGAGGCCGGTCTGGAGCTCCTGGCCGACGCGGTGGTGCACCCCATCTTCGACGACGAGCAGTTCCAGCGCGTGGCCGAGCAGACCGGCCGCAGCCTGATCCAGCTCCACCAGAATCCGCTCGCGGCCGCCGACGAGCAGGCCTGGACGCTCGCGTTGCCCGACGCGCCCGCCGCGCGCCCGCTGCCGGGCACGCTCGAATCTCTCGGCCGGCTCACCCGCAACCAGGTGCGGGATTTCTACCGCAGCCGCTACCGCCCGGAGGGCGCCGCGCTCGCGATCGCCGGCGATGTCACCCCCGAGCGTGCCTTCGCGGTGGCCGCGGAGTGGTTCGGGTCGTGGCGCGCGGCCGAGGCCGCGCCGCCGCCCGCACCGCGCGCGCCGGCCCCGGCTCCGAAGGCCACGCGCATCCGCGTCGTGGACCAGCCGGGGACGTCCGGATGCGCGCTCGCGCTCGGGCTCGTGGTCCCGGGCCGCGACTCGCCCGACGGCCTCGCACGCTCGGTCGCGGTCCTCACGTTCGACGAGGGCCTGGGCGCGCACCTCGCCCGCCGCGTGGGCCGCGACGCGCGCAGCTCGCTCGAGTTGACGCGCGATTTCGGGCTGTGGACCGTGCAGGCCACCTGCCCGGCGGAGTCGGCTGCGGTGCTGGCCCGCCGGCTCACCGCCGAGATCAAGCACTTCCTCGCCGCACCGCCCGCGGCGGCGGAGGTCGCGGCCGTCAAGCACCGCATCCGCGGTGCCTACCCACTCAGCTTCGAGACCGCGTCGGCGATCATGGGCCAGTGGCTGCTCGCGGATTTCGCCGGATTCCCCGCCGACTATTTCGAGCGCTACGGCGCGCGCCTCGCGGCCCTGAAGCCCGAGGATCTCGAGGCCGCGCTGCGGCGCGGAACGGACGCCGAGCATCCCGTGATCGTGGCGCTCGGGAACGCGGGCCGGCTCGAGCCGGTCCTGAAGGCGCTGGGCCCGGTCGAGGTGGTGCGCTTCGAGCCGCCGTCCGAATTCGCGGAGGCGCCCGCCGAGTCCCTGCCGCCGCCGACCGCGGAGGAGGAACGGAGCGGGCGGAAGCTGGTGGCCGCCGCCCTCCTGGCGCACGGCGGACGGGAGCGCCTGAGCGGGGTCACCTCGTCGATCGTGGATGCCTCGATCACGATCCACTTTCCCGGGCGCGAGGTGACGGGCGTTCTGCGCCAGCTGCGCAAGGACCCCTACAAGATGGCCTACGCGAGCAGCCTCGACGGGGTGGACACCCGGCAGGTGCTGAACGGGAAACGAGCCTGGACGGTGTTCGCGGGCAGCGACAGCGTCGTGGAGAGCGATTCGGTCGAGGTGGCGGCCCTGCGGGCGGGCTACGTCTCCGACCTGCCCCACGTTCTGCTCGCGGCCGCCGACGCCCGGGCGCGTCCCGCCGCGCGCGGCCGCGACAAGGTCGCGGGGCGCGAAGCGGACAAGGTCGAGGTCGTGAGCGCCGCGGGAGAGCGGCGCGTGCTCTATTTCGAGGTCGCGAGCCACCGGCTGATCGCCATGGATCAGCTCGAGCGCGGCCCGGGTGGAATGATCACGACGCGGCGAGTGTACGGCGACTTCCGGCTCGTGAGCGGCATCCAGATGCCGTTCCTGGAGGAGCGCTTCGTCGCCGGCGCGCCGCTCATGAAGCTGGACGTCACGAGGCTCGAGGTGAATCTGCAGCTGGAGGAGATCCAGTTCGAGCCCCCGGTGAGGCCCGGAGACCTGCGCTGGCGCTGAGCCCCAGGCGTCGCTATTCTGCGCCTGACGCTCTCCAGGAGGATCGATCGTGACCGCGACCACCGAAACGCTGCCCGCGCGCCCCGAGGGGGAGCGCTCCCAGAAATACGTCTACTTCTTCGGCGAAAACGGCTCGGCCGAGGGCCGCGCCAGCATGAAGGCGCTGCTGGGCGGCAAGGGGGCCGGGCTCGCCGAGATGACCAACGCCGGCGTGCCCGTGCCTCCGGGCTTCACCATCACCACCGAGGTGTGCCGCTGGTACTACGCGCACGAGCGCACCCTGCCGCCGGGGTTCGAGCGCGAGCAGCGCGAGTCGCTCTCGCGGCTCGAGCGCGTGATGGCGCGCCGCCTCGGCGACGCCGCGGACCCGCTCCTGGTCTCGGTGCGATCGGGCGCCATGTACTCCATGCCGGGCATGATGGACACCGTGCTCAACCTCGGCCTCAACGACCGCTCGGTCGAGGGCCTGAGCCGGCGCACCGGCAACCCACGCTTCGCGTGGGACTGCTACCGGCGTTTCGTCCAGATGTTCGGCTCGGTGGTGCTGGGCCTCGAGAAGCACGAGTTCGAGGAGCACCTCGCCGCCTTCAAGCGCCGGAAGCGCGCGAAGACCGACCAGGATCTCGACGCCGACGATTTCCGCGAGCTGGTCGCGGAGTTCAAGGCCCTGGTGCGCAAGCGCACCGCGCAGGACTTCGCGCAGGACCCCGGCACCCAGCTCCAGCTCGCGCGCGACGCCGTGTTCCGCTCGTGGAACAACGACCGCGCCATCTACTACCGGCGCCAGAACGGGATCCCCGACGACCTCGGGACCGCGGTGAACGTGCAGGCCATGGTGTTCGGGAACCTGGGCGACCGCTCCGCCACGGGCGTGGGCTTCACCCGCAACCCCGCGACCGGCGAGAACCAGTTCTACGGCGAGTACCTGGTGAACGCGCAGGGCGAGGACGTGGTGGCGGGCGTGCGCACGCCGCGCCCGATCGCCGAGCTGGAGCGCGACATGCCCGAGGTCTACCGCCAGCTGCGCGACATCACGGAGCGGCTCGAGCGGCACTACCGCGACGTGCAGGACTTCGAGTTCACCATCGAGGACGGCAAGCTCTACCTGCTCCAGACCCGCAACGGCAAGCGCACCGCGCAGGCCGCGGTCAAGATCGCGGTGGACATGGTGGGCGAGGGGCTGATCACGCGCGAGGAGGCGGTGCTGCGCGTCGAGCCCGCTTCGCTCGACCAGCTCCTCCACCCGCGCCTCGACCCCAAGGCCAAGCTCCAGGCGATCGCGACCGGTCTCGCCGCCTCGCCGGGCGCCGCGGTCGGCCAGGCGGTGTTCGACGCCGACACTGCGGCGGAGCGCGGCAAGCGCGAGAAGGTGATCCTGGTCCGCAAGGAGACCACCCCCGACGACATCCACGGCATGGACGCCGCGCAGGGCATCCTCACCGCGACGGGGGGGATGACGTGCATCGCGGGGGAGACCCGCCTGCTCACCGACCACGGCTTCCTGAGCGCGGAGACCCTGTTCCAGAGGCTGGAGGACGGCGGGACCGCGAGGATCCTTTCGCTCGACAGCGCGGCGCTGAAGCCGGTCTGGAAGTCGATCGTGGCCGCGGGCTGCAGGCCGTCCGAGGTCATGACCGTGGCCATCTCGCAGACCGGGCGTGCGGCTCACAACACACTGCGGCTGACGCGCGACCACAAGCTGCTGATTCTTCGCGACCGCAAGCTGGTCAAGAAGCCGCTCGACGAATGTCTGCGCGACCGGGATTTCGTGCTCGCGCTCGATTCCATGCCCACGCTGGAGCCCGTCGAGTGCTCCCCGGAGCTTGCCTACGTGGCAGGCGCGATCTTCTCCGATGGGCACATCCGTGTGCAGAGAACGAAGGGCTACGTGACCTTCACCCAGAAGCCTGCTCCCGAGAAGCTCGCATTCATTGCGGCGGTGGAGTGCCGTTTCGAGGAAGCTTTTGGCGCTCGGTTTGCGGCCCCGCGCGAGAAGACGACCGAGTCCCAGCTGCGCGGCCGCGTGATTCGCGGGACCGTCGAGGACCGGATCTGCTCGCGCCGGGGTCCGGCGCAGCGCCTGAAAAGCGTGCGGGACGATCTGGCGCGGTGGGCCGCCGGCGTGGAGCGAAGCGAGCTGCTGGCTTTCATCGCCGGTTATGCGGACGGGGACGGAACGCTTTCCGTCAACAGCGGCACGACTCGCCTGCAGATCGTGGTGGCAGCCCACAACCGAGACCCGCTCGAAGGGCTGGTCGTCGCGTGCCTGCGGCTCGGTATCGTTCCGCAGATCACCGTGAATCGCGACGCCTACCTGCTGCAGATCGCCGAGGGCGTTGGGGAAATCCTCGCTCACACGTGCCGGCTCCGGGCCGATGCGCCGGCCCGCCGCTACGACTCCAAGTGCTTCAGCGTCCGCAGTCTGTTCGACGACGTCGTCGACGACGTCAACTACATGGGACGCGTTCGGGAGGCGCAGAAGCGGAACATCATGTTTGGCGCTTCCAAGATTCGCCGCGACATGCTGCCCTTGTGCGAGGGCGACGTCCGAGACGATGTGGCGTCGATCCTCGACTCGGCCTTGCGCTCCTACCGCGTGGACCCGCGCCACGGATCGGAACCGGCGACGGTGTACAACTTCGAAGTCGAGGCCGACTCGGAGCTGGACAAGAACTTCGTGGTCTTCACGAGCCACTACACGCCGGTCGTGGTCTCGAACAGCCACGCCGCCGTTGTCGCGCGCGGCATGGGCAAGCCTTGCGTGTGCGGCGCGGGCGAGGTGCGCGTGGACGAGTCCGCGCGCCGCTTCAGCGCCGACGGCGTCACGGTCAAGGAAGGCGACTGGATCACGATGGACGGCTCGACCGGCCGCGTGTACACGGGCCAGGCCCCGCTGGTCGACGCCGAGGTGAGCGGCGAGTTCGGGGTCTTCATGGGCTGGGCGGACGGGGCGCGCCGGCTCAAGGTGCGCTCGAACGCCGACGTACCGCGTGACGCGAAGAAGGCGCGCGAATTCGGGGCCGAGGGCATCGGGCTGTGCCGCACGGAGCACATGTTCTTCGCCGCCGACCGGCTGCCGTGGGTGGTGCGGATGATCATGGCGGCGCCGCGCGCCAAGGCGCTCGCCGCGCGGCTTGCGGCGGCCGAATCGCAGCTCGAGGGTCTCGAGCCCGCGGCGGCGCGCAAGCTCAAGCCCGAGGTGGCGCGCCTGAAGCGCGAGCGGGCCGGGCCCGAGCGCGAGTACCGCCAGGCGCTCGCCAAGCTGCTGCCGCTCCAGCGCTCGGACTTCAAGGGGCTGTTCGAGGCGATGGACGGCTACCCGGTGACGATCCGCACGCTCGATCCGCCGCTCCACGAGTTCCTGCCCAAGCGCGAGGAGCTGATGAGCGAGGTGGCGGTGATGCGCGCCCGCTGGCAGGGCGCGCGGAAGCAGCCGCCCAAGGGGCGCAAGCCCGCGGCGCTCGCCAAGGCCGAGGCCCTGCTCGAGCAGGTCGAGGCGCTCCACGAGTTCAACCCCATGATGGGCCATCGCGGCTGCCGGCTGGGCATCACCTATCCCGGCATCACCGAGATGCAGGCGCGCGCCATCTTCGAAGCAGCCTGCGACGTCGCCAAGCGCGGCGTGCGGGTGATCCCCGAGATCATGATTCCGCTGGTCGGACACGTCGCCGAGCTGCGGGACCAGGCGGCGGTGGTGCGGCGCGTCGCCGGGGAGGTGATGGCCAAGACCGGCGTGCGCGTCGAGTACCTGGTGGGCACCATGATCGAGGTGCCGCGCGCGGCGGTCACCGCCGAGCAGGTGGCGTCCGAGGCGGAATTCTTCTCGTTCGGCACCAACGATCTCACCCAGCTCGCGTTCGGCTTCTCGCGCGACGACGCCGGCAAGTTCCTGCCCGAGTACGTGGAGCGCAAGATTCTCGCCCACGATCCGTTCGTCACCCTCGACATCGAGGGCGTCGGTGCGCTGATGGAGTGGGCGGTGGAGCGCGGCCGCCGGGCCCGGCCCGGCCTGAAGGTCGGGATCTGCGGCGAGCACGGCGGCGACCCGGCGACCGTACAGTTCTGCCACCGCGTGGGGCTCGACTACGTCTCGTGCTCGCCCTTCCGCGTGCCGATCGCGCGCCTCGCGGCCGCGCAGGCGGCGCTGCAGGGAAAGGCGGCGGGAAGCGATCAGCGCTAGCGCCTGGACGGGCCGCACGCGCGGCCCGCGCACGCCTTGAGTGCCGGCGGCGGGCCGGCGGGCGGGGCCGGACGCCCGCCGCGTGTGGACGTGGTGATCCCGGCGCGCGACGAGGAGGAGTCGATCGGACGCGTGGTGGAGAGCCTGCCCCAGGCTTTCCTTTCGCGCGTGATCGTGGTCGACAACGGCTCCCGCGACGGCACCGTGGAGGCGGCGCGCCGCGCCGGCGCCTCGGTGGTGGGCGAGCCGCGTCGCGGCTACGGAGCCGCGTGTCTCGCCGGGCTCGCCTTCCTGCGCTCGCGGCCGCCCGACGTCGTGGTGTTCATCGACGGCGACCTGAGCGAGGACCCCGCGCAGCTTCCCGATCTCCTCGCCCCGATCGTCGAGGGCCGCGCCGATCTCGTGATCGGCTCGCGCGCGCTCGGCGAGCGCGAGCCCGGGTCGCTCGGCCCGGTGCAGGCGCTCGGGAACTGGATCGCCACCCGGATGCTCGCCGTGCTCTACGGCGCGCGCTTCACCGATCTCGGCCCGTTCCGCGCCGTGCGCTGGGAGGCGCTCGAGCGCCTCGGCATGCGCGACCGCGGCTTCGGCTGGACCGTGGAGATGCAGGCGCGCGCGGCGCGCGCCGGCCTGCGCTGCGCCGAGGTGCCGGTCCGCCACCGCCGGCGCCGCGCCGGGCGCTCGAAGGTCGCCGGCACCCTGGGCGGGATGCTGGGCGCGGGCTGGAAGATCCCGTTCACCATCCTGCGCGTGCGGCTCGGGGGATAGGCCGCCGGCCGTAGTGGCGGCGCCGCCGGCGCCGGCTCTAATGCCTGTCGAGCTCGCTCCCGCTCCGGGGGGCTCACTCGCTCCGGAGCGAGTGAAAGCCACCATGCTTGACGAATGCAGGCATGCCGAAGCGCCGTCGTCGGTCGCGACACGCGCACTTGCTTGGGGATGCTTCCCGAGAGCCGCCCGCGGTTGTCCCGGCCGCTGCCAGCCCCTATTCTCGGCCGCCAACCGGCGAGGAGGCCGCGTGTTCATCGAAGAGTACCTGCAGGATCTCCGCCGCGACCGTTTCGCGCTGCCCGCGCTTCTCACCTACGCGCGGCGCCTGGCGCAGCGGGTCCGCGGGGACATGGTGGCGAACCCGGGAGCGGTGCGCTCGGTGTGGAGCCTGGCGCTGCTCTTCTTCACCGCCGCCTTCCTCGCCGCCGTCGGTCTGGCCCTCGCCCACGACCGCCACCTCGCCTACGCCTTCTTCCTCGCCACCTCGCTCGGGATCGTTCCGGCGTTCGCGCTGGTCACGTTCTTCATCGGCGAGCTGCGCGACCGCGACGGCTACCGGCTCTCCGCGCTCAACGTGCCCATCGCGCTCACGCTGCTGCGCATCGCGCTCCTGCCGGGCGTTGTGATGCTCCTCGAGCAGCGCCACTTCCTGCTCGCGTTCTCGGGCTACGCGCTGGCGGCGCTGAGCGACGTCGCGGACGGGTGGCTGGCGCGGCGCTGGGGCCAGGTCACCACCCTCGGCATGGTGCTCGACCCGATCGTGGACATCGTCTTCAACTTCGCGATCCTGGGCGGGCTGTGGGCCGCACGCCTGCTCCCCGGCTGGGTGTTCGCGGTGGCCGCGACGCGGTACGGCGTGATGCTGGTCGGCGGGGCCTACCTCTACATCTTCGTCGGGCCGGTGCGCATCCAGCCCACGCTGTTCGGGCGGCTCACCGGCGTGCTGATGTCCGCGCTCGTGATGCTGCTCGTGCTGCTCACGGTCGCGCCGCACGCGATCGCCGACCGGCTCACGCCGCTCACCGAGATCGCGCTCGGCGTGCTGCTGTCGGCCACCGTGGCGCAGGTCGCGGCGCTCGGCTGGTACAACCTGCGCGTCATGACCGGCAAGGTGGAGTCGCAGGGGCGGGTGGTGGGCGACGTGCGCTGGGGGGCGCGGTGACGACCGCCCTCGAAGGCGATCTCGCGCACTTCTATCCGGGCGAGGTGCTGCAGTTCCTCCAGCTCGCCCAGGGCGAGGGGCGCCTCGAGCTCACGCGCGGGAGCGAGCGGGCCGAGATCTTCCTCGAGCGCGGGCGTCCGGTGTTCGCCCGCACCAGCGCGCAGTCCGTCAAGGCCGGCGAGATCCTGATCCACCGCGGCGTGCTCAGGCCCGAGGACCTCGAGCGGGCGCTCGCGCGCCAGCAGGACCACCCCGGCCGGCGCGTCGGACAGATGCTGGTGGCGGCCGGAATGATCACGCCCGCCGAGCTCGAGGCGGCGGTGCAGGACGTCCTCAAGCGCATCGTGTACGGAGTCCTGCTGTGGCGCGAGGGGCGCTTCCGCTTCCATCCCGGCGAGCGCGCGGAAAACGAGGACATCCAACTCGACCTGGAGCTCGACCGCATGATCCTCGAGGGTTTGCGCCTCGCCGATTCGGCGCGCGCGCAGCGGTAGCGGGGACGCGGCGGCGCGTCACCTCACGACCGCGAACCTCCGCCAGGCGCTCCCCGCCGGGGAATCGATCCGGCACCCGTAGATCCCCGGCGCGACCCGTCGCCCGGCGTCGTCGCGGCCGTCCCACGCCACCGCTCCGGGCCCGGCCGGGCGATGGCCTTCGAGCAGCACGCGCACCCGCGCGCCGTTCACCCCCGCCAGGGTGATGCGCACCCGACCGGGGCCCGGGAGCGAGAAGCGGAACGTCGCGCCTGCGACCGCGGGATCGGGCGCGGGCGCGCAGAGCGCAAACGCCGGGCGGGACGGTCCGACGTGCACCGTGCCGGTCACGGTCACGGTGTCGCGCGCGTAGACCCCGCTCCAGTTGCCCACCGAGTCGAGCGCGCGGGCCTCGACCACGTGCGTCCCCTCCGCGAGCGCCGGCGGGGTCCATGTGAAGTCCTCGCCGTAGGCGTCGAAGGCGCCGTCGCTCGCCGTGGCGGCGCTCCAGTCCCCGCCGTCCACCCGGCACTCGACGGTGGAGAGCCTCGCGATGGTCTGGTCGTGGGGCGGCTGATTATTGGAGAGCGGGTTCAGGTTGGGGAGCGTCGCCACGTGGGCGCGGCCGTTCCAGGTCGGGGTCGTGTCGCTGGTGGGATCGGGCGCCGTGGGGGTGAGGGCGGTCGTGGGCGGCACATCGAGAGGATCGATGATGCCGTCGCCGTCCAGGTCGCGCCAGCCGAGCTGGTTGCGCGTCTCCGGGCAGACCCGGGTGGAATCGTTCTGGTTCATGATGCACTGCGTGTAGTCGTTGTCGGGCGCGTCCAGGTATCCGCCGTTTTCCAGGGCCCCGTTATACTCGTCGGTGTCCATGAAGATGTGGCCGGTCTCGTGCATCGGGACCACGCCGTAGTACCTCGTGTAGTTGTAGGCCCAGGTCGAGTACCGGGACATCCAGACCCACGGGCCGCCGAAGAGGGCGAAGGCGTAGCCGCCCCCGGCGAACAGGCCCTGGTTGACTCCCGAGCTGCTGTCCACGATGAAGATCGAGTAGCACCAGTTCGTGGCGTAGACGTTTCGGATCGAGTTGTTGACGGCGAAGCACCTCTCGTATCCGTTCGCGCCCGGCCAGCCGAGGTTCCCCAGCACCTCGTTCACCCACGTCTCGGCCATGTCGATCGAGTACTCGATGGGCGCCGCGCTCACCGGCACGCCGGTGTGGGTCTCGAGGAAGAAGGTCAGGAAGGGCGGCGCCCCTCCCTTGCGCACCCAGTTGTCGAGCGCCGCCTGGACACCGCCCAGCGTCTGACTGATCTCGGTCGAGGACCAGTTGTAGGTCGCGCCGGGATCCTCGAGCAGCCAGACCGCGACCGCGACCCGGCCGGCGAGGAACTCGCTGGTGTCGTAGTAGTCCGCGCCGTAGGGGATGTGGGTGTAGGCGTCGAGCCCGGTCGCGCCCGTGCGCTTCGCGAGCGCGACCGGCCGCGGGCCGGCGTCGGCCAGCCGTGGGTGCGAGGGCGCCTCCGCGGGGCCCGGCGCGTCGAGATCCCCGAGCGCGAGCGCCTCGTTCCAGGCCGCGCCCGAGAGCCGCCGCCCGGGCTCGAGCGCTTCGAGGGCGGGCGGGTCCAGGCGGGAGCGGAACGCCCCCTCGAGCGCGCCCGCGATCTCCGGCCGCGCCAGCACGGCATCGCCGGCGTACACGATGGCGGCGCCGGAGGAGAGGATCACGGAGGCGTGGCCACCCGCCGCCTCCAGGCGGTCCGCGAACGCGCTCAGCGCCGCCGGGCTCGCGTCCCGCAGCACGACGAACGCGCGCGGAGCGCTCTCCCAGCCCGCGCCACGCGCTGCGGCCGGAGCGAGCGCGAACGCCGTGAGGATCGCTGCGAGCGCTGCGTATCGGACCATCGAGCCGCCCTCCCGTGCCGGCCCGCCGAAGACCGGGGACGAGGTCCGCGCGGCCGCACTTGGCCGAGTCTACATCCGGGCGACGGTGGCAACATCCACGATCTGGAAACCTCGACCCGCGGCCTCCCGCGCCACGCCTTCCCGGCTGGCGGTGCGCGAATCGCGCGGGTTAATCTCCCGGCCGCCGCGATGAATCCCGCCGCCCTGCTCCCTTCCACCTTAGAGCCCGTGACCGACCTCTCCTTCCATCTCGCGCCCAACGCTCCGTGGCTGATCCTGCTGGGCCTCAGCGTGATCGCCCTGCTGCTCGGGCGCTGGGCCTACGGCTTCGCGGTCCCGCCGATCCCGGCGCTCGTGCGGCGCGCGTTCATGGCGCTCCGCTTCGTCGCGCTCGCGCTGTTGCTCTGGCTGCTCGCCCAGCCGGTGCTCGAGCGCGCGCAGGGCGGGCGGCCGCACGTCGTCGTGCTGCTCGACCGCTCGCGCAGCATGGAGCTTCCGGCCACCACGGGCGGCGAGCGGCGCGCCAGGGTCGCGGAGCGGGCGGTGGCGGAGATCGGGCGCGCGCTCGGCGGGCGCGCGAGCGTCGAGGTGAGGGCCTTCGCCGCGGGCCTGGCGCCCGATTCGGCCGCGGTGCCGCGCCGCGACGCCACCGCGCTCGGGGACGCGCTCGAGGCGCTCGCCGCCTCGCCCGCCGGAGAGCGCGCGGGGGGCGTGGTGGTGGTGAGCGACGGCGCCATCAACGCGGGCGACGACCCGGTGGCGGCGGCCCGCGCGCTCGGGCTCCCGGTGCACGCGGTCGTGGTGGGCGAGCCCGCGGGGCTCGACCGCGCCCTCGCGGGCATCGACGCCTCGGTCAGCGCCCGCGCCGGCGAGATCACGCCGGTCCGGGTGCGGGTGTCCTCGAGCGAGGCGCGCGGCACGCCGATCGGCGTCTCGCTCCGGGACGGCGACCGCGAGCTCGCGCGCAGCACCGTGGTCGCGCCCGGAGACGGCGCCGAGGTCACGGCCGAGTTCCGCGTCACGCCCACCCGTCCCGGGCTCGCGGTCTGGACCGCGCGCGTGGACTCGGCCGGCGGCGAGATCACCACCGCCAACAACGCCCGCCAGGTGGCGATCGAGGTCGCCCCCGGCCGCATCGGGGTGCTGGTGCTGACCGGCGGCCTCAACTGGGACCTCACCTTCCTGCGCCGCGCGCTGCTCGGCGACTCCTCGCTCGCGGTCACCACCTGGACGCGCGACCGCGGCGGCTGGCGCGCGCTCGAGGACTCGGGCGGCGTGGCTCCCGCGCCCTCCGACCTGCGAGCCAGCGCCGTCGTCGTGCTGGATGCCGTGAGCCCGGCGAGCCTGGGCGCCGAGTTCGACGCGGCGCTCGCCTCCTTCGTGCGCGGGGGCGGCGGGCTGTTGCTCCTCGGCGGGCCCCCGCCTTCGCTGGCGCGCTACGCGGGCGGATCGCTCGCGGCCGATCTCACGCTGCGCTTCGACCCCTCGGCCGCGGGCCACGGCGGGATGCCGGCGCCCACGCCCGAGGCCCGCGATCTGCTTGCGTGGGACGACGACATGGCGCGCGGCGAGATGGCGTGGCGCGCCGCGGCGCCGCTTTCCGACCTCGCGCCGATCGTGCCCGCCGCGGGCGACCGCGTGCTGATCGGGACCGCGGGCGGCGGGCCGCCGCTCATGATGTCGCGGCGCATCGGGCGCGGCCAGGCGCTGCTCGTGAACGGCACCGGCCTGTGGCGCTGGTCGCTCGCGCCCGGCGACGAGCTCGCCGCCGAGCGCGGCCGCAGGCTGTGGCGCCGCATCGCGCGCTGGCTGGCCGAGCCCGTGCAGGGCGAGCCGCTGCGCGTCCGGCCCGAGCGCTGGCTCGCGGCCGCGGGCGAGCCGGTGCGGCTCTTCGCCACGCTCCAGGACGAGGCGTTCCGGCCGGTCGCGGGAGCCGAGGTCGAGGCCGAGGTGACGGCCGGCGGCGGGGCTGCGCGCCGCGTGCGCTTCGAGCCCGGCCAGGCCGGGAGCTACGCCGCGACGCTCGACGACCTGCCGCCGGGCCGCTATCGCGTGAGCGCGCGCGCGGCGCGCTCGGGGCGCGAGCTGGGGCGCGCGAGCACCGAGCTCGCGGTGGACCGCTGGAGCCTCGAGGAGGCGCGCACGCTGCCCGACAGCGCCACGCTGGCCGCGGTGGCGCAGGCGTCGGGCGGGCGCGTCGCCACCGCCGCGCACGTGGCGCGCTGGGCCCGCACGCTGCCCGCGCGCGCGCTGGCGCGCGGGCGCAGCGAGTCGCTGCGGCTGTGGGAGTCGCCCTGGGTGTTCGCCGTGGTCGTCGGCGCGCTCGGTCTCGAGTGGCTGGGGCGGCGGAGGAGAGGACTGCCGTAGGCGCCGGCCGACCCATCCGCTTCCCGCGTTCGGCACGCGCATTGCCGTAGCCGCCGCGTCCCCGCGTCCCGCCCCCGCGAGGAACGCGCATGCTTCCCGCGGGCCCGCTCGCCCTCGCGCTCGCGCTGGGCGCTGTCTGCACAGCGTCCGCCGCTCCCGGTCAGGCGCTGGCGCCGTGCTCCCGCATCGACCGGCCGATCGTCGCCGAGGTGTTCTACGACGCCACCGGCGATGACACCGGGCACGAGTTCGTCGAGCTCTGGAACCCCGGCGGGGCGCCCGCCTCGCTCGCCGGGCTGAGGCTTGAGGCCGGCGACGGCGCGGGCCCGTCGCGCTGGACCCTGCGCTGGACCGGCGGCGCCGCCGACTCGATCGCCGCGCGCGGGCGCTTCGTGATCGGCGGCGCGCTGGTCGAGCCTCCTCCGGACGCCCAGGTCAGCCTCGATCTCCAGAACGGCCCCGACGCCGTGCGGCTCGCATGGCCCGACGGGGTGACCGAAGTGGTGGGCTACGGCACGCAGGCCTTCGCGGAGTACGCGTGCGGCGAGCCCGCGGCCGACGTGCCGTCCGGGCAATCGCTGGCTCGCGTGCCGGATGCCTCGAATCGCGGCGCCAACGCGCTCGATTTCCGCGCCTGGCCGCCCTCGCCGGGGCGCGAGAACCTGCCCGATCGCGACGTCGCGCTGATCCCGGGCACGCTCGCGCTCGATCCCGAGCAGCCCGCGCCGGACCAGGGCGCCCGGCTCTCGGGCCGCGTGGCCAATCGCGGCGCCACGCCGCTCGCCGCGGGCGAGGTCACGGTGATCGGCGCGGTCGCCTCCGCTTCCGGCGAGGACGCGCTGTTCTCGCACGCGATCCCGGTCGCGATCGCCGCGGGCGACAGCGCCGCGTTCGAGGTCGCGACTAGGCCGCTCGCGACCGGCAAGCGCACGCTGCGCGTCCGGCTCGCGCTCGCGGGCGACGGATCGTCGGCCGACGATCGCGACTCGCTCCGGGTGCGCGTGGGCCCGGGGCCGCTCGAGATCACCGAGATCCAGTTCCATCCGGCCTCGGGGGAGGCCGAGTGGGTCGAGGTGCGGAATCGCGATGCCGTTTCGGTCGATCCCGCGGACTTCACGCTCGCGGACCGCGGGAGCGCGCGCGGCGTGCCCGACGGAGGGGGCGGCGCGCTCGCGCCCGAGAGCCTCGCGGTGCTGGCGCAGGATCGCGGGGCGCTCCTCGCGCGCCATCCTGCGCTCGATCCCGGCCGGATCTGGGAGGTGAGCCCGTGGTCGGCGCTCAACAACTCCGACGACTCGACTGGCATCGCGGACGCCGTGGTGCTGCGGGAATCGGACGGCACGCCCTGCGAGCGCGTGAGCTACTCGGCCGGCGGCGTGCCCGCGGGGGTTCCGATCGAGCGCAGGCCCGGCGGGTGGGGGCCGTCGTCCGATCCGCTGGGCACGCCGCTCTCGCCGCCGCGCGCCCTCGCTCCGATCGCCGGCCGCTTCCAGGTGACGCCGCGCCGGGTGCGGGCCGGGGTCGCGAGCGCGCGCCTCGCGTGGTCGCTTCCCTGGCCGCGGGCCCGGGTCGCGGTCGAGGTCTACGATCTCGCGGGCCGCCGCGTGCTGCGCGCGCTCCCCGAGACCGCATCGACGGCGCGCGGCGAGCGCGAGTGGCACGTCGAGGGCCTGAGCCCGGGGCTCTATCTGGTCGCGCTCGTCGCGCGGGCCGAGGATGGGGATGGCTCGCTGCGCGAGACCTGCGCGATCCGGATCGAGGGCGCGGCGCCGTGAGGGCGCGCGTGCGACACGAGCCTGCGCCGGGCGCTGCGCTCTCGGCAGGCCGCGCGCCCGCGCCGCGCCGGGCGCTTGCGCCATGCATCGCGCTCGCAGCCGCCGTGGCCCTCGCGCTCGGCGCCGCGCCCACACCTGCGCAGGACTTCGCGGCGCCCGAAGCACCCGGCGCGGCCCCGTCGCCCGCCGCCTTCCTCGAGCGCGCCCTTCCCGCGCAGCATCCCTCGCTCGCCGCCGAGGCGCTCGTCTCGCACTGGTACGACGTGCCCGGGCTCACCACCCGGGCGCTCGCGCTCTCGGCCGGCTGGCGAACGCTGCGCGCCGCAGCCGGGATCTCGCGCACCGGCGACCCCGAGCTGGGATGGAGCGCCGCGGCACTCGCGCTCGGGGTGGCGGGCGAGGGTGGGGGCGGGGCGCTGCGCGCCGTGGTGCGCCGCGACGCCGCTCCGGGCGCGCTCGCTGTCGAGCTCGGCCCGGGCGCCGGGCTCGAGGTGGGCGGCGGGGCCTGGGTCGATGCCGGTTTTGGCATCACACTCTCGGCCTCGGCGCCGCAGGTGCTGGTCCGCGGCGTCGGACCTCCGCTCGCGCGCGGGCTCGAGATCGGGGCGCTGTGGGTCATGGACGATCTCGCGCTCCGACTCGCCCGCGTGTCGCCCCGCGGCGGAGGCGGCGGGGCGTGGCACGACGCCACGCTCGCGCTGGCTGCGGGCCCGCTCACGGTGTGGCTCGGGGCGCGCGACCAGCCGGCGCGCGGATCGCTCGGGCTCGCCGCGCGCGCCCGGGCGCTGGCCGTGGCCGGCGTGGTCGAGAGCCATCCCCTGCTGGGCGAGACCGTCCGGCTCTCGATCGGGCTCGCGCGCCTCCCCGAAGCGGACCTCCCGCCGTGAGGCGCGCGCTCGTGACGCTCGCCGCGGCACTCGCGCTCGCCGGCCTCGCGCCGCCCGCGCGGGGCGGCGACGCGCCTCTCCCCGTGCCCGACAGCACCGCGCTCGAGCCGCCGCCCGAGGCACCCGAGGGCGAGGATTTCGAGATCGAGCGCGCCGACTCGCTCGCGGACGAAAGCCTCGAGATCGGCCTGGCCGCGACCGGCCGGCCGGGCGAGGCGCCGCGGGCGAGGCGTCGCGTCCGCTACCGCGACGGCGAGCTGAGCGCCCAGGTGCGCGAGGGCGCCGGCGACCCGCTGGCCGGCGCCACGCTGGATACGCGCGCCGCCGGCGGCACGCTGCGGATCGGCCGGCTCGCGCCGCGCTGGGGCCGCGGGCTGGTGCTGGGCTCGGCCGGGGCGCCGTGGAGCCGCGCCGCGCTCGACCGCGGCGACGGCGCCCGGTTCCGCGGACGCGCGGGAGACGGCGCCTGGTTGCGGCTCGGGGGCGGGCCCGGCGTCGAGGCGCTGGCCGCGCGATTCGGCCGGCGCGACCTGGGCGGCGTGCGGCTCGCGGCACGAGGCGCGAGCGTCGGGCTGGTGGGCGCGCGCGGCGGCGAGCATCAGTGGAGCCTGGCACTCGCCCGGCGCGGCGGCGAGGGCGAGATCGCCGTGGATCGCTCGGGGAGATGGCGCGCGGAGGCGGGCGCGGTCCGCCGGCTCGGTCGCGCGGCGCTCGCGGGGCAGGCGCGCGGCGGGATCGACGGCTTCCGCTCGCTCGCCGAGCCCGAGCGCAGCGGCCCGGCAGAGGCCGCGGCCGTGAGTCTCGACTCGCAGCAAGGGCGCGCCGCGCTGCGCGCGATCGGGGCGCTGTGGCGCTTCCGGCCGGGTCTCGCGGGAACGCGAGGGGCGCTTGAAGTGAGCCTGCGTTTCGCTCAACATGGCAACTTCGCGTTGGGCCTCGAGGAGCAGCAGGGCGCGCGCCGCATTCCGTCGTCCGCGCGCGCGGCGCCGAGTCGCCTGCGCCGCGGGATCTGGAGCGAGTGGCGCGGCGGCCCGCCCGGCTTCCTCCTCGCGCTCCGGCACGAAGCCTGGGGTGAGGACCGGCTCGCGCGCCACGCGGTGCGGGTGGTGAGCGCGGCGCGCCTCGAGGCGCGCGGCCCGTTCGGCGCGAGCCTTGGCGTCGCGCACACCGTGTACCACGCGCGGCGCGGCGAGAGCCTCTACCTCGCGGAGGCGGAAAGCGATCGTCTCGTCTTGCGTGCGCTCGCCGGTGACGGCGAGCGCACCCGGTTGGAAGTCCGCGCGCCGCTCGGCGGCGGGACGTCGAGAGCCGCGCTCGATCTCGCGTCGGCGGCCGGCAAGCATCCGCGGCTGCGCTGGACGCTGGACTGGACGCGGCGCGCAGGGGCCCGCCGTTCGGGGCGCGCTCCGTGACCGATTCAGGGGGGAACCATGATGCTCGCGCAGCGAATGAGCCGGCTGGGCACCGAGACCGCGTTCGAGGTGCTGGCGCGCGCCCGGGACCTCGAGGCCCAGGGCCGCAAGGTGGTCCATCTCGAGATCGGCGAGCCCGACTTCGACACGCCGCGGCTCATCCGCACCGCAGCCGTCCGGGCGCTGGAGGAGGGCTTCACGCACTACGGCCCGTCGGCCGGGCTCCCCGAGTTTCGCAAGGCGATCGCCGAGCGCTGGAAGGCGGAGCGCGGCATCCCCTGCGACGCCGACAACGTCGTGGTCACGCCGGGTGCCAAGCCCATCATGTTCTTCGCCATGCTCGCCCTGCTCGAGGAGGGCGACGAGGTGCTGTACCCCAACCCCGGATTCCCGATCTACGAGTCGGTCGCGAACTTCCTCAACGCCCGGGCGGTGCCGCTCCACATGCGGGAGGAGAATGGGTTCGACCTCGATCTCCACGAGCTGGAGAAGAAGGTCACCGGCCGCACCAAGCTCCTGATCCTCAACTCCCCGCACAACCCGACCGGGGCGGTGCTGAAGCCCGAGACCGTCGAGGGGGTGGCCGCGCTCGCGCGCCGGCACAAGTTCCACATCCTGGCCGACGAGATCTACGCCCGCATCCAGTACGAGGGCCGGCATCTCTCGATCGCTTCGCTGCCCGGCATGGCGGAGCGCACCATCGTGCTCGACGGGTTCTCCAAGACCTACGCCATGACCGGCTGGCGCCTCGGCTTCGGCATCATGGAGAAGGGGCTCGCGGTCCACATCGCCCGGCTCATGACCAACTCCAACTCGTGCACCGCGACCTTCGTCCAGAAGGCCGGGCAGGCCGCGATCCAGGGCCCGCAGGACGAGGTGAGGGCGATGGTCGAGGAGTTCCGGATCCGGCGCGACACGATCGTCGAGGGTCTGAACGCGCTGCCCGGGGTGCGCTGCTCGCGGCCGGGCGGGGCGTTCTACGTGTTCCCCAACATCCGGGGGACCGGGTTCAAGAGCGCCGAGCTCGCGAACCTGCTCCTCAACGAGGCGGGCGTGGCGAGCCTGTCGGGCACGTCGTTCGGGGCGCACGGCGAGGGCTACCTGCGCTTCTCCTACGCCAACAGCCTCGAGAACATCAAGATCGCCCTCCACAGCATCGGCGAGTTCCTGGCGGTGCGCGCCAAGTAGTGCCGCCGCTGTCGCCGCGGTGGGCGACCGCGAGCGCACCGTGGACACGGGGCGCGACCCGCGGCGCGTCTGCCGCGCGCCCGGCGCGGCGGCCGCGTTCCGGCACGCGCGGTGCAAGGCGCGTCTCCGAGCCTCACCACGTCCGCCCCCGCGACTCGCCCCCGCGGGGATCGTTCCATGCGCCTTGCGCCCGCCGTCACCTGCCTCGCCCTCGCGTTCGTGCCCCATCTTCCCGCCGCCACCTCGGCGTGCGCCGACTCACCGCTCCGGCTGAACGAGATCATGGCCGGCCCGGCCCGCGACTGGGACGGCAGCGGAGCGTTCTCGTCGCGCGACGACGAGTGGGTCGAGGTCGTGAACGCCGGCGCGGCCCTCCTGGATCTCTCCGGCTTCGTGATCACCGACGGCGACTCGATCCCGCGCTACGCGCTCTCCGGGACGCTCGCCGCGGGGGCGAGGCTCGTGATCTACGGCAAGGCCTCGTACGACTGGGAGCGGGCGACCGGCCATCCCGCCTTCGGGCTCTCGCTCGCGAACAGCGGCGACGCCGTGATCCTGTGGCAGGTCGCGGGAGCCGAGACGCTGCTCGCCGACCGCTACGACTTCCGCAGCCACGAGGCCGCCGCGGACCGCGCGGTTGGGCGCTTCCCGGACGGAACCGGAGGCTGGGCGCTGTTCGACGGCCTCAATCCCTACACCGGCGCCACGCCCCCGCAGGGGAACGCGTGCGTTCCCACGCCGGGCGCGCCGAACGCCTGCGACACCACGCCGGCGCGCGCGGTGACATGGGGAAGCCTGAAGAGCCGGTACCGGTGAGGCGGGTGGGGCCCGGTCGTCCCGGGCCCGGGAGGTTGAATGATATGCATGAAAGTGGCATCGTCATGCATATGAGAACGACTCTCAACATCGACGAAGAGCTCCTGGCACAGGCAATGGAGTTGACCGGGGTCTCGGAGAAGACCTCCCTCGTCCGTATGGGGCTCGAAGCGCTGATCGCGCGGGAGGGCGCCCGGCGTCTGGCCCGTCTGGGGGGCAGCGAGAAGCGATTGTCGGGGATCCCGAGGCGCCGATCCGGCCGGGTGGCATGATCCTGGTCGACACCTCGGTGTGGGTGGACCACCTGCGATTCCGGAACCCGAGACTCGTTTCGCTGCTCGAGGACAGCGAGGTCCTCACCCACCCCTTCGTGGTCGGTGAGCTGGCGTGCGGGCGGCTTCACAACCGCGGCGAGATCCTGCGGCTGCTGGCCACCTTGCCGGGAGCCGTGGTGGCCAGGCACGCGGATGTCCTGGCTTTCGTGGACGGCCGCCGGCTGGCGGGCCGCGGCATCGGCTGGATCGATGCTCATCTGCTGGCGTCCGCGGTGCTCTCGCAAGTCCGCCTTCTGACTCTGGACCGGCGGCTTGCGCGCGTGGCAGGAGCCGTGGGGGTCGCGGCCTGAGTCGAGCGGCGTTTCGAGGCGGCTGCAACCGCGTGCCGAGGCGTTGACCGCGCCGCGAGCGGCAGTGTAGCCTCGGAGGGTTGGACCCCCCTGATTCGATCCACGGGAGGAATTCGTGGCCCCCGAAGCCGTTTCCGCAAGCGAAATCGAAGCCGGCCACCGCGCCGGCCGCCTCCAGTGGCCGGTCGAGAAGCTGACGGAGAAGGCGCTCCAGATCCGGCGGGACATCGTCACCCTGCTCATCAAGTCCCAGACCGGCCACTCGGGCGGGCCGCTGTCGTGCGCGGACTTCGGCACGGCGCTGTTCTTCCACGAGCTCAACATCGACCCCGCGAACCCGAAGTGGCCGGAGCGCGACTACTGGCACTTCTCGATCGGGCACGTCACGCCCGTGATCTACTCTCTGATGGCCGAGCGCGGCTACTTCCCGCTGCGCGACCTGATGAAGTTCCGCGCCTTCGACGGCCACGCCCAGGGGCACCCTTCGGCGCACGACACGCCGGGGATCGAGGTCTCGGCGGGATCGCTCGGCCAGGGGCTCTCGGTGTCCTGCGGGGTGGCGATGGCCTCCCGGCTCGACCAGCACCCGCGCCGGATCTACTGCGTGATGGGCGACGGCGAGCAGCAGGAAGGCCAGATCTGGGAGGCGGCGATGTTCGCCGCGCACTACAAGCTCGACAACCTGTGCGGGATCATCGACTGCAACCGCAAGCAGATCGACGGCGACGTCGAGGACACGATGGGGATCAAGCCGCTCGACGCGAAGTGGCGCTCGTTCAACTGGAACGTGATCGATTGCGACGGGCACGACATGAAGGACGTCCTCGGCGCCTTCGCAATGGCGCGCGCGCACAAGGGGCAGCCGAGCGTGATCCTGGCGCACACGGTGATGGGGAAGGGCGTCTCCTACATGGCGGACGACTACCGCTGGCACGGCAAGCCCCCGAAGCCCGACCAGGGGGAGCAGGCGCTGAAGGAGCTCGGCACCTCGTACGCCGAGTGGTCGGCGCGGCTGCTCGCCCACTGAGGACCGCGTGAGCGTCGCGACCATCACCCTGCCCGAGAAGGTCGAGATGAAGAAGACGCGCGAGGGCTTCGGCCGCGCGCTCGTCGACCTGGGCGAGCAGGACCCACGGATCGTGGTGCTGGTGGGCGACCTCACCGAATCCACCATGGTGAGCTTCTTCGCCGAGCGCTTCCCGGAGCGCTTCATCCAGGTCGGGATCGCCGAGCAGAACATGTGCGGGGTGGCGGCCGGGCTCGCCGCCATGGGCAAGATCCCGTTCTTCGCCACCTACGGCGCCTTCGCCTCGTGCCGCGCGGCGGACCAGCTGCGCGTCACGGTCGCCTACACCAACCTCAACGTGAAGATCGGCGGGGCCCACGGCGGCATCTCGGTGGGGCCCGACGGCGCGACGCACCAGGCCATGGAGGAGATCAGCATCGTCCGCTCGATCCCCAACATGAGCATGATCGTGCCCTGCGACTTCTGGGAGACCTACAAGGCGACGATCGCCGCCGCGCGCCACAAGGGCCCGGTCTACATCCGCTTCGGGCGCGAGGACGTGCCGGTGGTGACCGGGAAGGACACGCCCTTCACCTTCGGCCAGGGCGAGGTGTTCGCCGAGGGCACGGACGTCACGTTCATCGCGTGCGGCGTCATGGTGTACGAGGCGCTGCGGGCGCGCGAGACGCTGGCCCAGGGCGGAATCTCGGCGCGGGTGGTGGACCTCCACACCGTGAAGCCCCTGGACCGCGCGCTGATCGAGCGCTGCGCCCGCGAGACCGGCGCGATCGTGACCGCCGAGGAGCACCAGGTGAACGGCGGCCTCGGGGGCGCGGTCGCCGAAGTCGTGGTGCAGACCCACCCGGTGCCGATGGAGCTGGTCGCGGTCCACGACCGCTTCGGCCAGTCCGGCAAGCCCGCCGAGCTCATGGACGCCTTCGGCCTGCGCGCCAGGGACATCGTCGCCGCGACCGAGCGCGTGTTGAAGCGCAAGCGCCGCTGATCCGGCGTGAGCGCCCGCGGCGGCACTCCGCCCGCGCCCCGCTCCCGCGCGCGGAGCGGTAGCCCGCCCCGGCCTTCGCCCCCGCGCCGCCCGCCGCCTCCCGGCGCCCCGCCCGCGCTCACCGCGCGCAGCGCTCGACTCTGGCTCCTCGCGATCACGCTGGTCGCCGCGATCCTCCGGCTCTACCGTCTCGACCTCTCGCCGCCGGGGCTCAACCAGGACGAAGCGATCAGCGCCTGGATCTCGTGGTGCCTCCTGAAGACCGGGCGCGACATGACCGGCCAGCCATGGCCGGTCTTCTACGGCCACGGGATCGGCGACTACCCGGCCACGCTCTACTTCTACACGCTGATCCCGTTCCAGCTCCTGGGCGGGCTCGGGGTGTGGAGCACGCGCCTCGCGGCCGCGGTGAGCGGGATCGCGTGCGTGCCGCTCCTCTACGGGGTCGGCGCGCGGCTCTTCGGCCGCCCCGCCGGCCTGCTGGCGGCTGCGATGCTCGCGGTCAACGCCTGGCACCTGTTCCTGAGCCGGTTCGGGGTGGGAGCCCACCAGTGCACGCTCTTCGCGCTGATCGTTCCGGCCCTGCTGCTGCGCGCCCGGCTCCCGCTCGCGGACGGGCCCGAGGCGGAGCCGAGCCCGGCCTGGGCCGCGGCGGCGGGGCTCGCCGCCGGGATCGCGTGCTACGGCTTCCAGCCCATGCGGCTCTACTTCCCGCTCCTGTTCCTCCTGCTGGTCGCGATCGATCCCGCGGCGTGGTGGAGACTCCTGCGCTCGCGGGCCGGGGCGGCGGCGCTCGCGGGGCTCGCGCTCGGGTTCGGCGCGATGGCCGGGCCGCTCGCGTGGAGGCACCTCACCGACCCGATGATCGCGCACCGCTGGGAGATGACACGGCTGTGGGCGCCCGGCACGCCGCTGCCGCAGATCGCGGGCCTGGTGCTCGCGCGCTACGCGGCGCACTTCCACCCCGACTTCCTGTTCGCGCGCGGCGACTTGTTCGAGATCGTGAAGCCGATCGGCCAGGGCGAGTTCTCCTGGTACCTGCTGCCGTGCATGGCGGCCGGGCTCGTGGCGCTCGCGGCCCGCGCGCGCGCGAGCCGGGCCGCGCGCGTGCTGATCGCGATGCTCGCCGCCTATCCCGCGGGCGACGTCATCAGCCGCTACCTGAGCGTGCACGCGCTGCGCAGCGCGCCCGGCATCCCGGCCCTCCTTCTGCTCGGGGCGTTCGGCGCGACCAGCGCCTGGACCTGGCTGCGCGCGCGCGGGCGCGCTCTCGCGCTCGCCGCGGCGGCCGCGCTCGCGCTCGCGGCGGTCGCGCTCGACGGGCGGTTCCTCGCCCGCTACTTCGGCGAGTACAACCGCCGGCCCGAGATCTATCACGGCTACCACACCGACCTGGTCGAGGCCGCGGGCTGGCTCAAGTCCAGGCTGCGCGACTCGGACGCGGTGTTCGTCACCACCATCGGGATGAACGAGCCGTGGGCGATCACGCTCGTCACGCTCGGCCACGACCCGGCGCGCTGGTTCCGCGAGCCGCGCGACATGCGGGTGGTGGGCGACTGGGAGGTGTACGTGCGCTACGGGAACATGCGCTTCATGTACGGCGACCTGTGGGTGCCCGACTACCGGCGGCTCGAGGCCGACGGCGTGCCGCAGCACGCCTGGTTCGTGGTGCGCCCCGGCGAGCTGGATCTCAAGAACCCGGTCCACGTCGTGCGCCGCCCCGACGGGCGCGAGTCGCTGTGGATCTGCGAGATCACGATCTGATCGACGCCCCGGCGCGGCATCGCGGGGCGCGCGGCGTGGCCCCGTGCGCGCGCCGCCGGCGCCTCGCGACCCCGTTTCTGCTCCCGGCGTCGCATTGACGCACGCTTCCCGCACCGCCTATATTTCCGCCCGGTCTTTTCGCGGAAGTGGCGGAACTGGCAGACGCACTAGATTCAGGTTCTAGCGCCCGAAAGGGTGTGGGGGTTCAAATCCCCCCTTCCGCACCACTGCTCTGCCCTGTCCGGCCGGCCCGGGACGTCGAGCCCTCGCCCCACCGAACCCGCCGCGTCCCTCAGGATCTCCCGAGCCATGGTCAAAGAGGACCAGCCCTCCGAGCGGGTCGTCGCGCAGAATCGGCGCGCCCGGCACGACTACACGATCCTGGACACGGTGGAGGCCGGGCTGGTCCTGACCGGGACCGAGGTGAAGAGCCTGCGCGCCGGCAAGGCGAGCCTGGCCGAGGCGTACGCCACGGTCGAGGGGAACGAAGCCGTGGTGCGCCAGCTCCACATCCCGCCCTACGAGCAGGGCAACCGCTGGAACGCCGACCCGGTGCGCACCCGCAAGCTCCTGCTCCACCGTGCGGAGATCGAGAAGCTCAAGGCCGCCGTGGCCCGCAAGGGCCACACTCTGATCCCGCTCAAGCTCTACTTCGCGCGCGGCTACGCCAAGCTGCTGCTGGGCGTGGCGCGCGGACGGCAGACCAGCGACAAGCGCCACGCGATCGCCGAGCGCGACGCGAAGCGCGAGATCGACCGCGCACGGCGCGGCGCGGAGCGCGGCGAGTGACGCGGCCCGCGGGGCGCCTGGCACCCGCGGCCGCGGCGCTCGCCCTGCTCGCGCTCCTTGCAGCCGGCGCGCCCGCTAAGGCCGCGGGCGACGCGCTCGAGACCGTGCCGGTCACGCGCGTCGACGGCGTCCCGCACCTCGGCGCCAACGAGCTGGCGCGGCTGCTCGACGCCGCCAAGTTCTGGCGCCCCGACGTGCGCAAGCTGGTGCTGCGGAGCGGCGCCCATCACCTGGTGCTCACGGTCGACAACCCGTTCGTGGTGGCCGACGACCGCACGCTGCGGCTCTCGAGCCCGGTGATCTCGCTGCGCGGCGAGCTCCAGGTCCCGGTCGAGCTGCTCGAGTCGCTGCCGCGCGACTCGGCGCTCGCGCGGCTCTACTACGATCCGCGGCGCGGGCGCGTGGTCGTGCTGCCGGCGGGCGGGACGCTGGGGGCACCCAGGGTCGCGGTCATCGAGTCCGCGACCCGCATCACGTTCCCGATCGACGGCTCGGGCGAGGTGACCGTCGCCAACCGCTCGCGCCAGCACTTCCGGGTGCGCTTCGACGCGTTCTTCACTGGCGCGCTGCCCGAATCGCTGCCCGGCGACGGATCGATCCTCAGGCTACGCTCGATCCCCACCTCGACGGGCAGCGCGTTCGAGCTCGCGCTCTCGCCCGAGGCCCAGGCGTTCCGGATCGCGCGCTCCCCGCGCGCCGGGCGGGTCACGCTCGAGTTCTCGCCGCGCTTAGGCCCGGGGCTCGAGCCGTTCGCGCCCGAGGGCCCGCGCGGGGTGCGTCCGATCCACGTGGTGGTGATCGACCCCGGGCACGGCGGCGCGGACGCGGGCGTGACCGTGGGCGACGCGGTCGAGAAGGACCTCACGCTCGCGCTCGCGCGCCAGCTCCGCTTCGAGCTCGAGCGCCGGCTCGCGGTGCGCGTGGTGCTCACCCGCGACCGCGACGTCGCGCTCTCGATCGAGCAGCGCGCGCAGGCGGCCAACAAGGCGCGCGCCGACCTGGTGCTCTCGCTCCACTTCGACGGCTTTCCGGCCGCGGCGGCGCGCGGCGCCACGGTCTACTGCCCGCCCGCCACGTTCGCCTCGCGCGACGCCGAGGCGCGCGCCGGCGGCCCCGGCCGTCCGGTCGCGGTGCTGCCGTGGAGCGACGTGGCCACGCGCCACGCCGTGCAGGCCCGCGCCCTCGGGGATGCGGTGCTCGGGGTGATGGAGCTGCGCGGCCTCGGGCCGGTGCGGCTGCGCGAGCGGCTCCCGCTCACCCTGCTGGGGGTGAACGCCCCCGGCATCCTCCTCGAGTGCGCCACCCTCACCGCGCCCCGCGACCGGGCGCGCGTGGCTCAGCCGAGCGGGCTCACCGACCTCGCGGCCGGGATCGCCGACGGGATCGTGGCGTACCAGCGCAACGACTAGGCCCGGCATGAAGCGGCGCGTGCTGGTTGTGACCCTGATTCTCGCCGTGCTAGCGTGGGCCGGGTGGCGCTGGACCCAGCGCCGTCCGGGGCTACACGAGAGGCCGGCGGCCGTCGATACCGCGAGCGCCGGATTCCGGGCGGTGCAGCTCTACTTCGCGTCCCCGGGCGGTGACAGCCTGGTGGGCGAGGCGCGGGAGCTGGTCGAGCCGGCGACGCTCCACGAACGGGTGGCGGCGCTGGTGCGCGAGCTGGATCGCGGCCCGGCCCGCGGCGGGGTTGCGGTGCTGCCCGCGGGCACGTCGGTGCGTTTCGCCTACCTCGACCCGGACGGGCTCCTGACCGTGGATCTTTCGCGCTCCTTCGTGCAGGGCTTTCACGGCGGCGCCGACGCCGAGTACCTGGCGGTCGCGTCCCTGGTGCGAACGCTGGCCGCGAACCTGAGCGGGGTGAAGCGCGTGCTGCTGGTGTGCGGCGGCGAGCCGATCGCGACCCTGGGCGGGCACATCCCGCTCGACCGGCCCATCGACGCATCGGACTGGCCCTGAGGACCCATCGCATGCCCGCCACTCACGATCCGAGACCGATCGGCGTCTTCGACTCCGGGCTCGGCGGGCTCACCGCGGTGCGCGAGCTGTTCCGCGCCCTGCCGGCCGAGTCGGTGGTCTACTTCGGCGACACCGCCCGGCTCCCGTACGGCAGCAAGTCGGGCGCCACGGTGACGCGCTTCAGCCTCGAGATCGCCGCGTTCCTGGTGAAGCAGAACATCAAGTGCCTGCTGGTGGCCTGCAACACCTCCTCCTCGTACGCGCTCGACAAGCTCACCCGCCACCTCTCGATCCCGGTGGTGGGCGTGATCGAGCCCGCGGTCGAGGCCGCGGTGGCGACCAGCCCGCGCGGCCGCGTGGGCGTGATCGGCACCCTCGGCACGGTGGGAAGCGGCGCCTACGCCGTGGCCCTGACGCGCGCGCTGCCCGGGGCGAGCGTGATCTCGCGCGCCTGCCCGCTGTTCGTGCCGCTCATCGAGGAGGGCTGGATCGATCACCCGGTGACGCGCAGCGTGGCCGAGGAATACCTCGCCGAGCTGCGCGCCGCCGCTCTCGAGAGCCTGATCCTGGGCTGCACCCACTACCCGCTGATCGCGCCGCTCATCGGCGCGCTCATGGGCCCCGGAGTGAAGCTGGTGGACTCGGGGGCGGAGGCCGCGCGCGCGCTCGGGATCTTGCTCCGCCAGCGCGGCCAGCTCGCGGCCGGCCCGCCCGAGCATCGCTTCTACGTGAGCGACGAGCCCCGCAACTTCACCCGCATCGCGCAGTCGTTCCTGGGGCGCGAGCTGCCGCCCACCACGGTGGTGGACCAGACCGACCTGCCGTGGTTCGAGCGCGTGCCGGCTCGCGGCATGGGGCTCGAGCCGTGACGCGCCCGCCCCAGGCGATCCGCGCGCGCTCCGGGCAGCCCGAGCCGCCGCCCGCCACCCGGCCCGACGGACGGACGCCGCGCCAGGCGCGGCCCTTCCGGATCAAGCGTGGGGTGATGCCGCCCGCCGAGGGCTCGGCGCTGGTCTCGATGGGCCGCACCCGCGTGCTGTGCACCGCCACGGTCGAGGATCGCGTTCCGCACTGGCGGCGCGGCAAGGGGCAGGGCTGGGTGACCGCGGAGTACGGGATGCTGCCGCGCTCCACCGGCGAGCGCACGCCGCGCACCGCCCAGACCGGGGGACGCGCCCAGGAGATCCAGCGCCTGATCGGACGCTCGCTGCGCGCCGTCACCCGGCTCGACGCGTTCGGCGAGCGCACCATCCTGCTCGACTGCGACGTGCTCGAGGCCGACGGCGGGACCCGCACCGCCGCCATCAACGGCGCGATGGTGGCGCTCCACGACGCCTTCGTCACGCTCTCGAACCGCGGCCACCTCGCCGGTCCTCCGTTCAGCGACACCGTGGCCGCGATCTCGGTGGGGGTGGTGGCCGGCGTGCCCTGCCTCGATCTCGCCTACGTCGAGGACTCGCAAGCCCAGGTCGACATGAACGTGGTCATGACGGGCTCGGGCCGCTACGTCGAGGTGCAGGGCTCGGCCGAGGGCGTCACCTTCACCGATCCCGAGCTGCGCGCCCTGCTGCGCCTCGCGCGCGCCGGCATCCGGCGCGTGGTCGCGGCGCAACGCAAGCTGCTGGCGGGCTCGGGGCTGCTCCCCTAGCGGCGTGCCTTCGCCCGCACCGGGCGCGGGTTCCGCGCGCGAGCCACGCGCGCGATTCGTGATCGCCACGTTCAATCCGGACAAGCTGCGCGAGCTGCGCGACCTCCTGCCGCGCGAGCTCGCGGACTTCGTGGGTCTCGGCGAGTTCGCGGGCGCCACGCCCGCCCCCGAGGAGGGGAGCACGCTCGAGGAGAACGCGCTCGCCAAGGCGAGCGCGGCGGTCGCGCTCACCGGCCTCCCGGCGATCGCCGACGACACCGGGCTCGAGGTCGCGGCGCTGGGCGGGGAGCCGGGCGTGTACTCGGCACGCTACGCCGGCGAAGGCGCGGGCTACCAGGCCAACGTGCGGAAGCTGCTCCGCCGCATGGCGGGGATCGAGCCCGCGCGGCGCGGCACGCGCTTCCGCACGGTGTGCGTCGCGTGCTTCCCGGCGCGAGCGCCGATCGTGGCCGAGGGCGTGCTCGAGGGCCACATCACCCTGGAGCCGCGCGGGACCGCAGGCTTCGGCTACGACCCGGTCTTCGAGGTCGAGGGAACCGGAAGGACGCTGGCCGAGCTCTCGGCGGAGGAGAAGAACGCGCTCTCCCACCGCGCGCGGGCGGTCGCGGCACTGGTCAAGGAGCTGCGCGAGATCTGAGGCGGGAGGTGCGGCGCGGCCGACCCTCTGCGGGCGCGAGAGGGCCTGTGAAGGCTAGTCCACCGGCCGCAGCCGCGGGTAGAAATCGACGTTGTCGCGGATCCAGGCGAAGTACTTGTCCTGCTGCTCCGGGGCCTTGGCGGGGGACAGGATGCGCGGGCTCTTCCAGTTGTCCATCACCACGGCGTCCTGGGTCCACACCTTGATGCGCCTGCGGGGCACTTCGTCGCGCCAGCACTTGGCGGTGACCGCGTCGGTGTAGAGGACCCGCAGGGTGATGTTGCGGGACAGGCCCTCGAGCGGCTTCAGGCGGAGGTTGCGGAACTTCTCCTCCCGGCTGTTGCCGCCGACGTCCGGGACGCCGTCGGTGAGCAGCACGATCGCGAGCGGCTTCAGGATCAGCTTGCGCGTGTCCACCATGTCGGCGACCTGCTCGAAGAACGAGTTGTAGTCGGTGAACTTGTTCACCTTGTTCTTCGGGAAGATCTTGCGCAGCTCGGCCTCGATCTGGTCGATCGACCGATCCTCGAAGGTCTGGATCGGGTAGAGCGTCTTGGGCTCGTCCTTCTTCTCGCCGCCGATCGAGCCCACGAACAGCGAGTGCAGCGGCTCCATGCCGCCGTAGCCGTGCAGGTGCCCGTGGAGGTAGCGCGCGAGGAAGTGGATCGAGTCGTCGAAGTAGCGCCCGTTCATGAACGAGCCGCTGATGTCGAGGCCGACGAACAGCACCAGCCGGCCCGCCGCCGGCACCGGCGGCTTGGGCTTGGTCGCCTGCTTGAACTGGGCGATCAGGTTGGGGAGGGGGTTCGAGAGCCCCGCCACCACCAATGCGATCGTCAGGGCGCGCATCTCAGGGGTTCGCCTTCGCGGCGGACGGGTTGCCGAGGAGGTCTTTGGCCAGCGCCCGGGCGTCCTTGAAGTCCTTGATGCTGGTGAGCGGCAGGTCGAGGAAGTGGCGGTTGGACACCAGCAGCGTCACGAAGTTCAAGGCGGCCGCGATCAGCTGCATCGGCGGCACCAGGAAGGCGCTCACCAGGCGCTCGCCCTCGTCGGCCACCCACGAGAACTCGCTCTGGAGCTGGGTGAGGAAGCCGGGCGAGAAAAGGCTCAGCGGCTGCTGACCGCCGCCGCCGGCGCCCGCCCCCACGCCCTGGCCCTGGATGATCGCCATGATGGTGGGCGTGCCGGCCGAAGCGAACAGGAACCACGACAGGCTGCGGATGCCGAGCCAGGTGAGCCCCGCGATCCCGAGCGTGCCCCAGATCCCGAGCTCGAACTTGCCCGAGGTGTGCTGCGCGAACCACGGCACCAGCGCGTCGACGAATTCCCGGTAGAGGAAGACCACCTCGACGAACAGCGCCACCGACTCGACCACGCCGATCTTCACGACCGTCGCCCAGTTCCGCGACTGGACCGCCTGGGTGAAGGTCGAGAGCACCGCGTAGCTGCCGAGCGCGATGAACAGCATGAAGAGGAAGAGCGGGATGCGGATCGCGCTCTCGGTCAGCTGCGTGCCCGCCAGGTTGGAGAGCGTGTCGATCACGAGCGAGGTCATCACGAAGGTGAAGATGATGGCCTCGAACACGCACCAGAAGAAGGTCATGAACACCGCGATCCACGGGGTGCCGGGCGCCATGAAGTTGCTGCCGACGTTCCGGAGCAGGCGCAGCGGCATCAGGAACAGCTCCTTGATCACCGTCCACACCCCCACGATCAGCACCTGGGCGAGCCCGAGCGCCGAGATGGTGATCCGGAGCAGGAAGCGGAGCACGCCGCCCCAGAAGGTGAAGGTGGCGCGCGCCAGGTCCCACCAGGTGATGAGCACCAGCCCGACGTAGGTGCGGCGATGGGTGCGGACCAGGAGCGACGGCACGCTGAGCACGCTCGCCCAGTAGCCGAACGCGATCGCGCCCAGGGGCAGGAGCAGGAAGCAGCGCTTGATCGTCATCAGCCACAGCGGGTCGTGCGCTCCCCACAGGAAGCGGAAGCCGCTCACCAGCGGCTTCCACAGCGAGATGGTCTCGATCCAGTAGCGCAGGTCGTGGCTCACCGAGCTTCCTTTCGGCCGGAGGGGACATCCCTATGCGCTCGGTTATCGGCGCGCGGCGGGGGGCGCTTGAGCCGTGGCTGATCCTGGGGCCGCCCCGCAACCGATTGTCGCGCGGGTGGTTCTGGAGGAAGGCCGGAGGCGCGCGCCGGCCCGACGCGTCGAGCGGAGAGGGCGCGAGGGCTCTCGGCGGCCGCCGGGCAGCGGTCGAGGCGGCTACGTAGCTGCCGGGGAGGCGGCGGGCACTACTGCATCATCGTCTGCTGCATGGCGACCGCCTGCCAGCGGCCGTCGCGGCGGACGAAGACCCGCGTGTACCGGATCCTGCCGCCGAAGGGCATGCCGCGGAACGTGCCGGCGTTGTCCGCGATGCCCTGGAGGACGGCGACGTCGCCGTAGACCCGGACCGTCAGGCTGTCGTACTTCACCGAGGTGAGCTTGAGCCCGCCGCTCGCGATCTCGCGGAGGTTGTCGGCCTTGGTGCGGATGGTTCCAAGCCGCGAGATCTCGATGAACTCGTCGGCCACCAGGCGCGAAAGCGCCGTGGTGTCCGCCTTGAGCAGGGCCTGCCCGCGGGCGGTCTCGGCCGCGCGCACCGCCGAGTCCGCCGCGGCCGCGCCGGCCGCCTTCTCCTCCGCGGCCCGGGCCGGGCCGTGAAGGCCGAGGACCAGCGCTGCGGCCGCGAAGCCGCAGCGAACGATTCTCTTCGACATGTGCACCTCCACGCGCGGGCGCTGCGGCGCCGCGGTCGGCCTCGGCGCGAGCCGGACACTCCGCGCCGCGGCGAAGTTGGGGTGGATGACGGGGATCGAACCCGCGACACCTGGAGCCACAGTCCAGTGCTCTACCAACTGAGCTACATCCACCAAAAACGGCTGCGCGATCGGCCGGCGCGCGCCGCGGGCCCGACGCGGCACGCCGGAACGCGGACCGGGCCTCATGCTGGCGCGCCTGGAGGGAATCGAACCCCCGACCGACGGATTAGAAATCCGTTGCTCTATCCTTCTGAGCTACAGGCGCGGGGTTCCCGTCGACTCGGATCGCCATCGCGACGATCGCGGCCGGCAAGAAAGTCGGGGCGAGAGGATTTGAACCTCCGACACCCTGCTCCCAAAGCAGGTGCGCTACCGGGCTGCGCTACGCCCCGGTGATCTCGTAGCGATTCGCGCGGGGCAGAATAGCCGCGGCCGCCGAGGTGCGTCAACGCGCGGCGGGCTCTCGCGGGGGCGCCAGCGAGCCGCCGCGGTTGCAGGAGCCGGCATGGAAGATTATTCTACGACTTCGTTTCGTGGGCCCCGGATCGGCGGCCCCCGGTTGAGGAGTCGAGGATGAGCGGAGTCAACAAGGTCATTCTGGTGGGCAATCTCGGCGCGAACCCCGAGATGCGCTTCACCCAGGCCGGGCAGCCGGTCGCGAACCTGCGCCTGGCCACCACCGAGCGCTGGACCGACCGCAACGGCCAGAAGCAGGAAGCGACGGAGTGGCACCGCGTGGTCGCGTGGGGCAAGCTCGCCGAGATCTGCGGGCAGTACCTGACGAAGGGCCGTCAGATCTACGTCGAAGGCCGCATCCGCACCCGCCAGTGGCAGGACCAGCAGGGCCAGAAGCGCTTCAGCACCGAGATCATCGCCCAGAACGTGCAGATGCTGGGCGGGCGCAGCGACCGCGCCCCCGAGGATGTGGGTGCGACCGTGCCGGCCGAAGAGCCCGCGAACGGCGACATCGGGGCCGGGCCCGGGACCGACGACGACATTCCGTTCTGACCTCGCGCGGCTTCGGGCCGCGGGAGGCCCGGACGGGCGTTCCAAATGGCGCCTCCGGTGATCTCGTCCGCCCTCGCGGCGGCTGCGGGATCCCCCCGTCGGAGGCGCCAATGTTTCGGAGTCGCGCTGCGTGCGACTCGTGGATCGAGGGGGGCGATCGGTTTCGACGGGGGTCGAGAACCAGGAAGTGCAGGCCGGGGACCCGTGACCTCGTCAAAAAAGCGGGAACGTCACAACTGCCAACACGCAGTTGGCTCTCGCCGCCTAGATAGCGGCGACGGTCGCCCGGACCCCGCCTGTGGGGGCCGGTGCGAGCGTCAGACAAACGCAGGCTGGTCCAACGCTCCGCCCGAGGGCTGCGGACGAGATTCTGTAGGGCTGGCACGTGACTGATCCCGCCGGTCGGAGCGGACGCGTGCGAGATTCAAACGGCCGGACAAGCCTGTAGGATCTCTCTGGGGACTGACTTTCGGACGCGGGTTCGATTCCCGCCGCCTCCACTTTTTCCCTCCTTTTTCCGCTTGCAGGGCGCCCGGTCGGTGACTACCCTCGCGCGTTCCGTGAACGACGCCTCGAGCCTTCGGAGCCGCTTCGAGGCGGTCCGGCAGCGGATCGACCGGGCCGCGACGCGGTCGGGGCGCCGGGCGGCGGACGTCACGCTGATCGCGGTCGTGAAGACCGTGCCGGCCGCCGCGGTGCGCGAGGCGCTCGCGCTCGGCGTGGGCGACCTGGGGGAGAGCCGGGTGCAGGAGGCCGAGTCGCACGTCGCGGCGATCGGCCGCGGCGCGGCGCGCTGGCACCTGATCGGCCACCTGCAACGCAACAAGGCGGCGCGCGCGGAGGAGCTGTTCGATCGGGTCCACTCGGTGGACCGTCCGGAGATCGCGGTCGCGCTGTCGGGGCACGCCGCGGCGGCGGGCCGGACGATCCGCGGGCTGATCGAGGTCAACGTGGCCGGCGAGCCGGCGAAGTTCGGCGTGGCCCCGGAGGGCGTGGAGGCCCTGCTGGAGCAGACCCGCGCGCTGTCGGGGCTCGCGATCGACGGGCTGATGACCGTGGGCCCGCCGGTCGAGCGGCCCGAGGACGCGCGGCCGCACTTCGCGCGGCTGCGCGAGCTGCGCGAGCGCGCGGCGCGGGCCACCGGGATGGCGCTCCCGGAGCTGTCGATGGGGATGAGCAGCGATTTCGAGGTCGCGGCCGAGGAGGGCGCCACGCTGGTGCGCGTGGGCACGGCGCTGTTCGGGGCGCGGGGCTGAAACGGGGGCGGCGGAATGTTCGTGATCGGAAACCTGCTGAGCGCGCTGGCGGTGGTGCTCGGCTTCCTGCTGCAGTCGCTGATGATCATCATCCTCATCAACGCCCTGCTCTCGTGGGTGCGCCCCGATCCGCACAACCCGATCGTGATGTTCCTCGACCGGGTCTCGGACCTGGTGTGCAATCCGGTGCGCCGGCTGTTCCCGACCGCGTATTCCGGCATCGACTTCGCGCCGTTCATCGCGATGCTCGCGTTGTGGCTGATTCAGATGGTCGTGGTCAACTCGCTGCGCGAAGCGGCGGCGCGATTGGGGTGAGCGCGCACCTGTCGGTGCACGTGCGGGCCGGGGCGCGGCGCGCGGGGCTCAAGGGCCTGCGCCCGGACGGGAGCCTGGTGCTCGCGGTGGCGGCCCCACCCGAGGGCGGGCGGGCGAACGAGGCGGTCGCGGAGCTGCTGGGCGAAACGCTCGGGGTGAGGGCGCGGGACATCGAGATCGTGCGCGGGCTCAAGTCGCGCACCAAGCTGATCGAGGTGAGAGGGCTCGAGGAGCGCGAGCTCAGGCAGAGGCTCGAGAGCGCGCTGAGCGAGGCGGGAGAGGCATGACGACGGAGCTGGCGCGGCAGATCGACGAAGCGGCGGACGCGGTGCGCAGGCGGAGCCGGGTGGCGCCCGAGGCCGGGATCATCCTCGGCACCGGGCTCGGCGACTTCGCCGACGCGCTCAGGCTCGAGGTCGCGATCCCCTACGCCGAGATCCCGCACTTCCCGGTCTCGACCGTCGAGAGCCACGCGGGCGAGCTCCACCTCGGCGAGCTGGCGGGCCGCAAGGTCGCGGTGATGAAGGGCCGGGTGCACTACTACGAGGGCTACAGCATGCGCCAGGTGGCGTTCCCGGTGCGCGTGCTCAAGGCCCTCGGCTGCCGCACGCTGATCGTCACCAGCGCGTGCGGCGGGATGAACCCCAACTTCGCGCCGGGAACGATCGTGGTGACGACCGACCACATCAACCTGATGGGCGACAACCCCCTGATCGGCGAGAACGACGAGGCGCTGGGCCCGCGCTTCCCGGACATGAGCGAGCCCTACTCGCGCGCGCTCATCGGCCTCGCCGAGCGCGTCGCGCTCGAGCAGAAGCAGCCGCTCCCGCGCGCGGTGTTCGTGGCGCTCAGCGGGCCCACCCTCGAGACCGCGGCCGAGTACCGCTTCCTGCGCTGGATCGGCGCGGACGTGGTGGGGATGTCGCTGGTCCCCGAGACCATCACCGCGGTCCACGGCGGGCAGCGCGTGCTCTCGTTCGGCGTCGTGACCGACGCGTGCCTGCCCGACCACCTCGAGCCCGTGAGCATCCCGCAGGTGCTCGCGGTCGCGGGGCGCACCGCCCCCGCCCTGATGCGGCTCGTGACCGAGGTGGTCCGGCGCCTGGGCACCGAGGAGGCGGAATGAAGCCCGGACCAGCCCGGCGTGGCGCGCGCGCCGCCCGCGCAGCGAGCACCCGACTTTCACTCCCCGCACTCAAACACGGATCGGCCCCGGCCGTGACCGGAGCCGCCGAGATCAAGGAGGATTAGTCCATGGCGACCCCACGGAAGTCGAAAGCGGCGGCGGGCAAGAAGAAGCCCGCCAAGCCGGCGAGCCGCCCGAAGCACGCGGCGCCGGTGAAGGCGGCCAAGGGGGCGGACCGCAAGCCCGCGCCCGCAGCCGCGGGCGTTCGCGCGGGGGGCAAGACGCCGGCGGCCGCCGCGCGCCCCGTGGCCAAGGGCAAGCAGCCCGCGAGGCGCGGCGCGGCACGCCCCGCCACGCCTCCGCCTCCCGTGCGCCCGCTCGGCGTGCTCCCGCCCGAGCGGCGCGATCGCACCAGCGAGCGGCACGCGCCGCCGCCGGCTCCGGCGGCCGCTCCGGCCGTGGCGCGCCGGCCTGCGGCGAGGCCCGAGCCCTCGGGCGCCGAGCCCCTGACCAGCGAGGACATCAAGCACTTCGAGGCCCGGCTCCACGAGGAGCTGCAGAAGAACCGCAAGGATATGGGGCACCTCGAGACCACGGTGCTCAAGGTGAACCCGCGCGACAGCTCGGGCGACCTGTCGGGCTACTCGTACCACATGGCCGACGCCGGGACCGACGCCATGGAACGCGAGAAGGCGTTCCTGTTC
The DNA here is from genome assembly GCA_036507005.1 of Candidatus Eiseniibacteriota bacterium. Classification (GTDB taxonomy): domain Bacteria; phylum Eisenbacteria; class RBG-16-71-46; order RBG-16-71-46; family RBG-16-71-46; genus WS-2. The sequence continues at coordinate 71,324 of DASXQT010000021.1, forward strand.
GCCTCGGTCGAGGGCCGCAAGGAGGGCGAGATCCGGGCCGCACTGCGGCGCATCTACGACGGCACCTACGGCGTGTGCGAGACCTGCGGCCAGCCCATCGCCCGCGCCCGGCTCGAAGCCGTGCCCTACGTGCGCCTGTGCGTGTCGTGCAAGCAGAAGGAGGAGCAGCAGGCCAGCCGGAGCCAGCCCGGGTGAGACGTTCCCTGGGGCTGCTCTTCGGCGTGGCCGGTGTGGTGTTCGCGCTCGACCAGTGGACCAAGCGCTGGGCCACGGACCGGCTCGCCGATCGCGACCCGCTGCCCGTGCTCGGCGAGTTCGTGCGCCTCACCTACACCCGCAACTCCGGCGTGGCGTTCGGGCTCGGCGCGGGTACGAACTTCCCCTTCTACCTGTTCTCGCTGCTCGCAGCGGGCGCAATCCTCGCCCTCTTCCTGCGCGGCCGGATCGAGGGGCGGGCGCGCGAGGTGGGGCTCGCGCTCATCTTCGGCGGCGCGCTCGGCAACCTGGTGGACCGCATCAGCACCGGGCTGGTGGTGGACTTCATCGAGGTGGGCGTGCGGCAGTGGCGCTTCCCGGTGTTCAACGTCGCCGACTCGGCGGTGACGGTCGGCGTGGCGCTCTTCGCCCTGGGCTGGACACGGAGGCCGCACCCGGCCGCCGGCGTCGCGCCGGCTCCGGAGCGGAACGTGGAGGAGGCGGCCGATGCTGGAGCTCGTGGTGCCCGCGCCGCAGGCGGGGGAGCGTCTGGACCGCTACCTGGCGGGGGCGCAGGCTGAGCTTTCGCGGAGCCGGCTCCAGGCGCTGATCCGCGAGGGCCGGGTGCGGGTGAACGGGCGCGCGGCGCGCGCCTCCCTGCGCCTCCAGGGCGGCGACCAGGTGCACGTCGACCTCCCGCCCCCGCGTGTCTCAGCGCTCGTCCCCGAGGACATACCGCTCGCGATCGTCTACGAGGACGAGTCGCTCCTGGTGGTGAACAAGCCCCCCGGCATGGTGGTCCATCCCGGGGCCGGCGTGCGCTCCGGGACGCTGGTCCACGCCCTGCTCCACCACGACTCCGGGATCGCGGGCGTGGGAGGGGCGGAGCGTCCGGGTATCGTCCACCGCCTCGACCGAGACACCTCGGGCCTCATGGTGGTGGCCCGCGGGGCCCAGGCCTACCGGGCCCTGATCGAGGCCATCAAGAATCGCGAGGTAAGGCGCCGATATCTCGGTCTGGCATGGGGGAATCCCCGGGCGGAGGCCGGCGTGATCGAGGCCCCGATCGGGCGCGACCCCCGGCACCGCCAGCGCATGGCGGTGGTGGCGCGGGGGGGGAAGCCGGCCCGCACCCGGTGGCGCGTGACCGAGCGCTTCGGGGCGTGCTCGGCGCTCGAGCTGGACCTCGACACCGGGCGCACCCACCAGATCCGGGTGCATCTGGCGCATGCCGGGCACCCCGTGGTGGGGGATGGGGTCTACGGAGGGCGTTCCAGAATGCGGTTGAGCGCTTCGCCCGCCGAGCGTAGCGTGGTGGAGGCACTGCTTGATATGCTTCCGCGTCAGGCGCTGCACGCCTCGGAGCTGGAGTTCGCGCATCCGGTGTCCGCGGTGCGGCTGCGCTTCGAGGCGCCGCTGCCCGCAGACCTGGCCGCGGCGCTCGGGTGGTTGGAGGAGCACCGGGAGCAACGCCGGGGATGAGCCACGCCATGACCGCACCGCCAGCCACGCCGCAGGTCATCACCCTGCGGATGCCGAGCCGGCTCGACCTGCTCGCCGTGCTCGATCACGTCGCCCAGTCGCTGTGCCAGCGACTCGAGTTCGACGAGGACTCCGCCTCTCAGGTCACCATGTCGGTGATCGAGGCCGGCACGAACGCGATCCAGCACGGACACCACCGCGATGCCTCGAAGCCGGTGGACACCACCTTCAGCGTGTTCCCCGACCGGCTCGAGATCTCGGTGCACGATCTCGGAACGGGCTTCAAGCTCGAAGACGTGAACGGCAACGTGACCTCGCCCGAGCACATCTTCGACCCCCGCGGGCGCGGGATCTTCATCATGCGCCAGTGCATGGACTCGGTGGATTTCCAGTTCTCCCCGTCCGGCACGTCGTGCGTGCTGATGAAGCGCCGTCCGGCGCCGCGCGCGGGCGGCTAGTGCCGGAGACCGTGCCGCGGATTCTCGCCGTGGACTGGGGAGAGCGCCGCATCGGGCTCGCCGTGAGCGACCCGAACGGGATCATCGCGACCGGCCTCCAAACGCTCGTGGTGCGCGGGGGAGCGGACGCGCTGGCGCGGGTCGCGGCGGCCGCGGTCGAGCGTGAAGCGGAGCGCATCGTGGTGGGGCTGCCGCTGCTGCTCTCCGGCGAGCGCGGCGAGGCAGCCGAGAGCGCGCAGCGCTTCGCCGACGCGCTGGCGCGGCGCACCGGCCTTCCGGTCGATACCTACGACGAGCGCCTCACCTCGGCGCTCAGCGAGCGCCGCCTGCGCGAGGTCGGAACCCGGCGCGGGCGATCCCGCGCGCGCGTCGACCAGGGCGCGGCGGTCGCGCTGCTCGAATCGTACCTGCTGCGCATCCGGGCCGCCGCGGGCGGCAGAGAGGAGTGAGCCCCGTGGCGAGCAAGCCGAGACCCGCCGCGCGCACCGGTCCGTTCCGGCCGCGGCGCTGGGCGCTGCTGCTCCTCGTGGCGGCAGGGCTCGCGATCGGCGGCGACCTGTTCCTGCCCGCCGGCATCCTTCCCCCCCGCGAGCGCCGCGTCGTGATGGTGATGCGCGGCCAGAACCTGCGCGGGGTCGCGAACGAGCTGAAGCGCGTGGGCCTGCTGCACGGCACCGTCAGCTTCCTGGTGCTGGCGCGCGTGATGGAGCTCGACCGCCACATCAAGGCCGGCCAGTACTCGTTCCCCCTCGGCACCACCGTACCCGCGCTGCTGCGCGCGCTGGCCTCCGGCATGAGCGGGCTCAACCTGGTCACCATCCCCGAGGGGCTCACGCTCTCCGAGGTGAGCCTGCTGCTCTCGAACCACCTGGGCGTGCAGGTCGCGGCCTTCGACTCGCTCGCCCACGACCGCGGCTTCCTCGACTCGCTCAAGGTGGACGCCTCCTCGCTCGAGGGCTACCTCGCGCCCGACAGCTACGAGTTCCTGCCCGGCACCTCGCCGGAGGTCGCGTTCCGCACCATGGCCCAGCGGCAGAAGGACGTGCTGCGCCGCGCGATGACGGGGCGCGACACGCTGCCGCTCGGCTTCACCGTGCACCAGATCCTGTCGCTCGCCTCGATCGTCGAGTCCGAGGCCATGAAGGACGACGAGCGCCCGCACATCGCCCGCGTCTACCTCAACCGGCTCGAGCGCGGGATGAAGCTCCAGGCCGACCCCACCGTGTCCTACGGCCTGGGCCGCAGCCCCCATTCGCGCGTCTACCTGAACCAGCTCCGCTCGAACACCGCGTTCAACACGTATCTCTATGTCGGCCTGCCGCCCGGCCCGATCTGCAACCCCGGCCAGGAGAGCATCCGGGCGGTGCTGGATCCGACCCCCGGCGTGACCGACCTCTACTTCGTCGCCCGCGGCGACGGTCGCCACATCTTCGCCCGCACCTACGCCCAGCACCTCGCCAACATTCGCGAGGCGCGCGTGATGCAGGCCGGCTCCGACGCCCGGCCCGCCGCCGGCGAGTCGCTGCTGGCGATGCCGCCTTCGTAGTCTGCCGCGCGCGCCGGGGCCGCGGTGCGCGTGTGATACTCTCGCCCTCCCATGTCCCCCGACGCGCTGGTCCAGATCGCCGCCCGCCCCGCCGATCCCGCCGCGGAGCCCGCCTGGCAGGACCGGCTCACCCGGCTGCGCGAGCTGCTGCGCGACCTGGGCTCGGTGGTGGTCGCCTACTCCGGGGGCGTGGACTCGAGCCTGGTGCTCCGGGTGGCTCACGAGGTGCTGGGGGAGCGCGCGGTCGGTGTGATCGGCCGCTCCGACTCCTACGCCGAGCGGGAGCTGGCGCTGGCGCTCGAGCAGGCGCGGAGCTTCGGGGCGCGGGTCGAGGTGGTGGCCACGGGCGAGCTTTCCGACCCGCGGTTCCGCTCCAACCCCGCCGACCGCTGCTACCACTGCAAGAGCGAGCTCTACCGCAGGCTCGCCGAGGCGGCGGCGCGGAGCGGCGCCCGGGCGATCCTGGACGGCACGATCGCGGACGACCTCGGCGACTGGCGGCCCGGCCGGCGCGCCGCCGCCGAGCGGGAGGTGCGCTCGCCGCTCGCCGAGCTGGGGTTCACCAAGCACGACGTCCGCGAGGCGGCGGCGAGCTACGGGCTCGCGAGCCACGACAAGCCGGCTTCGCCCTGCCTCGCCTCGCGCATCCCCTATGGCATGGAAATCACCCGGGAGAAGCTGACCATGGTCGAGAAAGGGGAATCCCTGCTCCGCTCCGTCGGGTTCCGCGAGCTTCGGCTCCGCCACCATGGGGAGGTGGCCCGCGTCGAGGTGCCGCTCGCCGAGCTCGGGCGCCTGATCGAGCCCGGGGTCCGCGAGGGGGTGGTCGAGGGCCTCAAGGCATTGGGGTTTCGATATGTGACCCTGGACCTCGAGGGCTTCCGATCCGGCAGCCTCAATGCGGCCCTCGTATCCCAATCCAGCCAAGCCAAACCTGAATTCATACGCGATCTTGGCGGCGGTTGAAAAAACGGGAACCGTCAGCCGCACGGGCAGGGTATGAAGCCCAGCGCCCACGCAGGCGGCGGCACAGAATGCGATCTTCGCTGGGATCGTAGGTGCCCCGGGAAAGATGACCCCGGTTTCGCCGATGGTCTCGGGACGATCGCATCGCCCGAAGCCATCGGCTTTTGTGTCCGTTCGAAGTGGGGGAGGAGAGGATGAGCGGTCCGAGACCCACGATGAGAGCACGCGTACCGCGGAGGCCGGTCGAGTCCGACCTGGGCTTCAGCTGGGGGCCGGTCAACAGCCTCCTGCTCGGCCTGGCTCTCGCAGTGCTAGGTGCCGGATACGTGGCACTTTCCAGGGGGTCCACGACCCTGGCGCCGGTGCTCCTCGTCGTCGGCTATTGCGTGCTCGTTCCCGCCTCCCTCCTACTTCGCGGACGCAGTCAGGGTTCGGGCGAATAGCTCAGCCGGTAGAGCACTTGCTTTACACGCAAGGGGTCACAGGTTCGAGCCCTGTTTCGCCCACCAGCGGGGGTTGCCGCCGACGAACCGGAGGCAGGTCATGCGGGGTTGGCTCACCTCGCAGGACCCGGTCCGAGGGAAGCCGTCGGCGGGTGAACAGAGCGAGGGAGAGACCAAAAGTTCTTGACATCAAGCGGACCAGACCTCTAGACTTTGAGCGGTCTTGGAAGGTCTTGCGGACGTGACAATTATCCTCGTCTGAGCACCGAACTTACGAATTCGATATAAGTTCGAAAGGAGGTGGCTCGCAGCCAGACCTGATTGCTTGCAACTGAGCCTTGCATTCGATTTCAGCAACCGGGGTGATCCATCTATGGAGGTGCAACAATGACTGGTTTGGTTCGCAAGGCCATGTTTCTGGCTGTCTGCGGCCTTCTCACCGCCGGCGTCGCGTTCGCGCACGTCGCCGACCCGGCGAACTCCGAGTGCCATAACGTCGGGGCTGCCGCTCCGCCGATCAACCTGAACTGCGACCTCATCAAGGCCGTGGTCTACGTCGTCGGGAACAACCTGGCCGGCACCGTTGCCGACCCGGTCGGTCAGTTCTGCGTGACGGTTCGCGACTTCAACAACGTCCCGATCGAGAACTCGTCCGTCATCCTCGACTTCACGGACTGCGATGTTCAGCTGTGCAATAACCCGACGCTCGACGGCTCGGTCGTGGACTGCCCCTCGGCGACGGTTCGCAAGCTCAGCGACGCTTCCGGTGTCGCCTGCTTCAAGGTCCGCGGCAAGACCAAGGCCGGCCTGGGCTGCGGTGGCGCCGCCAAGAACTGCCTGAAGATCTTCGCCGACAGCCAGCTCCTGTGCACCGGCGACGCTCCGACATTCGATCTGGTCGGCCAGCCGGCGGGTCAGGAAGGTCTGAACCCCAGCGACCTGTCCGAGTTCCTCAAGCAGTTGCTTCTGTGCGCGACGAATCCTCCTCGCGCGAACTACGCTTGCAACAACCAGGTCGTCGACCCGAGCGATCTCTCGGCGTTCCTCAAGGTCTTTCTGCTCCTGGGGAACTCGCCGAAGAACTGCCCGGTCGGCTCGCCCAAGTGCCCTTGATCGATCGCAAAGCCGCAGCGAGTGACATCTTTGAACTGGCAACGTAGGGAGGAAAGGTGGTGATGGCCGGAGAAAACATGCGTCTTAACGGTGTGACGAAGCTTTGGTCCCCCTTGCTAGTTTCGATTCGTCCCCTGGAGGCTACAATGAAGAAGACTCTTCTCATGACCGCCGCGCTCCTTGCGATCTGCGCTGGTCTCGCTTCGGCGGCGGGTCTGAATCTTGGTTGGGACAACTGTGCCGGGTTGGGTGCCGGCGCCTTGAACAAGAACTTCGCCTGTAACACGAACACGGGCATTCCGTCGACCATGATCGGCAGCTTCGTGGCGCCCGCCGGCATGGACAACGTCAACGGCTACCAGGTCGTCGTCGACCTGCAGACCGCGGGCGCGACGCTGTCACCGTGGTGGGACATCGGCGGCTGCCGGGCGTCGAACGCGGCTTCATTCTCCTCCGACTTCACGACCGGGCCCTTCGGCTGCACCGACTACTGGCTGGGCGCGGCGGGCGGCGGTGGCTTCTACATCCCGCTCGAGGGCGGTCCGAACCGGGCCGAGATCAGAATCGCGTTCGCAATCGCCAGCGGGTTCGGCCCGATTGCGGAAGGCGACGAGGCCTACCTGTTCAAGGTCACAATCAACAACTCGAAGACCGCCGGGCTTGGCGCCTGCGCGCGCTGCACGGATGACGTGTGCATCGTGTTCACCCATGCCCTGATCACCAACGACCCCGGTCTCGGCGGGACGGATGCTACTCTGACGAATCCGGCCTTCCGCGCCCACGTCACCTTCCAGGGTGGCGAAACGACTCCCTGCCCGGACGTCACCCCCGCGAAGCGGACCTCGTGGGGCACGATCAAGAGTCTGTACCGGTAGTTCCAGCTTCACCAACTTCACGCGAGCGCGAGGCGATCACCCCCGGGGGGTGATCGCCTCGTTCGCGTCTGTGCGCCCGCCCCTCGTAACTCTCTAAACCCGAGCGGAATCCGGCCGCGCGCGCGGCTTCGCCGGCACCGCGAACCTGGCTCGATTCGCGTGCCCGCCGGCCGATAACTACCTCTGATGCCCAAGACGTGTCGGGGCCGCAAAACCTGGTGCATCGGCACGGGGTCTGGGGTAGCATGGCCCACGGCTAGTCAGGGCCGCGCCCCGGGTGTCGCGATCGGGCCCCGGGGGGGTGGTCGTACGGTTTCGCTCGTTGGTGTCTTGACTTCCATGGCTGGAGGGAATCGACGATGAAGAAGCTACTCTTTTGCGCCCTGCTGCTCGCCACGACCGCCGGTTTTGCGTCGGCCGCCGGATTGAACCTGGGCTGGCTGGACTGTGCAGGGCTGGGGGCGGGCGCCGCCAACCGGACGTTCGCCTGCAACACGAACACGGGCGGCGGGCATATCCTGGTGGGCAGCTTCGTGGCCCCCGCCGGGCTGGACAACGTCAACGGTTTTCAGACTTGGGTCTACCTGCAGACCCAGTTTGCTACGATCTCGCCCTGGTGGGACATCGGAGATCCTCCCCACTGTCGGGCGGCGAACGCGGCCTCCTTCTCCGCCGACTTCGCGGCCGGGCCCTTCAGCTGCATCGACTACTTTGCGGGTCAGGCGGCGGGCGGCGGATTCTACGTCCTGCCCCCCTTTGGGGGCGGCGAAAACTGGGCGGAGCTCAGGGTCTCGTTCGCGATCGCCTCGGGCTTCGGTCCGGTCGCTGAGAACGACGAGGTGTACCTGTTCAAGTCCACGTTCAACAACACGAAGACCGTGGGACTCGGCGCCTGCACGGGCTGCTCGGACGAGGTGTGCCTGGTGTTCAGGAGAGCCCTGGTCACGAACGACCCAGGTCTAGGAGGGACGGACGCCGATATCTCCACGCCGGCTCTCCGCGCCCATGCGACGTGGCAGGGCTGGACGAGCACCAATCCGGGGTGCCCGGAAGCCACCCCCGTGAAGAATCGAACGTGGGGCTCGATCAAGGCCCTGTATCGCTAACATGATTGCACCGGCGCGCGAGGCGGCCTCTCGGGCGGCCTCGCGTTGCTGTATGCGCGGCAAGGGTGCTGACCGGGAGGCAGGAGCCCTGCGCGGACCCGGGAGGGGAACCGCGAGGGCGTAACCGCGAGGGAGGCGCTCGGGCTTGGTGAACGCGCGCTGTGGCGTCGCGCTCGCGGCGCTGGCCGCGCTGGCGGCGCTCGTTCCCGCTTCGGCGCTCGGCGACGCGGCGATCTATCTCACCTGGAACGATTGCGCCCTGGGCGCGGAGGCCGCCTCCGACTTCGCGTTCCCGTGCGACACGGACGACGGCTTCGAGGAGCTCTTCTGCGCTTTTGCCGTGCCCGCCACCACCACGGACGTGCTCGGCATCATCGCGGTGGTGGACCTTCAGACCGCCGCGGCCACCGTCCCCGACTGGTGGCGGCTCGCGGCCGCCGGAGGGTGCCGCTCGGGGTACCTGTCCACGAGCGGCGACTTCACCCAGAACGCGAGCTGTGTGGACCCCTGGCTGGGGCAGGCGGCGGCCGAGGTGCAGGCGTACGACGTGGGCGAGCCGCACACGGCCAGCCAGGCGCGGATCAAGGTGGTGTGTGGCGTGACGCCGGACCTTGCACGCACCCTCGAGCCGACCGGCGTCTACTACGGGGTCAAGCTCGTGATCCGCAACACTCTCAGCACGGGTGCCGGCGCTTGCGTTGGCTGCGGGGACGGGGCCTGCCTGGTGCTGAACTCGATCGACGTCGTGCGCGCGACGGACAGCATCATCCTCAAGACGCCGGCGCCGGGCAATCTCAACTGGGCGCGCTGGCACGGCGGCGCGGGCGCGGACTGCATGCTCGTCCCGGTGCGGAGCCTCACGTGGGGCGGCGTGAAGAGCCTGTACCGGTGATCAGCGCGTCGGCGGCTATTCCACCATGGCCACGCGGCCCAGCAGCTCCGGCCGGGCCACGATGCGGTATCGCTTCCTGTGCCGCGCCAGGAACTCCTTGAGCAACTCCTCCGCGCGCAGGTTCTGGAGCGATTCGTCGATGACGCTCTCCACCTCCTGGTAGGAGAGCTGGCGTCCGGGGTCGTAGCTCAGGAGCTGGATGACCGCATAGTCTCCCCTTCGATCCGGCCCCTCGACGGAGACGCCGCCCGGCCGCAGCTCCTCGAACAGGAGCTTGTAGTAGGCCGTCCCGTGGTCGTTCGCCGAGCGCTCCTGGATGGACCCCGTGATCCGCCCCAGCAGCGAATCCGTGCGGAGAAAGGCTTCCGCCTTCTCCCCGGCCCGCAGGCGCGCGGCCAGCGACTCCGCGTCGGCGCGCGAGTCCCGCGCGAACGCCGCGTACTTCACCCTCGGGAAGGTGAAGAAGCTCGCCAGGTGCTCCTGGTAGTACTTGGGCCGCTCCTCGGGCCGGATCCAGACCTTGCTGCCGATCGAGTCCGCGTAGAGATGCTCCACAAGGATCTGCTCGCGCTTCTCCTCGAGCTGCGCGACCACGAGGGAATCCCTCTCGAGCCCGCGGCGCACCGCCATATCCGCCCTGTGGGGCTCCAGCACGATGGCGTCCACGTGGGTGCGCATGCTCTCGAAGTCGTTCACGCTCGGACGGACCATGGGCGGGATCGCCTCGTAGCTCTCCAGGAATCCGCCCAGCGTGAGGTGCCCGTACCGGTGGCGCGCCAGCACGCGCGCGGTGTCGGCCGGGGTGAACTCGGGCAGGTCCGCGTTGACCTCCAGCGAGCTGGCGTTGCCCTCGCGCCCCATGGTGACCGAGGGCGAGAAGTGCGACGAAGCCCACAGGATGTTCGTGGAGTCGTAGGTCATGCCGATCTCGTCGCGCAGGAGTGCCTGGACCGCGGCCCCGCGCTGCGCAACCTTGCGGCTCCGGACCTCGTCCCAGAGCCCGGGGCGGACGCTCTCGTACCTCGCCGCAGGCTGGGGCCTGCGCTCGAGCGCCTGGAAGAGCTGGTAGAAGCGGCCATCCTGAAACAGGGGACTGATCTCCCGTGGCTTCAGGGCGAACACCGCGGCCGCCAGGGCGGGGTCGAAGCCGAGCCGGATGCGCCAGCCCAGGTCGCCCCCCTTGGCCCGATCCGAGTCGGGGGCGGCCGAATGCATCCGCACCGCGTCCTCCCACCGCACGCGCCCGGCCGCGAGCTCGCGCTGCACGCGCTCCGCGGTCGCGTGATCGGCGAACTGGATGTGCCGCAGGTGCAGCGCGTAGCCGAGCTGGTCGTAGAGCCTCCGTACCTCGTCTTCGCTCACGATCGCGGAATCGGCCACGCTGCGCTGGAAGAGCGCGTTCGAGAGCACGCGCTGCCGATGCTCGCGCAACGCCGCGCGATCCTCGAAGCTGAGCGGGCGGTTGATCTGGAGAGCCATGAGCCCCAGCACGTCCTTGTTGATCATGCTGTTCAGGAACTGGATACGACCGGCGCTGTCGGGGAGGGGGCGGTCCGGGGCGTAGGCCCGGAAGTAGGCGGCCACGTAATCCCGCACCCGGATCACGCGGTCGTTCACCCGCGCGAGCAGCACCGTGTCGGGCAGGAACTGGCCGGTGTCCGGCTGGTCGTTGATCCAGCGCACCGGACGCCTCTTGGCAGGGGCGGCCGCGGCGCTCTCGGCCGGGGCGCCCGGGCGCTGGGAAGGTGGCTTCCAGGCTCGGGGCGGGGCCGGGTGCGACGGCGTGGCGAAGGCGAGCGCGAGCGGGACGGCCAGGGTGGCGAGCTTCAAGCCACGCGGGGACATGAGCTTCTCCTTGGGGATGGGGGCGCGACCCGTGGCGCGCGTGCGTCGAGAGCGGCTGTCAATCCTACGGGCCGTGTGGGACGAGCGTCAAGGCATCGATCGCCCGATCGTTGATCGTGACCCGCGTCCGGCGCCGCACGCGGTCCAGCAGCTCCTGCATCCGCCGCTCGCCCTCTTCGCCGTACCACGCGTGCGCGACGAGCGGACGCGCCTCCGAGAACGTGCGGCGGCGGCCGGGCAGGATCTCGGTCACGCGCGCCACCGCCCAGCCGCCGCGCACCGAATCGGGCCCCAGCACGGCGCCCGGGCCCGCGGCGATCGCGCGCGCGAACAGCGCGCTGTCGCTCTCTGCGCTCACCAGCGCGCGGTACTGCGCGCCGGCGCGCGCGCCGCGCTCGGCCAGGCTCTCGGCCTCCGCGGCGCTCACGAGCGCGAGCCGCATGCGCGTGGCGGCCGGGCGGTCCGCGAGCACCATGCGCGTGAGGCGCGCGCGCAGCGGGAGCGACCACTCGTCGAGGTGCGCGCGGTAGTAGCGCTCGAGCGTGATCGAGTCGGCCGCCAGCTTCGCGTAGACCTCGCGCGCCACGAGATGGTTCACCGCGATGAACTCGCGCTGGTCGGCGAGCGCGCGCGCGATGTCCGGGCGCTCCACGAGCCGGCGAAGGGCCGCGGCGCGGCGCAGCTCCCGCTCGAAGATCCCGTTGCCGGCCAGGTCGCGCACCTGGGCCGGGCTCTGGACCCGCGGCCGCTCGAGGGGATTCGAGTGCCGCCATGTATCGAGCAGCTCGGCCACGGTGTACGGCCCGCCCCGGCCGGTGGCGATCGCGCGGCCAAGGAGGCTGTCCTCCACCTCGGGCACAGCACCCAGCACGCGGAGCTGCGAGGAGATCGAGGAGTCGGGCGAGGGTCGCGGCAGGGCGGCGAACGCCCGCGCCAGGCGCTCGAGCCGCGCCTCGTCGAACGCGAGCCCGAGATCTACGACCATCCGGTCGCGGGCGATCACGCCCAGCGCCCCGCGGTCCGGCACGCTGTCGCCCGCCGCTTCGAGGCGCCTGCGGGTGGCGTCCAGCGCCGAGTCCAGCGCGGCGCCCAGCACCAGGTGGTCGCGCAGGGCCTCGTAGTCGGAGCTGTCCTTCGCGTCCCACGTCCAGCGCTCGGCCAGGGCGGCCTCCGACAGCGCTTCCTTCCCGATCAGAAGTCCGAGAAACTCGCGGGCGGTCTGCGGGGTAAGCGAGTCGGGCCGCTGGGGCGGCTGGAGCCGTCTCCAGGCGCTCGAGAAGCCGGAAACCGTCACCTCGCGCCCGCTCCCGACCCGCGCCAGCACGGTGTCGGGGAATGGGCCGCCGCCCCGGACCGCGGACCGGGCCGGAGTCGCGGCCGGGCCGCCCGAGGCAGAAAGGGAGAGCCCGGCGGCCAGCAGCGGAGGAATCAGGGCTGCCATCACTGCTCGGTCCATCCGCGCCAATTCCCCTCCGTGAGCGCGCTCGGCAAACCGCGGCGGGGCAGTGTATCATCGTGGTTTGCAGCCGTGTCACCCGGAGACCCGACATTGCCCTCCCATCGCCGGGCCGCCCGCCGGGCGCCGATGAAGCGGCGCTCCCTGCCCCCCGCGCTCCCATTCGCCCTGCCGATCCTGCTCGCCGCATGGCTCGCCCCGGCCGCCGAGGCGGGCCCCATCCAGCTCGTGGCGCAGGACGATCGCGGCGTGACGCTGAGGCTTACCGTGCCGTCCTACGACCTGGGCGCGCCGGGGGAGGACGGCCGGCAGGAGATCCTGATCCAGGACCTCGACCTGCTCGACGTGCCGGGGCGGCCCAAGCTCCCGTACGCGACCACGCTGGTGGCGATCCCGCCGGGAGCGAAGGCGGTCGCCGCGGTGATCGAGAGCGGCGCGGAGGAGGCCCGCGACGGGTTGCATCTCACGATCGGCGAGCGCCCCATGATCCGCCCCGACCGCGCGGGCCTCGACTGGGTCGCGACGCGCGAGCCGGTGGGCCCGATCGCGGACGGGGCATGGCCCCGCTCGCCGGTCGACGTCGGCGAGCCGTTCAGCCTGCGCCGGCAGCGCGTGGTGCTGGTGACGCTCCAGCCGTTCCGCTACGACGTCGCGGCCGGACGCCTGTGGACGCGCACCTCGGTCACCGTGCGGGTGAGCTTCGTCGCCGCCGGCGCCGCGCCGCTCGCCGCGGCGGGCGCGCCCGCGCCCGCGGATCGCGGCTGGGAGCCGGTGCTGCGCAGCACGGTGCTCAACTACGAGCAGGGCCGCCGCTTCCGCGCCTCGCGCCCCGCGCTCTCGCCGCGCGGGCTCTTCGACCGGCCCGGCCCGTGGCGCGCCGGCCCCGCCGGGGTGCTCGGCGCCCCGCCCTTCGACGAGTCCGAGCCCGAGGTGCGGGTCCGGATCGAGACCACCGGCGCCTGGGCGCTCGACGCCGCCGAGCTGCTCGACAAGGGCTACCCCGCGGGCGTGCCGGTGGGCGAGGTGAGCGTCCACCGCCACGAGTTCCTCGAGGGCGTGCGGGCGCCCAACCCTCCTTACTTCACCCCGGAGGTCCCGATCGAGGTCGAGGACGCGGACAACGACGGCTTTCTCAGCACCGGCGACCGCATCGTGCTCTACGCGCAGAGCTGGTGGGAGCGCTCGGGTCTCGCCTACGTCGGCCGGGTCGAGTACGCGCAGCGCCTGTGGGGCGAGGCGGACTACGTGTACGCGACGCGGGTGCGGCGCCCGGGCCAGCGCATCCTGCCGCGCGGCGGGTGGAACGGGCTCACGCTCACCCCGCTCGCCTCCTACCCCTACACCCAGCGCTGGGAGCACAACATTAGCTACAACGGCGCCCCCGGGGACACGATCACGGACGCGTTCCTGTGGATCCAGCGGCCGCTCTACTACAACCGCGCCGACTCGATCCATTTCGAGATCTACGACCTCGACGCGACCCGCGACGCGAGCTTCGGCCTGGAGTGGACCGGGCTGCTCTCGACCACGGAGAACTTCGTGTGGGCGGCGATCAAGAACGACGTCGGCCAGATCACCATGGTCGTGGATTCGGCCCGCTCGGTCGGCAAGGTTTCGTTCTCCGGACGCTCCACGATCCCCGGGACCGCGCTGAGCGAGGGGTCGAACAACCGCTTCCTGATGTGGGGCAAGGACCACGACGCCCCGCCCGATCCCTCGGCCAACCGCTTCCCCGACGTCGGGCTCGACTTCTTCGAGGCCACCTACTGGCGGGCTTACCACGCCCTCCAGGGTTACCTGCCGTGCAACAGCGCCGCGGCCACGGGCGACTACGAGATCTACGCCACCGGGTTCACCGACTCGTCGGCGCTGCGGGTGTACGACGTGACCGACTCGAGCGCGATCCGCCGGCTGAGCGGCGTGCGCATCGAGCGCGCCGGAGGCGGGTACGCCCTGCGCTTCCAGGACAACACCTCAGGTCCGCGCCGCCGCTACCTGGCCTTCGACCGGCCGAAGGCCCCGCTCACCTCCGACTACGGCCGCGTCGACCGGCCCGCGATCACCACGCTCTACGAGCGCGACAAGGGAGACTACCTGCTCGTCGTGCCCGAGGAGTTCGCGGACGCGGTCGGCCCGCTCGCCGCGCTGCGCGCCTCCCAGGGCTACGACGTCGTCCTCGCCCGGCTCGACGCGCTGAACGACGCCTTCAACGGCGGGCGCAAATCGGCGTACGCGATCAAGCGCTTCATCCGCTACGCGTACGACAACTGGGACGCGCGCTTCGTGCTCCTGGCCGGCGACGGCAGCGAGGATCCGCAGCAGTTCTCCGCCGCCTCGGGCGTGGACTACGTGCCCACCCAGCGAATCCTGGGCCCGGTGGTCGCCGCCGGCGACATCGAGTCGTTCAGCGAGGCGATCGTGAGCGACTCGTGGTACGTGTGGTGCGTGGAGTGCGCGGACCCGGGCACCTGGCCCTTCATCCCGGATCTCCAGATCGGGCGCCTGCCGGTCAAGAGCGTGGAGGAGACCAACGCCGTCGTGAGCAAGCTCGTGAGCTACGAGAACGTCACGCCCGATCAGACCTGGCGCCGCAAGATGGTGCTGGTCGCGGACGACATGTACTCGGGGCAGACCTTCTTCGGGGGCTCGGCGGTCTCGACCGACTACTGCCGCCGCACGGGCGAGGTCGTGTTCCGGCTGATCAGCGAGAAGTGCCGCTCGATCGTCCTCAACGATGCCGGGCTCGGGCAGAGCGATCCCGAGGTATTCAACATCAGCTACTACGTTCCCAACTACCCCTCGGACCTCGTGGGCTGCACCCAGCGCGACACCTGCCGCTGCGACGCCACCGCGATCGTCAACCGCTCGCGCGCCTTCGCCAAGCCGGCGCTGTTCCAGCGGCTCGCGGAGGGCCGGCTGTGGTGGAACTTCCAGGGCCACGCCAACGAGCGCGTGCTCTCGCACGAGGCGTTCTACTCCAACGGCTACCAGGGGATGGGAGACGACAAGGACCAGCTCGCCAACGACGGCAAGCCGTTCCTGTTCACCGCGTTCTCCTGCCACCCGAACGCCTTCGGCCGCTACCAGGAGAACTCGAACACCCGCCAGGGGCCCCCGCTCGGCGAGGACCTCGTCCTGCTTCCCAACCGCGGGGCCATCGCCTCGTGGGCTTCGAGCGGCTTCGAGCTGCTGCCCTCGAGCGGCACGCGGCACATCAACGTCGCGTTCGCGCGCGCCCTGTTCGACACGCTGCCGATCGACTCGACCGCGTTCGATCCGACCCGGGGCGCCCGCCCCCTGCTCGGCGAGGTGATCTCGAAGGCCGAGGTCGAGTACCTGCGCCCCTACAACCGGCCGACGGGCAGCCCCGACGAATGGAACGTGATGATCTCCTACAACCTGCTCGGCGACCCCGCGACCCGGATCTCGCTGGGCGCGGTGCAGTCGATCCTCTTCGCCAACCAGACCCCGGTCACGAACGGGGTGCCGGTGCGGCTCTTCACGATCGGTGACACGCTGCGGCTCGAAGGCGATCTGGTCTCGAACGCCCGGATCGATTCGATCTGGATCGAGCGCATCGAGGGCGGGGGCACCGTGGTCGTCCCGCGGGGCGACTACACCCTGAGCCCGCCGTTCCCGGACGTCACCTATGCGAGCAGCGGCGGGGCGCACTACCACGTGGTCTACCGCACGACGCTCGCCCGGGGCTCGTACACCTACCGATTCCGGACCCTGGACCGCTACGGCGTGGCGGGCCAGTTCGACGCCGTGTTCCGCTTCGAGACCACGCTGCGGGCCGAGGGGGGCGTGGTCCGCGACGGCGACGTGCTCTCCCCCTCCGCCAACCTCTCGATCCTGCTCCTGTCGCCCAGCCCGCTGGTGCCCGCGAACGACCTGGCGCTCACTCTGAACGGGACGCCGGTCCTCTTCCGCGCGGACCCGGCCAACAACGACCAGTCGGGGCGCGAGTGGATCCTCTCCTGGACGCACGATCCCTATCCCGAGGGCGGCTACCGGCTCGAGCTGTCGGTCCGGGGCTCGCTGTCCGCCACCCACACGTTCCGGGTCACGAGCCGCCTGCAGCTCCAGAACGCACTGGCCTTCCCCAATCCTTTCAATGACACGGGCGGCACGGTATTTTCCTTCTACCTCGAGTCCGATCGGCTGGCGAAGGTGCTGCTCCGGGTCTATGCGATCAGCGGCCGCATGATCTACGAGCGAACGTTGAGCGCGGTGCCGGCCGGTTACCAGCAGATCCCCTGGGACGGGAAGGATGCCGAAGGGAGGGAGCTTGGGAACGGTGTCTACTTCTACCGGCTGGAGGTGGAGAACGGCGTGGCCTCGTCGCGCTTCCTGGGACGCCTGGTCAAGCTCAAGAAGCCGCGGCACGTCACCGAGGACCTGGCGCCCTGAGCGCGTCGCGGCGCGCGCCCTGCAGGGCGCTGCCGCGCTCCTCGCGACGCTGATCCTGGCGTGCGCGCCGGCCGCGCGGGGCGGCGGCCCGGCGCGGCGGAGCGCGCCGACGCCGCCCGCGGCCGCCGCGGCCGCCGCGCCCGCGCCGGGCACCGCGGGCGCCGCGCCTGCGCCGCCTGCCGCGGCCCCCGCGCCCCCGCTGAGCGCCGCTTCGGCCGCCGTGGTCGACACCATCGCGCGCGCCGAGGACCGGCGCGATTGGGCGGGCGGCGCGCTGCGGCGCGCGCTGCGGAACGACGACGCGGCGGTGCGGGCGCGCGCCGCGCTGGCGGTGGGCCGGCTCCAGGACTCGAGCACGGTCGCGGATCTCGTGCCGCTGCTCTCCGATCCCGTCCCCGAGGTCAGGCACGAGGCGGTCTTCGCGCTCGGCCAGATCCGGCACCCGTCCGCCCGCCTGCCGCTCGAGCAGCAGCTCGGGAGCGCCGACGCCTCCTGCGTGGACCTCGCGATCGAGGCGCTGGGCAAGATCGGCGAGAAGGCGAGCACGCCGCGGGTCGCCGCCTTCCTGCGCAACCCTTCGCCGCTCCTGCGCGGCGAGGCCGCGGTCGCGCTGTGGCGCCTCGCCGACTCCACCGCGCTCGACCTCCTGCTCGAGCGCCACCGCGACCCCGACCCCGAGGTGCGCTGGCGCGTGCTCTACGCGCTCGAGAAGATCGTGGCTCCGCGCCGCATCGTGCTGGCCGCGGCGCTGCACCTCGACGACCCGGAGTGGCTGACGCGGGCCTACGCGGCGCGCACCATGGGGCGGCAGAAGTCGCCGCGCGCCACCGCCTACCTGCTCCAGGCGGCCGCGGATCCCGAGCCGGCGGTGGTGGTGAACGCGATCCGCGCGCTCCAGCTGGTCGCCGACACCGCCTGCGGCTTGTGCGCCCGCTCGCTGGCGGGATCGCTCGCGCACCCACATCCCTACGTGCGCGTCACCGCCGCCGCGGCGCTGGCCGACCCCTTCGCCTGGGCGGTGGCCGACAGCGCCACGCGGGCGGGTGTGCTCGATTCGCTGGCCGCGCACCTGCGCGACCCGGACGCCGCCACCCGCGGAGCGTGCGGGCGTGCGCTGCTCGCGCGCCGGGGCGCCGACGCGCTCTCCGCGGTCGAGCCCCTGCTCTCCGACTCGTCGGTGTACGTGCGGGCCGCCGTGCTCGAGGCGCTCGCCAAGCTCCCGGCCGCGGCCGCGCGCCCGCTGCTCGCCGCCCGGCTCGCCCCGCGCGCCGCGCTGCTCGAGCGCATGACGGCGGCCGAGGCGCTCGGCAGCCTGCACGCCCGCGAGGCCGTGGCCGCGCTCCGCGCCGGGCTCGCCGACAGCTCGGTGCTGTTCGTGGCCTCGTGCGCCACCGCGCTCGATTCGCTCGCCGACCGCGCCAGCGTGCCGGCGCTCGCCCAGGCCTACACGGCGCGCGCGCGCGACGCCGACGCCGACGCGCGCATCGCGATCCGCGACGCGCTGCGCCGCCTCGCGGGACCCGGCTTCGCGGACAGCGTCGAGCGCGCCAACCCGGCCCGCAACACCCGCCCGGCCTCCGAGGATCCCGAGTTCACGGCTCCGCCCGCGGCGCACGGCGCGGTGCTCCACACCACCGCCGGGGACATCGAGTGGTCGTTCTACGGCCGCGAGGCCCCGCAGACCGTGAAGAACTTCGTGCGCCTCGCCCAGCGCGGGTACTTCGACGGCCTCTCGGTCCACCGCGTGGTGCCCAACTTCGTGATCCAGGACGGCGATCCCACCGGCACCGGCTCGGGGGGGCCCGGCTACACCATCCGCTGCGAGTACAACCGCCTGCACTACGAGCCGGGCATGGTGGGGATGGCCCTGTCCGGCAAGGACACCGGCGGCAGCCAGTGGTTCATCACGCACTCGCCGCAGCTCCATCTCGACGGGCGCTACACCATCTTCGCCCGCGTGACCCGCGGCATGGACGTGGTGCGCCGCGTGGTGCAGGGCGATCGCGTGCTCAAGGTGGACATCCTCCCCTAGTGCCTTCGATCGAGCCCGAAGCAGAGCGGCGTGCCCGCGGGCCCGCCGCCCCGCGCCGCGAAGACGTCCCGGTGCGCTCGCCGGCGATGATGGCGGCGGCGCTGGTCGCGGCGGCCTGCATCGCGGTCTCGGTGAGCTACCGCATCTACGACCCGGACCTCTGGCAGCACCTGGTGGTCGGCAAGGCGATCTGGCAGCTCCACCGGGTGCCCACCACCCAGCTCTGGTCGTGGCCGACCTACGGGGCCCCGGACGTGAACTGGAGCTGGGGGTTCAGCGCGCTCCTGTGGCCGGTGTGGGAGCGGGCGGGGGTGTGGGGGCTGTTCGCCTGGCGGTGGGTGACGGCACTCGTGGCGTTCGGGTTTCTGTGGGGTGCGGCGCGGCGGATGGGGGCGCGGGGGTTCGCGCCGCTGGTGGTGATGGTGGTGTGCTCGCTGGTGTGGCGAGCGCGGTCGCAGGTGCGGCCGGAGACGCTGGCGGCGGTGTTGCTGGCGGCGGAGCTGTGGATCCTGGAGGCGCGGCGGCAGGGGGGGAAGGACCACACGGCGTGGCTGGTGCCCTTGGCGTGGGTGTGGGCCAACGTGCACAACACGTGGTTCCTGGGGTTCGGGGTGCTGGGGTTCCACGCGCTCGACGACCTGCGGCGCGGCCGGGGGCGCACGGCGCGCGCGCGCGCGCGGCGCCCGGCTCCCGGGCCGCGCGGGGCCTCGCCGCGGGCTGCGGCGCCGCAGCGTGGAGTGTCAGGCGCGACGCGTCTCCTGTGGGTGGGACTCGCCGCCGTGGCGATCTCGTTCGCGAACCCGTTCGGGTGGCGGGCGCTGTGGCAGCCGTTCGACTTCATCCTGCACCAGCGGAACGAACCGATCTTCAAGACCATCGGCGAGATGGGCCCGGTGGAGTGGAGCATCTACTGGCGCAAGGGGCTGCCGCTCCTCATGGCGGGCTGGCCGCTGCTCGCGCTGCGGCGCGCGCGGCGCCGCGGCCCGGACTGGGTCGAGCTCGCGTGCTGCGCGGCGTTCACCGCGCTCGCGCTTCCCGCCCAGCGATTCATCGGGCTCTACGCGATCGTGGCCGCCCCCTACGTGAGCCGCAACCTCGACCAGTGGCTGCCGCGCCCGGCGTGGCTCGCCCGCGCGCCCCGGCTGGCGCGCGCGGGCGTCACCGCCGTCGCCTGTGTCGCTTCGGGCTGGGCCGAGTGGTCGCGCATCGAGATGCCGCTCGGCGTCGGCTTCCAGTGGAACAAGTACCCGGTCAAGGCCTGCGACTACATCGAGGCGCACGGCATCCGCGGGCGCGGGTTCAACCAGTTCGGCTTCGCCGGCTACCAGCTCTACCGCTTCTGGCCCGATCGCTCGCGCCTGCCGTTCATCGACATTCACCAGGCCGGCACGCCGGCCATCCGCTACGCCTACGCCTGGGTCCACCAGAGCGACGAGGCATGGAACGTGCTCGACAAGGCCTACCGGTTCGACTACGCGCTGCTCGGGCGCAGCGGCTTCCAGCGCACGAACCTGCTCGACCGGCTCGACCCCGACAGCACCTGGGCGCTGCTGTTCGAGGACGACGCGATGGCGCTCTTCGTGCGGCGCGGGGGGCCGTTCGCCGCGCTGGCGCGCGACAGCGCCTACCGCGAGCTGCCGGCCGGGGCGGCGCGCCTCGATCCGCTGGGTGCGGCGTGCGCGCGGGACCCGGCGCTGCGGGCGCGGGTCGAGGCCGAGCTCGGGCGCGTGATCGCGGCCTCCCCGTTTCACGCGCAGGCGCTGATGCTGCTCTCCAACCTCGCGCTCTCGGACAGCCGCTACGCCGACGCCCGCGCGCTGCTCGCGCAGGCGCTGGCGATCGACCCGCTGCGCGAGGGCGTGCATCTCAGGCTGGCGCTGATCGCGCTCGAGGAGCGCCGGCCGCGCGAGGCGCTGCGCGAGGTGGCGCGCGAGCGCGAGGTCGCGGATCCGAGTGCTCAGCACGACGTGGTGGCGGGGCGCGCGTGGCAGGCGCTGGGCGATCGAGGTCGCGCGCGCGCCTCCTACCGGCGCGCGCTCTCGCGCGAACCGGCGAACGCCGAGGCGCGCGATTCGCTTGCGGCGCTCGGGGGCGGCGGGTGAGCCGGCCGCGGGTGGCGCGCGCGGCCTTGGCGAGCCGCGAGATCGCTCTGCCGCCGCCGATCGCGCTGCGCTCGCCGGCGATGATGGCGGCGGCGCTGGTCGCGGCGGTCTGCATCGCGGTCTCGGTGAGCTACCGCATCTACGACCCGGACCTCTGGCAGCACCTGGTGGTCGGCAAGGCGATCTGGCAGCTCCATCGCGTGCCCACCACCCAGCTCTGGTCGTGGCCGACCTATGGGGCCCCGGACGT
>DASXQT010000022.1:0-49011 GCA_036507005.1 Candidatus Eiseniibacteriota bacterium
CCGTCACGTCCAGCGTGATCGGCGCCTCGGTGCTGGCGCTGCCATCCGAGACCCGGACCGTGAACGCGTAGCTCCCCGGCCCTTCCGCCTCGGTCGGCGTCCAGTCGAACACCCCGCTCGAAGCCCCGATGCTCGCACCCGCCGGCGCCCCCTGCAGCGAGAACGTCAGCGTCTGCGCGGGCAGGTCGGCGTCACTCGCACTCGCCGTGAACGTGTAGGCCGCCAGCTCCGGGATCGTCGCCGACGCCGGCACCCCGCTCAGCACCGGCGCCACGTTGGCCTCCGTCACGTCCAGCGTGATCGGCGCCTCGGTGCTGGCGCTGCCATCCGAGACCCGGACCGTGAACGCGTAGCTCCCCGGCCCTTCCGCCTCGGTCGGCGTCCAGTCGAACACCCCGCTCGAAGCCCCGATGCTCGCCCCCGCGGGCGCGTCGACCAGCGAGAACGTCAGCGTCTGGGCCGGCAGGTCGGCGTCGGAGGCACTCGCCGTGAACGTGTAGGCCGCCAGCTCCGGGATCGTCGCCGACGCCGGCACCCCGCTCAGCACCGGCGCCATGTTGGCCTCCGTCACGTCCAGCGTGATCGGCGCCTCGGTGCTGGCGCTGCCATCCGATACCCGC
This sequence comes from Candidatus Eiseniibacteriota bacterium, assembly GCA_036507005.1. Taxonomy (GTDB): domain Bacteria; phylum Eisenbacteria; class RBG-16-71-46; order RBG-16-71-46; family RBG-16-71-46; genus WS-2. The sequence continues at coordinate 621 of DASXQT010000022.1, forward strand.
ACCGTGAACGCGTAGCTCCCCGGCCCCTCCGCCTCGCTCGGCGTCCAGTCGAAAACCCCGCTCGAAGCGCCGATGCTCGCGCCGGCGGGCGCATCCAGCAGCGAGAACGTCAGCGTCTGCGCCGGCAGGTCGGCGTCACTCGCGCTCGCCGTGAACGTGTAGGCCGCCTGCTCCGGGATCGTCGCCGACGCCGGCACCCCGCTCAGCACCGGCGACGCATTCACCTCCGTCACCTCCAGCGCGATCGGGGCGTCGGTGTCTGCCAGCACTCCGGGGCGGCCGCCGCTCGGAGAGGCGGCACCGCGCGGCTGCAGCTGCCTCGCCGCCGGGCCTGACTCGCCATCCCCCGGCGCGAAGCTCACGCGCACGGGAATCATGGCGCTCGTCACCCCATCCGACACTCGCACCGAGAACTCGTAGCTCCCCGGCCCCTGCGCCTCGGTCGGGGTCCAGGAGAACTCGCCGGTGCTCCCGTCGATGCTCGCGCCCGCGGGCGCCCCCGCCAGCGAGAACGTCAGCGTCTGCGCGGGCAGGTCGGGGTCGGTCGCCGTGGCGGTGAAGCCGTAGCCGGCGAGCTCGGGAATCGTGGCGCTGGCCGGGACGCCCGCCAGCGTCGGGGCCACGTTCGCCTCGGCGACGTGAACGCTGAGCGTCTCGGCGTCGGCGAGCGGCGGAGCTCCGTCGTCCGTCACGCGCACGGTGATCGAGTAGTCGCCGGGCCCCTGGGCCTCGGTCGGCGTCCAGGTGAACGCCCCGCTCGAAGCGTCGATGCCGGCCCCCGGCGGCGCTCCCTCGTCGAGCGAGAACGTCAGCGTCTGGGCGGGAAGGTCGGGATCGCTGGCGGAGGCGGTGAAGCTCAGCAGGGCGCCCTCGTCCACGCTCCGGTTCCCGATCGCGGCCAGCACCGGGGCCGAGTTCGTCTCGTCCACGTGCACCGACAGCGTCTCGGCGTCGGCGAGCGGCGGGCTGCCGACGTCTGTGACCCGCACGGTCACCGAGAAGTCGCCCGAGCCCCGGGTCTCGTCCGGCGTCCAGGTGAAGTCTCCGGTCACGGAGTCGATCGCGGCCCCGGCGGGAGCACCCGGGTCGAGCGAGAACCGCAGCGCCTGCGCGGGGAGATCGGGGTCGGTCGCGGAGGCGGTGAAGCCCAGCGTCGCCCCCTCGCTCACGCTCTGGCTGCCGATCGCGGCCAGGACCGGCGGCAGGTTCACCTCGTCCACGTGGACGCTCAGGGTCTCGGCGTCGGCGAGCGGCGGGATCCCGTCGTCGGTGACGCGCACCGTGACCGGGTAGTCACCCGGTCCCTGCGCCTCGGTCGGGGTCCAGGTGAAGACGCCGCTGCCGGGATCGATCGCGGCCCCCGCGGGCGCCCCTGCGCCCAGCGAGAAGCTCAGCGACTGCGCGGGAAGATTGGAGTCGCTCGCGCTGGCGGTGAACGTCAGCAGCTCGCCCTCGTTCGTCGTGCGGCTGCCGATCGCTTCGAGCACCGGCGGCACGTTGGCCTGGCGGATCTCGAAGTCCGCGTCGCTCGAGTCGCTCGCGGTGTTGCCGTTCACGTCGTGCGCGACGATGCGCACCCGGGCGGTGGTCGAGGGTGTGTTCGGCACCGCCCAGGCATAGCTCACGGAGTCGGGCAAGCCCGCGGCGATGACGTGGGGGTAGCTCGCCCCGCCGTCGGTCGAATAGGCGAGATCCACCGTCCCCACGGCCACGTTGTCGGTGGCGGTCCAGGTGATGACGTGGGTCGAGTCCACCGTCACCACCTCGCCGCCGTTGGGGGAGGTGACCGTGACCACGGGTGGCGTGTTGTCGATCAGGATCGTCGCCGGATCCCCGGCGATCACGAACAGCGCCTGGTTGGCGCAGTCGCGCAGCTTGACGCTGTCGATCGCGACCGTGCCCGAGCCCGCGAGCTCCGCGCTCTTGAGCGCCAGGTTGAAGAGGTTGCCGGTCAGCGCGGTCGGGCCGCAGGCCGCGCCGAGGACGACCCCGTCCGCCGAGTAGGCGCCGCCCCCCAGGCTCCGGACGAAGAAGGTCGTGGCGCCCGACGAGCTGAGGAACGTGCCCTCCGTGATGCTCGCCGTGCCGGAGCAGAGCTCGAGGTTCGAGGAGAGCGTGAACGTCACGCTGAACCCGCGCACCGGCTGGGCCGTGAAGCGGGCGAAGTTCACCGGGACCGTGACGCACGCGTGCGCGGTCGAGATCGCGCTCGGGGCCGGGCCCACCGTCACCACCCGGTTGGGGACGAAGGTGGCCGAAATGGTGTGGGGCCCGGTGACGGCGCTGAAGGTGTAGCTGGTGACCGGCCCGACCGAGAGGCTGTCGACGACGACGTCGCCCACGGTGTAGCCCGAGTCGGGAACGATGCTGTAGGCGAGGCTCCCGCCATGGCTCACGGTGCTCACGCCGGGCGGGGTGACGGTGCCGTGCGGGCCGGCCGAGGCGGTGATGTCGTAGGTGTTGATCGCGAAGCTCGCCGCGATCGTGTGGCCGCTCGTCACCGCGGCAAAGGTGTAGCTCGTGACCGCGCCGACGGAAGCGCTGTCCACCAGCACGTCGGCGACGTGGTAGCCGAAGTCCGGCGTGATGTTGAAGGCCGGGGTGGTGAGGTAGGGAACGGGCACGTTCCCGGCGGGGCTGATTGATCCGTTCGGGCCTGCGGACGCGGCGATGGTGAGGATGATCTCGTCCCCGATCGCGAAGTCGCTGAACCCGGCCACGCCCCGCGCCTCGATGCTGGTCGGCGTCCGCGTGCCGGTGGTGGCGACCGACCAGCTCGGGGAGTCGAACTTGCGGACCGCGAACGAGTCGGGATTGGCGGCCGCGTCCACGTCTCCGGCCAGGAACGTCAGCCCCACGGCGCAGCTGTCGAAGACCACGCCCTGGTTCGTCACGCTGTAGGTGCGGTTCACCGAGCGCGCGGCATCGATCCCCGAGGTGGAAACGTTCGGGTGGTCTCCCAGCGTCGTCGCGACCGCGATGCTGCCCGGAGCGCTCACGTTCCCGAACGCGAGGCCGACGGGCGTGGCGGCGGTCTCGGTCCCGATCTCGAAGGCGAGGCTTGCCGCGCCGGTGGCGACCGGCTTCTGGAGGCGCCCGACCACCCGGCCGCCGGCCGGGGTCCAGGTGGTGCCCGCGCTCAGGGCCAGGGTATTGGTGCCCGCGATCACCTTGCGGCCCTGGAGATCCACGGCGCCGCCGGCGCCGATCGTGTAGGTGAGGCCGCTCCCGCCGAGCACGAGATCACCTGCCGTGCCCACCCGCAGGGTCGAGCCGGGGAACATCGTCGCGCTCCCCCCCACCGAGAGCGTCTCGCTCGAGGCGCCCGAGAAGACCAGCGTGTTCGTGCCGGTGCCGTTCAGGATCGGCTGGGTCGCGGCGAAGCTCGTGGAGGTGAGGTTCCCGAGCAGGGTCACCTGGCTGGTCTTGGCGCTCGTGCCCCCGAACCCTCCGCCGCTCTTGCTGCTGTCGCGGGGCACGAGGCTCACGTTCCCGGTGACTGTGACGTTCGTGGTCCCGGTCTCGCTCAGCTGGAGCGTGCCGCCCCCGGTGCCCGAGCCGGCCGTCCCGCCGCACACCAGGCTCCGGAAGCTGATGCCCGCCGTCCCGCTGGCGTTCAGCGCGACCCCGTTCGTCGAGAGGTCGAAGTTGAGGAGCAGGTCCCCGAACGAGGTGCCGTCGGGGGCCAGGATGTTCGAGTCGAATGGCCCGGATTCGTACGAGAGCGAGCCTGCGCCGCTCGTGAGGTAGGTGCCGTTCACGATCACGTTGTCGAACTGGGGCGAGGTGAAGCTGATGCGGTGTCCCCCGTCGACGAACGTGGTCCCGGCGCCGACCAGGATCGCGCCCTGGTCGAGGAACGGGCCGGAGGTCCCGGTGATGGTCTTGTCGGCGTCGAGAGTCTTGGTCCCCGAGCCCGCGGTGTGGATCATGGCGGCCGCCGGGTGCCGGAGCGCGTTGATGGTCTGGTCGCCCGCGGCGTTGTACTCGATGATGGCGCCGTCGTAGTAGGTGTTGGTCCCGGTCGTGATCACCGTGGCGCCGAGCCCGTTCGCGTTGTTCACGGTGGTGGCGAGCGTCCCTGCGTCGCCCACCGTCACGCCGCCCGCGCCGCCCACGGTGAAGCCGCCGCAGTCGAGCCGCCCGTCGGCGATGGTGAAGATCCGCCCCGTGTTCATGGTGACGTTTCCGCCCAGCGAGTAGGCGCCCCCCGCCTCGACGAAGAGCGGCTGCTCGATGGTCGCGGTCGACGCCATCACGCCCACCCCGCCGGCCGCCGCGCTGAGGAGGTTCTCGAACGTGACCGGGTTGCGGACGATCGTGCGGTCGTCGAGGTCGATCACGAGCAGCGCCGCGGGGTCGGTGGACCGGAGCAGCTCCTCCACCTCCGCCCTCTTCTTGTCGTAGGTGTTCTCCAGCTCGAGGATCGGCTTGCCGTGGGCGTCGGTCCCGAGCCGGCGGGCCCGGCTCGGGTCGGTGCGGAACCGGCTCTCGACCACGCGGCTCGGGGCCGGCAGCATGCGCGCCGACGCGTCACCCGCGGTGGCCCTGAGCATCTGGGCGCCGCTCGGGACGCCGGCGATCGACTTGCCCTGGCCCCGCATGTGCACGATGAGCGCGCTCGCGTTGGTGCCGCCCGTGACACCCGAGTGGTAGAGGTTCCCCCACAGTACGAGGTCGGTCTGATCGGAGGTGGTGACGGCGATCTGCGCGGTGCTCTCCACGGTGAGGTCGTTGTTCACCACGAAGCCGACGGCGCCCGTGAAGCGCTTGGGCTTTCCGGCGCCCCCGTTCCGCAGGATCAGGTTGTAGTAGCTCACCGGGGCGTTGATGATCTGGGTGTTCGTGCCCGACAGCAGGGTCGTCGCGCTTCCGGCCGTGAACGTCCCGCTGGTCCTCGTGAACGCGCCCCGCAGATCCAGGGTGCCGGTGCCGAGCGAGATCGTCCCGCCCGAGAGCGTGAAGTTGCCGGCCGCGACGAAGCGCGCCGTGCCGGAGAGCGTCACGCTGCCGCCCGAGAGCGTCACCGCCCCCGTGGAGGTGAAGGTGCCCGCGCCGGAGGAGGAGGAGATGGTGCCGCCGGTGACGGTGGTCGTTCCGGTCACGGTGACGGCGCCGGTGCCGAGGTCCACGGCGCCCGCGGACTGACTGTAGGCGGCGCCGACCGCGAGCGACCCGCTGTCGAGCGAGACCGTCGCGTTCGCGCCCACCGTGAGGTTGCTCACGGAGAACGACCCGTTCACGTTGATGGTGGTGGGCGAGCCGAGGGCGAGCGACACGTTGGTGCCGGAGCCGGGGACGCCGTCGGGGCTCCAGTTCGCGGCATCGCCCCAGTTGCTGGTCCCGGCGCCGCCGTCCCAGGTGGAGGCGAGCTGCCCGGTGCTGCCGATCGCGAAGTAGTCGCTGCCCGGAGTCAGGTTCGACGTGGACTCCACCGTGCCCGAGGATTGGGTCCCGGTGGTGGTCCCGCCCAGGCTCGCGTAGCTGCCGCCCGCCGAGGCCGACTGGGCCACGCGCAGGTTGGCGAGCGTCCCGACGTTGTCGTCGGCGCCGAACGTCAGGTTCACGCGCGCGGCGGCGCTGAGGGTGGAGCTGCCCGCGACGCGCCAGTAGCGCGCGCTCGCCAGCGACAGGAGCGGGGAGACCGGCGTCCCGCCCGTGGCTCCCGGGATCACTTCCGCGGTGAACACCCGCGTCGCGCCCCCGGTGTTCACGCTCTTGAGGACCAGCGGCCGGAACGCGCCGCCCGCGCCGATCGCGTAGGTGCGGTTGGCGGTGCCCGAGCCGCTCACGATGAACTCGATCGCGAGCGGGCCGTCCACGTAGCTGGAGGCCGATCCCGCCGGCGGCGACGAGATCGCGTTCGCGAGCTTGAGCGTGTTCGACGCCGCGGTGTGCAGCAGGCCCGAGGTGAGCACCAGGCCCTTGGTGACCGTGAGAGAGCTCTGGGCCAGGATCACGCCGTTCGAGTTGCTGACCACCACGCTGTCCACGGTCAGGGAGGCGGGGACCTCGAAGCCCGTGGTGCGCGCTGCACCCTCCTGCAGGTAGTTGATCGAGAGGCTCGAGAGCAACGGATGGAGGGTCGGGTAGGTGTCGAACGAGCCGCCGGGGTCCGTGAGCCCGGCGGTGCCGATCTGGATCGCCGCCGAGACCGCGGTGTCGCCGAGCGTGACCTTGTAGCTGTTCGTGAGCACGCCGCGCACCAGGTTCACGCGCCGCGTGATGAGGCTCTGCGGGAGCCCGGCGTCGATCGTGACCCCGGCAGGGTTGTCCACGGTGAGGCCGTTGCCCCCGAGCGGTTCCGTGACCACGCCCGAGCCGGAATAGGTCTGCGAGGTCGTGGTGCCTAGGAAATAGAGCTCGCTCCCCGCCGCGGTCCCGGTGATCGTCCCGCGGTTCTCGAGGCTCCCCTGGGACTGGGTGAAGCGGAAGCCGGCGAGGTTGAGGACGGCCGGGGAGTCCACCAGGCTGGCCCCGCCCGCGCTCGTGGCGCCGAGGAGCTGGGCGGTGTGGCCGGCCGGCATGTGGGTGACGAAGAGCCCGGGCCCCGCGCCGTTGAGGAAGAAGGTCGTCGCCCCCGGGGTGGACGCGTTCCCGAGCTGGAGCGTGCCCCCGGTGAAGTCCTGGGTCCCGCCGCCGCGGTTGCGGAAGTCGCGCGGGCCGCTCGCCGCGGTGCTCGCGTTCTGCAGCACGATCGACCCGCCGCTCATGGATGCGGTCGAGGTGGCGGCGGTGCCGAGGTCGAAGCTGGCGAGCGTGGCGGAGCTTTGGCCGACGGTGCAGACGGTGAGCGTCCCTCCGCTCTGGACGTAGGTCACGCGGCTGGTGGACGAGTTGACGCAGAAGCGGCCGGCCACGTTCACCGCGCCGCCCTCGAGGATCGAGGTCGAGCCGTTGGTGAACTGGAGCGAGTTGCCGGAGGACGTGCCGACCTCGAGGGTGCCGGCCGACACGCGCAGCACGCCGTTCACCGTCGGCGAGCCGTTCTGCCCGGTGACGGTGAAGTTGGGATTGTCGATCCACAGGCCCGCATTGGTCGCGATGCTGTAGCCCGCGGTCGAGAACAGCGCACCGCTCATCGCGAACGAGCCCGAGATCCGGAACGTGCCGTTCGTGATCGTGAGGAAGGCGGGGGCGCCCGAGGTCGCGCCCTGCACCGCGAACGCGGCGGGGCTCAGGGTGAGCGTCGCGCCCGGCCCCGAACCCTTGTTCACCGTGAGGGTCCGGACGTTGGTGACGGAGCCGGCGCCCGAGAACGCCGCGTCGGCGCTCCCGGTGAAGGTGAGGCCGGCGCCCGCGGCGTTGCCGTTGGTGCTGAAGTCGAGCGTCCCGCCGTTCGTGAGCGCGCCGCCGGCGGAGAAGACGTGCCCGGTCTGCGTCCCCGTGAGCGCGCTGCGCAGGACCGCGCCGGGCGAGACCACGACGTCTCCGCCCGCGGTCAGGGTGCGCGCGGTCGCCGCCTCGAACTGGAGGATCCCCGAGGCGCCCTGCCCCACGGTGAGGGCGTGGCAGACCGCCGCCGCGTCGATCGTGACGGTGTGGCCGTCGGCGATGGTGACGTCGTCGGTCGCGGTGGGGAGCACGCCGCCGGGCCAGGGCGCGCCGGGCACGGTCGAGCTCCAGTTCCCGCTCCCCGTGGTGGTGATCGTGCCGACCGCGGCGGTCGCCTGGCTGCCCGCGAGCGCCGCGCTCAGGGCCCCCTCGCCGTTGGCGTGCACGCGCCAGGAATAGGTGGTGGACGCGCTAAGCCCGGACTGGGCGGAGGAAGTGCTGTTGGCGGCGAGCTGCGACACGAACGAATAGGTGACGCCGTCCGTGGAGCGGTAGAGAACGTATCCGGTTTCGTTCGTGGCGTTGTCGGTCCAGTTGAGCGTCATCCCGAAGGGGCTGACCCCCGTGAACGTGAGGTTGGTCGGGGCGGCAGGAACGGGCGGGGTGAACGAGTACTTGGTCCCGCTCGCGATCGCCGCGGTGTTCCCGTTGTTCGCCGTGGCGTAGGAGACCGTCGGCCCGCCGACGCTGACGCTGGCGAACGTCGAGGCCGAGCTGCCGAATCCGACCGAGGCCCCGGCGTTGGTGGAGTTGGTGGCCATGCCGGCGCCGTAGACGAACTCGATCCGCCCGTCGGTCTCGTACAGCCAGCACTGGAAGGTGGCAGCTCCCGTGTTCCCGGAGCCCACGCGCGGGACCTGCACGTTCTGCCATTCGACCACCAGCCGGCGGCTGGGCGCCGTGCCCACCACCTTGTAGTGCACCTTGCCGTTGGTCCCGACGAACAGATCGTCCCAGTAGGGCGCGATCTGGGGGACATTGGTGGAGCTCGCGAGGTCGTTGGTGAAGGTGGTGCCGACCACGGTGCCGCCGAGCCTCATCAGCCCGTTGGCGTTGACCGAGAACTGGGTGTAGCGCGTCCCGACCAACCAGAAGTCGAAGCCGATCGCCGTGACCCCGGATGCGCTGTCGTCGAGATTGGGGCCGACGAGCTGGGTGGTGCCGCTCGACATGTTCTCGAGCGAGACGCCGTTCGAGCTCGTGAACGGATAGGTCGTGGCGCTGATGGTCTGCGCCCGGGCAGGCACGGCCCACGCGGCGAAGAGGAGGATCGCGGCGGCGAGCTTCATCCCCCCCGCCCGGCCGGCGTGGCTCGCGCATCGAGTCTCGCGCCGGGGAGTGATCGCAGGTGCTGGGCCAGGTGCGGCCTTCACGATTTCCTTCGACTCGCTTTCTTCGATCGCCCGGGTGGACGGCGGGGGGCCGACGCGCATCGGGCGGGTCAGGCCGGGCGCGCCCCGGAGCGGGCGGGCCGCGGCCCGGGTGCTCCGAGTCGTGGGGCCCTAGCGGGGAGCGGGGCCCGAAAGCTCGGGCGGAGACTCTGCGTCTCCGCCCGAGCAGGTTCGAACGGGAGCCGGTCTCGGCGACCGGCCCATGTCTTCACTACCGATAGATGGTCTTCAGCTGACCCCACGTCGCGGTGCGGCTAGGCTCGGCACCCGTCGCCCGGCCCTGCTGCACGTCGCCGTGGCAGTTGGGGACGCAGAATCCGCCCTCGTTGTAGTTGGTCAGACTCAGGGTCAGAGCGCTCGTCGACGAAGTCGCGATGAAGCAGGGCGAGCCGCACGAACTCGGACCCGTGGGCGGAACGGTCTTGCTTCCGATCAACGCATCCGCGGACGCGATCGCCGACGCCAGCCCGGCGCAGCTCGTGGCGCCATTCGCCAGATTGAGCTTGGCGCTGATGAGCTGGTGCGCCAGCGCGATGAGCCCGTTGCCACCCGCCGGAGTGTTGAAGATGGCGCACAGCTTGGCCGCCGTCGTGTAGCTGACGGTGCCGAGGGTCATCGGCAGCGCGCTCGCCGGCCACACGCTCGCATTCTGGCCCGAGTGGCAATCCCCGTCACCGTGAGTCTTCCAGTAACCCTGGGTGTGCGTGCACTGGGTCGGCGGGCAGGGCTGCGTGCTGCAGCCGGCATACAGCTTGTCCGTGAACTCGCTGCGGCCGAACCCACGCCCCGCGTGCGCGAAGGCGCGGAACACGTAGTCGGTGCCGCACTCGAGGGCGTCCAGGCCGCATCCTTCGCCGGACACGCCGGTCTCGTCGAAGTTGATGTCGCCGATGATGATCGACTCGCACTCACCCGGCAGCAGCTCCCAGCGCGACTTGCCAGGGTGCTGGAGCGAGGGCTGGCCGGAGAGCGACAGCTTGCAGACCAAGGCGTCGTTGCTCCAGCCGTAGAGATCGTGATCCGCCTTCGTGATCCACTGGACGGTCACGCCGGCAGGCGCACCCGAGGGACCAGCGCAGATCTTGAGTGTGATCGAGTTGAGCGTCGAGCTCAAACACTCGATCGTCGGCGGGTCGTACGGCGTGAGCGCCAGAGCCGGGGCGCTCGCGACGGCCAAGCCACCGATTGCGAGCATCGCGCAAACAACGAGCGACAGGTAGTGCTTCCGCATGGTGAGACACTCCCTTTTCGTTGGCGGTCTATTTCGCGACGTTCTTGGGGGGAGAACGCGGGGGAAGAAGCGGGGGAAGGATAGATTCTCGAGACGCAAGATGAACCTTCCGATAGCCCTCCTACATTTCGCGCGGCAAGGTTGCCGCGACGCGGCCGATCGAACCAATGTCTCCCTAGTGGGTAGTATCCTAATTGCTGAGCGAGTCGCGGGTCAACAAGAATTGGCAGTGATGGTCAGATACATCAGGCGATCCGTCGTCTCGGCGGGCTCACGATACCGCATGTTTTGCGGCACGAAGAAATCCACGCCGGCCGCGATGCCGCGAACGAAAGACCGATGGGACGAGTTGGAGTTGAGCTATCATCTTGCCCTCCCCCGGGTCGCGACGACCTCCGGTCGCGCCGGCCCGCTCCGTAATCGCCTGCGATCCACGCCGCTCGACCTTCGAGGAGACAGCCATGCGCCCCCCATCACCGAAGCCGAGGAACCTCGCCTGCGTGCCGATCCTTCTCGCGGGCCTGCTCGGTGCCCGCCCCAGCGCCGCCAACTTCGTCTTCGAGACCGCGGATGGAGCCGCCAGCTTCCGCGGGCAGTACACCTCGATCGCGCTGGACGCCCAGGGCAACCCGCACATCAGCTACTACGACGAGAACAACGGGAACCTGAGATATGCGAGCCGCTCGGTCTCCTGGTCCTCCGAGGCGGCCGACGCATCGACCGACGACGTCGGGCTCTTCACCTCGCTCGCGATCGACGCGCAGGGCGATCCGCACATCAGCTACTACGACAACACCAACGGCAACCTGATGTACACGCACAAGTCGGGCGGCGTGTGGACGCGCGAGACGGTGGACGGCGCGAGCGCCGACGTGGGCGGCTACACCTCGATCGAGCTGGACGGCTCGGGCGAGCCCTGCATCAGCTACCTCGACTACACCAACCAGCACCTCATGTTCGCGCGCAAGTCGGGCGGGACCTGGACCATCGAGGTCGCGGACGACTCCGCAGACTTCACCGGCTGGTACTCGTCGCTCGAGCTCGACTCCCAGGGCAACCCGCACATCGGCTACTACGACCAGACCACGGCCCAGCTGCTGTACGCGAGCCGGTCGGGCGGCACGTGGAGCCACGAGGTCGCGGACAACTCCACCGACAGCCGCGGGGAGTACTGCTCGCTCGCCCTCGACGCCCAGGGCAACCCGCACATCAGCTACTACGACGCCACCAACGGCAACCTGATGTACACGAGCAAGTCGGGCGGGATCTGGACGGCGGAGACCGCCGACGCCTCAACGAACGACGTGGGCTTCGACTCCTCGCTCGCGCTCGACGGGCTGGGCAACCCCCACATCAGCTACCAGGACTACACGGTCGGCGATCTCACCTACGCCGTGAAGGTGGGCGGCACCTGGACCGTCACCACGCTCGACAACTCGTTCAACAGCACGGGCTGGTACACCTCGCTGGCCCTCGACGTGAAGGGGCGCCCGCACATCAGCTATCAGGACGCGACCGTGACGCACCTCCAGTACGCGTACGGGCCCAAGGAGATCGTGGCGGTGGGCGAGGCCGCCTCGGCGGCGCTCCACGAGCTGAGGGTCTTCCCCAACCCGGTCCGCGCCGGCGCGCAGATCCGGCTCGGCATCGCGCGTCCCGGCGAGGCGCGGGCGGTCGAGATCTACGATCTCGGCGGCCGCCTCGAGCGCAGGCTCCCGCTGGATGCCGGCGGAATCGCGGTGTGGGACGGCCGGGACGCAAGCGGGCGCCGGGCGGATGCCGGCGTGCACTTCGTCGCTCCGGTATGGAGCGACGGCCGCGCCGCGAGCGTGCTGCGCTTCGTGATCGTGCGGTAGGCCGAGTCTGAGAGAGGGTTTCGCGCCGCTCTCGCGACGCGCGGAGGCAGGAGCCGGAGCGCGTCGCGAGGAGTGAGGCGCAGCCAGGGATGGCGGAGCCGAGCGGGCGGCGCGAAACCCTCTCTCAGACTCAGCGGCTCAGGCGTTCAGGCTGATCACCATGGTCGTGCCCTGGCCGGGCACGCTCTCGCGGATGTAGAGCCGGCCGCCGTGGTATTCCTCGACCACGCGTCGCGCGAGCGCCAGGCCAAGTCCCCAGCCGCGGCGCTTGGTGGTGAATCCCGGCTCGAAGGCGTGATCCTGGTCCCCGGGCGCCATGCCGCGGCCGTTGTCCGCGATCACCACCTCGACCACCCCCGCGCGCGGCCGGTGCTCGACCGCGACCGCGATGCGGCCCGGGTGCCGGTCGAGCGCCGACACCGCGTTCGAGAGCAGGTTCTCGATCGCCCACTCCAGCAGCTCGCGGTTGAGGTGGACGGGCGGCGCCTCCTCGTACCGCTCCTCGACCGTCACCTCGCCCGCCGAGCGCGGCAGCCGGCGCCTCATGTACTGCACCGCCTCGCGCACCACCGGGGTCAGCTCCTGGCGCTGGAGGCTGGGCGCCGAGCCGATGTGGCTGAAGCGCTGCGCCACCTTGCCGAGCCGCTCGATGTCGCGCGTCATCTCGTCCAGGGTCTCGCTCAGCTCGGAGCGATCGAGCGCCGCGCTCCCCGGGGAAGCGCCCTCGGTCTGGCCGCGCAGCAGCTCGATCCAGCCCATGAGCGAGGAGATCGGGGTGCCGAGCTGGTGCGCGGTCTCCTTCGCCATCCCCACCCAGATCGTGCGCTGCTCCGCCTGGCGGATGCTGGCCAGGCCCGAGAGCCCGAGCAGGACGAGCAGCGCGACGGCGGCCACCGAGACGTAGGGCATCCAGCGCAGCTGGTCGAGCACCACGGGCTCCCCGTAGTGGAGCTGGCCGAGCGGCGCGCCGGTGGCGAACTCGGTCATCGAGATCGGCCGGTTCCTGCGATCGAGCGCGGACACGCGCCCCTCGACGCGCGCGAGGCGCGCGCGGATCACGGGCGAGACCTCCATTCCCGCGGCCAGGCTGTCGAGCGAGCCCGCCGGCACCAGCTCGGGGTCCACCCCCACACCGTGCCAGGCGCGCGGCAGCCCTTTGCCGTCGGTGAGCACGATCGGGAAGTCGATGGCCGAGAGAATCTCGGTGAACACCCGGCGCAGCTCGGGGCTCATGGTGGCCGGGATCGAGGCCTGGGCGCAGAAGCGGGCCAGCACGCGCGAGGTGGTCTGCACCTCGCTCGTCAGGCGGGTGATGGTCCGGTTCGTGAACAGGAACAGTCCGACCACCAGCAGGCTGCTGCCCAGGAACAGGCTGGCCTTGAGGAGCCCCGGCCGGGGGCCGCGCGGTCCGGCGCCGACGGCGGACGGCATCAGGGCTCCAGACTCTCGAGCCCGTCCAGGTACGGCCGGAGCGCTTCGGGAATGCGCACGGCGCCCGCGGCGGTCTGGTGGTGCTCGAGCAGCGAGGCGAAGGTGCGCGGCAGCGCCAGCCCCGAGGCATTGAGGGTGTGCGGGTACTCGGCGCGCGCGCCCGGCTCGCGGCGATACCGCAGACCCATGCGCCGCGCCTGGAATTCCTCGAAGTTCGAGCACGACGAGCACTCGAGCCACTGTCCGCTGCCGGGGGCGAAGACCTCGAAGTCGTAGCACTTGGCGGCCGCGAAGCTGAGGTCGCCGCTGCACAGGAGCAGGACGCGGTAGGGCAGCTCGAGCGCCTCGAAGACGTCGCTCACGTCGCGCGCCAGCTTCTCGTGCTCGTCGTAGCTGGTCTCCGGGTGCACGATTTTCACCAGCTCCACCTTGTCGAACTGGTGCACCCGCACCATGCCGCGCGTCTCCTTGCCCGCGGCGCCGGCCTCGCGCCGGTAGGAGGCCGCGTAGGCGGTGAGCGAGCACGGGACCATGCCGGGCTCCAGGATCTCGTCGCGATAGATGTTGGTGACCGGGACCTCGGCCGTGGGGTTCAGGAACAGGTCGTCCTCGCCCACGTGGTACATGTCGCCCTCGAGCTTGGGGAGCTGGCCGGTGCCGAACAGGGCGGCGCGGCGGATCAGGTGCGGCGGCGAGACCTCGCGGTAACCGTGGCGCCGGGTGTGGAGGTCGAGCATGAAGTTGATCAGCGCGCGCTCGAGCCGCGCGCCGCGCCCGGTGAAGAGCAGGAACCCCTCGCCCGCGATCTTGGGCGCGCGCGCGAAGTCGAGGAGCCCGAGCCGGGTGGCGATCTCCCAGTGCGGACGGGGCGCGAAGTCGAACCGGGGCTCGGCCCCCCAGGTGCGCACCACCTGGTTCTGCGCCGGATCGCGGCCCGGCGGCACCGAGGCGTGGGGCAGGTTGGGGATCCACGCGGCGAGCGACTCGCTCTCCTCCTCGAGCTTCTTGAGCTCGGCATCGAAGGTCTTGATGCGATCGCCCACCTCGCGCATCGCGGCGATCTCGCCGTCGGCCGACTCTCCGCGCCGCTTGCGGGCCGCGATCTCCTCGCTCGCCGCGTTGCGCCGCGCCTTGAGCTGCTCGCTCTCGTGCAGGAGCTGGAGGCGGCGCTCCTCGATGGCGTAGAAGCGCCCGAGGTCCACGCTCATGCCCTTGAGGGTGATGCCGGCCTCGACCTTGTCGCGGTTCTGGCGGAGGAACTTGAGATCGTGCATGCCCGCTCCGTCCCCCGCCTCAGCGCCGGCGCCGCGCGAGCGCCGCGAGGCGCCTGCGGCGCCGCGGCCGGGCCGACTTCTGGCGCGCCAGCTCGCGCGCCCGCGCGTACGCGAGCCGCGCCTCCTCGACCCGCCCCAGCTTCACCAGCGCCATGCCCATGCCGTAGTAGGCCGCGGGGTCGTCCTTCTTGGCCACCGCCGCGGCCGCGTAACGCTTGGCGGCGAGCTCGTAGTGCCCGCCGCGGTACGCCTGGTTGCCGGCCGCGATCAGCGCCTGGTTGCGGGCCGAAGCCTCGGCGTCGCGATCCGCCGGCGCGCGGACCGCGCACCCCGGCGGAAGGACGAGCGCGAGCGCGAGCGCGCCGCGGGCCATGGCGGTGCCGAGCTTCATCGGCGGCCCACTATGCTCGACCCCGGCACCGGGCGGCAAGCGCTGCGGCCGCGACCCGGGCCGCCGCGGACGGCCACCGGCCCGCGCAGCCGCGCCGCGCGCGGTCAGGTCGCCTTGACCGCCGGCTTCTTCGCGGCCTTGCGGGCCACCCGGGCGCGCGCCTTGCGGGCCGAGACCGCGCGCGGACGCGCGCGCTTCGAAGGGCCCCGGGCCGCGTGCTTCTCGGCCGGCGCGGCCGGCGACGCCGCGGCCGGAGCCGGAGCCGGAACGACGTGGGTCGGGATGCCGAGCGAGCGCAGCAGGGAGGCCACCTGCTCGGAAGGCTGCGCGCCCTTCGAGATCCAGCTCTCGACCTTGTCCTTGTGGACCAGCAGCTCGTAGGGCTGCTTGAGCGGGTTGTAGTGCCCGAGAATCTCCAGGAACCGACCGTCGCGCTGGCGGCGGGAATCCGCCGCCACCATCCGGAAGAACGGGCGCTTCTTGGCCCCGGCCCGCATGAGGCGAATGACGACCGACATGAACGACCCTCCTCGTGACCTGGTTCCGCGACCGCGAGCCGCGCCTCCGCGGCGCGCGCCCGGCAATCGCGGTGCTTCAGTGCCTCGCGCCGCCCGGCCGGCCCGGCCCGCGCGGCCAGTGGCGCATGCGCTTCATCAGCGTGCGCGCCTGATCGAATTCCCTGAGCAGGCGGTTCACCTCGGGCACCGACGTGCCGCTGCCCGCGGCGATCCGCCGCCTCCGGCTGCCGTCGATCGTGCGCGGCAGCCGCCGCTCGCGCGGCGTCATGCTGAGCAGGATCGCCTCGTACCGCGTGAACTTCTTCGCGTCCGGCGCCGCCTGCTCGCGCGCCGCCGCGTTCATGCCCGGAAGCATCGCCACGATCTCCTCGAGCGACCCCATCTTCTTCACCTGGCGGAGCTGCTCGAGGAAGTCCTCGAGCGTGAACTCCGCGCGCCGGGCGCGCTGGGCCATCTTCATGGCCTCGGCCTCGTCCACCGCCGCGCGCGCGCGCTCCACCAGCCCCACCACGTCGCCCATCCCGAGGATCCGCCCCGCCACCCGCGCGGGGTCGAAGGCCTCGAGGGCCTCCAGCTTCTCCCCGACCGCGAGGAACAGGATCGGCTTCCCCGTGGCCTGCCTGAGCGAGAGCGCCGCACCTCCGCGCGCATCGCCGTCCATCTTGGTGAGCACCAGCCCGTCCACGCCGGTCCGGCCGGCGAAGGCCTGGCCGATGCGCACCGCTTCCTGCCCGGTCATCCCGTCCACCACCAGCAGCACCTGGTGGGCGCCCGCGGCCTGCTTCAGCTCCTCGAGCTCGGCCATGAGCTCGTCGTCCACGTGCTGGCGCCCCGCGGTGTCGAGCACCACGAAGTCGAACCCGCGCACCCGGCCTTGCTCGCGCGCCCCGGCCGCGATCGCCGCCGGCGCGCTTCCGTCCGGGGCGCGCCAGAAGCCCGCCTTGGACCGGCCGGCGAGGCGCTCGAGCTGCTCGAACGCCGCCGGACGGTAGACGTCGGCGCTCGCGAGCAGCACCCGCTTGCCGCGGCCCGCGAGCCACAGGGCGAGCTTGCCGGCGAAGGTCGTCTTGCCCGAACCCTGGAGCCCCGCGAGCAGCACCACGGTCGGGAGGTGCGGCGAGCCCGCGAGCGTGACCGGGCTCCTCCCGAGCAGGCTCATCCCGGACGATCCCCACCACCTGCTGGCCGGGGGTGAGGCTCCGGAGCACCTCCTCGCCGACCGCCCGGGTCTCGACCCGGGCCACGAAGTCGCGCGCCACCCCGACCTGGACGTCGGCCTCGAGCAGGGCCCGCCGGACCTCCCGCAGGCTGTCCCGGATGTTGTCCGGATTGAGCTTACCCTGCCCGGTGAGCCTCCGGGCGATGCCCTGTAAGCGGTCGGATATGGCCTCGAACACGGACTCCTTCCGTCTGACGAAGCGCGCACTGTACCACAGGCGTCAAGCCGCAGGGAAGGCGTAAGTTGGCTTGATATCGGCGGCTAGCCGGGCCCGATCGCGGCCCGCAGCGCATCGAGAGCGCGGCGCGGAACACGCTGCGCGAAGACCGCGTGGCCGGCGACGAACGCCTCGGCCCCGGCGCGGCGGGCCTGGGCGGCGGTGTCGGGAGCGATGCCGCCGTCCACCTCGATCAGGAACCCGGCGCCGTGCCGCGCACGCCACTCGCCCGCCGCGCGCACCTTGTCGAGCATCCCGGGCATGAAGGCCTGGCCGCCGAAGCCGGGTTCCACCGTCATCACCAGCAGTAGGTCGAGCTGCGCCAGGTGGGGCTCGGCCGCCGCGAGCGGCGTGCCGGGCTTGAGCGCCAGGCCGGCCCGCGCCCCGCTCGCCCGCACCGCCGCCAGCACGCGCTCGAGGTCGCGGTCGTGCGGAGCCTCGAAGTGCACCGTGATCTGGTCGGCCCCCGCCTCGCGGAACGCGGCGATCAGCCGCTCCGGGCGCTCGATCATGAGGTGGACGTCCACGAAGGCGGTGGTGAGCTTCCGCACCGCGGCCACGATCAAGGGCCCAAAGGTGAGGTTGGGGACGAAGTGGTTGTCCATCACGTCGCAGTGCACCCAGTCGCGCGCCGGGTCCACGATCGCCAGGGATTCGGCCAGGCGCGAGAAATCGGCGGAGAGAATGCTGGGCGCCGCGATCGGGGGCGCGAGAGGGAGCGGCCGGCTCACCGGATGACGCGGCGCGTGGCCTGGAGCACGATCGCGTCGCCGCGCTCGATGCGCGAGCCCGGCGCGGGCACCTGCATCACGATCGTCCCGAGCGTGGGCGCCCCGGGCGGGGTCGAGACCTTGAAGCCGAGCGCCTCGAGCTGCTGGCGCGCGCCCGTGATCTCGCGCCCGAGGAGATCGGGCATCACGTAGTACTGGGGGCCCGCCCCGCTCGAGACCAGGAGCCCGATCGGCGAATCGTGGGGGAGCACGGTCTCGGCCGGCGGATCGGAAGCCACCACCAGCCCCTCGCCCACCTCGTCCGAGGGCGCGCGCGTGATCCCGGCGACCCGGAGCCCGACGCGCTCCACCAGCACGCGCGCGCCGCGCACCGACTCGCCGAACACCTCGGGCACGGAGCTGAACTCCTCCCCCAGGCTCACCACCACCGCGACCCCGCGCCGGCCGCGCACCGGCGTGTCCTCCGGCGGGTCCTGG
Organism: Candidatus Eiseniibacteriota bacterium; assembly: GCA_036507005.1. GTDB lineage: Bacteria > Eisenbacteria > RBG-16-71-46 > RBG-16-71-46 > RBG-16-71-46 > WS-2. The sequence goes on from DASXQT010000022.1 coordinate 18,692, forward strand.
GACACGATGCAGCCGGGCGGCACCGCGGGGTCGAAGCGCTCGCCCGCGCGCGAGAGCCTGAGCCCCACCGAGCCGAGCTGCCGCTCGGCCTGCTCCAGCGTCAGGTTGGTGAGGTCGGGGACGCGGACCTCGACCACGCCGTGGATCAGCCGGGGCATCACCACGTTGTCGAACAGCAGGAGCCCGGTCACGAAGGCCAGCACCGCGACCCCCAGCATGCCGAAGAACGCCGCCGTGCGGTGGCGGCGCGAAGGGCGGGTGAGCTCCGCGAAGGCGCGATCCGACTCGATCAGGATCTCGTCGTACTCTTTCGCGGGCTCGCGCCGGGCCGCCGGCCCGTGCTCCTCCTCGTCGCCGGGCTCCGCGTCTTCGTCGTCGCGCCCGGCTTCCGCGGGGCGGCGGGCCTCGCCCGCCTCGTCGGCGGGGGGACCCGCGGGCGCGGAGGAGCCGCCGGGCCCGTCGTTCATGTCCGCCGGAAGCGTGCGGCGAATGCGCCGTCGCAGCCGTGGACCTGGGGCAGCACGCGCATGAAGCCGTTTTCGTCCACCACTTCGTCGGGCAGGAGTCCGCTCGCGCTCTCGAGCACGAACGACGGGCTCTGGCGCAGGAAGCGCTCGACCACGGCCACCGTCTCCTCGGGCTCGAACGAGCACACGCTGTAGACCAGCACGCCCCCGGGCCGCGCGCGCCGGCCGCCGGCGGCCAGCAGGTCGAGCTGGATCGGCGGCATCTCGCGCAGCACCTCGGGGCCCTTGCGCCAGCGCGCGTCGGCGCGCCGCCCGAGCACGCCCAGGCCCGAGCACGGCGCGTCCACCAGCACGCGGTCGAACGGCATCGGGAAGTTGTAGGTGCGCCCGTCGCCGCGCACCACGTGCACGCTGTGGGTGGCGAGGCGCTCGAGGTTGTGCTCGAGGGCGAGCGCGCGCGCGTCGGCGCGCTCCATCGCCCACACCTCGCCCTCGTCGCCCATCAGCTCCGCGAGGTGCGTGCACTTGCCGCCCGGCGCCGCGCACAGGTCGAGCAGGCGCTCGTGCGGCTGCGGGGCGGTGAGCCGCCCCACCAGGCTCTCGCTCTCGTCCTGGGCCGTGCACCAGCCTTCACGGAACGCCGCGAGCGAGCCCGGGGCGTGGTGCCCCTCGACCCACGCCAGGTCGGGCGAGTAGCGCGCGGGCGAGGCCGTCACGCCCTCGGCCGCGAGCTTCTCGATGAGCTGCTCGCGGGTCCCGCGCAGCCGGTTCACGCGCAGCCCCACCGGCACCGCGCGATTGTCGGCCAGCATCAGGGCGCGGGTGTCCTCCACGCCGAAGCGCGCCAGCCAGCGCTCGACCAGCCACTGGGGATGCGAGCCCCACACCGCGAGCGAGGCGGCGTCGTCGCCCTCGGGAGGCACGATCGTGTCCTTCTCGTCCGCGAGCCTGCGCAGCACGCTGTTCGCGAGCCCGGCGGTGCCGGGATGGCCGTACTTGTGGGCGAGCTTGACCGCCTCGTCCACCGCCGCGTGGGACGGGATGCGGTCGAGGAACAGGATCTGGTACGCCCCCATGCGCAGCACGTTCTTGATCCAGGGCTGGACCCGGGCCAGCCCGATGTGGACCCGCGGATCGAGCGCCCAGTCGAGGCGCCCGCGCCAGCGGAGCGTCCCCTTCACCAGCTCGTGCATGAGGCCGAGGTCGCGGGGGTCGGGCCCGCCGCGCGACCCGTGCGCGTGCGCGCCGTCCAGCATGCGGTCGCTGAAGGCGCCGCGCGTGTCGACCGCGTGGAGGATGCGGAGCGCCGCCTCGCGCGGGTTGGTGGGCAGCGGCGGGCCGTCCTCCTCGAGCCGCTCGGCGGGCGCCGCGGAGGCGCGCAGCCCCGGGCGCTCGCCGCGCCGCGTCGCGTCGCGCGCCACGCCGCCGCGCGGCACCCCGCCGCGCCACGGCCCGCCGCGGCCGTTCGCGCCGCCACCGTTGCGCGACCGGCCGCGCCCCGCGGCCTCGGGATAGATGGGGCGCGAGCGGTTGATCGCGCCGGCCTGGCCGCGCTGGCCGTTCTCGAAGGGTTCCGCCTCGCTGCGGCGCGTCGCCGGGCGGCGCGAACCGGCCGCGCCGGGCCCGCGCCGGGTGTTCCCGCGGCCGCCGGGCCGGGCGGCCTCGGACGCGTCCCCGCGGGCGGGCTCCGCCCCGGGATCGCCTGCGGCGCGGGAGCCCTCGCCGGGGGTCATGTTCGGGCGGTCTTCGTTCTCGTTGCGTGGGTTCAAGCGTGCGCCTCCTCTGCGAATGCGAGCTGTTCGCCGGGCTCGAACCGAGCCCCGCGCGCCCAGTCGGCGGCATCCATGTCGTTCCGGCCTTCGGGCTTGACGCGCTCGACCAGCAGCACGCCGGGATTGCAGGCCACGGCGATGCTCTTCTCGAAGATCGCGATCACCGCGCCCGGCGGCTGGGGCACGGCGAGCGTGTGGTGCGGCCAGGCGCGCGTCACCTGCACGCGGTGGCCGCGGTGCGCGGTCGCGGCCCCCGGCCACGGCGTCACCGCCCGCTGGTGGTTCCAAACCGTCACCGCGTCGAGCGACCAGTTCATCACCCCGTCCTGCTTCGCGAGCTTGGGAGCGTGGCTCGCGCGCGCCGCGTCCTGCGGCCTGCGCGGCGCGCGCCCCGCGTGGGCGAGCAGCAGGGTCTCGGCCAGCACCGGTGCCCCCAGGTCGGCGAGGCGCGCGGCGAGCGCGCCGGCGGTATCCGCGGGCACGATCCCGACCCAGCGCTGGAGGATCAGGTCGCCGGTGTCGACTCCCTCGTCCATCCACAGTGTGGTCACCCCGGTGCCGGCGCAGCCGTCCCACAGCGCGCGCTGCACCGGCGACGGGCCGCGGTAGGCCGGGAGCAGCGAGGGGTGGAGGTTGATGCAGCCCAGCCGCGGCACGCGCAGCAGCTCGGGCGACAGGATCTCGCCGAACGCGACCACCGCGAACAGATCGGCGCCGTGCGACTCCAGCGCCTTGCGGGTCGCGCCCGAGCGCAGGCCCTCGGGCTTGAGCAGCGGGACGCCGAGCCGCTCGGCCTCGACCGCGACCGCCGAAGGCGCGCTCTTCCGCCCGCGCCCGCGCGGCCGGTCGGGCTGCGTGATCACCGCCACCAGGTCGCACTCGCGGGCCACCGCCTGGAGGGACGGGACCGCGAACGACGGCGTGCCCAGGAAGACCACGCGCGGCCGGTTCAGCGGGCGCCCCCGGGGCTGAGCGGCGGGGCGTAGCCTTCGGGCATCTCGCCGCGCGCCAGGGCGTCGAGCGCCTTGCGCAGGAACTGGCGCTTGAGGAGCGAGAGGCGGTCCACGAACAGCACGCCGTCCAGGTGGTCCACCTCGTGCTGGATCGCCCGCGCCAGGTAGCCCTCGGCCTCGAGGGTCCGGCTCTTGCCCGTCTCGTCCAGGAACCGCAGCTTGATCTTCGCGGCGCGCGTGACCTCCTCGTAGACGCCGGGGATCGAGAGGCAGCCCTCCTCGGCGCTCTGGGACGAGGCGCGCTCCAGGATCATGGGGTTCACGAGGGTGTGGACGGCGCGCGTCTTCCCCTCCTCGTCGAGCGGGACGTCCACCACCACCACGCGCTGGAGCACGCCCACCTGGTTGGCCGCGAGCCCCACGCCGTGGTAGGCCGCCATGGTCTCGCGCATGTCCGCCGCGAGCTTCTGGAGCGCCTCGTCGAAGGCGGTGACCTCGGAGGCGCGCGTCCGCAGCACCGGGTCGCCGTAGATCCGGACCTCGCGCACCGGCATTACTTGGCGTCTCCCGCCATGACCTGGACGATCGCGCTCTTCGTGAACTCCACCTTCACGTCGTCCGCGATCTTCAGCACCGCCCGGGCGTCGTCCACCCCGATCACGGTGCCGATGATCCCGCCCGAGGTCACCACGCGGTCGCCCTTCTTCACCGCCTTGAGCATGGTCTCGAGCTTCTTCTTCTGCTGTTGCTGCGGGCGGATCAGCAGCAGGTAGAGGATGATGAAGAGCGGGAGGAACTGGAGGATCTGGAGCAGCAGCGCGATCCTGGGATCGGGCGGCGCGCCGCCTCCGGCCTGGGCGAGTGCATCAGTCCACATCGAGCTCTCCTCGGATCGTGACGTGCGGCGGGATCACCGCCGCGGGACTCGGCGCTAGATCGGCGCGAGCGCTTCCCCGCTGCGATACCGGGTCAGGAACTCCTCGCGGAACGCGCGGTAACGCCCCTCGAGGACGGCGCGCCGCGCGCGCCGCGCCAGCCCCACCATGTGATGGACCGCGTGCAGCGACGCGAGACGCATGGCCAGCAGCTCGCCCGCCGCGAACAGGTGCCGCAGGTAGGCGCGCGAGAAGCGCAAGCAAGTGTAGCAGTCGCAGTCCGGGTCGAGGGGTCGCGGGTCGTTCGCGTAGGCCGCGTTCTTCACCACCAGCCGCCCCCCCGACGTGAACACCGTCCCGCGGCGCGCGTTCCGGGTCGGCAGCACGCAATCGAACATGTCCACTCCGCGCCCCACCGCTTCGATCAGGTCCACCGGGTGCCCCACTCCCATCAGGTAGCGCGGCTTGTCTTTCGGGAACGCCGCGCAGTCGTGCTCCACCATCTCGAGCCCGAGCGTGCGGCCTTCGCCCACCCACAGCCCGCCGAGCGCGTAGCCATCAAACGGCATCGCCTCGAGCCCGGCGAAGCAGCGCGCGCGCTCCGCCGCATCGCTGCCGCCCTGGACGATGCCGAACAGCGCCATCGCCCCGCGGCCGTCCTCCCTGAGCCGGCCGCGCTCGGCCAGGCCGCGCCCCGCCCAATCCAGCGTCCGATCCACCGCCTCGCGCACCGCCTCGGGCGGCGCGGGAAGCTCGACCAGCTCGTCGAGCGACATCGCGATGTCGGCTCCGAGCCCGTCCTGGATCCGCATCGCCTCTTCCGGCGTCAGGAGCCGCCGGCTGCCGTCCAGGTGCGACCGGAACTCGACGCCCCGATCGGTCACCTTTCGCAGCGGCGACAGGCTCATCACCTGGAACCCGCCGCTGTCGGTCAGGACCGCGCCCGTCCAGCTCATCAGGCGGTGCAGCCCGCCCATCCTGCGCACCGTCTCCACCCCGGGCCGGAGCGAGAGATGATACGTGTTCGCGAGCAGGATGTCGGCGCCCGCCCCGGTCAGCTCATCGGGCGTGAGCGTCTTCACCGAGCCGGCGGTGCCCACCGGCATGAAGGCCGGGGTCAGGACATCGCCGTGGTCGGTGGTGATGCGTCCGGCACGGGCCGCGGTGTGCGAATCCTCTGCTTCGAGCTTGAACCAGAAGGCCATCAGGGCCTTGGCGGGCCAGCCGGACGGGTCACGTTCGGGACGAAACGGTAATGGAGCGGCGAGGTGGGCGTCAAGGCGGAGTTGGGCACATTCGCGCCGCCAACGCGACCGCGCCGGTGACCGATCGTGGGCCTACGGGTCACCGCGCTCCGGCCCGGCCGTGCGGCGCGCACCACGGCGAGCGTGGCGCGGTAGATCGAGTCTCGCGCGCCTCCGCCCTCGAGGGCGTGCGGCGAGCGAGGACCATGGCCGGCTCGAAATCCCGTCCCTCGGGCGGCCTGCACGTTTCCCCCTTGACAGGTTCCCTGCGGGGTTTCATGGTCCGTACGCGAAGATTCTTGGCTCGCACACAAGCGAAGATTGATTGCCATGGTCGGTCGCTCACGTTCGGGCGGATGGCCCGAGCGGGACATGATTCGTGATTCATGCCCCGCACGCGTGCTGCAGTTTCCTAGCGAAGGTGGGGCCACCGGGCGGTGCGGCGAGGCGAACCATCGTCGCTCATCGGCCCCAAGCCTCCGGCAGCCTAGCGTCGTCCACGGGTGCCGTATCCCCGCATCGCTCGCCCTGCTGCTACCGTCCATCTGGGTGTCACTTCTTCTCTCGGGTCCAGACCACGCCAGTATCGGGGAATTGCGGACTCTGCAGGCAAGCGACTCAGGCACATCCTGTCCCGCTGGCTACGCTCGGGCAATCTTCCTCGAAACGTTCCATGGGGACCATCGCGCCATCGATTCGCTCTTCCCGCCCGGGGTCACCGCACGGCTCGATTCCACGGGATCTCGCTTCCGGGCTCCGGATCTTCGCCGGCGGCTGGCCCGCCTTACAGGCCGCCCCGCCGCCGACTTCGCCGGGAGCGGGGCGGTTTGCGCGTTTTACAGCACAAGCTTCACGACTTCGCTCCTCACCGAGGATGGCGATGGGCTTGCGATCTCCATCGCGCCGCAGTCCTCATCCTACGTGACAACCATGTGTGTGATCAGAGACAGCGTTCCGTCAGGCAGTTCCTTCACGCAGCGGCTGCGTGACCGGGACATTCTACTCATGCGAATCATGCTTGGAGGCGAACCGCACGTTGTGGCGCTTCGCACTCTCACTCTCCCTCGCGACCAGCTCAAACGTGAGCAACACGAGTTCACCAGGACGGCGGCGGCGGCAACAAGGCCGGCGGCCGTTGGCCTCTTTCCCGGCAAGCCACAGGATCGTGTGGCGCGCTGTCTCATGGATGCCTCTCCGGCCCGCGACTCGGAGGGACAGCACTAGCGGGCGCGCACTCTCGTGCCTCGCTCGCATGCGGAGGTTGGAGATGAGGAACACGCTCAGGGCATCCCTCTTCGCAGCTTGCCTTCTTGTCGCGGGGTATCGCGATTCAAGGGCTTGCTACAGTTGCTCAACCGGTCAGTGCGACTTCTACCCGGCGCGCACGGACTGCATCACGACCTATGCCAATGGCGTGTGGTACTGCTCGCTGAGCGGCAATTGGTGCGCAGCAGGTGGTGGCGATGGCGACGATATCCCTCCGAAGCTGCCTCCCCCGCATTCCAGGAATCAACCCGTCACGACTATGGTAGTTGTCGCGCTCACGGACCGTGCTCTCTCGACGCTGTTCCCTCACCATGTCAATGCCGTCGCTGTGGCAGCGACTCGCGGGATCATGGAGACACCTGTCGCCCTCCTGGCAAGGTACACCGGCCTGGACGCCGCCGAGTTCTCCGTCAAGTCCGCAGCCATGCGCTTCGGCAACTCCGCTCGGCCACCGGTGCTGAACGTAGGCAAGAGTGCGCGGATCGCCATTCAGGTGGATGCCGCCGATCCAGGCCGCGCGACCGTAACGGTTCGCGACGAAGATTCCGGCGAGCATGGGGCGGCACAGTCCCTCGAAGAGGGAGCACAAGCGCTGATCACGCCCATCGTGATCGATGGAAAGACATACGTGCTCGTCGTAACGTCGGAGAGGATCGAGCCGGATCAGGCCAAGGCAGCTCGTGAGGTTCTTCGCAGAACGTTGATCAACGCGACGGGGACGATCGACATAACGGTCGACCAGCGGCGACGGGTGGCGTCCACAACTTGGGGCGCCATCAAGATCATCTATCGGTAGAGGGAGGGGCTTTGGGCCCCGCTCAGAGCTCCTCCGCCATCCGGCCCGCACGGGCCGCGTCCATGATGCCCGACTGAAGGCCAGGAGTACGGCCTTCGCCGAGCCGATGGCCGGTCGCCGGGACGACTCCCCTCACGTGGCGGAGGCCGGCGGGGCGCCGGCCTCCGAATGCGCCGCGCCCTACAGGTCGCCGCCTCCGCCCTGCCGCCCGCGGACCCCGCGGCGCATCTGCGGTCCCTGCTCCCGGAACTCGCGCAGCTTCTTCTGCTGCTCGGGCGTCAGCGACGCGCGGATCTCGAGCATCGTCGCAACGTGCGACTTCTGGAGCGCGGCGCGCATCGCCGACAGCTTGTCGATCTGGGCGTCGATCGCCCTCGCGTCGGGCTTCTCGGCACGCATGAGCTTGCGCAGGTCGAGCGCGGCGAGCTGGATCTCGGCCCGGGCCTGGATCGCCTTGCGCTGCTCGCGCTCGTGCGCGGCCCTCACCTTCTCGCGCTGCTCGGCGGTGAGATCGAGCTCCCGCGAGAGCGCGGGCCCGAATCCCATTCCGCCCTGCGCCCCGCGGCCCATGCGCCGGCCGTGCATCGGGGCGCCCATCCCCGGACCGTGCGCGGCAGCACCCGGGCCCAACCCCGGCCCGGCATCGCCCTCGTCCAGCGCGGCGGAGAGCCCGGGCTCCTCGGGCGGCCCCGCAGGCTCCTGCGCGCGTGCCGCCCGCGCGGCGAGCCCCGCGCCCATCAGGGCCAGCACCAGAAACATCCTCGTCGTTCGCTTCATCGTTGCTCCTCGATCGCGGGAATCCGCCCGCCTACGGACGATCCCCACGCCAGGGCGGACGGCCGAAGCCGCGCCGTCTCTCCCGCAGGAACCGCTCTTCCATCTGTGTCCATCGCTCGCGCTGCGCGGGCGTCAGCTCGCGCGCGATCGCGGCGTGGGTGCTCTCGCGCACCACCGCGTAGCCGCGCCGCGACTCCTCGAGGATGCGTTCGATCCTCTCGCGCTGATCGGCCGTGAGGTCGAGGTCGCGCCCCATCCGCTCCAGCATCGACCCGGTCCCGTGGGGCCCGCCGCCGCGCGGGCCGCGCGGACCGCCGGCGAAGTGCATCGCCGGGATCATCCCGAACCGCGCGAACAGGATGCCGCCCACCATCCCCGCCGCGCAGCCGGCGATGAGCGCGGCCGCGATCGCGATCACGAGCCCGCGGTTGCCGTTCATCGCGCGCCCTCCCGCGGCCGGCGCCCGTCGTCCCGCGCGCGGACCGTTCCGGCTCGCCGGACGCTCACCGCGCGCCCCCGCTGTCCGCCGCGCTGCCGCTCGGCGCGGCCGGCGCCGCGACCGTGATCGCGTCCTCGATGCCGCGCTCCTCGAGCAGCGACTCGAGCAGGGTCGCGCTCTCGCTCGATCCCGAGCGGGGCGCGCCCGCGATCAGCGCGAACGAGAGCCCGGCCGAGGCGACCAGCAGCGCCATCGAGGCGCCCAGGGCGGCGGGCCGCATCGCCCAGCGCACGAGGAGCGGCTGCCGGGCGCGCGACTCGATCCGCGCCCGAGCGCGGGTCAGGAGCGCGGGCTCCGCCTCCGCCCCGACCGCCGCCAGCAGGCGGCTCAGCTTGCGATCCAGATCCTCGTCCTTCATCGACTCCTCGTCTTCCTACGTCCCGGCCAGCCCCTTCAGCTCGGCCTTGAGCGTCTCGCGCGCCCGGAACAGCCGCGACTTGACCGCTCCCACGCGGATCCCCAGCGTCTCCGCCACCTCTTCGTACGACAGCCCGAGGCGGTCGCGCAGGATCACCGCCTCGCGCTGCTCGCGGGGCAGCCGCGCGATCGCGCGCTCCAGCGCCGCGAGCGCCTTCGCCTGATCGAGGGCGTGGTCCCACTCCTCGATCGGCTCGACCCTGAGCCCCGCGTGCGCCAGCGGATCCATCGCCTCGGGCTCCCCGGCGTCGAAGCGCCGCCGCCTCAGGAGGTCGCGGCAGCGGTTCGCCACGATGCGCAGCACCCAGGTGCGCAGGCCCCGCTCCCCGCGGAACCCGGGCGCCTTGTCGTGCACCCGGATCAGGCTGTCCGCCACCACGTCGTCGGCCTCCGCGCGGTCGCGGAGCAGGCTGCGCGCCAGCGAGACCATCGCCGGGCCCAGCTCGCGATAGAGCTCCCCGAGCGCTTCAAGATCGCGCCTGCGGAGCCGAGCGATCATCTCGCCTTCGTTCTCGAGGCTCAGGTCGCTCCCTCCCCGCGTCAGGAGATGGACGAATGGGGGTGCGCCGAAGTTCCGCTTGACCCCCGCCGAGGCGCGTCCCTAGAGTCCGGGATTCTTGCACGGTTCATGGCGGCGGGAGAAGGGCGTGGCCATTCGCGGCATCGGGGTGGACGTGGTGAAGGTGGACCGGCTCCTCCAGTCGCTCGAGCGCTTCGGCGCGCGCATGGAGGCCCGCCTCTTCACTCCGGGCGAGCTCGAGTACTGCCGCCGGCACAAGGATCCCCTCCCCCATCTGGCCGCGCGGTTCGCGGCCAAGGAGGCGGCGTTCAAGGCGATCGGGACCGGGCTGTCGGGCGGCGTGGGCTGGAAGCAGGCCGAGGTGCTGCAGCCCGGCGGGCAGCAGCCCCGGCTGCTGCTCTCGGGCGCGGCGCTCGTGCGCTTCCAGGCGCTGGGCTGCACCGCCTCGCATCTCACGCTCGCGCACGACGGCGGGCTCGCCATCGCCTGCGTGGTGATCGAGGGCTGAGATGAAGCGCATCCGCCGGGTGCTGATCGCGAACCGCGGCGAGATCGCGGTGCGCGTGATCCGCACGCTGCGCGAGCTCGGGATCGGCTCGATCGCGGTGTTCAGCGAGCCCGACCGCGCCGCGCTCCACGTGCTGCTCGCCGACGAGGCCTACCCGATCGGGCCCGGCCCGGCGAGCGAGAGCTACCTCCACCTGGAGCGCGTGATCCGGACCGCGCTCGAGGTCGGGGCCGACGCCATCCACCCGGGCTACGGCTTCTTCGCCGAGAGCGCCGCGTTCGCGAGCGCCTGCGAGGCCGCGGGGCTCACCTTCATCGGCCCGCCCGCGCGCGTGATCGAGGCCCTGGGCGACAAGCTCGCCGCCCGCGAGGCCGCGCGCCGCGCCGGCGTCCCGCTGGTGCCGGGCTCGGAAGCCCCGGTCGCCACACTCGCGGAGCTGCGCGCCGTCGCGAAGAAGCTCGGCTTCCCGCTCATGCTCAAGGCCGCGGGCGGTGGCGGCGGCAAGGGCATGCGGCGGATCGAGCGCGAGGCCGACCTCGAGCCCGCCTTCGCGCTCACGCGCGGCGAGGCCGAGGCCGCCTTCGGCGACGCGCGCGTCTACGCCGAGCGCGCGATCGAGCGCCCGCGCCACGTCGAGGCGCAGATCCTGGCCGACGCGCGGGGCCGGGTGGCGTTCCTCGGCGAGCGCGAGTGCTCGATCCAGCGCCGCCACCAGAAGCTGCTCGAGGAGTCGCCCTCGCCGGCGTTCGATCCCGCGCTGCGCGCGCGCTTCGCCGAGGCCGCGTGCCGGATCGCGAAGCAGGTGGGCTACCGCAACGCCGGCACGGTGGAGTTCATCCTCGAGGACGGCGAGTTCTACTTCCTCGAGGTCAACACCCGGCTCCAGGTCGAGCACCCCGTGACCGAGATGACCACCGGGCTCGACCTGGTCGCCGAGCAGATCGCGATCGCCGAGGGCGCGCCGCTGTCGTTCGGCGACGACCCGCCCGCGCCGCGCGGCTGGTCGATCGAGGCCCGCATCCTGGCCGAGGATCCCGCCGCGGGGTTCCTGCCCTCGGTGGGGCGCATCGAGCGCGTGCGCTTCCCGCAGGGGCCGGGGGTGAGGAACGACGCCGGGATCTACCGCGGGTTCGAGGTCCCGGTCCACTACGACTCGCTGCTCGCCAAGCTCGTGGTGTGGGCGAAGGACCGCGAGGGCGCGCGGCGCCGCCTGCTGCGCGCGCTCCAGGAGTTCGTGCTCGAAGGCGTGAACCACAACCTCGTGTTCCACCGCTGGCTGCTCCAGCACCCCGAGTTCGTGGCCGCGCGGCTCAGCACGCGCTTCCTGGACGACCACTTCCGCCCCGAGGCGCTCGATCCGGGCAAGGAGGCGACCGAGATCGCGCTGTTCGCGGCCGCGCTCCACGAGCGCCAGGAGCGGCTGCGGATCGCGGTGCCGGATTCGAACGGGCGCGAGGCGCGCTCGCCCTGGAAGTGGCCGGAGCGCCGCCGCTCGGGCATGCGGGTGCGCCGGTGAGCCCCGCGACCCTGCACGCGGTCTTCAACTGGGACTTCGTGACCGCCATGACCAGCGCCTCGGTCGCGGTGATCGCGGTCGCCAACACGCTCGCGAGCCTCGCGCTGCGCGCCCCGGGGAGATTCCGCGTGAGCCGGGCGTGGACCGCCTTCATCGCTTCGATGATGCTCACGATCTACGCCGCCTGGCTCGGCGGCTGGAGCTGGCATCCCGGCCGGCTGGCCGAGATCGTGGCTCACGGCCTGGTGCTGTTCTGCGTCGCGGCGGGGCTGCACGAGTCGGTGTTCGCCGTGGCGCGCCGGGTCCCGGGCGGACGGGGCGCCGCGGCGGCGGCCGGCGCGGGCCCGGCTGCGGCGCCCGCCCCGGGCGGCGGATGGTGGGCGTCGTGGTTCTGAGCCGGCCGGGCGGCGCGCGAGGCGCGCTCGCGAGTGCGGCACGCTCGCATGCCGAAGCGGGCGCTCGCTCGCGCGCCGCGCGGGGCGCGCCGCGATGAAGCTCTGGGTCACGCTCGAGGGCCGCGACACCGAGGTCGAGGTCAGCCTCGAGAGCGGCCGGCTCGTGCTCGAGGTCGAAGGCCGAAGGCTCGACGCGGATTTCCACCGCCTGCCGGACGGCGAGGTCTACTCGCTGCTCGTGAACGGGCGATCGCACGAGGTGCGGGTCTCGCCCGCGAGCCAGGGCGTCGAGGTCTCCCTCCACGGGGCGCGGATCCCGGTCGAGGTGCGCCATCCGCTCGAGAAGATGGTGCAGGCGACCAAGCGCGCCGCGGAGGGCGGCGAGGGCGAGGTCGTGGCGGCGCCGATGCCGGGGCTGGTGGTGGCGCTGCGCGTCCGGCCCGGCGAGGCGGTCGCCGCCGGACAGGCGGTGGCCGTGATCGAGGCGATGAAGATGCAGAACGAGCTGGCCGCCCGCCGCGGCGGGATCGTGAGCGCGGTGCTGGTGCGCGAGCGCGACGCGGTGGGCGCCGGCCAGCCGCTGGTGCGGATCCGGCCGGCATGAGGCGGGCGGCAGGGAAGCGGCGGACGGCGCGCGGCGCCGCGGCCACCTGTGCCTCAGACACCTAGACTCCAAGTGCAGGCAGCGCTAGGCTCCGCGCTTCGAAGGTCCCCACCAAGCACACGAGAGGGGGGACACTACCTATGAGCCGCCGCGCGTTTCTTCTGGCCGTTTCGTGCCTCGCTCTTCTTCTGCCAAATTCAACTCACGCCGGTCGCAACGCCAGCGGGAGCGCTTGGCTGACATGGGACGAGGCGGGAGCCGTGACCGACTTGAAGACCGTTCCATCTACTACCTTTCCGCTCTTCGTCCATCTGGAAAACACGCCCGACATTCGGGCGCTGGCCATTCAGCTGCGATGGTTTCCCTTCGACTCGATCGGTTGCTACAGCGTGCTGCCCGGCGCTGCGACCTCAACCTGCGGGTGGACGTCTGCGACCCCGCCGGGCGATTTCGAGGGAGACTCGAGCTACACTTGGAGCATCCTGTTCCCGCCACTCGATCGCGGCAGATCGTGCGTCCAATATCTCGTCTCCGCTCTCCCCTACGCCGGGAGGATTTCGTCAGCTGATTTCATCCTTGCCTCCGTGCTGGTGAAGGACTCGCGCGGAGGTGTGGACACGATCTTAGTAGCTGGCGGGGCGAGCATCCTAGGTGGCTCGGCGCCTGCCCTCGAGAGCGTCGACCCACGCGAGATACCGGCTCGCCGCCAGGCGGTGCTCACGATCAAGGGTCACGAATTTGCAGCGGGAACTCAGGTGACTCTCCGCGGCGGCGACCTGCGGATCCCGGCGTCGAGCGTCCTGCTGCTAGGGCCGACGGCACTGGCTGCAACCGTTGAGGCGCCCGATTCCCCCGGTGCACTCCTTGACGTTCTCGTGCGTCTGCCGGATGGGCGCGGCGCCCAAATGCCCGCCGCGGTCACGATCGCGGCTTCCCCGTCATCGGCCCAGGCAGGCGAGTCGTTCAGCAAGCCGACGAATGACGCAGCCGCGTTCCGAAAGTTCGACCTCTACGCTGACCGGATCACGAGGTGGAACGTCACCGACCACTGGGCTTACGTCAACCGTGACATCTACCCCAGTTCTCTCGATTCGGACGCGCTCCTCGTTACCCGCAGCGTCACGGACACTATGGCTCTCTTCAGGAGCAAGCCCTACGACGGCATCGACTTCAACTGCGGCTGCCTGGGTTACCCTTCGTACGTGGGGTACGCGGTGACACCACCGCAGTACGCCACATCCATCGGCATGTTGAGCATGGCCAAAGGAGTCTTCAATGGGACCGGTGATTTCAACGACTACAACGTTCCCACGCTACGGCTGACGTGGACCTTCGCGGACGGCGATTCGGCCAGCCAGACGGTACGGGTGGGTAAGCACGTTCGAAATTGGATATCGGGCTCCCAGGATTGCGGCAGCCCACAGCCGTATTACGTGGTGCCGCCCGATTCGCTGGCGACCGTTCTTTACACCGGGCCGCTACCCCCACCGTGGCCGCCCGGCGACGCGTATTACGACGTGGCCGAGCTGCCGCTGGCTCCTGAGAATCGCCCGAGGAAGCTGTCAGCGCTCCGCATCGACGCTGTCGATCATGTGGACTACTGCGGAGCTAGCTCCTTAAGCACGGAACACTTTCTCTACGGGTTTTCCATCTGGCCGAACTTTCGCGTTCTCAATTCGCAGGGCCAGCCGGTCCAGCGCCAGTCCCAATTCACGGACAAGGATCATGGCGGTTACCTCCATGGCAGCACGGTCGTTGGATCCCGTAGGACCACCAACTTCACAGCCTGCCAGGTCGCCTCGATGGCCATGGCCTACACCTACGCTGGCTTCCCGTGCACCGTCGACAGCCTCAACGTGTTCCTCCAACGCGCCAAGGGGTATGAACCAGATCGGGTCGCGGACGTAACTTCTGTGTCCCCGTCTGGCGACGTCATCAGCTACACGGCAACTGGAGGAACAGCCCTGAAGGTGAACGATACGTTCGTAGTCGAACACGGAATGTACACAAATCCGCTCGCCACCTATCGTGTTACCGTCGCAGGACGGAACGGGCAAGCCTCACGGCTGGAGATCCACAGCGCGACAATTCCATCGGTTGGCGATCCTGGACGTGTATATTGGAGGATGAGGCCCACCATAGCGGACAGCTACACCCACAACCCCACACTTCGCTCGGTTGAACTAGGCCCGTCGCGGCGGCTCGGTGCTCAGGTGGAGAGCCTCCTGGTCCGAGGTATCCCGGTTCAACTGAACGTGCCGGGCCACTACGTGCTTGCGGACGGCTGGACGTCATCGTTCCGCCCGGACGGCACCGCACGGGGCACTTACTCCATCAAGGATCCCTACGACCCACGAGCCTACACCAAGCTCATCGAGGGGACCTACCGAAACAGGTTCGGGCGGGCGCGCTACGTCGTGCCTGCAGCTCAGGGACCGGCTGGCCTCCCCAGCGCAGCCGCCAACCCTCCCGCCCTCGCCATCCTCGCCAGTGGTGCCCGCCGGATGGAGGTTATCGACCCGTTGGGTCGGCGCATGCTCCGCGACGCGGCTACTGGTGAAGAACTCTACGAGATTCCCGACGCGTCGATCGACGATGTTTCTTCAGAGCACGATAACGGTGGCGACGCCGACGACCCGCTGACAGGTTACGACGTGGACATTCCAGCGGCGCTCGATGGCCACTATACGGTGCGCGTCTATACCGCTGACGGTCTTTCCGTATGCGCCTCAGCGTACGATGCCAGCGGTATCTTCGCATCGGACGATGCTGCCGACACAACGGCCGGCCCGAGCGGCGATGTCTATGACGTCCTCTATTCTGGTGCTCTGCGGTCTGTTCTGCTTACTCATTCAATCACTCTCGCAGTCGCGAGCACTTCCTTGGGCCGCGGACGTTTGCGCGTTCTCCCTTGCCCAGCAACAGGCCCGGTCGTTCTTGCGACTAGGTCCGCAGCAACGGAGGGCGACGCAATCGAGCTTTTCGACCTCAGTGGACGGAAAGTGGACACCGTGCAGCTGCCGCCGGGAGGAGAAACGCGGGGGGTAACTTGGGACTGGCGGCTGGCGGGTTGTCGGCCGGGAGTATACCTAGCGCGGCTTCGGTCGCAAGGCTCCGAGCTGACGCGCTTCGTAGTGCTTTACTGAGAGGGGTCTTGAGCATGAAGGGGTTTTCCGCTTTTTTGACCCTGGCAGTGGTGATCGCGGGTTCATGCTCATCAAGTTCTGGGCAGGCACCTGCCTCAAGGGGGCTGATTGAGGCGCATGTGGACGTCTTCGGCTGGAACGACGCACGTGTGGCCGCAACGCTCATTGATCGGAACGGGCGGCGAACGGGCTGGAATCTTGATCGGCCCATCGATCAAATCCGGGGCTGCGTGTATAAGCCAGCGTCGGAGGAAGACACTTCCGACGAGGGCCCAGCGACTGCACCCAAACAGCCGGTGCGTGCCGACACTGCGACACGGCGGACTCAACCGACCCCGATGGAGCACTACTTCAAGATTTGCAACGACGCGATGACCGCGGTCGGCTTGATCGACCAAGGCGGTTGCGAGCTGCGCTTGGACCCAGTGGTGGGCGGCAAGGTGCGGCTAGCGCTCCTTGCGAGCGGAGTGCGGCTGAGTGAGTGCAGAGACACGACATCAGTTTGGGTGACGCCTGGCGTGCCCTCACGCTGGTGGCTGAGCTGGAAGGTCACGGGGGACAAGTGCTTCGTGAAGATCTCTCGCATGGTCGCGAAGGGGTTGGCACCGTCCCCGAGGTAGACGTGGCCGGTCCCGACCCTTTCGAGTGGCGCAGGGGAGCCGCTCCCCCCGGCTCGCGAGCGGACCTTCGGACGCGAAGGCTGGTTCATTCCCAGGGGTGCTCGACGCCGATGGAGCCCTCGGGACGACTGTGTTGGTGGGACGGACAGCGACCTCCACAACGGTCGCATCGCGTCGGTCTTACGCACTCGAAACTACTGGGCCGTGCGCCACTTGTAAGATGAGGCGAAGGTCCAGACCCAAGAGCCATTTGAGGCAGCCAAACCAAGGCGCAGGGCGAAGGTCCGAAAAACCCCCCGCGGAACGCGGCGTGGGGGCGCAACCGGGCACGCGCCCGTCCCGCGCACGTACTAACCTCAACCCGCCCTCGCGCACGGACGCCGACGCCGTGCCCCCGCGCTACACCCCCTCGTGGCTCGAGGTGAAGCCGGTCTACACCGGCGCCGATCTGCCGCCCGATCTCGAGCGCCGCGCGCCGCCCCCGGGCACGCCGCCGTTCACGCGCGGGATCCATCCCGAGATGCACCGCGCGCGTCTCTGGACCATGCGGCAGTACGCGGGCTTCGGGAGCGCGGCCCAGACCAACGAGCGCTTCCGCTACCTGCTCGCGCAGGGCCAGACCGGGCTGTCGGTGGCGTTCGACCTCCCCACCCAGATGGGTTACGACTCGGACCACGCGCTGGCGCGTGGCGAGGTGGGCAAGGTGGGCGTGGCGATCTCGTGCCTGGCCGACATGGAGGCCCTGCTCGAGGACCTGCCGCTCGAGCGCGTCTCCACCTCGATGACCATCAACGCCACCGCCCCGCTCCTGCTCGCGTTCTACGTCGCGGTCGCGGACGCGCGCGGCGTCCCGCGCGCCAAGCTCGGCGGCACGGTGCAGAACGACGTGCTCAAGGAGTACATCGCGCGCGGCACCTACATCTATCCACCCGCCGCGTCGCTGCGCCTCATCACCGACGTGTTCGAGTTCACGGACCGCGAGGTGCCGCAGTGGAACAGCATCTCGGTGAGCGGCTACCACATGCG
This sequence comes from Candidatus Eiseniibacteriota bacterium, assembly GCA_036507005.1. Lineage (GTDB taxonomy): Bacteria > Eisenbacteria > RBG-16-71-46 > RBG-16-71-46 > RBG-16-71-46 > WS-2. The sequence continues at coordinate 36,093 of DASXQT010000022.1, forward strand.
CGAGGCGGGCTCGACCGCCGTGCAGGAGATCGCCTTCACGCTCGCCAACGGGCTCGCCTACCTCGAGGCGGCGCGCGCGCGCGGGCTCGACCCGGAGCGCATCGCGCGCCGCATGTCGTTCTTCTTCAACGCCCACAACCACCTGTTCGAGGAGGTGGCGAAGTTCCGCACCGCGCGCAAGCTGTGGGCCGAGTGCCTGGCCGCGCGCTTCGGCGTGCGCGACCCCGAGGCGCAGAAGCTCCGCTTCCACGCCCAGACCGCGGGCTCGATGCTCACGGCGCAGCAGCCGCTCGTGAACGTGGTGCGGGTGGCGCTCCAGGGCCTGGCCGCGGTGCTGGGCGGTACCCAGTCGCTCCACACCAACTCGTACGACGAGGCGCTCGGGCTGCCGGGGCGCGAGGCCGCGCTGCTCGCGCTCCGCACCCAGCAGGTGCTGGCGCACGAGAGCGGCGTCACCGACGCCGCCGATCCGCTCGCGGGCGCCTACTGGCTCGAGGCGCTGACCGCCGAGCTGGAAGCGCGGGCGCGCGCGCTGATGGCGCAGATCGATGCCGGCGGCGGCATGCTGGCCGCGATCGCCTCGGGCCGGGTGCAGGAGCAGATCCACGAGGCCGCCTACCGCTGGCACCGCGAGGTCGAGGCGGGCGAGCGCGTGATCGTCGGCGTGAACCGATTCGCGGAGGAGGAGCCCCCCGCGGCGCCGCCGTTCAAGCCCGACCCCGGGGTCGAGCGCCTGCGCGGCGCGTTCCTAGCGTCGTGGCGCGACGGCCGCGACGCGCGCGCCTGCCAGGCGGCGCTCGCCAGGCTCGAGCGCGGCGCGCGCGGGAGCGAGAACCTGATGCCCGCGATCCTCGAGGCGCTCGTCGCCCGCGCCACGCTCGGCGAGGTGTGCGACGTGATGCGCGGCGTGTTCGGTGTCTACCGTCCGGGGGCCGCCGGGTGAGCGCGGCGCGGCGCGGCGTGCGGGCCGCGGGGAAGGCGCGGAGCGCGAAGGCCGAACCGCGGCGGCGCCGTGTGAGGGCGACGCCGAAGGCGAGCGGCCGGGCGAAGCCAGCAGGCGCGAGCCGCCGCATCGAGCCCGCGCGCGGCAATGCGGGAGCGGCTGTTACCGGCCTCTCCCACATCGCGATCGCGACCGCCGGCGCGGACGCTCTGGCGCAGGCGCTGGCGGCGGCGCTGGGCGCCGAGCGCGGTGCGGAGGAGGTTCTCGACGGCGGCGCGCTGCGCCTCCTCTTCGTGCGTCTCGGCCCGGTCACGCTCGAGCTCATCGAGCCGCGCAGCCCCGATCACACCGTGGCGCGGTTCCTCGCGAAGCGCGGGCCGGGGCTCCACCACGTGAGCCTCGAGGTGCCCGATCTCGAGCGCATGCTCGAGCGCTGCCGTGCGGCGGGGGTCGAGGTGATCGACGGCCCGCGTCCCGGAGCGCACGGGACGCGGGTGGCGTTCCTGCACCCGAAGAGCCTCTCGGGCGTGCTCCTCGAGCTATGCGAGCGGCCGCGCCGCGCGCGGCGTCAGGCTGCGCGCCGCGGGTAGGGCTGGGCCGGAGGCGAAACCGCCTTCTTGGGGCCGCCGCCGTACTGCGCGTCCCCGAAAGCCAGCAGCAGGAGGAACACCGGGGTGAGGAGCATCAGCCCCGCCGCGAAGCCCCCTCCCTTGCCGAACGCGCGGGCCAGGTCGATGCAGATGATGATCGAGGGGATGATGTTGACGATCGGGATCAGGAGCAGCGCCAGCCACCACCAGGGGCGCCCGACGATGCGCAGGAAGACGACCGCGCCGTAGATCGGAACCAGCGACTTCCAGCCCGCCTCGCCGGCCTTGGAAAAGATCTTCCAGCTCGCGGCGACCATCAGCACCAGGAACGCCAGAGCGACAAGAGCGAAAACCCTCTCGCTATCCATGCTCACCACCTCCTGCGGAACGTTTCGTGCGGCCGCCGCGCCGGCCATGAGGGTCGGCGTCGGGTGGAACGGCTGGCCTTCCGCGGGGTTATCGGCGCGAGGCGGCCCCGGTATGAGCGTCGGCGCGGGAACGCCGGGGCGGGTGTTGCGCGGGTCTCGAGGTGCCGGACGCGCGGGAGCGCGCCCCAGGGCTCAGGCCTTCTGCCAGACCTTGCCGTCCCCGTAGGCGTTGAAGAGCGTGCCCCAGCCGGTGCGCAGGATCTCGCGCACCCGGGGCTTGCCCTTGACCGGGTACCAGTAGCCGTCGTGGTAGGCGCGCGAGGCGGCGTAGCTCCACGGCACGATCGGCGAGCGCAGCAGCAGGTTCTCGAGCGGCTTCAAGGGCCCCCAGTAGATGAGCTTCTGGCCCCACGATGCGAACGTGTTCTCGTTCAGCGAGCCGCGGAATCCGAAGTTCACGCCCCGGATGTCGTCGCCCACCATCTCGATCTCGGAGGGGTTCCCGACCCCGAGCCCGTGCTCGTGGGCGAGGCGGATGAACTTGAGGTCGGCCATCGGATCGAAGCCCATCATCTTGGCCGCGACCGCGTCGATCGCCACGCAGTCGCTCGAGGCCAGGATGTAGTTCTTGACCTGCGGGCGCATGGCGCGCGGGCCGGGGCCCTCGCCCGCGATGGTGCCGTCCATGACCGCGAAGATGCCGGGATGGATCTCCTTCTGGATCCGCAGCAGGTCCACGAGGGTCTCGTGGATCACCGAGTGGGTCCAGTGGCGGTTGAGGTTGAGGAGCCCGCCGAAGGCGTTCTTCATCGACCCGGTGGTGCCGGTGAAGACGTGGGTCTTCACCGTCGGCATGTGGATCACGTTCTTCCCGATCAGGAGCTTCGGGATCTGGATCCCCTGCTTGTCGAACACCCGGTCGAGCACCAGGAGCTTCGACTTGGGCTCGTATCGCACCCACTCGGTGGGGGGCTCGCTCAGGTACTGGATCGGCACGCGGTAGCGGTCGAGCACCGGCGCCAGGTGGTTGTTGACCGTGCCCTCGCGGCAGCTCACCACCACCGTGTCGTTCTGGGCCGCGATCAGGTCCCGGGAGACGTCGTAGCCGTCGCGCTTCATCTTCTCGATCACGCCGTGCATCTGCCACGGGGTGGTCGAGCAGGCCGGCATGTAGACGTGCCACGAGATGTTGATCCGGAGGCAGGTCTGGCGGTCGAACGGCAGGGCCTGGCGGTACCCGGCCAGGTCCATGAGGCGGCCGTAGTCCTCGACCACGGTCTCGGGCGAGGTGCGAAGCACGGCGACTTTGGACATGAGGCTCCTCGGAGGCGGTATCGGCAGGGCGGCCGGGTCTCTTCCCTCTCGGCGCGGCGGGGAATTGTAGCAGAGGCGGGAGAGGCGCGCTCCCGGCTTTCGTGGTATGTAGGTTCGTCCCTGTCACCGGGCCGCCCCCATCCAACCGAGGAGACCGGCCATGAAATGGATCACCCGCGAGCGGCCCAAGGTGGACCGCATCGCCTGCCCGTGGCTCATCCGGCGTTTCGTGGATCGCGACGCCGAGTTCCTGTTCGTCCCGGCCGCGCAGGTGATGGGCGCCGCCGAGCGCGAGGGCGCGATTCCCTACGACGTGCCCGGCGTGGAGCTGGGACATCACGGTCCCAAGTGCAGCTTCGACGCGATCCTCGAGAAGTATCGCCTCGCCGATCCCGCGCTCGAGCACCTGGCGCGCATCGTGCGCGGAGCCGACACGGACGCGCTCGGCCTCACGCCGGAGTCGCGTGGCCTGCGTGCCGTGGCGCAGGGCTTCAGCCTGGTGTACGACGACGACCATCGTCAGCTCGAGGCGGAGCTGCCGGTCTACGACGCGCTCTACGCGTGGTGCCGGAACGAGGTGGCGGCGGCCACCCGCTGACCTGCGCCCCGGGTCGGGCCCGGCGTTGCCCGGCCGCAGCCGCGCGCGCCGGGTCCGGATCGCGCGGATCGCAGCCCGCGCGGCACCGGGGTCGAGAAGACGCGCCCGCCGGCTACTTTCGCGACATGCGCCAGTAGTCGCGGCCGCCGCTCGTGGCCCGCGTGAGGCCGGGGCGCCGGTCGGGCGGCGTGTCCTGCCCGAGCAGCAGCTCGAGGTCACCGATCAGCTCCTCGAGGTAGCCGTGGCCGGTGAGGTCGGAGCGCACCTCGGTCACGTCGATCGTATCCAGGCCGGGCAGGAGCAGGAGGTCGCGTCCGGCCTGGCCGGCGCGGGCGTGGCCGTGCGCGGCGCGCGAAACGCGCAGCGCCCGGTCGCGCGAGGAAGCGTAGAGCGTGAGGCGGCGGGCGGCGCGCGCCACGCGCGGAACATCGCGGGCGAAGGTGCGGGATTCGAGGTCGGGCGCGGCGAGGACGACCTGGCCGAAGCGCGCGCCGGCCGCGAGCCCGGCCGCGTCTCCGGCGGCCGCGGAGTCGCGGTCCGGCGCGGGGTCGCCGGCGACCCCGGCGGCCCCGGCTGCGGGCGTGACCGCCGCCGAGCCCAGAGCCCCCATCACCGCGCGCGTCCCCATGCTGTAGCCGAGGAGGTCGATCGAGCCGGCGCCGATCCGGTCCGCGAGCCGGGTCAGGAACGCTTCGAGATCGGGCTCGCTCCAGCGGACCGCCTCCTCGTCGGCGAGATAGCTCCGGGTCGCGGGCCAGCCATAGAGGATCGCGACGCACGATTCGCCGAGACCGCGCTCGAGCTGCGCGGTAAAGCGCAGCGCGCGCTCGAACGGCATGTTGTAGCCGTGGACGAAGACCAGCGCGCGCCGGCCCTTGGAGCGTCCGACCGCGGCCGCCACCTCCGCCAGGAACGAGTCGGCCGACATCGGGGTGAGCGACTCGAGCACCACCTGCTTGATCGGCGTGCCCGGGCTCCGCAGCGATCGCCCCGAGCGCGCGAGCCGGGCGAGGCGCTCCCGGGGAGGGATCCTCACTGCCGCCCGGCCGAAGGCGAGCTCCCCCCACTCGCGGCCGAAGAACCTGCGGGGATCGGGCCTGCCGGCGGGCGCGCGGTCGGTGACGTAGAAGAGGGTGAGCGCGCCGGCCTCAGAGGACTCGCCGCTCGTGTCCGCAGCCGCGGCCACGACCGGGCTCACGGCCCGCGGCGGCGCGTGCGCGCAAGAGGCGGCGGCAAGGCCCGCCGCCGCGAGCCACGCCGCCGCCAACACCCCTCGACTCGCCTTCATCGCTCCTCCGATTCCCCGCCTCCGTCCCCCGGGCCGGGGAACCCGACACTCTAGTCCGGGGGATTCGTGAACCGCCACCCGAGAGGGGGGGGTACGGCAGCCTCCAAGAGCGGGGGGGATTTCTGCTATAAGAGGAGCGTCCAACGTTCCCCCCAGGCAGAGGGAGGGTGTCCTTGAGTTCCAGTCTCCACGGCATGCGCCTCGAAGCGATCTCCGCATACGTCCCGGAGCAGGTATGGAGCAACGCGCGCGTGGCCGCCCGTCTGCGTCTCGAGCGCATGCGCCGGGGATCGCGGGCGAGTGTCGCCGAGGACGGCCCGCTCAGTCCCGAGGAAGCGAAGCTCTTCGAGACCAGCGATCGCTGGGTGCGGCGCTTCGTCGGCTTCACCGAGCGCCGCTTCTGCGGGGAGGGCGAGGGCACGATCGACCTCGCGGCCCGCGCCGCCCGTCTGCTGTTCGCGAGCGCGGGCGCCGAGGCGAAGGACGTCCAGGCCATCGTGGTGGCCAGCGTCACGCCCTCCCACCTCTACAGTCCTCCGGACGCCGCGCTGCTCCAGCACGAGCTGGGCCTCCCGGCCCAGGAGGGTGCGGTCCCGCGCGAGACCATAGGAGCGGATGTTTCGCTGGCCTGCTGCAGCTGGGTGGCCTCTCTCCTGCACTGCTACGCGCTGATCCGCGGGGGGCTGGCGCGGCGGATCCTGCTGATCGGCGCCGACCGGATGAGCGCCACCATCAACTGGCGGGACCGAAGCTTCGCGACGGTGCTGGGCGACGCGGGCACCGCCACGCTCTGCTCCGCCGTCCCCGAGGCGGAGGACTGGTTCTCGCCGTCGCAGTTCTGGAGCTGGCTCGATGGCGGCCAGGCGGACATCATCCGCACGCCGGCCGGAGGATCGCGCCATCCCTCGCCCTCGCCGCGCGAGCTGCGGACCGGCCGGCATCGGCTCGCGATGGATGGCGCCGCGGTCCGCAGGCAGCTGGTCCCGTTCATCGGGGGGCCCGCCATCGACGCCGCGCTCGCCAAGGCCGGTTGGGCCATGGACACCATCGACCTCGTCACGATGCACGAGGCCAATCTCACGATCAACGCCTCGATCGTCGAGCGGTGGCGCGCGCGCGGATTCCGCGGCCGGGTGCTCGACGCCGGGGGCCGGTTCGGCAACACCACCAGTGCATCGATCCCGCTGGCGCTGGCGCTGAATGCCGCGCAGCTCGAGGTCGGCCGGAGGTTCGGGCTGTTCGGCTTCGGCGGCGGCCTGTCCGCGAGCTTCGCCTTGGGTACCATCCGGCACCCGCTCCAGGTCGCCACCAGCCCGGGCGTGGCCGGCCCGGAGGCCGCGGCCGACAGCGGCCAGGCGAGCGGGCGCTAGACCGTCACCCCGTCCTTCTGGAGGCTGCGGGCGATCACGAGTCGCTGGATCTCGCTCGTGCCCTCGTAGATCTCCATCACCCGCGCGTCGCGGTAGAAGCGCTCGACCGCGTACTCCTTCACGTAGCCGTAGCCGCCGTGCACCTGGATGGCCTGGTGCGTCACCCAGGTCGCGGCCTCGCTGGCGTAGAGCTTGGCCATCGCGGCCTCGCGCGAGTAGGGCCGCCCGGTGTCCTTGAGCCAGGCCGCGCGCTGGATGAGGAGCCGCGCGCACTGGAGCCGACGTTCCATCTCGGCGAGCTTGAACTGCACCGCCTGGATCTTCGCGAGCGGCTGGCCGAAGGCACTGCGGATCTGGGCATAGCGCACCGCCTCCTCGAACGCCGCGCGCATCACGCCCAGCGCCTGGGCGCCGACCCCGATGCGGCCGGCATCCAGCATGCTCATCGCGATCTTGAAGCCCTCGCCCTCCTCGCCGAGCCGCTGGTCCGCGGGCACACGCAGGTCCTCGAGCGAGAGCGAGACCGTGTCCGAGCCGCGCAGGCCCATCTTGTCCTCGGGGTTCCCGATCACGAGACCCTGGCTCCCGCGCTCCACGATGAACGCCGAGATGCCGGCATTGCCTGCGGCCTTGTCGGTGCGCGCGAAGATCAGGTAGACCCCGGCCTGCTGGCCGTTCGTGACCCAGTTCTTGCTGCCGCTGAGCACGTACGAGTCGCCGTGCCGCAGCGCGGTCGCCGCGATCGATGCCGCGTCCGACCCCGAGCCGGGCTCCGAGAGCGAGAACGCCGCCAGCTCCCGCGAGACCAGGCGCGGGAGGAAGCGCCGGCGCTGGGTGTCGGTGCCGAAGCGGAACACCGGCAGCGCCCCGACCGAGTTGTGCACCGCGATCATGATCGCGAGCGCGGCGGAGATCCGCGCGATCTCCTCGAGCACCACCGCGATGGTGCGCGAGTCGTAGCCCACGCCGCCCCATTCCTCGGGGATCGCCATGCCGAGGAAGCCCTGCTCGGCGAGCGTGGCCACCGCCTCGCGCGGCACGATGCCCTTGCGGTCCCAGCCCGGCGCGAACGGAGCGAACTCGCGCTCGCACAGCTCGCGCACCGCGTCCCGCACCTGCTGCTGGTCTTCGGTGAGGTCGAAGTTCATCGCGCATCACTCCCGCGGCGCGCGCGCCCGGTCACGCCGGCACGTCGTCCGGGCTCTCGCGGAAGAAGGCCAGGCACACGAGCGCGATCGCGCCCATCACCATGGATCCGCCGGGATGGAGCAGCGAGCCCGCGGCCGCGAGCGCGACCAGCGGCAGGGCGCGGCCGTCGCCCGCCCACACGCCGAGCACGCCCGCGACCCAGGCGAGCCCGACGCCGGCCTCGAGCAGGAGCGGCACGAGCGGCGGCAGCCCGAGGTTCTGCCCGAGCATCACCCACGTGCCCCGGTCGCCGACCAGGTTGAAGTACTCGCCGGCCACGAACGGGTAGAGCCCCTGCCACAGCAGGGTCACGCCGGGGTAGATCATGCAGGCCGTGAGAATCACGAGCGCCACGGGTCGCACGGGGCGGTTCATCGGTTCCTCCGGGGGAATGGGCTCAAGCCGGTCGCGCCGGGGTCTCGACCGCGCGCTCCTTCAGCACCTGCGCGGCCACCACCATCTTCTGCACCTCGGTCGTTCCTTCGTAGATCTCGCAGATGCGCGCGTCGCGCCACAGCCGCTCGACCGTGAACTCGGTGAGGTAGCCGTAGCCGCCGTGCACCTGGATGGCCGCGTCGGCGCAGGCCGTCGCCGCCTCCGAGGCGTGCCACTTCGCGAGCGAGGCCTCCTTGATGTGGGGCCGGCCCCGGTCGCGCAGCCACGCCGCCTGGTAGGTGAGGAGCCGCGCCGTCGCCACCTCGATCGCGGAGTCGGCGAGCATCGCGCGGATCGCGTCGAACTCGCCGATCGTGCGGTCGAACTGCTTGCGCACGCCGGCGTAGCGCACCGCCGCCTCGAGCGCGGCCTGCGCGATCCCGAGCGCCTGCGCGGCGATCCCGATGCGCCCGCCGCCCAGCGTGGCGAGCGCCACCGAGTAGCCCTTGTTCGGCTCGCCGAGCAGGTTCTCGCGGGGCACGCGGGCGTTCACGAACGCGATCTCCCGCGTGTCGGAGGCGTGGATGCCGAGCTTCAGCTCCTTCTTGCCCTTCTGCACCCCCGGCGTCGCGGCCTCGACGATGAAGGCCGAGATCCCCTTGGGCCCCAGCGCCCGGTCGGTGCTCGCGTACACCACGAGCACGTCCGAGGGGCCGGCGTTGGTGACGAAGAGCTTGGTTCCGTTCAGCACCCAGGCGTCGCCGTCCAGCACGGCCGTGGTCTGCTGGTTCGCGGCGTTGCTGCCGGCATTGGGCTCGGTCAGGCAGTAGGCGCCGATCCATTCGCCGCGCGCGAGCCGGGTCAGGTATTTCTGCTTCTGGGCCTCGGTGCCGTAGGTCAGGATCGGGTAGCACACCAGCGAGGTGTGGGCCGAGGAGATCACGCCGTGGCTCGCGCACACCCGCGACAGCTCCTCGATCGAGATCGCGTAGGAGACGTAGTCGAGGCCCGCGCCGCCGTAGGCATCCGGCACGAACAGCCCCATCAGCCCCAGCTCCCCCATCTTCTTCGTGGTGGCGAGCGGGAACTCGTGGGTCTCGTCGATCTTCATCGCGATCGGGCGGATCTCGCTCTCGGCGAAATCGCGCACCATCTCGCGCACGGCGCGCTGATCTTCGTCGAGATCGAACTCCGGGCTCGCGGACAGCGCCACGGCCTCGGGGTTCATGCCGGCTCCGGGCGTGCGGGCGCGTGATCTCGGCTCATCGATCCATCCTCAGTGCGCATGAGAAGGGCGGGTGGAGGGCGCGAAGCCGGCATCATACACCAGGAGCGCCGCACGAGACGCGTCAGCGCCGGGCGGGAGACTCGGCGCGCGAGGCACGCGCGCGGACCTCGGCCAGCAGGCTCTGCAGGTGGCTCCGGTACGCCGCGCCACCCGGCGGGTCGAGGGCGATCAGCCGTTCCAGGGAGCCCGCGGCGCCCGCGAAGTCGCCGGCCGCCCGCTGGCACATGGAGAGCTCCTCGAGCACGTCGGGATTGTCGGGCATGAGGCCTTCGAGCTTGCGATAGAGCGCGAGCGCCGCATCGAACCGGCCGCCGACCAGGCAGATGTAGGCCAGCCGGTACGCCGAGTTGACGTCGCCGGGGTGCTCGCGGAGCCACTCGTGGTAGGCGGGGATGGCTTCCGAGAGGTAGTCGCCGAGGAACGCCGGGTCGTCGAGGCGTCTGAGAGCGAGGCGCGGGAAGCGGGCGCGGGCCCGTTCGATTCCCTGCGGAAGCTCGCCCATCAGCAGGTAGCCGTCGCCGACATCGGCCGCATAGGTGCGGTCGGGCGGGTAGATGGTCCACGTGCTCTCGATCACGGCGCGGACGTTCAGGAACAGGCGCGGCGAGGCCAGCGGGCAGAGGAAGTGCACCGGGTCCGCCGCCCACAGGTCCACCCCGCGCGCGCGCGCGTAGTCCTGGGTCGCGTACTTGCCGTGCGCCATGAGGTCCCTCACGAACTTCGAGCGGGCGACGGTCCGGTCCGTGAGCCCGAGGCGGTCGAGCACCCGCGCGTCGCTCAGGTAGGGGATCGCTCCCACGCAGTCGGTGGCGACGTGGAAGTCGCGCGGCAGGAGCCCCGCATCGATGAGCCCGCGCAGCCGCCGCCCCTCGGCCACCACGGTCGCGACGAAGAGGCGGTGCTCCTCCTGGCGAACGCCGGCGAAGTGGGCGGTGAGCGAGACCAGGAGCGCGCGATGCGCGGACGCGATCGAGCGCAGGACCGGCGCCCGATAGATCGGATCGCGGGCGGGGACGAGATAGCCCTGCGCCACGGGATCCCACGCGTCGACCCGGCCCGGGAAACCCGACACGTACCAGGTGGGGAACTGGCGGTGCGACTGGTCGGGCAGCTCGAAGAACCCGACCAGCAGGAGCCCGACGCCCGCCAGCGCCGCCGCCGGACGCGCCCAGGCGAGCCGTCCGGGTGCTAAGCCGGCGCCGGGCTCGCCTCCCGCCCACGCCTTCACGCCGTCGTAGATCAGCAGGAAGAGCAGCGGGAAATAGAGGTCGAGCGGACGGTACTCGAAGTGGTCGCCGCCGATCGCCATCACGTAGACCAAGTGCGGCACGATCGCCGCCGCGAACACGATCGGAACGAACGCCGTGCCGCGCCGGCGATGGTGGAGCACCGCGGCCACCAGGAACGGCACCCACAGCCAGGCCGCGTACTCGAGCGCGCAGGCCGCCGCGTAGCGCAGGCCCGAGTCCCACCACAGCCGGCCGCCCACCTTGGCGTAGTACGTGTTCGGCAGCCAGTCGTGGTAGTAGAGCCGGCGGAAGACGAAGTGGGCGGCGACCAGCGCAGCGCAGGGCACCCAGCCGCGCGCGAAGCGCAGCAGGCGCTCGCGGCCCGCGCGGACGAGCGCGAGCGCCGAGACGCAGAAGACGGCGCCCGCGATCAGCAGGCCGTCGGGGCGCGTGAGCGTGGCGAGCCCGAGCAGCCACGGCGCGAGCGGGCGCAGCGCCCCGCCCGCGCGCACCGCCTCGACCTCCACCACCAGACGCAGCACTCCGCCCACGGCCAGCGACTCGAAGAGCCGGGTCTCGAGCCCGCCGCTCGACCACACCGCGACGCTGCGGGTGGCGGCGAGCAGCACCAGCGGGACCACCACCAGCCACTCGCGCCGCTCGGGGCGCGTGCGCCACGCGAACCACGCGACCAGCCCCCACAGCGCCACCGTCGCGATCAAGCTGAGAGGGTTCGCGGCGCGCTCGGGCGCGAGCCCGAGCCGGTCGAGCCCGGCGAGGATCAGGACCCAGAGGAAGTTGCTGTACCCCTCGACCCGGTCGCCGCCGGGGTTGAAGACCAGCCCGTATCCGTGGCTGAGGTTGCGCGCGTAGCGGAACGAGATGAAGGAGTCGTCGGTGAGGAAGAGATACCGGAGCGCGTGCGCGAGCAGCAGCGCGAGCGTGACGGCGAGCGCGAGTACCAGGATCCAGCGCGGGGAGCGTGCTCCGCGGGGCCCGCGCGGCTCAGGTGCCGGGATACTCGTAGAACCCGCGTCCGCTCTTCCGGCCCAGACGACCCGCGCGCACCATCTTGCGCAGCAGCGGGCACGGCCGGTACTTGTCGTCGCCGAGCCCGGTGTGCAGCACCTCCATGATGCTGAGGCAGGTGTCGAGCCCGATCAGGTCGGCGAGGGCGAGCGGTCCCATCGGATGGTTCATCCCCAGCTTCATCACCGCGTCGATCGCCTCGCGGCTCGCCATGCCTTCCATCAGGCAGAAGGCGGCCTCGTTGATCATCGGCATCAGGATGCGGTTGGAGACGAAGCCGGGAGAGTCTTGCACCTCGACCGGGGTCTTGCCCAGGCGGCGCGCCAGGTCCTCGACCAGCGCGTACGTGGCATCGGCGGTGGCGAGCCCGCGGATGATCTCCACCAGCGGCATGACCGGCACCGGGTTCATGAAGTGCATGCCGATGACGCGGTCGGGGCGCTTCGTCACCGCGCCGATCCGGGTGATCGAGATGCTCGACGTGTTGGTCGCGAGCACGGCCTCGGGCGGTGCCAGTGCATCGAGCGACTCGAACACCCGGCGCTTGAGCGCGAAATCCTCGCTCACCGCCTCGACCACGAGCTGGCAGTCGCGGGCGGCCTCGAGCGCGATCCCGCCGCGGATCCGCGCCAGCACCGCCGGGGCCCGACCCGAATCCCAGCCGAGCTTCTTGGCCACGCGCTCCAGGTTGCGACCGATGGTCGCGAGGGCGCGGTCGGCCAGCTCGGGCTTGGCGTCGACGAGCTCGACCTCGAAGCTCGCGGTCGCGAACGACTGGGCGATCCCGTGGCCCATAGTGCCGCCGCCGATGACCGCGACCCGCCGCACCGCGGCGGACGGACTGTTCACCTGCGGCGCGGCCTGGACGCTCACGCCATCTCCACCGCCAGGGCGACCGCGTTGCCACCGCCGAGGCACAGGGTCGCGAGCCCGGTCTTCTTGCCCCGCTGCTCGAGCGCGTGGAGCAGCGTGACGAGCACGCGGGCGCCGGAGGCGCCGATCGGGTGGCCGAGCGCCACCGCCCCTCCGTTCACGTTGACCCGGCCCCAGTCCCAGCCCAGCGCCTTGCCGTCGGCCAGGGCCTGGGCGGCGAAGGCCTCGTTAGCCTCGATGAGATCGAAGTGGTCGATGGTGACGCCCATCTTCTTCATGAGCCGGTTCACCGCGTCGATCGGCGCGAAGAAGAGGTCTCTGGGGTCGCCGCCACCGGTGGCGTAGGCGATCACCCGCGCCATCGGTCTGGCCCCGCTCGAGCGCAGGCGCTCGCCGCTCACCAGCACCAGCGCGGCGCCACCGTCGTTGAGCCCCGGCGCATTTCCCGCCGTGATGCTCCCGCTGC
>DASXQT010000023.1:0-1607 GCA_036507005.1 Candidatus Eiseniibacteriota bacterium
GGCTGCACGGGTACGCCATCACCTCGCACATCCAGCGCGTCTCCGAGGACCTGCTCCGCGTGGAGGAGGGGTCGCTCTATCCCGCGCTGCACCGCATGGAGCAGATGGGGCTCTTGCGCTCGGAGTGGGGGGTGACCGAAACGAACCGTGAGGCCCGCTTCTACTCGCTGACCGCGAAGGGACGCCGGCACCTCGCGCTGGAGCAGGAGAGCTGGAACCGCCTGACGGAAGGCGTGGGGCGGGTGCTGCGGTACGCCTGAGGGAGAGCGGTCCATGTCCTGGCTGAAGCGGCTGGTAAACACGGTGCGGTCGGGGCGGGTCGAGCGGGAGATCCGGCGCGAGCTGGAGTTCCACGTGGCGGAGCGGGCGGACGAGCTGCGCGGCTCCGGGCTCTTCCCCGAGGAGGCCGAGCGGCGCGCGCGCGTGAAGCTCGGGAACCCATTGCTGCAGGCGGAGAGGACGCGCGACATGGACATCGCGCTCTGGGCGGACGGCATCGCGCGGAACCTGCGCCACGCCGCGCGGAGCCTGGGGCGGGCGCCCGGGTTCGCGCTCACGGTCGTCGCCACGCTCGCCCTCGGGATCGGCGCGAACACCGCCGTGTTCTCCGCGCTCGACGCCGTCCTGCTGCGGCCGTTGCCGTTCCCGGACGCGGACCGCCTGGTGCGGCTCTCGCAGACGCAGCAGACCAGCTCCGAGACCATGATCGCGCCGGTGCGCCTGGAGGAATGGAACCGGCTCAACTCCACCTTCAGCGCGATCAGCGGTTACGGGGTCGAGGACGTTTCCGAGACGTCGGGAGACCTTCCGGAGCGTGTGCGCCGCGCGTTCGTCACGCCGCGCCTGCTCGAGGTGTGGGGAGTAGCACCCGCGCTCGGGCGCGGTTTCTCGGAGGAGGAGCACCGCTTCGGCGGCCCGGCCGCGGCGCTCGTCAGCGACCGCTACTGGCGCCGCCGGCTGGGATCGACCCCCGACGTGCTGTCGCGCAGCGTCCGCATCGGAAATACGTCGGTGCCGATCGTGGGAGTGATGCCCCCCTCCTTTCGCTTCCCCGATCGGGACGTGGACATCTGGTTCCCCTCGGCGGTGGACGCACCCTACGCCCAGTCGCGTCGCAGCACCTGGTACACGGGGGTAGGCCGCCTGCGCCCGGGCGTGACCCTGGACCAGGCGCGGGCGGATCTTTCGGCCGTGCAGGCTCGGCTCGCGCAGCAGTTCCCCGACCCCGACCGGAAGATCGGCGTCGAGCTTCGGCCGCTCAAGCAGGACCTGGTAGGCGGCATCGGCCGCGCGCTCTGGCTGCTCTTCGGCGCGGTGTCGCTGCTGCTGCTGATCGCCTGCACCAACATCGCGGCGCTCTTCGTGGCGCGCGGGGCGGCCCGCCGTCCCGAGATCGCCCTGCGCCTGTCGCTCGGAGCGACCCGCGCCGCGGTCGCCGGGCTCGTGCTGGCCGAGACGCTCCTGCTCGCGCTCGTGGGCGGGGCCCTCGGGCTGCTGGTCGCCGGCTTCGCCACGGCCACGTTCCGCGCCCTCGGGACCGAGCTGCCGCGCATGGACGAGGTGGTGGTGGACGGCCGGATCCTGCTCTACTGCTCGTTGAGCACGCT
>DASXQT010000024.1:0-39434 GCA_036507005.1 Candidatus Eiseniibacteriota bacterium
CAGCACCTTGTAGCGCGTGGTGTCGACGCCCAGGGCCTCGGCCGCGACCTCGTCGTCGCGGATCGCGAACAGCGCGCGGCCGTGGGTGCTGAGCGCGAGATGGCGCGCCACCATTACCACCGCCAGCACCCCGGCGCCGACCCAGAAGAAGCTCGCCCAGCCGGGGATGCCCGGGAGACCGCGCGCCCCTCCCACCGCGTCGATGTTGAGGATCAGCACCCGGATGATCTCGCCGAAGCCGAGGGTGACGATCGCGAGGTAGTCGCCGCGCAGCCGCAGGCTCGGCAGCCCCACCAGGTAGCCCGCGATCGCGGCCAGCAGCCCGCCGCCGACCAGCGCCACCAGCAGCGGCCCCGCCTGCGCCAGCCCGGCGGGGATCCCCACAGCACCCAGGGCGGCGGCCCACTGCCGGCCGGCGTGCATCGTGATCATGGCCGAGGCGTAGCCGCCGATCGCCATGAAGCCCGCGTGGCCGATCGAGAACTGCCCGGTGAACCCGTTGATCAGATTGAGCGACACCGCGAGCACCACGTTGATGCCGCACAGCATCACCACCTGGACGATGTAGGGGTTGAAGAGCCGCGGCAGCCCGAAGCTGAGCGCCAGCAGCACCGCGATCGAGCCCGCCGCCCACGCCGCGTGCCTCACAGGTGCCCCGTGCCGGAACACATGCGCATGCCCCGCGGAGACATCGTGGCCGCTGGCAAGGCGCGACGACGACGCGTATTCATTGCAATCCTCGGAGGAGGAGCAACGCAGCCAACGGCCACGAGGGCCCGCGGGGCGTGTGCAGGACTTCCGGCACGGGACACTACACCTTCTCGGCCACGTTCCGGCCCAGGATGCCCGCGGGGCGCACCAGCAGGATCACGATCAGCAGCACGAAGGCGATCGCGTCGCGGTAGGTGGGCGAGAGGTAGCCCACCACCATCACCTCGGCGATCCCCATCACCAGCCCACCCAGGACCGCGCCGGGGATGTTCCCGATCCCGCCCACCACCGCGGCCACGAAGGCCTTGAGCCCCGGCATGATGCCCATGTAGGGCTCGATCTTGGGGTTCTGGAGCGCCACCAGCACCCCGGCCGCCGCCGCGAGCATCGAGCCCAGCACGAAGGTGAAGGTGATGATGCGGTCCACCGAGATGCCCATGAGCGCGGCCGCGGTGTGGCTGTAGGACACCGCGCGCATCGCCCGGCCCACGCGGGTGTGGAGCACGATCAGGCGCAGCAGCAGCATGAGCGCGATCGAGACCACGAGGATGATGATCTGCTGGTTGGTGATCGTCACGCCCGCGCCCAGCGCGAAGCTCTTCTCCCGCACGATCTGCGGGAAGAACGTGGGCGATGCGCCGAACACCAGCACGCCGCCGTTCTCGAGCAGCAGCGAGACGCCGATCGCGGTGATGAGCGCCGCGAGCCGCGACGAGCGGCGCACCGGCTTGTAGGCGCCGCGCTCGATCAGGAAGCCGACGATCCCGCAGCCCGCCATCGCCGCGAGCAGCACGAGGAGCGCGCGGCCCGGGCTGGGGCTGGCCGCCGCGCCCATCGCCCGCGCCGCGTAGTAGGCGAAGAAGGCGCCCAGCATGTAGACGTCGCCGTGGGCGAAGTTGATCAGGCGCAGGATGCCGTAGACCATCGTGTAGCCCAGGGCGATCAGGGCGTACACGCTCCCCCAGGTCACCCCGTTCACGAGCTGCTGGAGGAACTCCGACACGCGGCGGGCTCAGGCCGGCTGGTTCGGAGGGGCGATGCTCGTGTTGTAGAGCTTCTTGCCGTCCTTGATCTCGATGATCACCGCCGGCTTGGACGCGTTGCGGCCGGCATCGAGCGTGATGGTCCCGGTCACGCCCGGGTAGCGCGCCGTGGCGGCGACGATGTCGCGCAGCTTGCGGCACGCCTGCCGGCGCTCCTCGGTGCCCGCCTTGGAGGAGCCCAGCCCCTTGAACGCCTGCGGATCCTGGGTGGCGAGGGTCTCGAGCGACTGGAACAGCACGTTCGCGGCGTCGTAGGCCAGGCCGCCGATCGCGTCGGGGTCGCCCTTGAACTTCTCGCGGTACTCCTTGAGGAACTCCTGCAGCCGGGGATCGGGGAAGTCGAGCGCCCAGTGGTTCGAGTAGTAGCAGCCGTTCATGGCCTCGCCGCCGATCTCGATCAGCTTTTCGCTCTCCCAGCCGTCGCCGCCGACCAGCGGCACCGTGAGGCCCAGCTCGCGCGCCTGGCGCGCGATCAGCCCGGCCTCGGTGTAGTAGCCGGGGACCACCACGGCCTGCGGGCTCTTGGCCTTGATGCTGGTGAGCTCGGCGCGGAAGTCGGCGTCGCCGGCGCTGTAGGAGGTCTCGAGGATCACCGTGCCGCCCATGCTCTGGAAGGCCTGGGTGAAGTAGTTGGCGAGCCCCACGCTGTAGTCGTTCTTCACGTCCTTCAGGACCGCGACCTTCTTGAGCTTGAGGTTCTCGGCCACGAACTTGGCCATCACCCAGCCCTGGAAGTCGTCGAGGAAGCACATGCGGAAGATGAAATCGCCCTTCTTCGTCACCTCGGGGTTGGTGGAGGAGGGCGAGATCATCGGCACCCCGGCCTGCTGGCAGATCGGCCCGCCGGCCAGGCTGCGCGACGAGGCCACCTCGCCCAGCACCGCGAGCACCCGGTCCTGGTTGATGAGCTTCTGGACCACGGTCGCGGCCTCCTCGGCCTTGCCCTGGTCGTCCTCCACCACCACCCGCACCTTGAGCCCGCCGATCTTGCCTTCCTTCTTGGCGGTCAGCTCGTCGAGCGCGACCTCGACCCCGGCCTTGGTGGAGAGGCCGAAGGTGGCGTCGTTGCCGGTGAGCGAGCCGTACTCGCCGATCACCAGCTCGTCGCTGCGGTAGCCGCCGCAGCTTCCGGCGAGGAACGCGAGCAGCACGGCCGCGGCGAGGCCGAGGCCGGGCTTGATATGCGAAGTCATTGCGGAAATCTCCTTCCGTCCGGCGTCGGAAGCGCGCGCTCCGGTGGTGCGAAGGCGGCCGACGCGGTGTCGTGGAAGCGGCGACGCCGATGGGTCGCCGCAGGGTCTCCAGATGAGCCGGGAACAGGTAGCACGCCCTCGCACGCCGAGCAAGCGGGATGCCGGCGGGATCCGGCATTGGGCGGGGGGGGCCAGGGAAGTAGACTTCTGGGGTACTAGGCTCGCGGGCGACCCCTGCCACGTGCGGGCCCGGGTCGAATGGTCCCATGGGTCTCGCCTCCCGGCGAGCCCCCAGGAGGTGGCCATGAACCGTCCTCGCTTCATCTCGCCCGTGTGCCACGCAGCCGGCGAGCGCATCCCGACGCAAATCCGGGCCCTGGCCGGCGTGCTCGCGATGCTGCTCGCCCCCGCCGCGCAGTCTCAGGTGGTGAAGGACGCCTTCTGGGTGACGAAAGGCAAGGTCTACGCGATCGCCCAGTACGGCAACACGGTCTACCTCGGCGGCGACTTCACGAGCGTGGGGCCGGCCAGCGGTGGCGGCGTGCCGCTGAGCGCTTCGAGCGGCGCCCCGCTCAGCCCGTTCCCCAAGGTTGCGGGGCAGGTCTACGCCGTGGCGTCCGATGGCGCCGGAGGCTGGTACGTCGGCGGTGACTTCCCCGCGGTCGGAAGCGCGCTCCGCAACAACCTCGCCCACGTCCTGGCCGATCGAAGCGTCGCGTCCTGGGACCCGAGTCCCAACGGCATCGTGACGGCGATCGCGGCGAGCGCGACCACGGTCTACGTGGGCGGGATCTTCTCCTACATCGGCGGGCAGCCGCGTGGCTGGATCGGTGCGCTGGATGCGACCACTGGGCTCGCCACCTCATGGGCTCCGGGCGCCGACCAGCAAGTCCTCGCCCTGGTGGTGAGCGGCTCCACCGTCTACGCCGGGGGAGGCTTCTTCAACATCGGCGGGCAGCCGCGCTACCGGATCGCCGCGCTCGACGCCACCACCGGCACCGTCGCAGCCTGGAACCCGAACGCCAACAACACCGTTCGCGCCCTCGCGATCGTCGGGTCCACGGTCTACGCGGGCGGCAGCTTCACGAGCATCGGCGGGCAGGCGCGCAATCGGATCGCGGCGCTGGACGCGGCCACCGGCGCGGCCACCGCCTGGAATCCGAACGCCGGCAACTTCGTTCGGGCCCTCGCCATCAGCGGCTCCACGGTCTACGCGGGCGGCGGCTTCACCACCATCGGTGGGCTGGCGCGCAACTACATCGCGGCCCTCGATGCCGCGACCGGCGCCGCCACGATGTGGAACCCGAACGCAAGCAATCTGATCCGCTCTCTGGCGCTCGGCGGATCCACGGTCTACGCAGGCGGCGACTTCACCACGATCGGGGGACAACCGCGCATCTTCCTCGCCGCCCTCGATACGGCGACCGGCGCGTCCACGAGCTGGGATCCGAGACCCAACCACCATGTCTGGGCCGTCGGAGCAAGCGGGTCCGCGGTGTACGCGGGCGGATCCTTCACGAGCATGGGCAACTGGCTCCCTCGAACCAACCTCGCAGCCCTGGATGCCACCACCGGGCACGCTACCGCCTGGGGCCCGGCCGCCAACGGCCTCGTTCGCGCCATCGGGGTCGACGGATCGACGGTCTACGTCGGCGGGGACTTCACGAGCGCGGGCGGCCAGGCGCGCAACTACATCGCGGCTCTGGATGCGGCGACCGGAGCCGCCACCGCATGGGATCCGAATGCGAGCGGCGTTGTCCGCGCGATCGCTCCGAGCGGGCCCACCGTGTACGTGGGTGGAGCCTTCGCGAGCATCGGCGGACAGGCGCGTACCAACATCGCCGCGCTAGACGCCGCCACCGGCGCCGCCACCGCCTGGGCCCCGAACGCAACCGGCGCAATCGTCGACGCACTCGTTCTGAGCGGGTCCACGGTGTACGCGGGGGGCGCCTTCGCCAGCATCGGCGGGCAGGCACGAAGCAACCTCGCCGCTCTGGATGCCGCAACCGGAGCCGCCACCGCCTGGGACCCGGGCGCGAACGATGAAGTCTTTACCGTGGCGCTGGGCGGGGGCACGGTGTACGCGGGCGGAACGTTCACCAGCGCCGGCGGGCAGGCGCGCAACCAGATTGCCGCGTTGGATGCGGCGACCGGTGCCGCCGTGGCGTGGGACCCGGACGCGAACGGATGGGTCAACGCGGTGGCGGTGGGCGACGGCGCGATCTACGCAGGAGGGGAATTCACCAGCATCGGCGGCCAGCCGCGCGAGTTCGTCGCCGCCCTGGATGACGCGACGGGCGGCGCCACCGGCTGGGACTCCGACTCGGAAGGCTCTGTCCTGGCCATTGCCCTGGGCGGGGGCACGGTCTACATCGGCGGAAGCTTCTACGCCATGGGCAACCGTCCGCAGGCCTACTTCGCCGCTCTCTCTCAAGGGACGGTATCCGTGCCCGACCGGCCGGCGACGCCCGCGCTCGAGCTGGCCCAGAGCCGCCCAAACCCGGCGCGGGCCGCCACGGTCATCCGGTTCACGCTGCCCGCCGCGGCGCCGGTCTCGCTCGCGGTATTCGATCTCGAGGGACGTCGCGTCGCGTCGCTGCTCGAGGGCGAGATGCGCCCGGCGGGCACCCACTCGGTGCCATTCCGGACGGCGCGGCTGGCCAGCGGACTGTATCTCTACCGGATCGAGGCGCTGGGGGTGGTGGCGACGCGGAAGATGCTCGTGCTCGAGTAGCAGCGGCGGGCCGCTGGCGTCGAAGCGGTAGCAGAGAGCAGGCGCGTCCGGGCCGGCGACGCCCGCGGATCAGCCGGCCCCGAATCGGATTGGCGCGCGCTCTCGCCTCCGGCTACAGTGCGCGCCCATGTGGCCCGCCCCGCGCGCATGGACGCGTCGCGTCGCATCCGCCGTCGCCGCCCTGGTCCTCGGCGCAGGCTGCGGGCCGCGCCCCACCGGCCCCGCTCCGCCGCCCGTCACGAGCGCGCCCCGGCCGAAGCCCGGCTACGACCGGCGCGTGGACGACTTGGCGAGCGTCGACAGCAGCGTGATCGCGGGCAAACGCATCGCGCTCGATCCCGGACACGGCGGCTGGTTCCGCGGCGCGCTCGGCGTCAACGGCCTGACCGAGGCCGAGGTGAACCTGGGCGTGGCGCTCTTCCTGCGCGGGCTGCTGGAATCGCGCGGGGCCCAGGTCCTCATGACCCGCACCGACGACCGCGACTTCCGCTCCCCTACGGACAGCACGCTGCGCGGCGACCTCACCGAGCGCATGCGCCTCGCCAACGGCTTCCGCCCCGACCTCTTCCTCTCGATCCACCACAACGCCGACGCGCGCGGCGCCCACGACGTGAACGAGACCCAGACCTACTACAAGCTCGGCGACCAGGGCCCCTCGCTCGACGCAGCCGAGGACGTGCACCGCTCGCTGGTGCGGAACCTGGGGATCGCGACCCAGAGACTCCTGCCCGGGAACTTCTTCGTGCTGCGGAACAGCGACGCGCCTGCGCTCCTGACCGAGGCCTCCTACATCACCAACCCCGACGTGGAGGCGCGCCTGGCGCTCGCGGCCAAGGAGCGGCTCGAGGCCGAGGCGCTGTTCATCGGGCTCGGGCGCTTCTTCGCGCGCCGCGCGCCCCAGGTCGAGAGCTTCATCGCCGCGCGCGAGCGCGGCGGGCCCGCGGACACGCTGTTCGAGGAGATCCCGGCGCCGGTCCTCACGGCGCGGATCGCCGGAGCGTTCGACGAGTTCCGGCTCGCGCTCGACGGCGAAACGAGGGCGGGCGTGCGCCGCGGCACCGAGCTGGAGTGGACGGTCGATCCGCTCCCCGCCGGCCGGCACGAGGCCCGCCTCGACGTGCGGCTCGCCGGCGAGGGTGCCGCGCGCACGCAACGTCTCGCCTTCGAGATCCGGCGCCGCCCGGCGCGGCTCGAGGCCCGCACGCTCCCGGCGGCGCGCCTCGGCGCGGGCTGGACCGTGCCGGTGCGGATCGCCCTCCTCGACGCCTACGGGCTTCCGGTGCGCGACTCGCTCGCGGTGCGGCTCTCCGCCGGCCGCGGCGCCGGCATCGCCCCCGCCGAGACCACGCTCGCCGCCGCGGACGGCGCGGCCTGGGGCTACCTGCGCTGCCCGCCGCGGCTCACGCTGGCGGCCGCGGGCGCGCGCGTGCGCGTCTCGCTCCCCGGCGCCGCGCGCCAGGTCCGGGGCGCGCGCGCCGCCCCCGAGGCGGTGATCGACATGGGTGAGGCGCTGCAAGCCGAGCGCTACGGCGCCTGGTCGGGCACGGTGCTCGCGATGCCCGACTCCGTGCCGCTCGTGAACGCCCCCGGCACGCGCGAGCCCGAGCCGCGCGTCGGCTGGATCAACCGCGACGGCTTCGCCGTGGTCGCGCGCGGTGCGGACGGCCGCATCACCGTGCCGCCGCTCGCCGGCTATCGCGCGTGGGGAGCCGACACGCTCCTGCCGCCCCGCTTCGTCGCGATCGCCGGCGGAGCGCTCCACGGCCACCGCATCGTGATCGACCCCGACGGCGGCGGGGACGACCCGGGCGGCGTCGGGCCGAGCGGAACGCGGGCTGCGAACGTCAACCTCGAGGTGGCGCGCGCGCTCGCCGGGATGCTTTCGGCCGCGGGCGCCGAGGTGACGCTCACCCGCGACGGCGACTTCGCGCTCTCCGACGTGGAGCGGGTCGAGAAGAGCGAGCGCTTCCTCGCCGAGCGCTTCCTGCGCATCGGCCACCGCGCCGAGCCGCCGATGATGGGCTACTACTTCTCGAGCGCCGCCGGCAAGGCGTGGGCCGCGCGCGCCGCAGAAGCCCTCGCTCGCCTCGGCCTGCCCCCGTCCGTCCCGGCCGAGGACGCCCAGTACCCGCTGCAGCAGACCTCGTGCCCGGCGCTGTTCGCCTCGCCGGCGCGCGTGGACGTGGCGGACGAGGAGCGGCGCCTGCTCGCTCCGGGCACGATCCGCGCCGAGGCCTCGGCCCTCTTCCTCGCGCTCGCGCGCGAGTGGGCGCCGGACGCCTCCTTCCCCGCCGACTCGCTCGAGGTGCGCGACGCCGCGGGCCGACCGGTCGCGGGCGCGCCGGTCACCCTGGGTGGCGCGCTCGTGCTCGCGAGCGACGCGCTCGGCCGGGTGCGCTTCGCGCGCACCGAGCCCGGGCCGATCGAGGTCGTGGTCGCCGATCCGCGCGCGCGCATCCGCGCGCTTTTGCTAGACTCGGATCACGGCAGCGTACTGACCGAGCCCTCCGACCGCTGAGGCCGCTCCCCCGCCGGCCGGCTCGGAGCCCATCCATGGCTCACGGCATCCAGTCCTATTTCACGGAGCGGGAGCGCAACGCGAGGCGCATCTCGCTCATCGCGGCGGGAATCGGGCTCGCGTCGCTCGCCCTGCTGGGCCTCGGCCGCCTGACCCCCGTGCAGCAGGCCCTCAACGATCCGGTGCGCTGGGGGTTCGAGGGCCCGCAGCAGTTCGTGCTGCGCATCACGCTCGAGCAGCCGCCCGGCGACGCCCAGACGCTCCACGACCTGGGGGCGGTGATCGAGCGCTCGACCCGCCGTGGCGGCTCGGGGAGACCAACTCCCGCACCCGCTCCCGCCGCCGATCCCGACACGCGCAGTCACGGCCTCGGGCCGGGCGAATCGCCTGAGGATCTGCTGGCGCGCGCCTTCAGCCGGCGCGCGGATGTCCCGGTGGTCCAGTCGGAGGAGCTGGTGATCGACAAGCTGGTGCGCCCCGCCTACCCCCAGCACGCCTACGACAACAACATCGAGGGACGGATCGCGGTGATGGCGCTGGTGGACACCGCGGGGCGCGTGGTGGAGGTGCAGGTGCAGGCCAGCGACGCCGTGGCCGGCCTCGAGTTCGGCGCGGCGGCGAGCGACGCGGTGTGGCGCTGCCGCTTCCGCCCCTACCGCCAGCGCGGAAAGGTGCGCGAGGTCTACGCGCTCTTCCGGTTCAACTTCACGATCTACTGAGCGAGGCGGGTCGCGCGAGTGCCACGGCACCTCGACGAACACGCCCTCCTCGCACGGTGCGACGAAGGCGCTCCGACATGCCCGCATTCGTCAGGCATGGTTGCCTTCACTCGCTCCGGAGCGAGTGAGCACGCCGGGCCGCGATTGACGCTACCCGGAGGCCAGGAAGAGAATCGTGTCTGGAGCCGACATGATCCGCGCCCGATTCCTGCTCGCCTCGGCCGTTGCGCTGGGGTTCGCCTCGACCGCCGCTCCCGCGGCGGCAGCAGCCCTGGCCGGCTACGGATTCCGCTCCGGAACCGCGATCGCGCGCTTCCACGGCGAATACGGCGACCTCATCGACTCGGAGTCGCGCGTCGGCTTCACCGGAGGCCTGGTCGCCCGCTTCAAGCTGTCTCCGCTGCTCTCGGTTCAGCCGGAGATCGGCTGGGTCTCCAAAGGAGACGAAGGCGACCTCCCGGGCCTCCACTACGAGCACCGGCTGGACTACCTCGAGATCCCGGTGCTGCTGCGTCTCGGCCTCCCCACAGGCCCTTCGGTCGAGCCCTTCCTCCTCGCCGGGCCGGGGCTCGGGATCCGGACCGGCTCGGGCGTGAAGCTCGAGTCTCGCACGTCGCCGAGCGCACCCGCCGCGACGGGGGTTCAACCCGCGATCATCTACGAGCGCGTCGGGACCTTCGACGGCCCCCGGTTTCGGAGCCAGGAGTGGAGCGCGATCGGAGGCGCCGGACTGGCGCTGGGTCGCGGCCCCCTGCGCATCGTCCTCGACACGCGATACGCGTTGGGGCTGACCGGCATCCTGGAAGGCGCCGACCGTTCGTGGGCGCACAACCGGGCGTGGATCACGACGCTCGGGTTCGAGCTGCGATGACCCCGCGCGACGGGCGGGGAAAGGCGCAAGCGGCCGCGTGCCGCACCGCGCCGGCCCGCACGTCGCACCTGCGGCGACCGCGAGCCCGCTACGGCGCGGGAACGCTCTTGCCGCGCGTGACGGTGTAGACGGGGAGCGCGGCGCCCTCGGCGGTGCAGTCGAGGAAGCGCAGCGAGGGCTCGCCGCCCGCGCGCTCGACCCGCGCCGCGAACGCCGCGGCGACCTCCTCGGGACAGAGAGCCCCGCCGCGGACCGCGGCCGCGATGAAGCGGCCGGCGAGCCAGCCGCGCACGTGGAGCGGGCCCGAGCGCTCGTCGCCCGCCGCGCGCGCCGCGCTGTCGAGGCGGGCCACGACGCGCGGGGGCACTTGCCAGTCCTCGGCCACGTGGCGCGCCCCTTCGAGCATGGCGCGCATCTCGGCGTGATGCTGGTCGGGCGAGAGCGCCTCGCCGCCGCACAGCCGGATCGCGAGCCGGTCCCGCGCGAGCTGCCCGAGCAGCGCGTCGGCGTCGCGCGGATCGCCGTCCCAGAACAGCACGTCCACCTTCTGCGCCAGCATGGTGCGGACCGCGGCGCGGAAGTCCACGGTGCCGGGCGCGTACGAGTCGCGCCACACCACCGGCAGGCTCAAGGACTCGGCGGCCGCGACGAAGCGGTCGCCGAGGCCCCCGCGGACGGACTGGGTGGACTGGAGCGCCCCCACGCCGCGCGGCGTGCCGCCGACGCAGGCGCGCGCGAGCGCGGCCGCGCGGCGCGCCGCCGAGGGACCGATCTGGAACACCTGGGACCCGACCGCGCCGACGTTCTCGTCGGTCGCGGTGGGCGAGATCAGCACCGCGCGCCCGATCCGCGCGCCGGTGGCGAGCGAGAGCGTGGGCACGCTCAGCAGCTCGCCCACGATCACGCCGCTGGTCTCGAGCGCGGAGTCGAGCACCGCGGCCGTGCGCCCCGGATCGTCCTCGCCCGTGGACCAGGTGCGCAGCTCCAGCGCCGGAGCGCCGCCGTCCGCGAGCCCGGCCGCGAGCCCGACCCGCACCGCGCGGCCGTAGGACTCGTACGAGCCGCTCCCGGGCAGCAGCGCGGCCACGCGGAACACCGAAGCGCGCGGGCGCGGCGCGATGCGGCCGCCCAGCGCCTCGATCTGCTTGCGCGCCCGCTGGGGCGCGGCGAGCGCGAGGCGCGCGGCGAGGCGCGACTGGAGCGCGGGCCGGCCGCCGCACCGCTCGAGCGCCGCCTCGACCAGCGGCGCCTCGTTGGCGCCGAGCTCGGAGGGGCCGCGGCGCAGCACGAAGAGCAGGTCGGCGAGGCTCGCGTGCGACGCCCAGCGCGCCAGCATGCCGCCGCGCTCGTCCCCGGCCTGCGAGGCCGCGAGCGCGTCCGCCCCCGCGAGGTCGAGGGACGGTGCGGCCGGAGAGGGCCGCGCGGACGCGAGCAGCGCGAGGAGCGCGAGCGCGGCCGGGCCCGCCGTGCAGCGCGCGCGCATCAGAGGTTGAACTTCCCGAAGTCCTCGGGATTCAGCTTCTCGAGGTAGCGGCGCAGCTGCTCGGCCTTCTCCTCCTCGGTCAGCTCGCGCGGCGGCTGCGGCGCGCCCTCCTCCTCGGCGGCCTTGGGAGGAGGCTGGAGCAGCTTCTCGTTCACGTAGATCGGCGCGCGGGCGCGCAGCGCCAGGGCGATCGAGTCCGAGGGGCGCGCGTCGATCGAGAGGACCTCGCTCTCGCGCTCCACGAACACGCTGGCGTAGAAGGTGTTCTCGCGCAGGTCGGCGATCACCACCCGCGCGATCTTGGCCTTGAGCCCCTCGACGATCAGGAACAGCAGGTCGTGGGTGAGCGGGCGCGGGAACGGGTCCTCGGACAGGATGCGGCGGATCGCCATCGCTTCGCTCGGCCCGATCCAGATGGGAAGGATGCGCTCGCCGTCGACCTCGCGCAGGATCACGATGTTCTGCTGCGTCTTGCTCTCGACGATCAGTCCGTTGACCCGCGCTTCGACCACGTTCACGGCTTGGCGCCCGCTCCCCTGCTCGCGCGCTTGCGCGCGGTGGTGGGGGGCGTGGAATCCGCCCCCGCCGGTCCGAACGACGGCACGTCCTGGCTCCTCATGTGCTCCACCATCCAGCGCGCCGAGGGCGCCAGCTCCGAGTCGGGGTAGCTCTCGAGCAGCGCGTGGAAGGCCTTCTCGGCCTCGTCGTAGTCCTTGAGCTCCTCGGAGTAGATGAAGCCCACCATGAACTGCGCCTGCGGGCTCACCTCGCTCTTCGGATACTCCTCCAGCAGCTTGCGGTAGAGCTCGATTCGCCGCGCCGGCAGCGCGGCCTCCTGCGCGTCGCGGAACATGTCGCGCGCGCTCCGCCTCTGGGTGACGAAGCTCTCGATCGCGCCCGAGTCCGCCGCCACGCCCAGGCTGCGGCGCGCCGCGTCGAGCTGCGACTTGTAGAAGTCCTGCGAGCGCGTGGAGCCGAGCTGGCGCACGATCATCGAGCGCATCTGCTCGAAGGGCCGCGTGCTGCCGGGCTTCAGCGACTCCACCTTGATCACGTGCCAGCCGCGGTCGGTCTTGAAGGGCCCGCCGATCCGGCCCTCGCCGAGCGCCATGGCCGACTCCGCGAGCGCGGGCTGGGCGCCGATCGAGGAGAACACGCCCTCCTTCGCCACCGTCCCGAGCGCCCC
Source organism: Candidatus Eiseniibacteriota bacterium (assembly GCA_036507005.1). Lineage (GTDB taxonomy): Bacteria > Eisenbacteria > RBG-16-71-46 > RBG-16-71-46 > RBG-16-71-46 > WS-2. The sequence goes on from DASXQT010000024.1 coordinate 12,459, forward strand.
GCCCGTCGCGCGGGTCAGCGTGTCGGTGGAGTAGCGCTGCACCAGCTTGTTCCAGTCCTGCTTGGAGCGGGCCCATTGCAGCACGCGCTTCGCCTCGCTCTCGGTCCGGGTCTGGATGTGGCGCAGGGTCACGGTGGCCGGCACCTCGTACTCGGAAACGTGCGCGTCGTAGTAGAGCCGGGCCTCGGAATCGGAGGGCGCCGGGTTCGATGCCATCAGCTCGCTCACGTAGGTCCGGATCACGAGGTCGCGCCGCTGCTGCTCGATCTGGCGCCGCACCTGCGGGCGGTCGGGCACCCCGTGCCGGACCGCGGACTCGAGCCACACCTTCTCGTCGATCATGCGCTCGAGGATCTGCCGGCGGCCCTCGGGCGTGGCGTAGTTGCCGCGCACCTGCTCGGGCATCTCCTCGATCCGGCGCTGCACGTCGGCGCGCCGGATGACGTCGCGGCCGATGTGCACCAGCACGCGGTTCGAGTCCTCGAGCGCGGGCGTGCGCACCGCGGCGCGCGCGGGGCGACGCGCGGGCGCGGCACGGGCGAAGGGGCCTGCCGCGAGCGCCGCGAGCAGGACGAGCCCCGCCCGGACGCCGAGCCGCGACGCCTTCACGCGCGAACCACCCACACCTTCACCGTCGCCACGACGTCCTGGAAGATGCGCACCGGCACGTCGTAGCGGCCGAGCTGCTTCAAGTGCTCGGCGAGCTCGATCGCGCGCTTGTCCACCGTGTGCCCGGCCTTGGCCAGAGCGTCGGCGACGTCGGCGTTGGTGATCGAGCCGAACAGGGTGTCCTCCTCGTTCGCCTGCGCCGCGATGTTGACCTCGACGCCGTCGAGCTTCGCGGCCACCTCGCGCGCCAGGGCGATGCGCTTGTCCGAATGAGCCTGGCGCTGCCGCTGCAGCTCCTGGAACACGTTGGCGGCCTTCTCGCCGGCCGCGATCGCGAGCCGCCGCGGCAGGAGGTAGTTGCGGGCGTAGCCCGGCTTCACGTGGACCAGCGAGCCCTTGGCTCCCAGCCCCTCCAGGTCTTCGAGCAGGATCACGTCCATCGGCGATCTCTCCGTTCTATTCCTGATCCTCGGCGGGCTCGAGGCGGCGGAAGTCCAGCCACACGTCACCCAGCCCGACGGCGGCCGCGGTGAGCATGAACACCGGCATCGCGACCGCGAACACGAACGCCATGGTCAGCACGATGATGGAAGGTGGTACGCCGCGCGCGAGCAGCAGCGATTCTACGACCGCGATGCCTTGAACACAAAACCCGAGCAGCGTGTTGAGCACCAGCGTCCATGCGGTCGGCGCCCACGGCTGCCACTGGGCGACGAGCAGCGCCAGCCCGGCGAGGAACACCCAGATCGCGCCGTCGGGCAAGCGCCAGTCCCGCAGCCGCGCGCGGCCCAGTGCCGGCCAGCGCAGCGAGGCCGCGCCGCGCGAGGCGAGCGCGCGCCCGGCGGCGGTGAGCAGCGCCATCCACGCGAACAGCAGCGAGGGCACGACGTGCGGCAGCACCTGGCGGCGCAGCGACGCGTTGTCGGCGATGGTGCGCTCGAAGGCGCTCAGCCGCCCGCCCTGGTCCCCGATCTGGCGCAGCAGCCGCACCAGCTCGGCGTCGCTCGCGCGCAGCTCGCGGTCCACGCTCTCGATGAACTGCGGGTAGCGCATCAGCCACGGCAGCCCGGCCGCGAGCACCAGCACCGGGACCAGCATCCACGCGCGCTCGCCGCCCGTCGACCCCTCGCCCTCCTCGCGCAGGCCCATCCAGGCGCCGGTCAGCGAGCACGCAGGCACCCACCACGCCCACAGGCTGAGCGGGCCCTCGCGAGCCATCGCGAGGGAGAACAGCGCCACCGGGACCGCGAGCCCCCACGCTCCGAAGCGCCAGCAGCCCAGGAGCGAGGCCGCCACCACCGCCGGGACCACGAGCCACAGCGCGCCCCACGGCAGCGGGGTCTGGAGCGCGAGCGCCCCGAGCACCGCCAGCAGGGACGCGGCGCGGAGCCAGGGGACGGCGCCGCGGGCCCGCGACGGCTCAGCGGTAGAAGTCACTGGTGAAGGGGAGCAGCGCCAGCACGCGCGCGCGCTTGATCGCGGTCGTGAGCTGCTTCTGGTGCCGCGCGCAGGTGCCCGACACGCGACGCGGTACGATCTTGCCGCGATCGGTCACGAAGCGCCCCAGCCGCTTCTCGTCCTTGTAGTCGACGAATCCCACCTTCTCGAAGCACAGCTTGCAGTACTTCTTCTTGAAGCCCTTGCCTTCCCGTTCTTTCGCCATCGTCCTGCCTCTCACCTCCCTCGGTTGCGGGCCCGGGTGGCTGCGGCATGCGCCCCGGGGCCCGGCGCAACCCGGCTACTCGTCGGAATTCTCTTCGGCCGCGGCCGCCACCGTCTCGGCGTCCACCTGCGGCTGGGTCAGCTCGGGCGGAACGTGGAGCACGGTGAGGCTGCGCAGCACCGACTCGCTCAGGCGCAGCCTGCGCTCCAGCTCCTTCACCACCGCGCCCGGGCCCTGATAGAGCAGCAGCGTGTAGACGCCGTCGCGCCGGCGGTTGATCTCGTAGGCCAGGCGCCGCTTGCCCCAGCGCTGGGTGTCGAGCACTTCCCCGCCCAGGTCCTTGATCCACTGGCTGACGCGCTTCACTTCCTCGTTCACCTGGTTCTCGTCGAGACCGGGATCGAGGATGAATGTCGTCTCGTACTTGGTCACGATTCCGGAACCTCCTTCTGCACCCTGCGATTGAATCGGTTCATCGCGGCGAGCAACCCCTCAAAGGCCCAGCACTCCACGGCGTCCGCGGCCTTCTGGATCGCCTCGTCCGCCTGCGCCACTTCCTCCTCGCCGAACTCCTCCAGCACGTGATCGCCGAGCGCCTCGGCGGCCACCACACCCACCCCGACGCGGAGCCGCGCCCAGTCGCGCGAACCCAACGCCTCCTCGACGCTCGCGAGCCCCCGGTGGCCGCCGCTGCTGCCGCGCGCCCGGAGCCGCACCATGCCGAGCGGGAGGTAGACGTCGTCCGTCACCACCAGCAGATCCGCCGGCTCGAAGGGATGCCGCTCCCGGAAGGCCGCGAGCGCGCGGCCGCTCTCGTTCATGTGGGTCCGCGCCACCAGCAGCCCGACCGCACGGCCGGCGTGCTCCGCCTCCCACGCTCGGTACTCGGGAGCCGCCCCGGCCGGCCGGGCCGTCCAGCGCCCAACCAGGGCCTCCACCACCCGTGCGCCCGCGTTGTGGCGGGTGCGGGCGTAGCGCGCGCCGGGATTGCCCAGCCCGAGCACGACCGCCACGGGCTACTTCTTCTCCTTCTTCTCCTCCCGCTTCTCCTCCTTCTTCTCCGCCTTGGCCTCCTCCTTGCCGCCCTCCTCCTCGTCCTTCTTGCCCTTGGCGATCACCTCGGGCTCCGCCGGCGCCTCGGCGACCGCGACCTCCTCGGCCGGCTTCTCCTCCATCACGGTGGGCGGCACCACGGTCGCGATGGTCGTGCCGGCGTCGGTCAGGATGGTCACGCCCGGCACCACCAGGTCGCGCACGTGCACCGAGTCGCCGATGTTGAGCGCGCTCACGTCCACCTCGATCGCCGCCGGGATCGCGGTCGGCAGGCAGCGCACCTCGACGTCGCGCAGGATGTGCTCGAGGATCCCGCCGCCGTCCTTGACGCCCACCGCGAGCCCGGTGAAGTGCAAGCCGACCTTCACCTCCACGGTCTCGGTGAGCGAGATGTGCTGGAAGTCGAGGTGGAGGATGTCGTGCGAGAGCGGGTCGTACTGCACGTCGCGGATCAGCGCGGTGTACTCGCCGCCGTCGAGCGCCAGGTTCACGATCGGGTTGCCGCCCTCGTGCTTGCGCAGGGCGATCTCGAACTCCCGCGCCTGGATCGCGACCGGGATCGGCGTCTCCTTGTGTCCGTAGAGCACGGCCGGGATCTGTCCGGCCGCGCGCGCCTTGCGAGCGCCGCCCTTGCCGAGTCGGTCGCGGCGCGCCCCCGCGAGCGGGATGACGGGCATGTGGCCTCCTTCCGATCCGGGGCTCAGGCCCCGGCGATGCTGAGGCGCCCCGCCGCCTCCCGGCGGCGGGGCGCCGGGTCAGACGAACAGGGAGCTGAGCGAACGCTCCTCGTGAATGCGCTGCATCGCCTCGCCCAGCAGCTCCGCCACCGACAGCACGGTGACGTTGGCGGGCAGCGCGTCGGATTCGTGGTGGACGGTGTCGGTGATCGCGAGCTCGCGGATCGGCGAGCGCGCGATCCGCTCCAGCGCGCCGGGGCTGAACACCCCGTGCGTCACGCCGGCGTAGATCTCCTTGGCGCCGTTCTCGCGCACCGCTTCCGCGGCCTGGCACAGGGTGCGCGCGGTGGTGACGACGTCGTCGAAGAGCACGGCGTTCTTGCCGCGCACGTCGCCGATGATGTTCATGATCTCGACCGCGTCGGGCCGCGGCCGGCGCTTGTCGGTGAGCACCAGGTCCGCACCCAGGCGCTTGGCGTACGCCCGCGCCATCTTCACGCCCCCGACGTCGGGCGCCACCACCACCAGGTCCGGGATCTTCTTCTTCGCGAAGTACTCGATCATCACCGGCGCCGCGTACACGTGATCGAGCGGGATGTCGAAGAAGCCCTGGATCTGGGCGCTGTGCAGGTCCATGGTGAGCCCGCGATCCGCGCCCGCGACCGTGATCAGGTTCGCCACCAGCTTGGCCGAGATCGGCGCCCGCGGCTGGTCCTTGCGGTCCTGGCGCGCGTAGCCGAAGTAGGGCATGACCGCGGTCACGCGGCGCGCCGAGGCGCGCTTGGCGGCGTCCAGCATCACCAGCAGCTCCATCAGGTTCTCCGCCGGCGCGCCGGTGGCCTGCACGATGAAGACATCGCTCCCGCGGATGTTCTCGTTGTACTTGGCCGACACCTCGCCGTCCTCGAAGCGCGACACGTCGGCGTCTCCGAGCGGAGCCTTCAGGTGCTTGCAGATCTTCTCCGCCAGCGGGCGGCTGGCGTTCCCGCAGAAAATCCGGCACGGATCCAAGCGCGTGCTCCTCCGGTTCGGCGACCGCTCATCGGGGCCGCGCGGCGGGCGCGGGACCCCCGCCCGCGGGCCCAGGGGCCGCAGGCGTGACGGCTCGCGGACCCGGAGGACGCCTCCGGGCCCCAAAATGGCTGGGGCGGGAGGATTCGAACCTCCGGATGCGAGATCCAAAGTCTCGTGCCTTACCGCTTGGCCACGCCCCACCAACAGAACGGGATTTCCGTCACGGTCCGCTACGCATGCGCGCAGCGGGGTGATGGCCATGTGGCCGCAGGAAACGACGGAATGCAGAAAAGCCGCGGCAGCTTAGCGGCGGATGCGCCGAATGTCAACGCTCGCGACGGCCCGTTGCGAGCGGGCGCAGGGCCCAGCCCGATCCTCTGCCGTGGCCCTCAATAGGTCGCCTTCGCGTTGCTCCTTCCGGGCTGGATCTGCGGCTGGGGCTGCGAGAGCTCGCGCTCGTACTCCTCCATGACCATCTGGGTCAGGTACTTGCGGGTCGTGTCGTTGATGGGGTGCGCGAGGTCCTGATGCTGCCCGTCGGGCCGCTTGCGGCTCGGCATGGCCACGAACAGTCCCGAGTTTCCGCGGATGATCTTGAGTCCTCGGACCACGAAGGAATCGTTCAGCGTGATGCTCACGAACGCCTTGAGCTTCTCGTCATTCCGAAGCGAAACGCGGACTTCGGTGATCTCGATCATGAGACCTGTACCTCGGATCCATCCAACTTGAGGGGAGCGAAATGCCGCCCGTTCGCCTCGGGAACCGGGAAGCGGCCGGGGGAGTGGCGCGTCATGGGTTCCTGCCTCCGTTTCGAGCTACGTGAGCACGCGGAGCTTGAGTCCCGTCCGGGCGGAGCGCACCAGATACAGCGGCTCGCTCCCCGCGAAGCGGTCTACGACCTGTTCTGCGGGCGTGGTCGGCGGAAGGATCCCGAAGACGGCCGATCCGCTCCCGGTCATGCGGACGTGGCTCGCCCCCGCCGTGCGCAAGCGATCGCACAGCGACTCGAAATCTTCCCGCCTCGATCCCAGCACTTGCTCGAAGGTGTTCCCCAGGCGGAGCGCTCGGGAGGCGTTTACTCGCTCGCGCCCAAGAGATTGGGCGAATCTTAGTTTTGCGCCCCAAGCTGTCAAGCCATATTTGGTACGGCTTATCTGACTGTAGGCCCGCGCCGTCGAAACTCGCCATCCGGGCACTGCGATGATTGCCCGAAACGGAGTTTCGAGCCCGACGCGTCGGAGATTCTCACCCCTCCCGAGACCGATCGCGGTGCCTCCGAGGAGCGCGAAGGGGATGTCGGAGCCGATCCGGGCGGCGAGCGAGAGCCGCTCGCTCACGGGGATGCGGGGGCGATAGAGAGCCACCATCGCCGCGATCGCAGCCGCCGCGTCGGCGCTCCCCCCGCCGAGGCCGGCGCGGGCGGGGATGCGCTTCACGAGCCGGAAGCTCGCGCCGCGCTCGATGCCGGCCCGGGCGGCGAGACTGCGCGCCGCGCGCAGCACCAGGTTGCCGGCCCCCGCCGGCACCAGGGTCCGCATCGCTCGCGACGCACGGCCGCGCGCCGCCGCGCTCTCGTGCCGCACCCGCAGCACGAAGCCGCGGCGGCGCGGCGCGGCCACCAGCGTGTCGGCGAGCGTGATGGACTGGAAGATGGTCGCGATCTCGTGGTAGCCGTCGGCGCGCTCGGGGCCGACCGCGAGCCCGAGATTCAGCTTGGCGCGCGCCTCGATCTCCACCCGGCGCGGAAGGGGGCGGCGCGCGCTCACCCGCGGTAGAGAATCAGGAGCACGGCGACCAGGTAGAGCAGCACGCACGCGGCGAGCGGGCGGTCCGCGAGCAGCACTTGCGACGGATCCTCGCTGGTGCGCGCGCTGCGCACCAGGTGGAGATAGCGGAAGATCCCGTATGCCACGAACGGCACGGTCCACAGCAGGCGCTCGGTGCCGAACTTGGCGACCGTGCCGGGCCAGATGGTGTAGAGCGCGTAGCTCATGAGACTCGCGGCCGCGGCGACGAGCAGCAGGCCGTCCACGCCCTCCAGGGTGTAGTGCTCGAGCACGGCGCGCTTGGTGTGCGCGCCCTCGCCGGCGTTCTCCAGCTCGCGCCGGCGCTTGCCGAGCGCGATGAAGAGCGCCCCGAAGAAGGTGCACACCAGGAGCCACGGCGAGAGCTCGGTTCCCGGCGAGACCGGGAGCAGCAGCTCGACGCCGGCGATCGCGCGCAGCACGAAACCGGCCGCGATCACGAACACGTCGATCAGCACCTGCTGCTTGAGGAAGAACGTGTAGGCGAGGTTGACGGCGAGGTAGGTGGCCGCGATGCCCGAGAACCCGGGCCCGAGCCAGCGCGACAGCGCGGCCACCACCACGAGCAGCGCGGCCATCGCGATCCAGGCGGCGCGCACCGGGAGCCGGCCGGAGGCGACGGGGCGCAGGCGCTTGGTCGGATGGCGGCGGTCCTGCTCGACGTCGCGCACGTCGTTCAGCAGGTAGACGGCGCCCGCGAGCAGCGAGAACGCCAGGAAGCCCACGGCCGCGCGCGCGACCAGCGGTGCGGCGTCGAGCTGGCGCGAGAACAGCACGCCGGCGAAGAGCAGCAGGTTCTTGGTCCACTGCCGCGGGCGCAGCGACCCGATGAGCGCGCCGATCACGGGCGCTTCCGCCCGGGCGAGCGGGCAGGGGGCGTCGAGCGCCGCCCGCTCGGCTCCGCCATCCTGGCTCCGCCTCGCTCCTCGCGACGCGCTGCAGCTCCTGCTTCCGCGCGTCGCGAGAGCGTCGCTCGACGCCCCCCGCCCGCTCGCCCTGCCATCCCCGTCGCCTTCACCCCTGCCCCTCCCTTTCGCTGCGGGAACAGGGCGCGCTCGGCGAGCTCGCAGAGGGCGTGGCCCATGGCGATGTGGCCTTCCTGGATGCGCGGTGTCGAATCGCTGGGCGTCACCAGGGCGTGATCGCAGCGCGAGGCGAAGCGCAGGCCGGAGAGCCCGGTCATGCCGATCACGACCATGCCCAGCTCGCGCGCGGTCGCGACCGCGCGCAGCACGTTGGCCGAGCGCCCGCTGGTGGTGATCGCGACCAGCACGTCGCCCGGAGTCCCGAGGCCCGCGAGCTGGCGCGCGAACACCTGCTCGAACCCGAAGTCGTTGCCGATCGCCGTGAGCGCCGAGGTGTTGGTGGTGAGCGCGACCGCGGCCAGCGCGGGGCGCTCGAGCCGGTAGCGCCCCGAGAGCTCGGCCGCCAGGTGCTGGGCATCGGCGGCGCTCCCGCCGTTGCCGCAGAAATAGATCGTGCCGCCCGAGGCGAGCGACGCGATCACCGCCTCGGCCGCTTCCGCGACCGGGCGCGTGCAGCGTTTCTCGAGCCGGCCGAGCCCCTCGCCGGCTTCGCGCAGCACGGCGCGCGCCTCGCGCTCGAGGGGACCACGCGCCGCGTCGGGTGAGCGCTTCATGGCACCTCCGTGACCGGGGCCGGACTCACGATCCGGCCGCCAGGCTCTTCAGGTAGCGATCCACGGCGTCCTTCCAGTGCGGCATGCGCTGGCCGGTCACGTGCTCGCACCAGCCGCCGTCCAGGACCGAGTAGGCGGGCCGCGCCGCGGGCCGTGCGAGCGCCTGGCTGCTGATGCGCTCGACCGGCAGGTCGAGCCCGTCGCGCGCCACCACGTGCGCGGCCAGCTCGTGCCAGGTGCAGTCCCCGCCGTTGGTGCAGTGGTAGGTGCCGAACTGGCCGGCCGCCATCAGCAGCACCAGGGCGCGGGCGAGATCCTCGGTCCAGGTGGGCGAGCCGCGCTGGTCGTCCACCACGGCGAGCGGCTCGTCGTGCCGCGCCTTGCGCAGCACGGTGTCCACGAAGTTGGCGCCGCCTTCGCCGAACAGCCACGCGCTGCGCACGATCACGTGGCGCGGCGCGACCTCGCGCACCGCCTCCTCCCCCGCCCACTTCGAGCGCCCGTAGACCGACAGCGGCGCCGCCGGATCGTGCTCGCGGTAGGGACGGCGCGCCTGGCCGTCGAAGACGTAGTCGGTCGAGATCGCGAGCACCGCCGCACCACAGGCCTCCGCGGCGAGCGCGGCGTTGCGCGCCCCGAGGCCGTTCACGCGGAACGCCAGGTCGGGATCGCGCTCGCAGTCGTCCACGCGCGTGAAGGCCGCGAGGTGCACCACCCACTGCGGGGCGAACGGCTCGATCGCCGCACGCAGCGATGGAAAGTGCGTCACGTCCGCCCGGGAGCGCGGCAGGGAGCACACCTCGTGGCCCGCCGCCTCGAGCTGGCGGAGCAGCGCGCGCGCCAGCATGCCCGCGGCGCCCGTGACCGCCACCTTCACGCCAGCTCCACCCGGCTCGAGTCCCCGATCATGAGCCGGTGGGTGCGCGGCACGGCCTCGCACGCGACCACCACCGCGTCGCGGCCGATCAGGCTCGACTCGATCCGCCTCGGCACGCCCTCGATCCGGCTGCGCTCGAGCACGATCGAGTGCTCGATCTCGCAGCGCTCGAGGACCACGCCGTCGGCGATCGCGGTGAACGGGCCGACGTAGGCGTCGGCGATGCGCACCCCCGCCCCGATCACGACCGGGCCGCGCAGGCGCGAGCGCTCGACCGTGGAGCCCGAGCCGATCCGCACGGCGCCCTCGACCCGCGAGGCGGAGTCCACTGCGCCGCGGATCTCGGTTGCGAGGTCGGCGAGCACGATGCGGTTCGCCTCCAGCAGGTCCTCGACCTTGCCGGTGTCCTTCCACCAGCCGGTGATCACGTGCGAGCGCACGCGGCGGCCGCTGGTGATCAGGTGCTGGATCGCGTCCGTGATCTCGAGCTCGCCGCGGCGGCTGGGCCGGATCGCGTTCACCGCCTCGAAGACGCTGGCGTCGAAGAGGTAGACGCCGACCAGCGCGAGGTCGCTGCGGGGCTTCGCCGGCTTCTCCTCGAGCCGCACCACGCGGTCGCCCTCCAGCTCGGCGACGCCGAACTCCCACGGGGTCTTGACGCGCGCCAGCAGGATCTGGGCGTTCGGCTTCTCCCGCTGGAACTCGCGCACGAACGGCGTGATCCCGTCCTTGATCAGGTTGTCGCCGAGGTACATGACGAACGGCTCGTCCGCGATGTAGCCGGCGGAGATCTTGACCGCGTGGGCGAGCCCGAGCGGCGCCTCCTGCTCGATATAGGTGACTTTGAGCCCGAACCCCGACCCATCCCCGACCGCGGCGCGGATCTCGGCCTGGCTGTTCACCATCACCGTGACCCGCTCCCCGGTGCGGTGGTCGGGCGCCAGCATCTCGCGGGGGTCGCTCACCACGATGCCGACCTCGCGGATCCCGGCCTCGCGGATCGCCTCGAGGCCGTAGAACAGCACCGGCTTGTTGGCCACCGGCACGAGCTGCTTGGCGCTGGTGTGCGTGATGGGCCTGAGCCGCGTGCCGCGGCCTCCGGCGAGGATCAGGGCCTTCATGCCGGCCCCCACCGCACCGCGCGGCCGCCGGGCACGCGGGGCGGCGCGGCCGGAAGCCGGCAAAGGACGGAGGTCGGCGCGGGGACCATGGGAGCGCGGAAGATAGCGGCTCCGGCCATGGGGAGTAAATCGGCCCGGCCATTCTGGGTGATCTGGCGATTCCGCTGCGCCGCCGGCCCCAAGCGGGCGGGCCGGGCGCGGTGCCGGCCCCGCGCCGGATGCCGTGCCGGGGCCGGTTCTGAGCCCAAACGAACGCATCCGTGCGGCGGGGCCGCGTGTCCCCGCCGCTCGGGCGCCCGGCACGAACGCTGCACGGGACACAGTCGAGGCATCGCGCGCCGAACCCTCGGTCGCGCCCATGGAACTCGTCCCGCCGCGGTCCCGGGAGGACCCGGCGTCGAAAAAGGAGATCTGGAGATGAAGCGTCTGTCACCGGCGCGGCCCCCCGCGGAGGCGGGTGACCCTCGCCGCCCGACCGGGTGCCCGAACGCGCGCCCGTCCGGGGGAGCCGAGGGGTACGCGCTGATCGTCGCCCTGCTCGCCCTCCTCATCCTCAGCGTGGTCGGCATCACGCTCATGACGAGCGTGAACGTCAGCACCCGGGGCGGGGGCTTCGACGTCCGGCGAGTCCAGGCGCTCACCGTCGCCGAAGCCGGGGTGGCCGAAGCCGAGGCGCGGCTCTCGAAGGGCGACGTGCCCGACAACCAGAACCCCAAGATGGTCAGCCAGATCTTCCTCTGCAACCAGGGGAGCCTGCCGGCCGCGGGGCCCGACACGATCTCGCTGGCCACCAAGCAGGCCATCGGATCGTGGCTCGGCTACAGCAAACCCGGCAAGGGCTCGGACGTGCTCACCGTCCAGTACAAGACCAACGCGGATCGGACCCAGATCCTCCGCTTCGACGCCGGCCACGATCCGCCGGTCCAGACCAGCTCCGGCACGCCGATCTTCACCATCACCTCGACCGGCCGTCGCGGGGACGCGGCCGTCAAGGTCGTCACCGAAGGGATCTTCAAGCCCGTGGTCCCCAACCTGAACGCCGTGCTTTCGGGGCACGCGACCACCACCAAGCTGTGGTGCGGCGCCCCCACCCACGGTCCGTTCATCTACAACGGGATGAACCACAGCATCAACACCCCGACCGGCGCGGGCATCGGCGTCTACGATCCCGAGAACTACGTGGGATGGGGCGACATCCCGGGCTTCTGGACCACGAGCACGATCACCTGGGGCGGGAACCGCGACATCGTGTGTTGCGACCCGGTCGGAGCCCCGGTGCCGGTCCTGCAGAACCAGCCGGCCTCCCAGTACTACGCGGGCCCGTGGTCCTCGCTGTCCATGTCGGAGGCCGACTTCTACAACGCCATCGGGACGCCCACCGCCACGATCCCGGCGAATATGAACGGCATCACCTACCTCGACAACAACAACGTGCACCGCGACGCCAGTGGGCACTGGAACTACGCGGGCGGAAGCGGCTCGGGATTCCTCTACGTGGACGGGGACCTCACGGTCACCGGCGATTTCTACTGGCGCGGGTTCATCTTCGTGGAGGGGCAGTTCAACATCAGCGCCGACATCTGGATCCTGGGCGGCATGGTGGTCAACGACCCCAATGACATGGGGGTCCAGCACCTCAGGACCACGTTCCTCTACAGCCGGGACGCGGTGGCCCAGTGCCTCGGCAAAGGCTACGGGTTCACGAAGCTGTCGTACCGGGAGATCCCCTGAGCCGGGCGGGTCGTGAACCAGGCTCCGTCAGAAAAGGGGCCAGGGCCGTTTCGCGGCGACGCACACCCGACGCCGCGTGCTCTCGGCACGCACCTCCGAGCCTAGCTTCTTCGCCGCGAAACGGCCCCGGCCCCTTTTCTGACGGAGCCCGCTAGCCGAGGGCTTCGGCGAGCAGACGCCGCGCCTCGGTGAGCGCGGCGTCGAGCTTCGCGGGATCCTTGCCCCCCGCGAGCGCGAGATGCGGCTTGCCGCCCCCCGAGCCGCCCGCCACCTTCGCCACCGCGCGCACCAGCTCGTCGGCGCGCAGCTTCTTCTCGGCCACGAGGTCGTCCGAGACCGCGGCGAGGAACGCGAGCTTGCCGCCGCCCCGGATCGCCAGCACCGCGGCCCCGCGCCCGAGCGCGCCGCGCAGCTTGTCGGCGGCGTCGCGCACCGCGTCGGTCTCCGCCTCCGACTCGATCGCCGCCACCACCCAGCGTCCACCGGCGCCCGACTCGGCCCCGCTCGCGAGCTTCGCCATCTCCTCGGCCAGGCCGCCGCGCCGCTGGTCGGCCTGCGCCTTCCTGAGGCCCGCGAGCTCGGCCTTGAGCTTCTCGACCTGCTCCGGCACCGTGGCCGGCGCGGTCTGCAGCGCGTGCGCCGCGCGTGAGAGCGTTCCACTCTGCTCCCGGAGCCAGCGCAGCGCCTCGTGCCCGCACAGCGCCTCGATGCGGCGCACGCCGCTCGCGATCGCGGCGTCCGAGACGATCACGAAGGCCCCGATGTCCCCGGTGCGCGACACGTGCGTGCCGCCGCACAGCTCGCGGCTCGGCGGGATCCCGACCTCCGGCACCCCTGGCACCGTGACCATGCGCACCTCGGCGCCGTACTTCTCGCCAAACAGCGCCATGGCGCCCATCTCCTTGGCACGCGCGAGCGGCAGGACCTCCCAGCGCACCTCGACGTTGCGCAGCGCCCACTCCGCGGCCATGCGCTCGATCGCGTCGAGCTGCTCGCGCGTGGGCGCCTCGAAGTGCGTGTAGTCGAAGCGCAGCCGGTCGGGCGCGACCAGCGAGCCGGCCTGGCGCACGTGGGCGCCGAGCGTGTCCCGCAGCGCGGCGTGCAGCAGGTGGGTCGCGGTGTGGTGGCGCATGGTGGGCGCGCGGTGCGCCGGGTCCACGCTCGCGGCGAGCCCGCCTGCGCGGCCGGCCTCGATCAGCGCGTCGGCCGTACCCGCGACCACTCGCGCGCGGTGGACGATGGTCTCGCCTTCCTTGTAGACGTGCGCGAGCTCCGCGCGCGCCCCGCCCCCCTCGATCGCGCCGCGGTCCGCGACCTGGCCACCCGACTCCGCGTAGCACGGGGTTCGATCGAGCACCAGCTCGATCTCCTCCCCCGCCGGCCGGTGGCGCCGCAGCCGGAGCCCGGCCGCGGAGAGCGTCTGGTAGCCGAGGAACTCCGAGTCGGGCCCTCTGCTCGCCTCGATCCACGCCGCCCGCCCGCCGTCGCCTCCGGTGTGCGTGAACTTGCTCGCGGCGCGCGCGCGGGTGCGCTGCTCCTCCATCGCGCGCTCGAAGCCCGCGCGGTCGACGGTCGCTCCTGCCTCGCGCGCGATCTCCTCGGTCAGCTCGATCGGGAACCCGTAGGTGTCGTGGAGCGCGAACGCCTCGTCGCCGGTCACCGCGCGCCCGGCCTCGAGCAGCCTCTCGAGCCGGGTGAGCCCGGCCTCGAAGGTCTGGGTGAAGCCCGCCTCCTCCTGCTCCATCACGTGCAGGATCGCCTTGCGCCCGCTCGCCAGCTCGCGGTAGTGCCCGGCGAACAGGTCGATCGCGCGCGCCGCGGTCGCGGCCAGGAACGGCTCGTGCAGCGCGAGCCCACGCCGCGACCGCCCGCGCGTCACCGCGCGCCGCAGCAGGCGGCGCAGCACGTAGCCCGCCCCCTCGTTGCCGGGGAGCGCGCCCTCGGCGATCGCGAAGGTGAGCGCGCGGGTGTGGTCCGCGATGATGCACGCGTCGCGCCGCGCGGCCGCGCGCTGCTCCGCCGGCGGGCGCGCGAGCGCCACAACCGACTCCACCAGCGGCGCGAACACGTCGGTCTCGAAGATCGTGCTCTTCCCCTGCACGATGAGCGCCAGGCGCTCGATCCCCATGCCGGTGTCGATCCCGGGACGCGGGAGCGGCTGGAGCGTACCGTCCCCGCGCGCGTCGGACTGCGGGAACACCAGGTTCCAGAACTCCATGTAACGGTCGCCGGCGTCTCCCGGCCGCTCGCCCCAGAACGCGCCATCGGGCAGGTAGTCGGGGCGCCTCTCCCCCAGGTCGAAGTAGATCTCGCTGCACGGACCGCACGGCCCGCTGCCCCCCGCCGGGCCCCAGAAGTTGTCCGCGCGCCCGAGCGCCACGATGTGGTCGGCGGGGAGCCCGATCCTCTTCCACAGCGCCGCCGCCTCCTCGTCGCGAGGCAGGTTGCCCTCGCCCGCGAAGATCGAGGCATGGAGCCGGGCCTTCGGCAGGGCGAGCGTCTCGGTGATGAACTCCCAGGCGAAGGCGATCGCCTCCTCCTTGAAGTAGGCGCCCTTCTCGCGCGGGCCGAACGAGAAGTTGCCGAGCATCTCGAAGAACGTGTCGTGGCGCGGCGTGAGCCCGACGTTCTCGAGGTCGGTGAGCCGCAGGCACTTCTGCACCGAGACCGCGCGCGTGTAGGGCACGTCGCCGGCCGCGGTGTAGTAGGGCTTGAACTGCACCATCCCCGCGGTGGTGAAGAGCAGCGTCGGGTCGTTGGGCACGAGCGGCGCCGAGGGCACCTCGACGTGGCCGTTCCGGACGAAGAAGTCGAGGAACGCGCGGCGCAGCTCGGCCGCGGTGCGCGAGGTGAGCGACGTCGGAGCCATGAGAGTGCGGAAGATAGCGGCTCGGGCGGCGTCCGTGAAATCGGACGGTGCCGAAGCGGACCCCCGGATCGCCGGCGCACGCCGGGCCCTGGAGGCCGCGCTCAGCGCTCCGCCGCGCCGCCCTCCTCGCGCAGCGCGGCCTCGATCACGTCGCCGTCGAACCCGCGGCGCGCGAGGAGCGCGTAGAGGCGCTGGCGCCTGAGCCGCGGCTCGAGCCGCGCGTAACGCCGCGCGGCCTGCGCGATCACGCGCCGCGCTCCGGCCAGCTCGTCGACCCCACTCTCGCGCTCCTCGAGGCGCGCGCGCGCCGCTGCCACGTCCTCGCTCGAGACGCCGCGGGTGCGCAGGTCCTGCTCGAGCCTGCGCCAGCCCGCGGAGCGCCGCCGGAGGCGCGCCTCGAGGTAGGCGCGCGCGTACTCCACGTCGTCCATGAGCCCGACCGCGGCCAGACGCTCGATCACCTGCTCGATGGTCGTCGCGGCGTAGCCCTTCTCCCGCAGTCGCCGAGCCAGATCGGAGCGCGTGCGGCGCGCGCGATCGAGCAGCCGGAGCGCCGCTTCCCGCGCGGCCGCGGGGTCGCTCGCGCGCTCGCCGCCGAGCGGGGGGGCGCGACGCCGCTGCCGCATCATGCCGTCCGACTCCTGCCGGTGGCCGCGTCCCGGGACCCGGGACGCGGGAAACCGCTACCGCTTCCTGTCTCCGCTCGCCACCATCGCAGGCGCGGGGCGCACAGGCGGCGCGGCGCCGGGACGCTGCGCCGGGGCGGGCGGCGCCGGTGTCGCGGCCGGCGCGGCGACCGGAACCTTGAGCCCGAGCTGCGGCAGGAGCTTGGCCTCGATCGCGGCGCGCACGTCGGCGTGCTCCTTGAGGAACAGCCGGGCGTTCTCCCGTCCCTGGCCGATGCGCTCCTCGCCGAAGCTGAGCCAGGTGCCGGCCTTCTGCACGATGTTCTTCTCGACCGCGTAGTCGAGCAGCTCGCCCTCGCGCGAGATCCCCTCGTTGTAGAGGATGTCGAACTCGGCCTCGCGGAAGGGGGCGGCGACCTTGTTCTTCACCACCTTGACGCGGGTCCGGTTTCCGACCGCGCTCTCGCCCTCCTTGAGCGTGGCAATGCGGCGGATGTCGAGCCGCACCGAGGCGTAGAACTTGAGCGCCCGCCCGCCGGCGGTCGTCTCAGGCGAATTGTGAACCACGACGCCGTCCATGAGGTAGGTGTGGTTGCCTTCGACCTCGAGGTCGAATCGGTGCATCGAGCGCGTTGCCGGCTTCCGATAGATCCTCGTCACACGGCCAGGCACGGCACGCATGATCCGCCGCGACGCGAGCCTTGTTCCATTGAGGTGAGCGTCGCTGAGGTCCGGCTCCCAGGCGAAACGGCCCCGCATCGTCGGGTGGATCTTGTACTGAACCGCCTCGTGCACGTACGGAGCGATGAGCTCGTGCAGTCGTGCCGTCTCTTCGGAATTGAAATGGAAGCCGCGTCCATCGTCGCGTGGACGTCCAATGCCGAGACCCACGAACTTTTCCTGGACCCGGTGCCGAGCCTCTCCGGAGAGGGACGCATTGCACAGGACAGCCTTTCCGTGGCCCCATCGACGGTAGTGACCGGAGAAGGTCCCGTCATCCCCATACCAGACGGCGATGCCGCGGGCGTCGAGTTTCTCGAGAACTGAGGCACTCACCTGCCGCTGGCCGGCGTCGCCGTAGAGGTGATGCCGGATGTCCTCGAAGAGAGGCATCGCCAGAGTCTCGAAACCGATCCCATTTCCGAACTTGCCGAGCTTCTGCGAGAACGGTTCCAGCATCCAGTGCTTCCACTGCAGATACGCCTCCTGCTTCTCCCCGTGCGCCACGCGAAACTTTGCGGTATGCGTGGCGACCTTGCGCAAGGATCCGTCACCCAGGCAGCTACCCAGCAACAGCTGCAGCTGATCGTCGGTCAGCTGGTAATCGGCCACGGAAACCAGCACTTCCGACCCGACTCTCAGATCCTCCGCCGCGACCTCGCCCTCCGGAGTCAGGATCGTGTGGTTCGGCGTGACGGCAAAGCGCCGGCGCCCGCTGCGGCCGCCCGTCACCTCGAACTGCAGGAAGTAGTCGGCGCGACCGTTGTCGAACCAGTTCACGACCTTCCGCGGCTCGATGAGGCCGGTCGCGGCGTTGCACGAGAGAACCTCGACAGGCATGCGCTGGTTCACGATCTTGCCGATCTTCTCCGTGCTGCCATCCGCGAGCGCGACGGTGGTTCCATAGTGTGCGCAACCGAACATTACGCCGATCTGCATCCTGATCTGGTTGATGAATATGACGCAGGTGCGGCTCTTCGAGATCGAGCCGGTGAGCTTGCGCAGCGCCTGCGACATGAGGCGCGCCTGGAGCCCGACGTGCGAGTCGCCCATCTCGCCCTCGATCTCCGCGCGCGGCACCAGGGCCGCGACCGAGTCGACCACGACCACGTCCACCGCGCCCGACCGCACCAGGTGGTCGGCGATCTCGAGCGCCTCCTCGCCGGTGTCGGGCTGGGCGACGTGGAGGTTGGCGATGTCCACCCCCAGCTTCTGGGCGTAGGCCGCGTCGAGCGCGTGCTCGGCGTCGATGAACACCGCGTTCCCGCCGGAGCGCTGCGCGTTCGCGATGATGGTGAGCGCGAGCGTGGTCTTGCCCGACGACTCGGGGCCGTAGATCTCGACGACGCGCCCGCGCGGCACGCCGCCGACGCCGAGGGCCAGGTCCAGCCCCATCGATCCGGTGGAGATGATCTCGACCCCGACCTTGGCGCTCTCCTCGCCGAGCTTCATGATGGCGCCCTTGCCGAACTGCTTCTCGATCTGCTGGAGGGCGAGGTCCAGCGCCTTGGTCTTCTCCTTGGCCGTCGGTGCGTTGCCGATCATGATCTGCGTCTCCTTCGCAGGGGCGTGAACTCGCGGGGTCGTGTGCCGGGCGCGCCGGTCGCCCGCGCAGCGGGCGCGGGCGGCGCAAGCCCGCGCGGGGAGCGGGGCACGCTCGACCTCGCAGCATGATACACGCGCCCCGGCGCGCGCGAAAGGCGGACGCGATGAGGGGCGCCCCGATCGCTCGGGACGCCCCTCGGATTCCACGGCGGCCGGCATCGCGCCGGCCCCGCACGCGTGTTCTACGGCGCGGGCCGCGTGGCCGCGGCGACCGGCGGAGCGCTCAGCGCGCTGCCATTGCAGCGGTGCGCGCGCGGCGCTCGACCTTCACTCCCGGCCCCGCGCCCAGCGCGCCGACCGGCGTCCCGCGGCATGCGCCGGGCTTGGTCCACATCGCGTAGGAGCCCGTCGCCTTGGCCGGGCCGCTGCTCGCGGTCCCGCCCGCGCGTACGGTGTACGCCGTGTGGGCGAAGGCGCCGGCCCGCACGTGAATGGTCACCGAATGCTTGAGCCTGGAGTGCCAGACCACCGACTGGCCCACGCGGATCGTGGCCCACTGGGGTTCGAACTCCACGCAACCGCCCTGCGTCAGGCGTACGTGCACGGCGCCGGCGCTGGACCGGGTGCCGCTCGACTTCGAGCGGCTGGCCACCGCGTACTTGTGACTGCGAGACGTCGTGCTCCGTGAGGCCACGGTCCTCTTCCGCGTGCTCGTCGTGTGCCTCGTGCGGGTCGACCGGCTCGCGACGTGGGACGTCGCGGTCTTCTTGTGGCTCGACGTCGTGGCCCGCACCGTCGTCCAGGGGCTCGGCGCGACTGCGACCGGAGCCTCGGGCTCCGGGCTCGCCGGGAAGGCCTCGGACGGCACGGTGGCCGCCTTCCCCTCGCTCTCGGCCCCCGCCGCCTCCTTCTTCTTGTCGCCGCCCTTGTGGTGAACCAGGCTCGCCACCTTGTGCTTCACCCGGGCCAACGTCTGCTTCACGTTCCCGCACCCGGACGTGGAGACCAGGAGCAACGCCAGGAGCACGGCCAGGAGCTTCGCCCCGAGCAGGCTCCGTCCAGGAACGGCGCTTCGATCGAGATTGAATCCCATGTCCGACCCCCTGCTGTGGCCCCTTCCAAACGGCCCGCGCCGGCGGGACGCCGGGGGGCTCAGGGGTTATCGGCAGGTGCGAGCTCCGTCTCCTGCACCACGATGTAGGTCGATCCGCGCGGGGAGAGCCGGCTCTCCACGACGCACAGGCGGTCCACATCGAAGCGCGACGCGCCCGGGGCGAGCTGGATCGCGCCCAGCCGCTCGCCCCAGTCGGAGCGCGGGTCGCGCACGCGCCCGATCGTGAGGTGGGCGGAAAACGGATGATCGGGGGCCCCGAAGCCGCGGCGCGCGAGCCCGGAATCGAGCGCGCGCGCGAGTGCTTCCAGGGACTCCGCGCCCTCCGTCATCCCGACCCACAGCACGCGCGCCCGGCGCGGGCTCGGGAATGCGCCCAGGGCCCCGAGGGCGGCCCCGAAACGGGGCAGGGGCCGGGCCGCATCGTCCGCCGCCTCCTTCACGCGGCGGGCGCCATCCTCGCCCAGCTCGCCCAGGAAGCGCAGCGTGTAGTGCAGGTTCTCGCGCTTGACCCACGAGACGCCGTCGCCCGGGCGCTTCAGCCGCTCGGCCGCGGCGTAGACATCGGCCTGCACCGCGGGCGGCGGGAAGACGGCGAGGAAGATGCGCACGGGGACGCCTACTCCAGCCGGGCCTCGAGCGGCAGGCCGCGCAGGTGGCGGCGCGCGAGGTCGAGGGCGGTCTGCGCCGCGCGCTCGCGGATGGTGGGGCGCGTCCCCGCGAAATGGTACTTGCGCACCGCCTCGCCGCCCGGCGAAGAGACCGCGATCAGCACCGTGCCGACCGGCTTCTCGTCGCTCCCGCCCTCGGGCCCCGCGATCCCCGTGACGCCGAGGCCGACCTCGACGCCCGCCTTGCGCCGCGCGCCCGCCGCCATCTGCTCGGCGACCGGGGCGCTCACCGCGCCGTGGGCTTCGAGGTCCGCGGGCTTGACGCCCAGCAGCTCGACCTTGGAGGGATTGGAGTAGGTGACGAAGCCGCGCTCGAAGTAACGCGAGGCGCCGGGCGTGTCGGTGACGCGCTTGGCGAGCAGCCCGCCGGTGCACGACTCCGCGACCGCGAGCCGGAACCCCAGCTCGGTGAGGGTCTCGCCCAGCACCGCCTCCATGGTCTTCGCCCCCTCGGCGTAGATCACCGGGCCGACCAGCGAGGTGAGCTCGGTGTAGGCGCGGGCGGCGACCGCCCGCACCTGCTCGGCGTCGAGCCCGCCCGCCGTGACGCGCAGGTCCACGCCGAAATAGCTCGGCAGGTACGCGAGCCAGACGCCGGGCCAGCCCTGAGGGGCGGCACCGATCCTCTCCTGGAGCTGGGTCTCGAAGGCGCCCGCGGTGCGCAGGGTGAAGGTCTCGACGTGGCGCCCGCTCTTCCTGCGCAGGTAGGGAACAAGGTGCTCGGTGGCCAGCGCCTCCATCTCGTGGGGCACGCCGGGGAGCAGGATCACGGGCTTTCCGCCGTGCAGGAGAAGGATCCCGGGCGCGGTGCCCTGGGAATTGGGCCAGGCCTCCGCGCCGAACGGGAGCAGGGCCTGGGTCTCGACCGAGGCCGGCAGCTTGCGGCCGAGACGCCGGATGCGCTCGCGGATGCCCTGGAGCACGCGCTCGTCGAGCTGGAGCGGGCGCCCGAGCGCGGTGGAGACCGCCTTGCGCGTGAGGTCGTCGGGCGTGGGGCCGAGCCCGCCGGTGAGCACCACCGCGTCGGCGCGGCCCAGGGCGCGGGCCAGCGCCTCGCCGATGCGCTCCGCCGCGTCGCCCACCGTACAGTGCCACGCGACCTGCACGCTCTCGGCCTCGAGCGCGCGCGCCAGGAAGGCGAAGTTGGTGTCCACGGTGCGGCCCGAGAGGATCTCGCTGCCGACGGTGATGATCTCGATCTGCATTCGAGGGCGCACTCGTGGGACTTCGGAAGGTGCCGCGACGCAGGCCCGCACTGTGCCACCGCAGCGCGCGCCGCGCAATCGGGCGCGGCACTCGCGCGCGCGGGCGAGCGCCGCCGCGGTGCAGGCGCTACGGCAGCAGGCGCGAAGCCACGCCCGACGCAAGGTGGAGCGTCAGGCAGGCGGTGAGGCCGGCGATCACGTCGTCGGCGACGATCCCGTATCCGCCGGGGAGCTTCTGCGCCTCGCGCGCGCCGAGCGGCTTCCACACGTCGAAGACGCGGAACAGGACGAAGGAGGCCGCGAAGAACAGCGGGTCGTGGGGCATGCCGAGCAGGGCGATGCTCTGCCCCACCACCTCGTCGGCCACGATCGGGTGGGCGTCGTGGCCCAGCTCCTTCTCGGCCTCTCCGCAGATCCAGATCGCGAGCGCCCCGCCCGCGACGATCAGCGCGATCGCCACCGCGAGCGGCGGCACCGGGAGGAACCATCCGACCAGCGCCACCACGGCGCTCGCTCCGGTCGCCGGGGCGACCGGGGAATGCCCGATGAATCCCAGGGTGGAGAGGACGCGGACGAGCGGCTTCACGCGCCGGCGCGCGGCTCGGCGCCCGCGGCTGCGCTGGTCACGGGAGTGGCGCTCGACGCGGGCGCGGCGCCCGCCACCGGCGCGGGCTCCGCCGCCGGCGTCCCGCTGAGGCGGGCGATCACCGCCTTGCAGGAGGCCTTCAAGGTCTCCCCCACGCCCGTCCCCTCGCGGGCCACGGCCTCGAACTCGGGGGATCCGCCAGGGTTGAGCGCGGCGCGCAGGCGCTCGAGCGGGAGCGCGGCCATGAGGTCACGCTTGTTGTACTGGAACACGCGCGGGATGCGAGCGAGGAGCGGGGGCGTGACGCCCAGCGATGCGAGCTGCTCGTCGAGATCCGTGAGCGAGTCGCGGTTGGCGCGCTCGCGCGCGGGGTGCGAGTCGGCGACGAACACCACGCCGTCCACGCCGGTCAGGACCGCGCGCCGCGAGAGCCGGTAGTGCGCCTGGCCGGGCACGGTGTAGAGGTGGAAGCGGGTGGTGAAGCCCTTCACCTGCCCGAGCTGGATCGGCAGGAAGTCGAAGAACAGGGTGCGGTCGTGATCGGTCGCGATCGAGATCAGCCGGCCCCGGCGCTCGGGCGGCAGACGGTCGTGCAGGAACTGGAGGTTGGTGGTCTTCCCCCCCAGACCCGGCCCGTAGTAGACGACCTTGAAATGGATCTCGCGGGCACGATGATTGATCAGCGCCATGTCGCCCCCGAGCGGCTCGGTTGGAGTGCGGAACGTGGCGCTCGACTACTCGCCGAACAGCGCGTCCACCTCGCGGCCCGCGGCGTCGGCGAACTCCGGCGCGCCCGCGGCGGGTGCGCCGATCCCGGCCTTCTCGAACAGCCCGCGGAACACCTGGTCCAGCCTCCGGGTCGCCCGCCGCGCCCGGTAGCGGACCAGCCCGAGCGTGCTGCGGCGGTCGAACACCGTGCACATGATCACGCGCCCGGCGAGGAGGCAGGAGTGCACCGACCGCCCGCGGCCCTCGTTTACCACCGCTTCGACCTCCGGCTCACCCAGCAGCGCGGACAGCTCGGCGTTGGCCGTGAAGTCCGCGGCAACCAGGCTGGCGAAGGCGGTGGCGTCGAAATCGCCGCTGCGTCCGGCCGTGGTGATGAGCTGGCCGGAGCGGTCTACCAGGTGGACCGAAAGCGCGTTGCTCCGATCGAGCAGCTCGCTCAGGATCCGGTCAATCGATCGAAAGTCGTTCTCGAACAGAGTCCATTGTGGCATGACACCCCCGTTTTCCCTGACAAGGGCTGCCCGGAAGACTCCATGGCACGTCCAATGTACCGATTTAATCCATAACACGGCCCGGCGTCCGCAAGCAAGAAGGGATTCCGGTATTCCGTCGGCGTGGCGGCGGGTTTCGGACGCGGAGCGGGGCGGCGGGCGCGGACTCGGAGCGTGGCGGCGGGTCCGAACGCCGAGCGCGCCGGCCTCAGGGCCGCGGCTCGGCGGGAGCCACCGCCTGGCCCGCGGGGCGCGGGCGCGCAGCCGCCGCCGTCTCCGCCTGCCCGGGCCGCGAGTCGTGCTCGTCCTCGATCTCGCCCACGATCTCCTCGAGGATGTCCTCGAGCGTCACGATGCCGAGGAACCGCCCCGAGGGATCGCGCACCACCGCCATCTGGCGCTTCTCACGCCGGAAGGTCTGCAGCAGCCAGCCCACCCGCTGCTCGGGGTGGACGAAGATCGCCGGGTACATGGCGTCCGCCAGGATCACGAGCCCCTCCAGGCTGAACAGGTGGAACAGGTCCTTGGTGTTCACGATCCCGACGACGTTGTCGGGGTTCCCGTCCCACACCGGCATGCGGGTGTGCGCGGACTGGCGGGCGGTCGCGAGCACCGCCTCGCCGGTGGCGGCGAGCGAGATCGTGACCACCTTCTCGCGCGGCACCATCACCTCGCGCACCCGCTTGTCCGAGATCTGGAGCACGTTGCGCACGTAGCGGGCCTGGTCGTCGGGGATGACGCCGGCCTCGCGCGTCTCCTCGACCAGCATGCGCAGCTCGTCCACCGAGTGCACCTGCTTCGCGGGCGGGAGCGGCGGGAGCCGGAGGCTCCGCATCACCCAGTTGCTCGAGTCGCGGATCACCACGATGAAGGGCTGCGACAGGCGCGCGAAGGCCACGATCGGCCCGGCCACCAGGAGCGCCACGTCCTCGGCGCGCTCGATCGCGATCACCTTCGGCACCTGCTCGCCGAGCACCACGTGCAGGTAGGTGATGAGCAGGAACGCCACGCCGATCGCGACCGCGTGGACGGCGGCGGCGCCCCACGGGCCGGGGATGGCGGCGAACAGGGGCTGGAGCAGGCGCGCGATCACCGGCTCGCCGATCCAGCCCAGCGCCAGGCTCGCGAAGGTGATACCCACCTGGGCCGCGGCCAGCCCGGCCTCCAGGTGCTCGACCGCGTAGAGCAGGGTGCGCGCGCCCCACTTGCCGTCCTTCACGAGCTGCTCGACCCGCGTCCAGCGCACGGTCACCAGCGCGAACTCGGCGGCCACGAAGAACGCGTTGAGCGCCACCAAGAGCGGCACGGAGAGGAGCCGGAACGGGTCGAGCAGCGGCTGGAACATGGGAGCCCCGGGGAGGGCTACTCGACCTCGCGCCGGCCTTCGAGCGCGCGGCCGAGCGTGACGAGGTCGGAGTACTCGAGGTCGGAGCCCATCGGGACGCCGCGCGCGATGCGCGTCACGCGCACCCCGAGCGGGGCGAGGAGCTTGGAGAGATAGAGCGCGGTGGCCTCGCCCGGCACGTTGGGGTTGGTGGCGAGGATGACCTCTCGAACTTCGACGCCGCCCGCGCCGGGCTCGAGGCGCTTGAGCAGCGGCTCGATGCGGAGCTGCTCGGGGTTGGTGCCATCGAGCGGCGAGAGCGCCCCGCCCAGCACGTGGTAGCGCCCGCGGTACTGCGCGGTGCGCTCGATCGCGAGCACGTCGCCGGGCTGCTCGACCACGCACACCACCGAGCCGTCGCGTCCCGGATCCCGGCACAGCAGGCAGGGATCCTCCTCGGCGAAGTTGCCGCACACGCTGCAGAACCGGACGCGCTCCTTCACGGCGCGGATCGCCTCGGCGAGCCTCAGGGCGTCCTCGCGCGAGACGCGCAGCAGGTGGAGGGCCAGCCGCTGGGCGCTCTTCTGCCCGATGCTGGGGAGCTTGACCAGCTCCTCGATCAGGAGCTCGAGATGCCTGGAGCTGTACATGGTCGGGGGTGGGAGATCAGAACGGGATCGGGAACCCGCCGGCGAGCGTTCCGAGCGCCTCGTGCATCCGGGCCTCGGAGTTCTTCTGCGCCTCGCCGATCGCGGTCATCACCAGGTCCTCGATCAGGGTCACGTCCTTCTCCGAAAGCAGCGCGGGATCGAGCGAGATCTGCTTCAGTATCTGCTTGCCGTCCACCACCACGCGCACCAGGCCGCCGCCCGCGCTCGCCTCGTAGCGGTCCTCGGCGAAGCGCTTCTGGAGATCGTCCATGGTCCGCTTCATCTTCTGGGCCTGCTTCACCATGTCGCCGAAGCTCTTCATTCTCCCGTTCTCTCCGCGCGGCGCGCCGCGCCCTCGATCACGTCGCCCTGGAACCAGGCGATCGCCTGGTCCACCAGCGGCCGCACGTCCTCGGCCGCGGGCCGCCGCGGCGCCCCGGGGCCGGCCGGCACGCAGCGCAACGTGAGGGATCGGCCGAATGCCTGCCGCACTTCAGCGGCCAGGATCGCGCGGTTCTCGCTCTCCTCCACCACCGCCCGGTGGAGATCGTCCATCCCGAGCACCAGACTCTCCCCGGCGAGCCCGAGGAACTGGCATTCCTCGAGGAAGGCGCCCAGCATGCGCTTGGTACCGTTCACCCGGGCCAGCGCCCCGCGCCACTGCCGATCGACTGCTTCGTCCCGCTCGACGCCCGCCTCCGCGAGCCCCGCGCGGGCCGCGGCCACCGCCGGCGCCGCACTCATCGTAGCACCGCCCGAGGGCGCGGCCCCCGCGGCCGGCGGCCTGCCCGCGGCGCCCGGCGCGGGTGCGGCGCCGCGCACCGGGACCGGCCGCGCAACGCCCTCGCGAGCGCCCGCGCCCGCGGCCGCCGTGCGCCCGCCGCCCGGCGGGGCGCCGCCCCCGGGCCCGAGCCGCCGCTCCAGCGCCTCGATCCGGCTCAAAAGCTCGGCCAGCGTCTCGCCCGGCTCGAGGGTCGCCATCTGCAGCACCGCGGCCTCGAGATGGACCAGCGGCTGCGGGCTGTCGCGCATCGCCCACGGCGCCTCGGAGGCGAGCCTCAGGAGCCGCAAGAGGTCGCTCTCGCTCCAACCCTCGCCCTGGGCCTTGAGCCGCACCAGGTCCTCGGCCGCCAGCGCCACCAGGTCGCCGGCGCCGGGATCCACCTTGAGCACCAGCACGTGCCGGATGTGCTCGGCCAGGCCCTCGGCGAGGTCGCGGGCGTCCAGCCCCTTCTCGGACGCCCGGTGGAGCGCGGCGAGCGCGCCCGCCGGATCGCGCGCCAGGATCGTGCCCGCGAGCGCGAAGAACGCCTCGCGGTCGGCGAGCCCGAGCACGCGCCGCACCAGCTCCTCGCTCACCTCGCTCTCGCCCGCCGAGACCACCTGGTCGAGCGCGCTCACCGCGTCGCGCACCGAGCCCTCGGACTTGTGGGCGAGCAGGAGCGCCGCGGCCTCGGAGAGCTTGAACCGCACCCCCTCGGGATCGGCCGCCTCGCGCTGGGCGATCGCGAGCAGCCGGTCCGCCACCTTGCGGAGCGGGACGCGCGCGAAGTCGAAGCGCTGGCAGCGCGAGCGGATGGTGTCGGGAAGCTTCTGCGGATCGGTGGTGGCGAACACGAACACCAGGTGGGGCGGCGGCTCCTCGAGCGTCTTGAGAAGCGCGGCGAAGGCGTCGGCCGAGAGCTGGTGCACCTCGTCGATGATCACCACGCGGTAGCTCCCGCCGGTCGGCGAGAAGCGCACCTTCTCGCGCAGCGCCTGGACCTCGGCGATGCCGCGGTTCGAGGCGCCGTCGATCTCGGCCACGTCGAGCGAGACGCCGGAGGTGATCTCGGTGCAGCTCGTGCACGCGTTGCAGGGATCGGCGCCCTTCACCTCGCCCGAGCGGCGGCGCTCGCAGTTCAGGCTCTTGGCGAGGATGCGGGCGCTGGTGGTCTTGCCCACGCCGCGCGCGCCGGTGAAGAGGTAGGCGTGCGCGATCCGCCCGGCCTCGAGCGCGCGCGAGAGCACGACGCTCACGTGGTCCTGGCCGATCAGGTCGGAGAAGACCTGCGGCCGGTACTTGAGGGCGAGAGCGCGATGGGCCATGAGGCTCCGAAAAAGAAACGGGCCAGGGGAACCGGCGGCACACCCGAGAGATTGCTTACCGCTGCTACCTTCCGGTCCTGACGGGGTTCACAAGCTCGGGTTGCGCTGGGCCTGGCCCAGACGAATTTGGTGGAGATGAGCGGATTCGAACCGCCGACCCCCTCGTTGCGAA
>DASXQT010000025.1:0-70518 GCA_036507005.1 Candidatus Eiseniibacteriota bacterium
CCCGCAGCGCGCAGACCAGCGCCGCGCCGGCCGGCCCGGGAGCCCGCAGCGCGCAGACCAGCGCCGCGCCGGCCGCCCCGGGAGCCCGCAGCGCGCAGACCAGCGCCGCGCCGGCCGCCCCGGGAGCCCGCAGCGCGCAGACCAGCGCCGCGCCGGGCGGCCCGGGAGCTCGCACCGCGCCGACCAGCGCCGCGCCGGCCAGCCCGGGAGCTCGCGCCGGGCAGACCACCGCCGCCCCGATCCGCGCCGGCGCGAACCTCGCGTCGCCGTCGCGCGCCGCATGGGGCCGGCTGCGATCGAGGAGTCGCCGACGCTCGCCGCGCGCTGGCCGGACGTGCGTCAGGTGCTCGATCGTCAGCCCTGGGACTCGCTGGCTGGCTGCCTCCTCAAGGCGGGCGCGAACCCCGAGCAGACTCTCCCCAGACTGCGCCGATACTGCGAGCTTTTGCTGCAGTGGAACCGAAAGGTATCGAACCTGATATCGCGAAACGACGAACCCAGGATCGTGCCGCGCCACCTGCAGGAATCGCTCGAGCCCGCCCACTGGCTTCGGTCGAGCGGCGCAGGCCGGTGGCTAGACTTCGGTTCCGGAGGCGGACTTCCAGCGATTCCGCTGGCGATCGCCGGGGTCGGCGAGCGCTGGACGCTGGTCGAGTCTCGACGAACGAAGACGTTGTTTATGAGGAAGGTGTTGGAAGAGCTTGAGATGCCGAACGTCGATGTCGTGCTCGCTCGCCTCGAGGACCTGATCGAACAGCCGGGGCATGCGTACGGCTACGATGGCTTCACGTCGCGAGCGACGCTGCCGCTGGCCCCGACCCTCAAGATGGCCGCATCGATCGTGCGCCCCGGAGGCGTTGCGTTCCTGTGGAAGGGTAGCAAGCGAGACGAGGAGATGGCGGCGGATACCGCCTGGCAGGTCAACTGGGACTTCAACGACCTGCTCGGGATCGGAGACGGCGCTACTGCTGTCGCTAGATTCACGAGGAAATGAACTAGATAGATTGTTTCGTAGCGATCTGTTTCACGTGAAACAATCTGCTTGCCTCGCGACGCGTCTCCGATCTATCTTGCGTTTCGCGAGCAAGCCTCGCGCGTGAATTCTCACCACTTGCGGGCAGGAAGTCCGCCCCCGCCTATCTCAGGGAATGGGACGAGTAATCGCGATCGCCAGCCAGAAGGGTGGCGTAGGCAAGACGACCACGACGATCAACCTCGGCGCCTGCCTTGTGGAGCAAGGGCGCCGCGTCCTGATCGTCGACATCGATCCGCAGAGCAACGCGTCGAGCGGCCTCGGAATCAACGGGAACGATCAGCGCCTCGGCGTCTACGAGGCCCTCGTCACCCCTGATGGCGTGCCGGCCGGCGTGCAGACATCGCTCCCCGGGCTGGAGATCCTGACCTCCGGGCAGAGACTCTCGGGTGCCGAAGTCGAGCTGGTGGGCGTGATGGCACGTGAGGCCAGGCTCAAGACCGCCATCGCCCCGCTGCGCGAGCAGTACGATTTCATCCTGATCGACTGCCCGCCGTCGCTCGGCCTCCTCACCGTCAACGCGCTCACCGCTGCGGACTCGGTGCTGATCCCGCTCCAGTGCGAGTACCTGGCGCTCGAGGGGCTCACGCAGCTCATCGGCGCCATCCGGCTCGTGCAGGATCACCTCAATCCAGCGCTACGCATCGAGGGTGTCCTGCTGACCATGTTCGACGCCCGCCTCAACCTCGCCCAGCAGGTCGTGGACGAGGCCCGCAAGTTCTTCTCGGATCGGGTTTACAAGACAGTGATTCCGCGCAATGTAAGGCTCGGCGAGGCACCATCGTTCGGCAAGCCCATCATTCTCTACGATCCACACAGCGTCGGCGCCGAGAAGTACCGTGAGCTGGCGCGGGAGGTCCTCGAGCATGCATAGGAAAGCCCTGGGTAGAGGTCTCGAAGCGCTGATTCCTTCCGCGGGCGTGGCCCTGGACGGCCCGCAGCCAGGCGTGCGAGAGCTGCCGATCGACGATGTCGGGCCCAATCCGTTCCAGCCGCGATCGCGGTTCGACGACGAGGCGATCCAGGAGCTGGCGGCCTCGATCAAGTCCACCGGCGTCCTGCAGCCGATCCTCGTACGGCGTTCGGCCGGCGACGGATACCAGCTCGTCGCCGGCGAGCGGCGCCTGAGAGCGGCGCGCCTCGCCGGGCTCGATCGCATTCCAGCCGTGGTGCGCGAGGTCGAAGAGCGCGAGATGATGGAGCTGGCTCTGATCGAGAACGTCCAGCGCGAGGACTTGAACCCGATCGACGAGGCGAACGCGTATCAGGCCCTGGTCGACAAGATCGGGCTCACCCACGACCAGATCTCGGAACGCGTCGGGAAGCAGCGCGCATCCATCACCAACTCGCTGCGTCTGCTCACTTTGCCTCCGGAAGTGCGCGAGATGGTTTCACGTGGAACATTGACCGCCGGGCACGCCCGGTCGCTCCTCGGGCTCCCGACGGCGGGCGATCAGCTCGCGGCCGCGCGGTACGTGCACGCGAAGGGATTCTCGGTGCGGCGAACCGAGGCGTTCGTTCGGCGGCGAATCCGCAATCAGCGGGGCCGCCCACGGTCCGTGCGCCCGGAATGGCTGGTGGGATGGGAGAACAAGCTGCAGCAGAAGTTCAGCACGCGGGTCACGATCGCAGCCGGGCGGCGGGGCGGGAAGGTCGAGTTCGAGTACTACGGGCAGCAGGACCTGGAGCGCCTGCTCGAAGCATGGGGAGTGATGTGAGGCCGGGACACTCGGCGTGCGCAGTCCGCGCACTCCATTCCGCGCCCCCCATGCCCACGGCGAGCAGCGCTTCGTGGAAGAGAGGGATCCCAGCATGATGAAGTTTCGGCCCCGCCCGGCGGAGAACAACGGTCCGCCGCCGCCCAACACGGTCCTGGGAGTCGGCTCGAGCCTCCGTGGCACCCTCATGGTGACGGGCACGCTCCGCATCGATGGCGAGTTCGAGGGAGACATACTCAACTGCGACCGGATCGAGGTCGGCGAGCACGGCGTGATGCGCGCCGACATCGAGGTGAAGGAAGCCCTCATCCTGGGACGCGTGCACGGGAACATCCGCGCCCTCGGCTCCATCGAGATGAGGACCGGAGCGCGGGTCGAGGGGGACGTCGCGGCGATCAGCGTGGCGATGGAGCCCGGGGTCTATTTCAGCGGCCGGTGCACGATGCTCGAGTCGGGGTTCGAGAGCGTCGAGCTGGGCCCGATCGCGGAGCGCCGGGCGGATCGGTGAGATCGGCGGACGCGTCCTGAGCGCGCCTGGCGATCACGAGCATCGCTCTGCCGAGCAGCAAGATACCGGCACTGACAAGGCAGCTCGCGATGCCCCAACGCCCACCAACGCCCCGCCCGTAGACGCCGCGCGCGGTCGCTGGCTGATCTTCGGCGCGACGCTGTTCTGGGGCACGTCGGCCACGCTCGCGCGCTTCGTCTTTCGCGACCGCCACGTGCCCGCCCTCACCGCGGTCGAGCTGCGGCTCGCAATCTCGGTTGCGTTCCTCGGGCCGTGGCTCGCCCTGCGCCGGCCGGCGGCCCTGCGGGTCAGCCGGGCGGATTGGGGCTACTTCCTGGTGCTCGGGATCTTCGGTGTGGCCGCAGTCCAGGGTACGTACTACTACGCCATCTCCGTCCTGGGCGTACCGCTCGCCATCCTGATCCAGTACCTGGCGCCGGCGCTCATCGTCGGCTACGACGCGCTGCGCGGCACGCGGGTGCGGGTCGCGACCGTGGTCGCCCTGGCGAGCGCGACCCTCGGCATCGCGATGCTGGTGAGCAACCTCGATCCCGCCACATTCCGGGCGCGGCCGATTCACGTCCGGCCGCTCGACTGGGCGGTGGGCTTCGGCTCGGCGGTCTCGTTCGCGTTCTACGTCGTGTTCTCGAAGCGCGGGCTGCGGCGCTACCCGCCCGAGACCGTGCTCCTCTACACCTTCCTCATCGCGGGGCTGGCCTGGGCCATCGTCACCCCGCCCTGGCGGATCGCCGCCGCGGGGTACGGCGCGGATCTATGGCTGCTGTTCGCGGCGCTCGGCGTGTTCTCGACTCTCGTGCCGTTCGTGCTCTTCAACTCCGGCCTGCGCCGTCTCTCGGCCGCGGAAGCCGGCATCATGGCCACGCTCGAGCCGGTCGTTGCCGTGCTCTCGGCGGCCGCCTTCCTCGGCGAGAGCCTGAGAGCATTGCAGTGGATCGGGGCCCTGCTCGTGCTCTTCGGCGCTTCGCTCGCTTCCGCGCGGGCCCCGAGGGCCGCACCCGCAGTGCCGGAGCGCGGGTGAGCGCTGCCGCTCGCCCGCGCCCGTTGCATTGCCCCGCACTCGTTCCCTCGCCCCGCCTCGCTCAGCTCGCGCGCGCCAGGTCCTCGTGCGATTCGCTCACGCCGTGGAGCGCCCGCAGCCGCTCGCGCACCCGCTCCACGCGCATCGCGCTCACGGTCTCGACCGCGTAGCGCTCGTCCCACGCCAGGTTGCCGCCCAGCCAGACTCGCAGCTCGGGGCACTGCGAGAGGAGCGTGATCCCGGTGCGCCCCTTGAGCTCCCGCACCACGCTCGCCACGCTCTGCGACGGCCGCAGGGCCATGAGCACGTGCACGTGGTCCGGGCCCGCCGCCACCTCCAGCAGCGAATGGCCGCGCTCGTCGCACGCGAGGCGGATCAAGTCCTGGATGGCCCGGACGTGCCGCGTCTTGAGCACCGGCTTGCGCCCGCGCGTGGACCACGTGATGAGGTAGTGGAGCTGGCTGCGGTAGATCGGCTCCCAGCGACCTCGCATCGCCTCATTCAATTCGGGAGCCAGTTCGTGATTCACGGTCCTTCCTCCCTGCGGGGACGGTGAACGTATGTGCACCTCGACTCGCTGAAAAACGGGAGCGCAAGCTCCCGGGGGATGCTGAAGTGCGTCGGTTTGGATGCAGTCTCAACGCGTAAGGGTGCGGATCACTCCTCTCACGATGCCCAGGATCCGGAACTCGCTCTCCGGGCTCACGGGGATCGGCTCGTACTTCGGGTTGGCCGCCACCAGCTCCGCACCGCCGCGCCCGGGCCGGTAGTACTTGACCGTAGCCTCGTCCCCGAGGAGCGCGACGACGATCTCGCCCGCGCTCGCGGTGTCCTGCTGGCGAACGATCACGTAGTCCCCCGCGAGGATTCCAGCGTCCACCATGCTGTCGCCCCGCACCCGCAGCGCGAACAGGCCTTTCGGGTCGCCGAAGACCTCTCCGGGCTCCAGCGTTCCCTCACGCGACTCCTCGGCCAGGATCGGCTGGCCCGCGGCGACCCGCCCCAGAATCGGAATCCCGCCGCGCCCGACCGGCTGGGACACGCCTTCGATGCCGCGCGAAATCCTCTCGCTGCGCTTGAGGTGGCCGGCCTTCTCGAGCAGGTTGAGGTAGTAGCGCACGCCGTTGGTGGACGAAATCCCGTAGGCGCTCCCGATCTCCCGGATCGTCGGCGGGTAGCCATGCTCGCGCGCGAAGCGCTGAATGAAGCTCAGGATCTCGCGTGCCCGATCGTTCAACATGTAACGCGCTCCCTTCGGTCGAAAGGTCCGTGGCGGACCTGGCACCCGATAAAGATGCTGCACACGCGTGCAGGGAGTCAAGCGGTTTTTTCGCGGGTGAGGGCAGCCGGTCCCGACCGGCTGCGGAGCCGCGGGGGCCAGCCGCGCTCGAGAGCTTCCGAGACATCCGCCTCCCGCGCTTCTGACCTCGCGGACGCGCGCGATCCGGGCGACACGATTCGCGCTTTTCGTCCCGGCGATGACAGCGACGCGAACGTCGTGGACAGAACTCGCGCCAAGGGCGGCGCGCCCGCTCGCACGCGCCGGTCGAGAGCGACGCGCGCGCCATGCACTTAGTGAGACACGCGTGACCGCGGCGCGGAGCGGTCCACAGATTGCGATGGGGCACGGGCGAGATCGAAAGATCTCGGACCGCGACAGGCAAGGGGCGGCAGGTCGAGCCCGCGGCGGTTGATCGCAATCGGGGGCCGGTTGGCCAAAGTGGTCTCGCCTCCGCTGCCTTGTCGGTCGTGGGAGACGCAAACGCGAGCCCGGCGCAAGCGAAGCGCGCCGGGCCCGCGTCGTTCTTGCGAGCCGCCGCTACTGCCAGCGCACTGTGACCCCTCCCGAGAGCGTGCGCGGCATCCCGGGCTCGTAGAACCTCCCGCCGGTGCCGTTGATGAACGCGCACGCCACGTACTCGTCGTCGGCGAGGTTCTGACCGGCGACGAAGCCGCGCAGGGTGATCGAGCGGAACGACCGCTGGCAGCCCAGGGTGGCGCCCAGCACGGTGTGCGGGGGCACCCGCGCCCCGTTGCCGTCGTCGGCGAAGTAGCGGCCGACGCTCTCGACCGTGCCCTCGAGCGAGAATCCCATGGGCAGCGCGACGCGCGCGCCGCCGTTCGCCACCATGCCCGGCAGGCCCGCGATCTCCTTTCCGTCGAACAGCGAATCGTCGCGCACGTAGTGAACGTACTCGTTGTCCGAAACGGTGAGCGCCCCGTTCAGCGTGAGGTCGCGAAGCGGGGACCAGGTGAGGCCCGCCTCCGCCCCGCGCCGGCGCGACTTTCCGGCGGTGAAGAAGAACGAGCCGCCGTTCCACGGCACGATGTCGTCGCGCACGTCGATCCAGTAGAGCGCGGCGTCGTAGCGCAGGCCGCCCGCGAGCGCGCCGCGGCCGCCGAGCTCGTAGGTGCTCGAGCGGGTGGCGTCGAGCAGCGGGTTGATGGCGGTCGGCGGCAGCGCCGGCGGCGGATCGATCTCGTTGAATGCCGGCGCCTCGACTCCGCCGCCGAGCGCGGCGTAGACGGTGTGGGCGCCGGCGGTGTAGCTCACTGCCGCCTTGGGCGTCCAGCGCTCGAAGCGCTTCTCGGCGTCGAGCGCGGGCGTGACGTAGTCCTCGGCGATGTACCACAGGATGTCGTAGCGCGCCGCGAGCCGCGCCGACCAGGCCTCGTGCCAGCGCAGCTCGGCCTGCGCGAACCCGCCGGCGGAGTTGGCGGCCTCGCGCTTGTCGGCCCTGAGCGTGGTGCCGCGATCGCCCTCGGGGGTCAGGTTGTAGAACAGGATCGCGCCGTCCTGGAACGCCTCGTCCAGCCCGGCGCTCACCACGGTGCTCAGGTCCGGATCGAGCGTGAGCGCGCCGCGGTAGGTGGCCGACCCGCCGGTGTGGTAGCGGGTGAAGTCGCGGAAGCTGCCGCGCTCCGAGCGCTGCAGGTACTTGGGCTCGACGAAGCCCACCAGCGCCAGGTCGTGCGCGGGCGCCAGCGACTTGTCGAGCGTGAGCGCCACACGGCCCTGGCGGTCGCGGCGGCGCTCGTCGCGGGTGACGTAGGTCGGGTTCGCCTGCGCCGGATCGGCCGCGAGCTCGGCTCCGGTGAGCGCCCCGGGGAACCGGCTGATGTCGGTCACCGCGTCGAGCAGCACGCCGAGCCGCGTTCCCTGCGAGAGCTCGGCCGCGAGGCGGAGCTGGGCGAGGCTCCGCGAGCCCTCGCTGTGGCGGCGCCAGCCGCCGAAGGTGGAATTCACCAGCGACAGCACCGCCCGCGAGCGGCCGAGCGCGAAGCCCGCCACGGTCTGCTCGCGGTGGTAGCCGAACTCGCCGGCAATCGCGCGCGTCTCGCTGTAGCCGCGGGGAAACGCGAGGTCGGTGCTCAGGTTCACCACCCCGCCCGAGGCGTTGCCGTAGAGCGCCGAGGCGTTGCTGCGCGAGACCTCCACGCGATCGGCGAGCCCGAGGTCCACGAGGTCGAGCGAGGTGCGCCCGTCGGGCTCGGTCACCGGGACGCCGTCGGTGAGCACGCGGATCCCGCGCACGTTGGCCACGTTCGAGCGGTCGCCGCTGCCGCGGGCGCCGAACCCGCGGATCGTGAGGCGCACGTCCTGCGAGCCGGCGCGGCTCTGGACCAGCACGCCCGGCACGCCGACGAGCGCGTCCGCCAGGCTGATGTTGCGGGAGTTCTCGAAGCGCCCGCGGCTCACCACCGTGAGCGCCGCGGGGATGGTGCGCAGGGACTCGGGCACGCGCGTGCCCACCACCACCACTTCCGGCAGCGGCACCACCGCCGTGTCGCCCGGGGACGCGCCCCGCAGCACCGCGGCGTTGGTGTCGCGCATCGCGTGGGTCTGCGCCCGTGCCGGGGGCGCGAAGAGAAGCATCATGCCGGCCAGCACGGCGCCGGCGGTCCGATCAGTCGCCATGATTCCGTCCTCCGTATTCGAGAGCAAGGTGGAGTCTCGTGAGGGGACGGAATCTCACTCGCGGAGCGGGGCGTACCTCCCGTGCGGGGCAGGACGAATCTGGGGAAGCGATGGTGCAGAAGCCGAAGTGGAAGCCACGCCACCCGCCGGAGCCGCGGGCGCGGGCGCCAGGGCGTCGCGCGGAGGCGGCCCGGCCGCGCGCGGGTCCCGCAGCGCGGACCGCGCCTGCTGCACGGCGGGCCCGGGCTGCGGCGCGGCCGGGAGCGCGTCGAGCGCCGACCACCAGCCGCGCTCGTGGAACGCGGGATCGGCGAACGGCCCGGCCTCTGCGCCGACGATCGCGAAGCCCTCGCCCGGGGCGGCCTCGATCTCCTGGCCGTGGCTCCCGAGACGCGCGCGCAGGCGGGCGGCGCCGGTCACGAGGTTGGGCACGCGCCACAGGAACCGCCGCGCGCCGGGATCGCACTCCGGCGTGACGCGCAGGCCGTAGTGGCGGCCCCCGTCCACCGAGAGCAGGATCTCGAGCTCCTCGACCTCGTGCGGGAGAGCGCTCCAGGTGATCTCGACCACCTCGCCGGCCGGAACCTCGCGCGCCGGCAGGCCGAGGCGCAGGCCGGCCGCGGCGCGGACGAGTGCCGCGGTGGATCCGCCCGCCTCCGGCTCCGCGGCCGCCGCCGAGGCCGCGCAGGCCGCGACCGCCACGAGCGCCAGCATCACCATGGATCCGCGCATCGCCCTCGCTCTCCTGCCCAGGATCGGGGCTCCCCAACGTGCCGCAAGGCCCATGATTGTACCCGACTCCGCCGGGGGAGCCATCCCGCGGTTCAGCGCGCCGCGAGACGGGCCGATGGAAAGGCGTGGACCGCCCGCGCGCCACGCATCGCACCCTCCGGAAGGATCCAGCCCCGTGAAGCCGATCCCATCCCACTGGCTGAGGCTGGTCGAGCCCTACCGCAACGCCGACTGGCTCGAGTGCGCCGACATCCTGAGGCCGATGGTGGACCAGTATCCCGACGATCTCGGCACGCGCCTCCTCTACGGCGTGCTGTGCGTCGCCGCCGATCAGGCCGGGCTCGGCCTGGTCCAGTTCGAGAAGCTGCTGCAGCTCTCGGTGGGACAGAACGACCTCTTCCGCGCGCTCGCGGCGCAGAAGCAGCTCGACCGGCTGCGGCCCGCGGGCTCGGTCCACGACAAGCGCTTCGTCGCGATCCACCAGTGGTTCTGCTCGCTCGCGACGCGCCGCGGGCACGAATCCGACGACCACCCCGTCCCGCCCAGGGCGCTGCTCGCGCTGCCGCCGGCCGCGTTCCACCGCTTGGCCGAGCAGGCGGCGATCGACGACCTGGGCATGGCTCCTCACGATCTCGACGCCGACAGCGACTCGGCGCGCATCGTCCTCTACGGCCGGGTGCGCTGGTCGGTCGCTCCCGAGGGCGACAGCTCGCTGATCTCGGTGGTCGCGGACGAGCTCGAGCCGATCGCCGTCGAGCCCGAGCTCGCGAGTCAGGGGCGCCTGGCGCTCGTTCCGGAGCTGCCGTCGGCGTGCCTCAGGTTCGACCTCGCGCAACTGCGAAGCGAGCAGGAGAACGCGCCGCGCACGCAGTCCGAGCCCCCACCGGCCGCGGCGCCGGCCGGGCGCCCGGTGCCCGATCCGCTGTTCGAGCCGACCGCGGCGACCGCGCCCTCGCTCGAGCGGCGCCGCGAGACGCGCGCCTCGGTCTCCTTCAAGACCCGGGTCGCGATGCTCGGGCTCGCGGGCTCGCGGGTCGCGCCGTTCGAGGGGCGGCTGCTGAACCTGTCGCCCGCGGGGCTGGGCCTGGGCTTCCCGCGCGCCGAGCTGCGGGCGGTGCGCGAGGAGCTGGAAGGCTCGCTGCTCACGGTCGAGATCGAGCTCGGGGGCGGGGAGCCGCTGCAGCTGATGAGCCGCGTGCGCTGGGTGCAGCTCGCACCCCAGACCCGGGGCGCCCTGCCCGAGGACATGGGCGTGCTCGGGCTCGAGTTCATCCTGGTGAGCGCGCGCGAGCGCACCCGGATCGAAGGGGTCCTGATCCACGCGGCGCGCGCAGGCCAGCCGCTCGACGCCGGGGCGGGCGGCGAGGACTTCACGATCGGCGAGGCGGATTCGGCGGCCTGAGGGCGAAGGTTCCCCGCCGCGCTCCGACGGAATAGAGTGCGGCCGTGGCGCCTCCGAGATCCGACCGCAAGCCTCTCTGGCCGCTGGCGCTGCTCGCGCTCTTCGCCGCGGCGGCCGCCTCGCGATGGGCGTACCTCGCGCGGCTCGGCGCCACGCCGTTCGCTCACAGCCTCGACGCGGACTCCCGGATCTACTGGGACTGGTCGGAGTTCATCCTGCGCCACGGCCCGGTGCCGCCCGCCCCGTTCTATCTCGCGCCGCTCTACCCCTACGCGCTCGCCGGCCTGCGGGCGCTCGGCGCCGGCATGGCGCAGGTGCTCGCGATCCAGGCCCTGCTCGGCGCCGCCGCGGTCGCGCTCCTCGCGGATGCGACCCGGCGGATCGCGGGGTGGCGCGCGGGGCTCGCGGTCGGCTGCATCCTCGCGCTGCTCCAGCCCGCGACGTTCTTCGACGGCCTCGTGCTCCCCGAGTCGCTGCTCTTCTTTCTCGAGAGCCTGCTGGTCTGGCTGGTCGCGCGCGCCGACTGGTCGGGCGAAGGGCTCGCGCGCTACGCGGCGTACGGGCTCCTCGCCGGCGCGCTCGCCCAGGGGCGGGCGAGCAACGCCGTGCTGCTCGCGCTCGCGGTGCCGCTGGCCTGGGCCCGCCGCGCGCCGGCGCCGCGGCGGATCGCGGCCGCGGCGCTGGCGATCGCGGCGTTCGGCGCCTGCGGCGTGCCGGCGCTGCTCGCCAACCGCGGCGCCTCCGGCGAGACCATCCCGTTCACCTACAACGCGGGCTACAACCTGTACGTGGGGAACAACCCCGACGCGGACGGGACCTGGGTGGACGTCACCGCGGGCTCGATCCCGGTGCCGCTTTCGGGCACGCCGCCCACCACCGGCGGCGCGCTCGACGGGCGCGCGTTCGTGCTCGCGACCACCGGACGAAGGCTGAGCCCGGCCGAAAGCTCGGCGTGGTGGGCGGCGAAGGCGCTGGCGTTCGTCCGCGCCCACCCGGCGCGGGCGCTCGGCCTCGCCGGGCGCAAGCTCCTGCTGGGCTTCCGCCGGCGTGAGATCCCGCAGATCGAGAGCATGGCGTCGTTCGCCCGCGCCGCGGGGCCGCTGGGCGCGCCGCTCCTGGGAAGCTTCGGCTTGGTCGCCGTGCTCGGGCTCGCGGGCGTGGCGTGGGCGGCGCGGGGCGGCCCGCGCGAGCGCTGGCTCGTCGGCTACGTGCTCGCCGTCTCGCTCGCGATGGCGCCGTTCTTCGTCACCGATCGCTACCGCCATCACCTGCTCCCGGCGCTCGCGGTGCTCGGCGGCATCGCGCTCGAAGGGATCGCGCGCGCGGCGCGGGCGGGCGCGGGCGCCGCGCTCGCGCGCCCCGCCGCCGCGATCGGGCTGGCCGCGGCGATCGTCTTCGCCCCGGTGGGCCCGCGGCCCGAGCGCTCGGGCGCGTGGGTGGCGCTCGCGGACCGCGCGATCAAGCTCGGGGAGCGCGGGGCGTGGGCGGACGCGGCGGCGGAGTTCGCGCGCGCCGAGGCCGCGCTCGGCCCGGTCGAGGCGCGCGCGCTCCCGCTCAGCGCGCGGGTGGACCTCGCCGCCTTCCACTTCCGCTACGCCGTCGCGCTCGCGGCGCTCGGGCGCGACGGCGAGGCGATCGCCCGCTGGGAGCGCGCGGTCCTCCTCAACCCCAACGACGCTTCGAGCCTCGGTCGCCTGAGCGTGGCCTACGACCTCGCGGGCCGGGGGGCGGACGCGGAGCGAGCGCGCCGCAGGCTCGCGCCGATCCCCGGCGGGCGCGCCCAGCTCCTCCTCGACGACGGCTGGACCGCGGCCGGCCGCGGCGATCTCGCCGGCGCCGAGCGCATGTTCCTCGCCGCGATCGAGGAGGCACCCGACCTCTCGGCGGCGTGGTCGGGGCTGATCCGCCTCCGCATCCAGACCGGGCGGATCGACGACGCCTCCGGGGCCCTCGATCGCGCGCGCGGCGCGGGGCTCGACCTCACGAGCGCGGACATCTTCGAATGCTTCATCGCCACGCAGCGCGGCGATCTGGTGCGCGCGCGCCGCATCCTCGATCGCATTCCCGCCGGTGCCGCGACTGCGGACCCGTTCCTGACGAGGCTCCTCAACCTGTCCCGGCGCGCGGTCGGCCGCTGATCCAGGCGGGACCCCGGCGCTCGCGGAAGCCGTTGGCGCCGAGCGACTTGACTCCCACGACAAGGCCTCCCTGCCTTTCCGGTCAAGCGCCGGTCAAGAGTGCCGGCCGAAGCTCTCACCCTCACGAGGCGTGGCGAGCCTCGAGCTCGCGCGCGCCCGTCACCGCTGCCGGCAAGCCGCCATGGGGAGGTGCTCATGTTCGGGGGAACGCAGGATCACCGCAGTGCCCGATCCACAGCGCGGATGAGAGCCGCCCTGCTCGCCGCGACCGCCGTCGCCGCGCTCGCAGCCTCGCCCGCCGCGGCGGCCGACTCGCCGCACGGCCGGCCGGGCGTGAGCGCGGGCGCGCCGCAGGCCGCGGTCACCGTTCCCGGTGTCCCCCGGTTCTTCAACTACGCATCGCCTCCCGGCATCGCGGACAACGCGGGCGAGCCGTCGATCGGCAGCAACTGGACCTCGGAGCAGGTCTTCAGCAACAGCAACGGCTCGATCCCGAACGGCGGGACCGCGAACTATTTCGGCGGGTTCCTGCCCTACATGGTCGAAGTCGTCTTCAACGACTGCCAGTCGCCGGCGAGCGCGATCTGGGACCGGCACCAGCTCCTGACCGCCAACACCACCCGGGTCTACGGCGACCCGATCCTGTTCACCGATCACGCCACGGGCCGGACCTTCGTGTGCCAGGAGGAAGGGCTGACGCCGCTCGGCAGCACCACCGACTACACGGACAACGACGGCGACTCCTTCCTGCCCAGCCAGGGATCGGGCGCCCCATCGTGCGTGGACCACGAGACGATCGGCGGCGGTCCCTACCACCTGCCGCTGATCTCGCCGCCGGCTCCGCTCTACCCGAATGCGATCTACTACGCCTCGCAGTGCATCGCCGACGCGGTGATCGCGCTCAGCACCGACGGCGGGGTCACCTTCGGCCCCTCGGTCCCGATGTACACGCTCGCCACCTGCACCGGACTCCACGGCCACATCAAGGTCGGGTCGGACGGCACGGTCTACGTCCCCAACAAGAGCTGCGGCGGGACCGTCGCGGTGCTGGTCTCGGAGGACAACGGCACCACGTGGGCGTCGCGCCCGGTTCCCGGCCAGGGCACGCGCGGCGACGACGATCCCTCGGTGGGGGTCGCCAGCGACGGCAGCATCTACCTCGGCTGGCAGGCCGCCGACGGCCACGCGCGGATCGCCGTCTCGCACAACAAGGGCCTGACCTGGATCAACATCCGCGACGTCGGGGCCCCGCTCGGGGTGCAGAACTGCGCGTTCCCCGCCGTGGTCGCGGGCGACGGCGGCCTCACCACCGGACGCGCCGCCTTCGCCTTCTATGGCACCACCACCGCGGGCGCCAACTACAACCAGCCGACCTTCACCGGCGACTGGTACCTCTACATCGCGACCACCTTCGACGGCGGCGCGACCTGGACCACCGAGAACGTCACGCCCAACGACCCGATCCAGCGCCACAGCGGCATCTGCGGCAGCGGGACGTGCCGCAACCAGCTCGACTTCTTCGACGCCACGATCGACAAGGAAGGCCGGCTCCTGGTGGGCTGGGACGACGGCTGCATCCTGGGCTGCATCACCGGCGGGCCCAACTCGTTCACCGCCAAGGCGGCGATCACCCGGCAGGCGGGCGGCAGGCGGATGTTCGCGGCGTTCGACCCGATCGAGCCGCGAATCCCGGAGGCGCCGGCGCTCAAGGGCGTCCTCGCCAACGGGACGGTGCACCTGAACTGGCAGGCCCCCGACAACGGCGGCTCCGACCTCGTCTCCTACAACCTCTATCGCAGCGTGAACGGGGCGCCCTTCGCCCTGCTCGCGAACCTGGCCACGACCGCCTACAACGATCCGGTCGATCCCACCGACGTGACCCACTATCGCCTGACGGCCATCAACGCGATCGGGGAAGGGCCCTATTGCCAGGACTTCCAGCCGGAGATCCCGATCCCCACGCCGTGCGTGGCCCCGGGCGTGGTGGCGGTGAGCGACGTGAACAGCACCGGCGCGGACCTCGACGGCGGGCAGAACACCCCGCCGGACGGGAGCGTCAACATCCGCGAGCTCTCGCTCTCCGAGCCCTACGCCGGCGAGGGCGTGAACCAGCTCACGTTCACGCTCCAGCTCCGGCCGGGCGGCACGGTGGCGCCCGAGTGCCAGTGGTACATCCTCTGGAGCCGGAAGACGATCGCGGCCGACGGGAGCGACCGCCGGTTCGTGGCGATGAAGTCCGATCCGACCGGCGCGCTGAGCTTCGTCTACGGCGACTTCGGCCCGCCGCTGCCGATCGGCGGCGTGCCGCCGCCCAACGCCAACACCCCCACCCCGCTCGGCAACGCCGATTTCGGCAGCTTCGACCCGGCGACCGGGGTGATGACGATCGTGCTCGCGAACAGCAAGGCGGACGGGACCCCGCTCGTGGCCGGGGACGTGCTGAACGCCCTGAACGTGAGGACGTTCTACGGCCGCCCCGACGCCGGGCAGAAGTCGCAGAACAACGCCGCCGACATCACCGACAACTCGACCTACACGCTGGTCGGCAACGCCGCCTGCTTCTGCGTGGTGGATCAGCCGCCGGTCGCCGCATTGGAGGCGTCACCGACGTCGGGCCAGGTGCCGCTCCAGGTGACCTTCGACGCCTCGAGCTCGGCCGACTCCGACCCCGCGGACGGCGTGGCGACGTACAGCTTCACCTTCGCGGATGGGAGCGCCCCGGTCACCCAGACCAGCCCGATCGCGACCCACACCTACACCACCCCCAGCGGGTCGAGCGACTATTTCGCGACCGTGACCGTCACCGACCAGAGGTGCGGCCAGCCCAGCCTCAACATCGGGTCGGTCAACATCGAGGTCGCGCCCGCCACGACCGCGGTCGTGGCCGACACCCGCGTGGACTTCCGGCTCGTGCCGCTCGGCAATCCCTCGCACGGGGCGACGCGGCTCTCGCTCGCGCTCGACCGGGACGGCCCGGTGCGCGTCGGGGTGTTCAGCCTGGATGGGCGGCGCGTCGCCGATCTGCTCGACGCCTGGATGCCGGCGGGCGTGCACCCGCTCCAGTGGTCGGGCCGCGACGCCTCCGGGAGCCCGGCGCCCGCGGGCGTCTACATGGTGCGGGCGAGGTCGGGCGAGCGCATCGTTGTGACGCGCCTGGTGCTGATGCCTTAGCGGCACCCGGCAGCGTCAGCGGCGGCCGGTTTTCGCGCATGGAGCCGGCCGCCGCAGTAGTTCTTGGGGCATTTGCAGGGGCCTGTTTGTGGGGGCCCACTTGCCTGCCATTCGGGCCCGGCTCTAGTCTCTGCCGCCTGCGACCGCGCGCCCGCACACCACCGCCGGGGCCGCGTCGCCGCCTGCCATGGCCACCTCCTCCGCCACCCTGTCCCCGCTCTCGCGCCTGCACACCTACGCCTCGTTCGTGCGCATCGAGCACACGCTGTTCTCGTTGCCGCTCCTGCTCGCGGGGGTCTTCAGTGCCCCGGGGCCGGCGCTCTCGGTCGGGCGCTGGGCGCTGATCGCGATCGCGGCGGTCGGGGCGCGCACCGCGGCCATGGCGCTCAACCGCCTGATCGACCGCAGGCTCGATGCGCTCAACCCGCGCACCCGCGCACGCGAGCTGCCCGCGGGGCGCATGCGCACCGCCGAGGCGGTGGCGCTGCTCCTGGCGAGCGCCGGCGCCTACCTCGCGGCGTGCGCGGCGCTCGGGCCCTGGTTCCTGCGCGTGGCGCCCGTGCCGCTCGCGGTGTTCGCGATCTATCCCTACCTCAAGCGCTTCACGCCGCTCTGTCACTTCGGCGTGGGTGCCGCGCTCGCGCTCGCGCCGCTCGCGGGCTACGCGGCGGCGCACCCCGACCTCGCGCGGTCCGGCCCGGCGCTGTGGCTTTCGGGGTTCGCGCTCACCTGGGTGAGCGGCTTCGACATCATCTACGCCACGCTCGACGAGGAGTCCGATCGCGGGCTCGGCGTCCACTCCATGGTGGTGTGGCTCGGGCGAAGGCGGGCGCTCGCGGTCTCCGCCGCGCTCCACCTTGCGAGCTTCGGCTTCCTAGCGCTTGCCGCGATCGCGGTCCTGCCGCTGCGGACCACTCCGCCCGGGCTGCTCGCCGCGCTCGTGGGCACGGTGCTGGCCACCGGCGCCCT
This sequence comes from Candidatus Eiseniibacteriota bacterium, assembly GCA_036507005.1. Classification (GTDB taxonomy): domain Bacteria; phylum Eisenbacteria; class RBG-16-71-46; order RBG-16-71-46; family RBG-16-71-46; genus WS-2. The sequence goes on from DASXQT010000025.1 coordinate 16,630, forward strand.
GCTGTGGCTCGAGCAGCGCTGGGCCGAGGACGTGAACCTGGCGTTCTTCAAGGTGAACGTGCTGGTGGGGTTCGGCGTGCTCGCGAGCGTGCTCGTGGCGCGCGCGGCGAGCGGCGGGTTCTGACCGTGCGCCGCTGAGATGGCCCGCTACCTGATCGGGATGACCGGGGCCTCGGGCTCGATCTATGGGGTCGATTTCGCCCGGCGCTGCCCGGGCGAGAAGTATCTGGTGCTCTCCGACTGGGCGCGTCAGGTGCTCCACTCGGAGACCGGGCTCAAGCCCTCGGACCTCGAGCTGCACGTGAAGAAGATCTTCGCCGACACCGACCTCGCCGCGCCCTTCGCCTCGGGCAGCAACCGCTACGACGCGTTCGTGATCGTGCCGTGCAGCGTCTCCACGCTCGGCAAGATCGCAGCCGGGATCGCGGACACGCTGATCACGCGCGCGGCGGCGGTCGCGCTCAAGGAGGGGATGCGCATGGTGGCCTGCGTGCGCGAGACGCCGCTCTCCTCGATCGCGCTCCGGAACGCGCTCGAGCTCGCGCGCGCGGGCGTCACGGTGATGCCGATCTCGCCGCCCTGGTACCGCAACCCGAAATCGCTCGACGACTTGGTCGCCGGCTTCACCGACAAGCTGCTCCAGCTCCTCGGCGAGGCCGCCGGCCCGGGCTGGCGCGAGGAGGAGCTGGAGTGAGGCGCCGCGGGACGGGCAGGTCGCGGTGACGGAGTTCCGCACCCTCTCCGACTTCCTCGACGGGCTCGAGCGCCGCGGGGATCTGAAGCGCGTGCGGCGCGAGGTGGACTGGGCCTGCGAGGTCAGCGAGATCGCGAGCCGCGAGGCGCGCTCCGAGGGGCCGGCGCTGCTGTTCGAGAACGTGCGCGGCGCGCGCTTCCCGCTCGCGGTCAACGTGCTCGCCGCGCGACGCCGGATCGAGCTGGCGCTGGGGCGCACGCCGGCCGCGGTGGGCGCCGAGCTGGAGCAGATGCTGCACGCGTTCCCGCCGCGCGAGATGGGCGAGCTGTGGCGCCTGCGCGGCAGCGCGGGCCGCGTGCTCGCCATGCAGCCCAAGCACGTGCGCGCGGGCCCGGCGCAGGAGGTGACGGCGCCGCCCGACCTCGATCCGCTCCCCCATCTCCAGCTCTGGCCCGGGGACGGCGGGCGCTTCGTCACCTTCGGGCTGGTGCTCACCGAGGATCCCGTCTCGCGCGCGCGCAACCTCGGCATCTACCGGATGCACCTCTACGACCCGCGCACCACCGGCATGCACTGGCAGATCGGAAAGGGCGGCGGGTTCCACTACCACCGCGCCGAGAAGCGCGAGCAGGCGCTGCCGGTGGCGGTCGCGATCGGGGCCGATCCCTGCACGCTGCTCTCGGCCGTGGCGCCGCTCCCCGAGGGCGTGGACGAGCTGGCGTTCGCCGGCTTCCTGCGCGGCGCGCCCACGCGCCTGGCGCGCGCGCGCACGCTGCCGATCGAGGTGCTCGCCGACGCCGAGTTCGTGCTCGAGGGGCTGGTGCCGCCGCGCGAGCGCCGCGACGAAGGCCCCTTCGGCGACCACTTCGGCCACTACTCGCATCCCGCCCCCTTCCCGGTGTTCCACCTGAGCGCGCTCACCCACCGCAGCGGCCGTCCGGTCTATCAGGCGAGCGTGGTGGGCAAGCCTCCGCAGGAGGACAAGTACATGGGCGAGGCGGTGCAGGAGTTCTTCACCGGCGTGCTGCGCGTGATCCATCCCGAGGTGCGCGACCTGTGGGCGTACTTCGAGGCCGGCTTCCACAACCTGCTCGCGGTCGCGGTCGAGAACCGCTTCGCCAAGGAGGCGAAGAAGACCGCGCTCGGGCTGATGGGGACCGGGCAGCTCTCGCTCACCAAGGTCCTGGTGCTGGTGGACGAGGACGTGAACCCGCGGGACCGCGCCGAGGTGTTCGGCGCGATCGCGCGGAACTTCGACCCGGCCGAGGACTTCCTCTTGATCCCCGGCGTGCCGCTCGACACCCTCGACTTCACGTCGTACACGATGAACCTGGGGAGCAAGATGGTGATCGACGCGCAGAGCAAGCCGGGGCGCGCGGGCGACGCGGGCGCGGCGGGCGCCGGGGCCGGATCGGGCGCGGCGGGCCCCGCGCGCGGCGCCGTGGCGCGCGCCGCGCTGCCCGACCCGCGGACGGTGGACGGCTCGATCCTCGCGCAACGGCTGGCGTGGGGCGCGATGCTCGTGGTCCAGGTGCGGGGCGAAGGCCGCGGCGTGGTGGAGAAGCTGATCCAGCGGCCCGAGTACGCCGCGCTCAAGCTCGTGGTCGCGGTGAGCAAGGACGTGCCGATCGAGGACGACGAGCTCCTGCTGTGGGGCATCTTCACGCGCTTCGACTGCGCGCGCGACGTGATCCCCGCCGCGGTCGAGACCCGCGGCGCCTGGCTCACCTGTCGCGGCCCGCTCGGGATCGACGCCACCTGGAAGACCGGCTACCCCGAGACCATCGCGAACCTGCCCGAAGTGATCGCCAAAGTCGACGGCTGGTGGGGGAAGGAGTGAAGGGGTGCCGCTCCACTCGCCAGACACGGACACGGTCGACGGGCACCCGCGTTGACATGTGTATATGTCCATGATATACACTTCCCGTGGGCGATGACCTCTGGGACAGGCTTTCCCAGTGCGAGGGCTTCGAATGGGACGCCGGCAACGCGGCCAAGATCTGGGAGCGCCATGAGGTCGCTCCCGGGGAGGCGGAGCAGGTGTTCTTCAACCGCCCCCTGGTCGCCGCGGTGGATACGAAGCACTCGGGGGCCGAAGCACGTTTCCTGGCCCTCGGACAGACCGACACGGGCCGGCGCCTGCTCGTGGTGTTCACGTTCCGGCGGCGTCTCATTCGGGTGGTCTCGGCGCGAGACATGAGCCGACGGGAGCGGCGGGAGTACGAAAATGCGTAACAGGAGTAAGAAGCAGGTCCCCCGACATCGGTCCGAGGAGAGCGAGCGGGAGTTCTGGGCGAGCGCCGAGTCGAGCGAGTACGTAGACTGGCGGAAGGCCAAGCGGGTTTCGTTTCCCAGGCTGCGCCCCTCGACGCGAACCATCTCCCTGCGCCTTCCCGAGGCGCTGTTGGCCGACCTGAAGATCCTCGCCAACAAGAAGGACGTGCCGTATCAGTCCCTGCTGAAGATCTACCTGGCGGAGCGGATTCGCCAGGAGTTCGGCAAGCTCGAAAAGGCGGGCTGAAGCAAGGACCGCCGGTCCGTGAGCCGTCAGGAGCGCGGCCAGCCTTTCGACGAACGCTCCCGCCGCGGGCGACCGATCACCACCACGACCACATCTCGAGCCGGAAGAACCGGCGCACACCGCGGGTGAGCACGTCGAGCGCGCGCCGCTTGCCGCAGGAGATGCGCGCGTAGCCGGTCATCGAGGGCTTGATCAGCCCGTCCGAGTTCGGCAGCTCCATCGTCGCCTTGACCACCCGGGCGCGCTGGCCCGGGGCCTCGACCGCCGAGGCGGCGACGGCGACCACGCGTCCCTCGAACGCGCGCTCGGGGTAGGCGCGCAGCCGCACGCTGCCGGGCCGCCCCACGCGGACCTCGCCGATGTCCTGCTCGGGAACGGCGATCTCGGCGGTCACGGTCTCGAGTGCGTAGACCTCGGCGATGAGGTCGCCGGGCTTCACGTTCTCCCCGATCCGTTCCCGGAGCTTGGGGGTCGTCACCACGCCCGCATGCGGCGCTACGACCCACGTCCGGGCCACCTCGCCCTCGAGGTGCTGCCGCTCGGCCTCGGAGTGCGCGATCTCCTCGCGCATGGCGGCGATCTCCTCGGGCCGGCTGCCGAGCGCGAGCATCCGGAGGCGCGCGCGATCCTCCTCGAGCTCGGTCGCGAGCACCGAGACCGTCTCCTCCGACTGCTCCAGCTCCCGGCGCGAGGCCGCCTCGCTCTCTGCGAGCGTGCGGTTCCGCGCCACCTCCGCGCGGGCGTAGCGCAGGCGCTCCTCGGCCTTCGCGACCGCGAGCCGCGCGACCTCGACCTCCTCGGCGCGCGGGCCGGCTTCGAGCAGGTGGAGCTTCGCCCGCTTCTCGCCGAGCTCGGTCTCCGCCATCCGCAGGCGCACGCGGAAGTCGCGGTCGGAGAGCCGGGCCAGCGTGTCGCCGGCCGCCACCCGGTTGCCCTCGTCCTCGTACACGGCGTCGATGATCCCCTCGACCTGGGCGCGCACGTCGGTGTTGCGCGCGGGCGCGATATCGAGCTCGCCGCCCACCCGCAGCTCCAGCGGGACGACGTAGAGCGCGAGGATCGCCCCTGCGACGAGCGCCACGGCCCGGAGCCGGTGGCTCTTCCAGGAGAGCGCTTCGGGCCAGCGGACCAGCGGCTTGCCGGTCACGTTGCCGACCACTCCGGCGAACAGTCCCACCCACAGCGCGGCGCCCCAGCCGTGCCAACGCGCGGTGAAGTAGTCCGCGAACCGGATCAACACCGAGCTCAGGAGCCAGTAGGAGAAGGCGACGGCGGCCACGCCGTACCCCAGGAACACGCGCCGCTCCCGCGCGGTCGGCTCGGGCGCCGGAGGAGTCGGTCCGGCGCCCACGAGCCGCTTCATGCGCAGGCCTACGTACTGGAACGCCCGCCGCCTCAGGTTGGGAGCGTCGAGCCAGTCGCTCAGCAGGTAGTAGCCGTCGAGCTTGATCAGGGGATTGAGGTTGAAGAACTGCTTGACGCCCGAGGTGGCCATCACGACCAGCGCCGCGCTGCTCGCCCACGTGCCGCGCTCGGTCACGCGCCACGCCAGCGTGGCGAGCGCCCACAGCACGAGCTCGAAGAAGGCGCCCGCGAACGTGACCCACAGGCGCTTCGATTTCTCGGCGAACAGCCAGGCGTCGCTGATGTTGCAGTAGAAGGCGGGCTGGAGATAGATGAGCAGGAAGCCCATCTCGTGGACCCGGCCGCCGAAGCGTTTGCAGGTGAGCCCGTGGGCGAACTCGTGCATCACGGTGACGGCGATCACCGTGACCCACGCCAGCGCGAGCATCCTCATGCTCCACAGCCGGACGAGGTCGGCGCGGATCTCGTCGCGGCGCACGAGGACCGTGACGAGCGCCCACAGGATGAGCGCCGCGGCCGCGACGACGAACCCGGGCGTGAAGCAGAAGCGCAGCCTGCCGACCAGCGCATCCAGCAGGCGGTCGGGGTCGAACGCCTTGAGCCGGAGCCACAGGATGTCCCCTTGGACGAGCGGGCGGCGCGGGCGCTCGGCCGCGGCGTACGCGCTCTCGAGCAGCCCGCCCTTGCGGAGCTGCTCGACGAACGCGACGACGGTCTCCAGCGCGACCTCGGCCCCTTGCTCCGCGGCGACCTGCTCGGCCACGGTCTCGATCGGTGTCGCGCCATCGAGGCGGCGCGCGACCGAGTACTCCGCCTCGCGCAGGCGGAAGTACCGGCGCGTCCCGGGGTCCTTGACGACATAGCACGGTCCCTCGGGCGTGGACTGCGGGCTCACGACGAGGTCCGGGCGCAGCCGTGGGTGCTGGTTCGGCAATCGGCCCACTTCCCTTCGACATCTCAGCGCGAGGGCCGCCGGTCTTCCGGTGGCTCTCGCGCCTTACGCCTCAGTTGCCGTGCGAGTCCCCGGTGTTGTTGCCGGGCTGGGGTTTCGAGCCGTTCGAGACCTCGTTCCCGGGATTGCCGTTGCTCTCGCCGGGGACGCCGTTCACGCTGTCGGGAGCGATGCGTTGCTCCAGCTCCACGATGGCGAGCTTGATCGGGTTCATGGTTTCCTCCGCTGGCTAAGGAGTCTGCGTTGCCTGCCTGCGCGCCCCGGCCCGGGCGGAGAGCCGGTGCGCCCCTCGGCCGGGCCAGCCTGCCCGGCCCGCGGACCGCCCGGACCGAGCCCGGGCGACCCGCCGTAACGGTGGAATCAGGTCGTCAGGCGCCCCAGGACCCGGTGGACACCTTGCCGCCGGTGCCCTCGTTGCCGGGATTGTTGGTGTTGTTGCGTGGCGGGTTGTTGTTGCCGGGGTTTCCCAGCGCGTCGGGAGCGATTCGCTCCTCCAGCGCTTCGAGCTCGAGGTTCAGGTCCTTCATGGTCTCCTCCGCTTCTTGTACCGTGGACGAGCGAGTCCGCCCACTCCGCTCGGCAGCAGCCCGGAGCCGCTCGGCGGAGGGCCTCCGTCGGGGGACGCGGCTCCCAAAGGCTGTGCCGCTGTTCACAATCATCCCGCACGGTCCTGAAGGCTATAGGGTGAAAGCTGTATTCGAGGGTGGGGATTTCCCTATTTGCCGGGAGCCGGCGCCGGCGCCATAGATGATCCGGCCGGGGTGCGGAGCGGGCCACGCTGTGGCAACCTGCGCCGCCATGGGTGACCGCGCCGCGTTCCGCTCCCTCTTCACCGCCCCCCGAGCCCTGATCGGCATGCTCCACCTGGGCGCGCTGCCCGGGAGCCCGGCGCAGCGCGCGGGCGTGGACGAGCTGATCCGCTGCGCGCTGGCCGAGGCGCGGGTCTACCGCGCCGCGGGCTTCCACGGGCTCGTGATCGAGAACATGCACGACCGCCCCTACCTCGCCCGCCGCGTGGGGCCCGAGACGGTGGCGGCGATGACGGCGATCGGACGCGCGGTGCGCTCCGAGGTCGACCTGCCGCTCGGGGTGCAGGTGCTCGCAGGGGCCAACCGCGAGGCGCTGGCGGTCGCGCTCGCCTGCGGCGCCTCGTTCATCCGCGCCGAGGGATTCGTCTACGCGCACGTGGCCGACGAGGGCGTGCTCGAGGCGGACGCCGGTCCACTGCTGCGCTACCGGCGCGAGATCGGGGCCGAGGGCGTGGCGATCTACGCCGACATCAAGAAGAAGCACGCCTCGCACGCGATCACCGCCGACCTCGACCTGGCGGAGACCGCGCGCGGCGCGGAGTTCTTCCTCGCTGACGGCGTGGTCGTGACCGGCCCCGCGACCGGGCGCGAGGCCGATCCCGCCGAGGTCGCGGCGGTGGCGCGCGCGGTCGAGGTTCCAGTGCTGGTGGGCTCGGGCGTCACGCCCGCGAACCTGGCGCAGTTCGCCGCGGCCGACGGCTTCATCGTGGGCTCGGCGCTCAAGCGCGACGGGTTGTGGTCGAGCCCGCTCGATCCCGAGCGCGTGACGGCGATGGTGCGCGCCTTGGCGAAGCTGGAACCGCGCGCGTGAGCCTCGACCTGGTGGTGGCCGGGAACCTGCTGGTGGACGACATCGTCTACCCCGACGGCCGCACCCGCATGGCCGAGCCGGGAGGGGCGGTGCTCTACGCCGCGCTGGCGGCGCGGCTGTGGGGCGCCACGGTGGGGATCGCGAGCGTGCGCGGCGAGGACTACCCGATCGCGGCGCTCGACGCGCTCGCCGCACGCGGCGTGGACCTCGAGGGCGTGCGCGCGCTCGACCGCCCCGGCGTGCGCACCTGGCTGCTCTACGAGGAGGGCGGGCGGCGCGTGATCCACCGCCTGGGCGTTCCCACGCACGCGGAGGTATCGCCGCGCGCGGGGGATCTGCCGCCGCACTACGCGAGCGCGCGCGCGATCCACATCGCGCCCATGCCGTTCGGGATCCAACGCGCGCTGGTCGAAGCGCTCGCGCCGCGGCGCGAGACCGCGCTCTCGCTCGATCCCCACGAGCCGCTGCGCGAGGACAACCTCGCGGCCTGGCGCCCGGTGCTCGCCGAGGTGGACGCGCTGTTCGTGAGCGAGGACGAGCTGCAGCTCCCCGGCGCCGGCGAGGATCCGCGCGCCGCGCTCCGCTCGCTCGCGGGCGGGCGGCTGCGCTTCGTCGCGTTCAAGCGCGGCCGCCGCGGCGGGCTGCTCTACGACGCGCGCGACCGCGCGTTTCTCGAGTGGCCGCCGGTGCCGCGGCTCTCGGGCGACCCGACCGGGGCGGGCGACGCGTTCGCGGGCGGGTTCCTGGCCGCGATCGTGCGCGGCCGGCCTCTGACCGAGGCGCTCGACCAGGCGATCGTCGCGGCCAGCTTCGCGCTCGAGGACTGGGGGGCGCACGGGCTCTTGAAGGCCACGCACGACGAGGCCGCGCGCCGCGTGCGCGAGTGGCTGGGCTCGAGCGCCGGGAGCACGGAGCGCTGAATGCCGGACGATCACTTCGTCTACTCGTCCTTCGTGCGCGCCGCGCTCTCCCAGCACCGCCCGGTGGTGGCGCTCGAGACCACGCTCGTCACGCACGGGCTGCCGCAGCCCCAGGGGGTGGAGACCGCCTCGGCGCTCGAGGCCGAGGTGGTGGCGGCGGGCGCCACGCCCGCCACGGTCGGCGTGCTGGACGGCACGGTGCGCGTCGGGCTCACGCTCGCGGAGCTGCACCGCCTGGCCGACTCGAATGCGGTCAAGCTCGGCCTCAGCAACTTCGCCGCCCAGGTGTCGAGCGGCAAGCCCGGCTCGACCACGGTCGCGGCCACGCTGTTCGTGTGCGCGCGCTCGGGAATCGAGGTGTTCGCCACCGGCGGCATCGGCGGCGTGCACCGGGGCGCGGCGGAGAGCGGCGACGTCTCGGCGGACCTGTTCGCGCTCGCGCGCTACCCGGTCGCGGTGGTGTGCTCCGGGGCCAAGGCGGTGCTCGACCTGGCGCGCACGGTGGAGGCGCTCGAGTCGCTGGGTGTGCCGGTCTACGGCTTCGGCACCGAGCAGTTCCCGGCCTTCTACCTGCGCGAGAGCGGGCTCCCCGTGGACCGGCGCCTCGATTCGATCGAGAGCCTGGCGCGCACGGTGCGCAGCCACTTCCAGCTCGGGCTCGGGACCGGCGTGGTGATCGCGAACCCGATCCCGCGCGAGCACGAGCTGCCGCGCGCGGAGTGCGAGCAGGCGCTGGCGCGCGCGGTCGCGGACGCCGCCGAGAAACGGGTGCGCGGCCGCGACGTGACCCCGTTCCTGCTCGAGCGCCTGGCCGAGCTGACCGGCGGCGCGGCCGTGGCCGCCAACCTCGCGCTCCTCAAGAGCAACGCGCGCGTGGCGGGCGCGCTCGCGGTGGAGCTGGCGCGTCAGGAGGCGTGAGCGGGGCGCGTTTCGCAGATCCGGATCGAGACGCGGACGCTCCGGGCCGATAACCGGGGTCTAGCCGACCTCGGGGCCCGGCGGGCAGCCCGCGCCGGTCGGTTCGCAGGCCGCGGAAGCAGTCGACGCCGCGAGGACGCCCCAATGGTTGCTCCCCGGACAGTCTTCTTCATTCTGGCGCTCTTCGTGGCCTACGGTGCGAGCTACCTCTCCTATCGGGGCAATCACGTGAGCGTCTCGCCCCACGGCGGGTCCTACCTCACCTACGACTCGCAGATCAGCTATTTCTTCTTCCGGCCCATGAGCAATCTCGACGCTTCTCTCACCGGCGTCCGGGTCCAGGCCCCCCCGCCCTGAGCTTCGGCGTATCGACCCGCAGGCACGATCGCGGCCGCGGTGTGCCGCGCTGCGCGTGCTACTCTCGGCGCCGCGATGACGCCGCCCCAGCCTCCCACCGCCACGATCTCCCACTACCGCCTGCTCGAGCCGCTCGGCAAGGGCGCGATGGGCGAGGTGTGGCTCGGCGAGGACACCCAGCTTCCCCGCCAGGTCGCGGTCAAGCTCCTGCCGCAGCGGCTCACGCAGGATGCGGAGGCCGTCGACCGCCTGCTGCGCGAGGCCCAGGCGGCGGCGAGCGTGGACCATCCGGCGGTGGTCACGGTCTACGAAGCGGGGCTCGACCAGGGCCGGCCGTACCTCGTGATGCAGCGGGTCGAAGGCGAGTCGCTCGAAGTGCGGCTCACGCGCGGCCCGCTCCCGATCGGCGACGCGATCGATCTCGCGGCCCTGATCGCCGACGCGCTGGCCGAGGTGCACGCGCTCGGCATCGTCCACCGCGACCTCAAGCCCGCGAACGTGATCCTCACCGCGCGCGGACCCAAGGTGCTCGATTTCGGGGTGGCGAGCCTGCGCGGCTCGCCCCAGCTCACCGCCGACGGGATCGCGGTGGGCACGCCCTACGCGATGAGCCCGGAGCAGATCAAGGGCCTGCCGCCCGACAACCGCTCCGACCTGTGGGCGCTGGGCGTGATGCTCTACCAGGCGCTCACCGGGAAGCGCCCGTTCGAGGGCGCGAGCTTCGAGGCGGTGATGCACGCGGTGCTCAACGTGCAGCCCGCACCGCCCAGCGCGCTGCGCGCCGGGATCGGGCCCGACCTCGACTTCATGGTGATGAAGCTGCTGCGCAAGGACGCGGGGTTCCGCTACGCGCGCGCCGAGGACCTGCACGCGGACCTGATGAACTGCGACGCCTGCCAGATCGAGGCGGCCGCCGCGCCCGGCCCGGAGCGCCCGCCGCGGCTCGCGGTGATGCCGTTCGAGGTGATGAGCGCCGAGGCCGACGACGCCTTCCTCGCCGCCGGCCTCGCCGAGGACCTGATCGTGGACCTGACCCGCCTCGGCGGGCTCACCGTCGCCTCGCGGGCCGAGGTCATGCCTTACCGCGACCGCGCGGTGCCGCCGCGCACCCTGGCGCGCGAGCTCTCGGCCGACTACCTGCTGCTCGGCAGCGTGCGCCGCGCCGGGAACCGCGCGCGCATCAGCACCCAGCTCGTGCGTGCCTCGGACGGCCACGCGCTGTGGGCCGAGCGCTTCGACCGCACGCTCGAGGACCTGTTCGACGTGCAGGCTGAGGTGTCGAAGCGCATCGTCGAGGCGCTCCACCTGGCGCTCAAGCCGGGCGAGCGCGAGATGCTGGACCGCGCGCCGACCCGCAGCCAGGAGGCCTACGGGCTCTACCTCCGGGCGCGGGACATGATCGAGAACCGCCTGCGCGATGGCAACTTCGCGGGCGAGGAGCTGCTCAAGCGGGCGATCGAGATCGACCCCGACTTCGCGCTCGCGCACGCCGCGCTCGGCGAGTGCTTCGCTCGCCGCGCGCTGTCCTGGTACGCCGGCTTGGACGCCGCGGATCAGGCGCTGCCGCACATCCGGCGCGCGCTCGAGCTGGAGCCCGACCTGCTCGAAGGGCACTTGGCACTCGCCATGGTCCACCGCCTGAAGGGCGAGCCCGAGAAGCTGCTCCAGGCGATCGACCGCGTGATGGCGCTGGATCCGAACCACGGCGAGGCGCTGGAGTGGGCGGGGTGGAGTTACATGGCGCTGGGACAGCCGGAGCGCGCGCGCGAGGTGCTCGAGCGCGTGGTCGAGCGCAATCCCGATCGCTACAACGCCTCCAGCTTCCTCGCCAACGCCTACGAGATGCTCGGCCGTCGCGAGGACCATGTGCGCATGACCCGCCTGTGCCACGAGCGATTGCTCGACGTGCTGCGCCGCCATCCGGACAACGTGCACGCACGTTCGCTCCTGGCCGGCTGTCTGCTCCAGCTCGACGAGCGCGAGGCCGGCATCCAGCAGACCGAGCGCACGCTGGCAATGGCGCCCGACGACGGGCGCATCCGCTACAACGCCGCCTGCGCGTTCGCGCGCGCCGGGCTCGCCGAGCGCGCCCTGGCCGAGCTCGAGCAGGCGGCGAGCCAGCTCCCCACGTACATCTCGGACTGGCCGCGGCGCGATCCCGACCTCGCGAGCCTCCACGACCACCCCGAGTTCATCCGCATGTTCGGGAAGGCGGAGAAGTAGGTCCGAGCGGCCGCGCCCCCGCACGGCCGCGGCGCGCGCGCGCGCTGGTCGGCGCTTTCGGCCCATTCGTCCCCACCCGCTGGCCAGGGGGCGCGGCGCGCTTCAGGATGCACGAGCCACGGACCGGGGGAGGACAATCCATGCCCGTTCGCCGCATCCTCGCCCTCGCGTTCGCGCTTTGCTGCTTCGCGACCGCTTCGCCCGCCGCCCGCCGCGCCAAGGCGCCTGCCGCCCCGCCCCCCCGGTCGCTGATCGAGGGGATCGAGCTCTACAGCCTCGACGCCCCGCACTCGTCGGTCGAGTTCGTGGTGCCGTGGATGGGAATCTCCAAGGTGCACGGCACCTTCGACGACATCCGCGCCACCATCGCCTTCGACTCGCTGGACCTGACGCGCTCGTCGGTCACGGTCGTGATGCGCGCCGCCACCATCACGACCCATTTCGAGCGACGCGACAAGGACCTCAAGGGCCCCGACTTCTTCGACGTCGAGAAGTTCCCCTTCGTCACCTTCACGAGCCGCGAGGTGGTACAGGAAGGCGATGGCTTCAGGCTGCGCGGGCCGCTCACGATCCACGGAGTCACGCACGACGTCGAGATCCCCTTCACCTTCAACGGCCACATCAAGGACGCGGGCGGCGACGACCGCATCGGCTTCGAAGGCCGGCTCACGATCAAGCGCAAGGACTATGGCATCGTCGGGCCGGCGCGGTTCAATCTGCTGCTCGAGAAGGGGCTCGTGATCGGCGAGGACGTGGAGATCCCGATCGCGATCGAGGGCTGGAAGCCGGCGCCACGCGACACCATGCGCGAGCCGGTCCCAGATTCGCTCTACCGCGCGATCCTGGCCCGCGGCGTGGCGGCCGCGGCCAGGCAGTACCGCGCGCTGCGGGCGCAGACGCCCGACTCGCTCATGCGGGTGGACGAGGGCGTGCTGAACGCCGTGGGATACCAGCTGCTCTCCAAGGGCCTCACCGCCGACGCGATCGAGCTGTTCCAGCTCGAGACCGAGGCCTATCCCGCGAACGCGTTCGGCTACTCCGGGCTGGGTCAGGCCTACGCGACCGCGGGGAGCCGCGAGCCGGCGCTGCAGGCGCTCGACAAGGCGGTCGCGATCGAGCCCGCCGCGACCCGCGCGCTGGCGATCCTGAGGCGGCTGCGCGGGTAGCTCCCGTACCGGAGGCCGGTGGGCTGTTTCATCGCGCTCTGGCGGAGCGCGCTACGGGGCGCCCGGCATCCGGCCCTGAGCCCGCCCGCGGGCGGCCCCGAGCCCGCGGCGTGCCACGCGATGCGAAAAGCCTCGCCCGCAGTCCCGGAGCTGTGAAACAATTGTCGCCTCGTTTTTCTTTCCCCCCACGTGCAGGAGAGGTCGCGCCATGAAATCCCCCACTCGCCGCGGAGTCACGCTCCTCGGATTCGCCTTGGCCGCCACGCTGGCGGGCTGCGGCGCCTCGCAGAAGCCCCTTTCCCCGGTGTCCAAAACGCTCGCTCCGCAGCCGCTCGCCGGCAGCACGGAGCGACCGGGGGCCGCGATCTCCGCGCCCGAGGGCGTGCGGGGGTATTTCCCGCTCGAGCTCGGAAATCGCTGGCAGTACGCGCGCACCTTCCGGCTGCAGGTGATCGAGACCGGGCGGCCGCCGAGCCCGACGCTGGAGTACCACGCCCGGATCGACGGCGAGATGTCCTGCTCGGAGACGCGGGGTGGGCGCGATTACACCGTCGAGCACCGGGTCGAGCGCCCGTCGGGTGGTTCCGAGATCCACTCCTGGATCCGTTTCCGGCAGGACCGGAGCGGGCTCTACGAGGCGGACCTGGCCATCGGAGAGCCGGCGTGCGATGCCGCCGGCCCGGGAGCGGAGGGGAAGCACTCCTACGCCGCCGCCGCGGCGCTCGACGGCGTGTGGGATCGGGCGCTGCGCTCGGTCTCCGAGGCCCGGCGCCCCGCCTTCCTGGCCGCGCGGAATCGCCTCCAAGAGCGGCTTGCCCTCATGGAGGCCCGCGTCCCCGGGCGCGGCGGTCCCTCGGGGCCTGCCGCGGGGGAGCTCACGCGCCTCCGCTACCCGCTGCACCCCGGTCAGAGCTGGAACATCCGTGAGGCCCCCTACGTGTACGCGGCCGAGGTCGAGGGCAGGAACGTGCTCGATCTCCCCGCCGGCAGGCTCCCGGCGTTCCGGATCCGATACAGCGCGGATTTCTTTGGGCCCAAAGACTTCGTCCGAGTCTGGTACGGCCGCAGCGGCCTCCTCAGGGTTGCCGCACACGCCGAGGGCGTGGCGACCGACCAGAACGGCAACCCGATCGGCGTGGTGATCTCGGACGAAGACCAGGTGCTGGTGGATCTGTCGCTGAGCCACGGGCGCTTCGCCGGGCGCTGACCCCCGCCGCCATCCCGCCGCCGCACCGAGCCGGAACTTTGCCGCGCTCGTCGCCGTAGGCTCCCTCGCCGTATCGCGATCGCGCGCGAGCGGCGCGCCCGTTCTGCACTTGCGCGCGCTCGGAGCCCGGATGGCCACTTCCAACCCTTTCCGCTTCCCCGGGGTCTAAGGCCGGCGTCACCATGGACCCGCACGGGCCGCAGGGGGGAGGACGATTGAAGAGCCTTGCTTTCACGCTGATCGCTCTGGCCGCCGCCCCGGCCGCCCTGGCCGCCTCGAACGGGGTCGCCGACGACAGCCTCGCCGCCTCCAAGCGGCCGGTGACGGCGGTTCGCACCGGGGCGCCGATCGTGGTGGACGGGCTGCTCGACGAGCCGGTGTGGCACAACGACCACGCCGCGACCTGGTTCCGGCAGAGCGACCCGGTCGAGGGCGCGGAGCCCAGCCAGCGCACCGAGGTGCGCATGGCGTACGACGACGAGGCGCTCTACGTGGGCGCGCGCATGTACGACAGCGCGCCCGACTCGATCCAGGCGCGCCTCAGCCGCCGCGACTTCAGCATCCCCGCGGACCGCTTCGGACTCTTCCTCGATCCCTACTGCGACCGGCGCACCGGCTACTACTTCATCGTGAACGCCGCCGGCACCCAGTTCGACGGCACGCTCATGAACGACAGCTGGGACGACTCGTCGTGGGACGGGGTGTGGGAGTCGCGGGCCCGCATCGACTCGCTGGGCTGGTCGCTGGAGATGCGGATCCCGTACTCGCAGCTCCGCTTCCAGAAGAGCGACCGCTACCAGTGGGGGATCAACTTCAAGCGCGTCATCCAGCGGCGGAGCGAGGAAGACTACCTGGTCTACCAGCCCAAGCGCGGCAGCGGCTTCGTGTCCCGCTTCCCGCTGGTGACCGGGATCGAGAACATCCATCCGGGGCGCGCGATCGAGGTCCTTCCCTACGTCACGAACAAGGCCGAGTACCTGGTGCACGCGCCGCTCGACCCGTTCAACGACGGCTCGAGGCTCGGGCTCGAGAGCGGCGCCGACCTGCGCATGGCGGTGGGGAGCCGGCTCACCCTCAACGCCACGGCGAATCCCGACTTCGGGCAGGTCGAGGTAGACCCGGCGGTGGTCAACCTGAGCAACGCCGAGACCTTCTTCACCGAGAAGCGCCCGTTCTTCGTCGAGGGCTCCTCGAACTTCGGATGCGGCAATCAGGGAGCGAACGACTACTGGGGCTTCAACTGGCCCGAGCCGAACTTCTTCTACTCGCGCCGCATCGGGCGCGCGCCGCAGGGCGGCGTGAGCGGCGACTACGTGGACGAGCCGATCGGCACCCGGATCCTGGGGGCGGCCAAGCTCACCGGGAAGCTGACGTCGAGCATGAACGTCGGCGTGCTGCAGGCGGTCACGGCGCGCGAGTTCGCGGACGTGAGCGCGAGCGGAATACGCTCGCGCCAGGAGGTCGAGCCCCAGACCTACTACGGCGTGCTGCGCGGGCTCAAGGAGTTCAAGGACCGCCGCCAGGGATTCGGGGTGATGACCACGCTGGCCGCCCGCTCCTTCGAGGATCACGCGCTCGAGGACCAGCTCAACGCGCAATCGCTCGTGACCGCGACCGACGGTTGGGCGTTCCTCGACCGCAACCAGACCTGGGTGATCTCGGGGTGGTCGGCGCTCACCCACGTGCGCGGCACCGCGAGCGAGATCCGGAGCGTGCAGACCAACCGCCTGCACTACCTCCAGCGGCCGGACGCCGACCACCTGGGCGTGGATCCCGGCGCCACGTCCCTCACCGGCTTCGGGAGCCGGTACTGGCTCAACAAGCAGAAGGGGAGCTGGATGTGCAACTCGGCGCTCGGCTTCATGAATCCCAAGTTCGACGTGAACGACATGGGATACATGCGGCGCGCCGACGTGATCAACGGCCACATCGGCGGCGGATACAAGTGGACCAAGCCCACGAAGCTCCACAAGTATCAGGACGTGCTCGGCGCGGTGTTCGCGAGCTACAACTTCGACGGCGATCCCACCTGGGGCGGCGTGTGGGGCGGCGGCCAGACCGAGTTCGTGAACAACTACAGCTGGAACTACAAGCTGGCGTTCAACCCGCAGACCGTGAACGATCGCCGCACGCGAGGCGGGCCGCTCATGCTCAACAAGCCCGGGTACGAGATCTACGACTACTTCGACACCGACGGGGCCCACAAGCTGTTCTACTTCTTCGAATACGACAGCTATCACCAGACGTCGGGCTCGTGGAACCTGTGGGCCAACCCCGGGGTCGAGTGGAAGCCGGTGTCGAACGTGCTGTTCCGGGTGGGCCCCGAGCTGACCCTGAACCACGAGAACGCGCAGTTCATCGGGGCCTTCGCCGATCCGCTCGCCGGCGCCACGTTCGGGCAGCGCTACGTGTTCGCGACCCTCGACCAGACGCAGGTCTCGGCGGGGGTGCGCCTCAACTGGGCGTTCACGCCGCGCTTGAGCTTCCAGCTCTACGCCCAGCCGCTGATCTCGACCGGCGAGTACTCCGACTTCAAGGAGCTGGCGCGGCCGCGCAGCTACGAGTTCAAGCAATACTTGGCCGCCGGCGGCACCTACGACAAGAACACCGGCACGCTCGACCCCGACGGCCCCGGTCCGGCCCCGGCCTTCGCGATCGGAAACCCCGACTGGGGCTTCGACGGGCATCCGGACTTCGACTACAAGTCGCTGCGCGGAAACGCGGTGATGCGCTGGGAGTACCTGCCGGGCTCGACGCTCTACCTGGTGTGGACGCAGACCCGCAGCGACCTGCTCCCGCACGTCGGCAACTTCGACCTCGGACCGTCGCTCGACCAGCTCACCTCGACCGACGCCGACAACATCTTCCTCGCCAAGGTGACGTACTACTTCAGCCTGTAGCGGGGAAGGGGGCTCGTACCCCGCGGTCCTTCCCGACTCCTGACCGGGCGGCGGACCGAAGCGAGAAGCCCGGCGCTCACGCGCCGGGCTTCTTCGTGCAAAGGGCGATGGGGCAGGGTGCCCGATTTCGCGGCCGGGCCGATGCTGTACCGTTTCCGAATCGACGCGCCCTCAACGCGCCGGCGTGATGCATCCCGCGGGGCCGACGTCGAGCCACCCGCGGGTCTCCCCGTGCGGCCTCATCGCGCCAGCACCACCTTCTGCGCGACGCGGCGCCCATCGGGCGCCGTCAGCCGAATGAAGTATACGCCATTCCTCGCATACGTGCGGTCGTCGCGGCGTCCGTCCCAGAACCAGCCGTGGCTGCCGGCCACCCGGAACTCGTGGAGCAGGCTGCGCACGAGCCGACCCTGGGTGTCGAAGATCGCGATGTCGACCACGCCGGCGGTCGGGATCGTGAACGAGACGTCGGTGCACTTGACCATCGGGTTCGGGTAGGGAGGCGCGAGCGCGGTCCGGAGGCGCAGCGGCTCGGGATGCGGCGCCACGTCCACGTTCGAGCTGCCCATCGTGCTCTCGGCGGTGGTGAAGATGAAGTCGCCGCTCTGGAACGAAACGTCGTCGCCGTTCGCCGAGTTGCCGGCGGCGAAGAAGTAGATCTTGCCGCTGTCGCCCGGCGGAGCCTGCCAGTCCACGTGCCATTCGACCGGACCGAGCTCGCCCCAGTGGGTGGAGGCGTGGGTCTCGGTGTCGTCGGCGAGGTCGCGGGTGTGCTCGATGTAGCGGCGGTTCTTCCAGACGCTCGTCGAGAGTCCCTGCACGATCTTGAACGTGTCCGGAGGCGAGTTGGCGCCGAGGATCCAGGTGCCCACGCCGTCCCCGGTCGAGGCCTGGACCGCCTGGAGCTGGAAGCCCCAGCGCAGCGGGGTGGCCGGCACCGGGTCCCAGGTGTGCTCGAGGTGGACGCGCAAGGTGTAGGTCTGGCCCGGGGTGTAGTTTGCGGGCACGTCGAGGATGCGGAGCAGCCCGCTCGGATCGTTGATTCCGGAGGGGATGCCGTCGGTGTTCGCCGAGTGACACTGCCTGCAGGTCGGCTCCGCTGTCTTGTTCTGCACCTGGAAGGCGCCGGTCTTGCTGGCGGGGGGACCGGATGAGTAGGCGAACGCGAGGCTGGCGCCTCCGACCACGATCAGGACGACGACGGCCCGTACGAAAAAGTTGCGCATGGTGCGGCCTCTAGGCCGAAGGGGGACGTGGGAATCGGCACCCAGAGGCCAGATCATACACGACCGAAATGCGGTTGGGGCGTCGAATTTCGGTTCCTCGGGGGCCGCCGCCAGGCCGGCTCGGCCGCTCGCCACGCGCGGATGCCCCGCCGATGCTCCGCCCCGCGCGACGCTCCCGCCAGCGCTCCGCCCGCGCTCGACCCACCGTTTCGCCACCGTTATACTGCGCCGGCCTCGAGCCCACCCGGAGACACTCGTTACCCCATGAGCGCCGGTCCCAACGGCCACCTCTCGCGCCTCAGGCTCCGCGACCCCCTGGTCGCCGCGGCCCAGCGCACGCTGCTCGGCGGCGGGCGGCTCACCCAGGAGGAGGGGACGCGGCTCTTCGACGCCCCGGTCCTCGAGGTGGGCCGGCTCGCCGACGCCGTGGCCCGCGACCGCCACGGGGAGCGCGTCTACTTCACCGTCAACCGCCAGCTCAACCCCACCAACGTGTGCGTGCTCTCGTGCCGCTTCTGCGACTACGCGAAGAAGGCGGGCGATCCCGACGCCTACACCATGACGAAGGAGCAGATCCTGGCCCACGTCGAGCCCGGGATCGCCGAGATCCACATCGTGGGGGGCCTCCACAACAAGTGGCGCTTCGACGACTACCTGAACGTGATCCGCTGGGTGAAGGAGGCCAAACCCGACCTGAGCGTCAAGGCCTACACCGCGGTCGAGATCGACTTCTTCTGCCGGCTCACGAAACAACCCGCCGAGTGGGTGCTCGAGAGACTGCGCGAGGCGGGGCTCGACGCCCTGCCGGGCGGCGGCGCCGAGGTGTTCAGCGAGCGGGTGCGGCGCGAGATCTTCCACCAGAAGATCGGCGCCGGCCGCTGGCTCGAGATCCACGAGACCGCCCACCGCATGGGCATCCCCTCCAACGCCACGCTGCTCTACGGGCACATCGAGACCCGCGCCGAGCGCGTGCAGCACATGATCCTGCTGCGCGAGCTGGAGGACCGCGCCCCCGGCTTCTTCGCCTTCATCCCGCTCGCGTTCCAGCCCGGAACGACCGGGCTGGTGCGGCGCCAGGCTTCGGCGATCGAGGACTTGAGGACCCTTGCGATCTCGCGGCTCGTGTTCGACAACGTGCCGCACGTCAAGAGCTACTGGGTGATGCTGGGGCAGGACACCGCCGGGGTGGCGCTCAACTTCGGCGCGAGCGACATGGACGGCACGATCGGGGTCGAGAAGATCGCGCACGCCGCCCTGGCCCGCAGCCCGGTGGGCATGGCCGAGGAGGCGATGGTCCATACGATCCGCGAGGCGGGGAAGACCCCCGTCCAGCGCGACGCCCTCTACCGCGTGGTCCGCGAGTACCCGCGGGCGGCGGAGCAGGCCGCGGGCGCCCAGGCGGCGGCTGCCGCGGGAGCGTAGGCCCGCCGAAGCTGCAGTCTCCTCGGGCAACTGCACGCTTGTGCAGTACGGCGCTCGGGCTCATAATCCCTCCATGCGAGCCGAGTACCGCGAAGAGCCGTGCCGGACCGCGCTCAATCGGGTCGTGGGCATGGACTTCAACTGGTCGCTCAACCCCTACATGGGGTGCGCTCACCGCTGCACCTTCTGCTACGTGCGTGCCTTCGAGCGGCGCGCCGACCGGCCGTGGGACGAGCGCTACGGCAGCAGCATCCGGGTCAAGATCAACATCGCGGACGTGCTGCGCTTGGAGCTGGCGCGCCCCTCGTGGCGGCGCGAGGAAGTGGTGGTGGGCGCCGCGACCGATCCCTACCAGCCGGCAGAGGGCCGCTACCGGCTGACGCGGGCCTGCCTCGAGCGGCTCGCGGAGGCCCGCACGGGGTTCGGCATCATCACGCGCGGGCCGCTGATCGTGCGCGACCTCGACGTTCTCGTGGAGGCGAGCCGGCGCGCGAGCGTCTCGATCCATTTCTCCGTTCCGACGCTCGACGAGCAGGTGTGGCGCACCACCGAGCCCGGCACGGCGCCGCCGCGGGCTCGGCTCCGGGCGCTCGAGACGCTGGTGCGCGCCGGCGTGCGCGCCGGAGTGGCCATGGCGCCGCTCCTGCCCGGCCTGTCGGACCGGCCCGAGCTGCTGGCGGAGGTGGTGCGCGCGGCGCGCGCGGCGGGGGCGACGCACGTGTGGGCCGCCCCGCTCAACCTGAGACCCGGAACGCGCGAGCACTTCCTCGAGGCGCTGGCGCGCGACTGGCCCGCGGAGCTCGAGCGCTACGAGCGCGTGTTCAGGGGCCGCGCCTACCAGCGGCGCGAGGAAACGGCCCCCGCGCTCGAAACCGTCGCCGCGCTCAAGCGGCGCTACGCGATCGCAGATCGCCGCCCGCTGCGGCTAGAGCCGGAGCCGGACGCGAAGCAGCTCGAGCTGGCGATGTGAGGCGCACGGTGCGCCGGCTACGACGGTCGCTTCTGGAGAACGTCCAGATCGACGAGGTCCTTCGGCCGGCCGCTCGCACGCTTGTTGCGGACGAGGTCGTCCCGTCCGATGAACGGAACCTCCAGCCCTTCGATCGAATGGATGGCACGGCTCGGCCAGGCCTCGGCAAAGGACAGACCGCTCACCCGAGTGAGCAGATCGATCCTGCGGGGCGGCTGCCCGATTTGAACGACGACTCCGGGAGTCTCGAGGTCCTCCCGCGCCACCCCCATTTCGCGAACCGGCGCGCCGAAGTCCAGGAGCGCACGCCAGACTCGCTCCGAGTTCGCCGGGGCGGGATCCACCCAGATGTCGAGATCGCCGGTAGCTCGAGGCACGCCGTGGACCGCCATGGCATGGGCCCCCACCACCAGGAAGCCCGCGCCCGCATCGAGCAGCAGCCGTAGAAGATCGATGAAGTCCTGGTTCACGAGGCGGCCGGGCTTCTCAACCGGCCGCGCTGCGGAGGCACCGGACCGGAGCGTTTCGACGGTCGTAATCCGGGACGCGGGCACCCGAAAGCGCCCAGGCCTCGAGCGCCAGCGGCCACATCATCGCGAGCCTTTCCTCGGCGGTGGTGGAAGCGCTGAGATCGTCCCCGGGCTCGTTGCCCAGGGTGAACTTGCGCACGTTCCACTGACGCCGCCGGCTCGCTGTGGCCTCGGGGGTTTCGCGATTCGCATCGCTCATGCAGCGAGTATAGCGGAAGGCCGATCGACCGGGGCGAGCGCGGGCCCGCGCACCGCTCAGGGCGCAACCCAGAGCCGGACCGATCCGTCCACGGCGCCGGTGGCGGCGAGCTTCGCGGCGCCCGGAAGCGCGGCCGCGGTCACCGCCCCGCGGTGGCCGTCGAGCAACGCCACCTCGGGGTCCTTCCCGGTCTCGCTCAGGAACGCCTTGCCCGAGGCGAGCCCGACCAGCACCAGCGCGCCGTCGGGCGCGACCGCGAGCGAGGCCAGGTGCCCGCGCATCGGCCGCAGGCGCTGCTTCTCGCTCCCGTCGTTCAGATCCCAGAACGCGACCGAGCCATCGGCGCCTCCGCCCACCACGCTCCCCGACCGGACCGGCGCGGAGAGCCCGGTGATGCGTGGGAGCCCGGTGCGCACCACCCACAGCGGGTCGGGTTTTCCGCGCTCGAAGTGCTGGAGCCGGCCGTTGTGCGTGCCGCACAGGAGTCCGGTCCCGTCGGGCGTGAACGCGAGCGACTCGACTCGGCCGTCCACGCTCCGGAACTGGTCTGTCGGCTTCACGTGCTCGGTCTGCCACACGTGAATACTGCGGCCGCCGCCCGCGGCGATCCACTTGCCGTCGCGCGAGACGGCGATCGCGCGCAGGGGCGACCGATCGGGGGAATCGATTTGCACCACCTGGCGATGCAGGCCGTAGTCCCAGAGCACCAGACGCCGGTTGTCGAGCACCGCGGCGACCACCGGACGCTCCGGCACGAAGGCGACCGCGACCGCGCCCGCCCGCGCCTCCAGCGGAGCGCAGGTCTCGCGTCCGTTCTGGAGACTCCACACGCGCACCGTCCGGTCGCGCGAGCCGCTCGCGAGCAGCTTCCCGTCGTGCGAGAACGCCAGCGACGTCACCGCCGCATTGTGCCCGCGCACGAACGACTGGCGCTCCTCGATCTTGTCGTCGTAGCTCTCGACGAACTTCTCGCGCCGCGTGCCGAGAGTCATTCCGAGGAACCGGCGCGGCGCCTCGCGCGTGCCGTAGACAGGGACCTTCCAGACGTGCTTCTCGGTCGCCTTGCCCGGCCGCGCCCACTCGAGCGCCCAGCCTCCCGCGGATACCGCCGCGGGGGTGACAACCTTGAGCGCGGGCTTGGGCGCGGGCGCGGGAGCGGCCCTGGGCGCCGGCTTGGGCGCGGGAGGGGGAACGGCCTTCAGCGCCGGCTTGGGCGGCGGAGGCGGCGCGGGCCTGGGCGCGGGCGCCGGCGCCGACTTCGCGGCCACGGCGGTCGCTGCCGCGGGCGTGGTGCTTCGTGCCGGCGCCGGAGAAGCGGCGGGCGTAGTGCTCCGCGCGGGCGCCGCGGCGGGGGTCACGCTCCGCGCTGCAGCCGGCGCGGTCCCTGGCGTCTTGCTCGCCGCCGGCGTCTGAGCCGCGCGCCTCGACGTGGCGCGCCGGCTCGTCGACTTCCGCCCGAAGCTCGCGGCCGCCGGCGTGGTCGTGGGCATGGGAATGACGCGGGCCCCGCCGGCGGGCGCCTTCGGGGCCGGGACAGGCTGCGAGCTCTTCGCCGGGCTCGCGGCGGCGGCGACACTCGGCTGCGGGTTCGGGGCCGCGGACCGCGAGCTCGAGGCCGCGGGCGTCTTCCCCTTTCCGACCTTCACGTCGCGCAGCCGCGGCGAATCGCGGAGCTTGTGCTTGCACGCTTCGCGGAGCGCGGCCGAGTAGTCGGCCACCTCGCCCCCCATCTTCTCCAGCTCCTTGAAGACCGCCGCCGAATCGGGACTCATGAAGTCCGCGCGGCGGAAGATGAGGTTGTCCTCCTCGTAGTAGCGCCCCCACAGGTCCTTCGATTCGGCGAGCGCGACGAGCGAGGTGTAGATCACGAGCGCCGAGAACCGGTCCACCGACTCGTCGAAGTCCCGGCCTTCGCGCTGCGGGTGCTGAAAGGCGGGATGGCCCTTCTCGTGGCTCCCGCGCCCCCGCAGCGGCGGCACGTACATGCCGTCGTAGTCGATGAGCTTGAGGTTGCCCGAGCCGTCCACCAGGATGTTTCCGTGCTGGAGGTCGCAGTGCCCGATCTTCTCGCGCTCCAGCTCCTCCATGAGCTGGACCCACTGCCCGGCGAGCCTGCGGAGCGCCTTCGGGTCCTTGAGGTGCTTCCCGACCCACATGTTCAGCGTGTCGCCGTCCACCCATTCCATCTTGAGCACGGGATGCCAGTGGGTGCGCACCCGGATCCCCTCGGGCACGTACTCGAACCCCACCATCTGCTTCAGGCGCTTGGACTTCAGGTAGCGGCTGATCTCGTGGTAGCGGTCCCTCAGGTCCTTGATGTTGTGGAGGAAGCAGCGCACCGCCCAGCGCGACTTGCCGTTCGCGAGCTGGTAGACGCTGCAGAAGCCGCCGGTGACCGGCTGGGGGAGGCCGAGCGCGTTCAGCGTGGGCTTGCCGGTCTTGAGCTGGGAATCCGTGAAGCAGCGCTCGGGGTTCTGGATCACCTCCTGGTAATCCGACATCGTGGGCCAGCTCATGCCGCCACCTCGACCCGCACCAGCGTGACGTCGTCGTTGCGCAGCGCGCCGCCGTGGCGCAGCCAGTCCACGAACTCGCGGAACGTCTCCTGGCAGTCGGCGCGCGCCAGCGCCGCCCAGGGCCGGCGCCCCAGCTCGGCTTCGGCGAGGAACCACTGGGCCAGCGCGTCGGTCATCAGCAGGAGCTGATCGCGCTCCTGCAGGTCGCCCTCGCCCGAGCGCACGTCCTCCCACACCTGCCGGTTCGCGCGCGCCACGCTCGACAGCAGCAGCGGGCGGTTGTTGAACTGCTCGGCGCGCTCGAGGGGGAACGCGCGCGCGAGCTTGCCCGCCCGCACCACGAACAGGCAGCTGTCGCCGATCGCCAGCGCGCGCCAGCGGCTTTCGTCGATGGCCACGCCGAGCAGGGAGGAGAACGCGCCGTCACGCGCCTTCTCCTCGGCGTACCACGCCGTGGCCTTGGGCTGGTTCGCGCCCGCCCACTCGGCCTGCATGGGCGCGACCCATTCGCGCAGGCCCTCGGGGGGCGGGGCCTGGCGCACGAAGCGGTCGACCAGCAGCTCGGCCCACTGCCGGGCGAACGACGTCTCGCTCGCGCCGTCGGCCACGGCGTAGCGCTGCGCCGCGGCCTCGACCGCGTACGCGTCCTCGTACTCGGTCGCGGCGTTCCCGGACTTCGGCGCCCACCACGCCGTCGCGGTGGCGCGCATGGCGCTACCGGAGGTTGCTCGGCCGGGTCCCGATGTCGAGGAAGCGGATCAGCTCGACCAGGTCGGCGTTGAACGCGAACCCGCGCGAGTTGTCCGAGACCGCGAAGCCCTCGCGCTGCGCGCCCTCCCGGATCGCATCGGGCAGCACGCTCGACATGTTGTACAGGAGCTTCGCGTACTGGTCGGGCAGCCCCTCTTCGGCGTCCGCGAACAGCACGCTCGACCCCTGGGCCCCCGAGATGTGGCAGTTGAACAGCAGCACGTTGCCGTCCTGGGTCTGGAGGGTCCGGATCGCCTCGGCGAAGGTCGCCGGGTCGCCGTCGGTCGACTCGCCGTCCGTGATGTTGATCACGATCGGCGGGAAGCTGTACGGGTGCGCCGTGACCCACGCCTGGAGCGACTCGTGGGCGAGCTGGAACGCCTTGCACATCGGCGTGGAGCCGGCCGCCTTGGGGTCGAACCAGATCGGGAACTTGACCTTGACCTCGGCGATTCCGCCCGTGCCGTCGTCCTCCTTCTTGGTGCGCTCCTCGACCCGCGCCGGGTGATTCGCCACCGCGCTGATCGGGGCGAGCGCCTGGCCGGCGAGCTCACCGCCCAGCGCGGGCTCGACCTTCTTGCCGTAGCTGATGACGCCGACCTCGTAGTAATCGCGCACCCCTTCGGACTTGGTGCACTTGATCGAGAGGTTGGAGAGCAGCTTGTTGATGGCGTCCGCGACGCCGTCGGCCTTGCGCTTCCCGCTTCCGTACGGGTCCGTCATGGAGCCCGACATGTCGACGAGGAAAAGGAACGCGCTCGGATTGCTGCGGCTGACTTCGGCTTCGTACGACATGCTTTCCTCCTTCAACGACCGGGCCGATCCGGGGCACGGCCGCGAGCGGCCGATGCAGCGTCCGGAAAAGTGGGGCAAGTTGCCCGCGGAGCCTGACCGGGGCGTTATCGGCGCGTGGCGGCGGAGGCTTCAGGGCTCCGTCACGCCGGGGCAGGGGGAGGCTGTGCCCGCGGCAGGCGCGCGATGGCCGCGATCCCGAGCGCGGGACCGAGCGCGAGCGCGGGGAAAGCCCAGCGCCAGCCGAGGGTTGCGGCGATCGCCGGGACCATCTGGATGGTGGCCATGGTGAGCAGGAACCCGAGCGAGGTCTGGAGGGTGAGCGCGGTGCCCACCGCGTGCGGAGGCGCGACCTCGGTCACGAGCGCGCTGAACTGGGCCGAGTCGGCGACCACGAAGAAGCCCCACACCCAGGCCACCGGGACCAGCACCCACGGGCTCGCGCCGAACAGGAGCCCGATGGCGAGCGCGCAGGCGCCGCTCGCCGCCATGGCGCGCGTGACCACGAGCCCGTAGCCTGAGCTCCGTGCGGCCCAGCCGCCCCACACGCAGCCCAGCCCGCCGGCCGCGATCGCTCCGAAGGCGAGGAGGTCCACTGCTCCGCGTGGCGCCGCGCCGATCCCCGCGGCGGCGCGCGCGGCCTCGCTCGCGGCCAGGAACGCGGGCAGCCAGGTCCACATCGCGTACAGCTCCCACATGTGCCCGAGGTAGCCGGCGATCGCGAGCCGGGTCTCGCGGTGGCGCATGACGGCGGCCGCGAGCCGCCACGAGAACGCGCGGCGCGGGAAGGGATGCGGCCCGTCGCGGTAGAAGAGCGCGACCAGGGCCGAGCCGAGCAGCGCCCCGGCCGAGGCGGTGAGCGTCACGCCGGCGACCCCCGCGCCCTCGAGCGCGTGCACCAGGTAGGGCGTGGCCTTGCCGATCGTGAGCGCGCCCACCACCGTGCCGATCGCCAGGCCGCGCCACTCGCGGAACCAGGTCGAGATCATCTTCATCGCGGGCGGATAGACGCCGGCGAGGAAGAAGCCGGTGAGGAAGCGCGAGACCAGCGCCGCGCCGTAGCCGGGGGCGGCGGCGAGCGCGGCGTTGGCCAGCGCGCCGAGCAGCGCGGCGCCCGAGAAGTAGGCCCGCGCCGGGATCAGGTCCGCAAGGTTGAGCAGCGCGGCGCACGCGGTGCCGGCGACGAAGCCGAGCTGCACCATGGCGGTGAGCCAGCCGACCTGCGCCGCATCGAGGCTCCAGCGCGCGCGGAGCTGGGGCGCGACCGCGGCGGCCGCGAACCACAGCGACATGCCGAGCAGCTCGGCGAGCGAGAGCAGCGCCAGCATGCGCCAGCGCCCGGGAGCGCGATCGGGCTCGAGCATGCGCGGCAGCATACAGGCTGGTGCGCGCTCGACGCTCGCCTCGCTCGCATTGTATTCTCGCCGGCCCATGAACCCGGCGTCGCGCCTCTCCACGGCCACCATGGCGGCCCGCATTCCGTACGCCAACGCGGCGCCGTTCTACGCGCTGTGGGGCGATGCGCCGTTCGCGGTGCGCAACCTCGTGCCGCGCGAGCTGGGGCGGGAGGCCGAGGCCGGCACGGTGGACCTGGGCCTGATGGCGAGCGCGGACTTCCTCAGGCTGCGCGACCGCTTCGAGCTCCTCCGCCCCTCCCTGGGCGTGGCGGCGCGCGGCGCGGTGCACTCGGTGCTCCTGTTCTCGCGCCGGCCGGCGGCCTCGCTCGCGGGCGCCCTGGTCTCGGTCACGCCCGAGACCTCGACCTCGATCAAGCTGCTCCGGATGCTGCTCGACGTGCGGCTCGGCCTCGCGGGCGTGCGCTACGTGCGCGGCCTCGAGCCCGCGCAGGCCGACGCCCTGCTCGTGATCGGCGACCACGCGATGCGCATGCGGCGCCAGCGGCCCGAGGGCTTCACGCACGCGCTCGACCTCGGCGCCGAGTGGCTGGAATGGACCGGGCTGCCGTTCGTCTACGCGGTGTGGGCGGTGCGAGCCACGCTCGATCCCGCGCTCCAGGCGGAGCTGGGCGCGTTCCTGGACTCGTCTCTGGCCGCCGGGCTGGCCAATCTGCCCGAGGTGGCGCGCCAGCAGACCGAGGCCGGCTGGAGTGCGGAGGAGATGGAAGCCTACCTGCGGCGGTTCCACTACCGCCTCGGGCCCGAGGACCTCTCCGGGCTCGAGCGCTTCGAGGGGCTGCTCCGCCGCCACGACCTGATCGCCCACGACTGACATCCCACAGCACCCCCGCAACCGTGGGGCCGGTGCGAGCGTAGTTCCCGCGTCCTTGACCGCGACGCGAGTGGAGGAGTCACCCGATGCCCACCATGCACGAAGTGGATTACCAGATCCTCGGCGACGACATGCAGTTCGTGAAGATCGAGCTGGATCCCGGCGAGGCCGCCCTCGGCGAGGCCGGCGCCATGATGTACCTCGAGGACGGAATCGAGATGCAGACCATCTTCGGGGACGGCTCGCAGCCGGGCGGGGGGCTCATGGAGAAGCTCCTCGGGGCCGGCAAGCGCCTGCTGGTCGGCGAGTCGCTGTTCATGACGGTGTTCCACAACACCGCCAACGGGAAGCGGCGCGCGGCCTTCGCCGCGCCCTATCCGGGCAAGATCGTCCCGGTCCACCTCGCCGAGATCGGGGGCGAGCTGATCGCGCAGAAGGACTCGTTCCTGGCCGCGGCCAAGGGCGTGAGCATCGGCATCGCGTTCACCAAGCGCTTCGGCGCCGGGCTCTTCGGCGGCGAGGGCTTCATCCTCGAGCGCCTGCAGGGCGACGGCTGGGCGTTCGTGCACGCCGGCGGCACGCTCGAGGAGCGCACGCTCGCCGCGGGCGAGACGCTGCGCGTCGACACCGGCTGCATCGTGGCGATGCAGCCCTCGGTCGAATACGACATCCAGCTCGCCGGGGGCCTGAAGACCGCGCTCTTCGGCGGCGAGGGCCTGTTCTTGGCGACCCTGCGCGGGCCGGGCCGGGTGTGGCTCCAGTCGCTGCCCTTCAGCCGGCTCGCGAGCCGGATCTACGCCGCCGCCCCGCAGACCGGGCGCGGCGGGCGCGAGGAGGGCTCGATCCTCGGCCGCCTCGGTGACATGATCGGCGGCGACCGCTAGCGGCGGCGCTGCCGCCTCTCTCTCCCGCGGCGCCGCCGGGTGCTTCCCGGCGCGCCGTTCCGCTTGGCGCCCGCGCTCCTCCCGCGGCGCCGGCGCCTTGCGCGCTGCAAGAATCCCCCGCGCAATATTCCGGAAGCCGAGTGTCCCGAACGGTGCGCCGCACTGCAGTTCGCATCGTGGGCAGATCCGGGGGGCCGCGCGGACGCCGTTCCCTCGCCGAGTTGCGGAGATTCACCCACCCGCGCGGGTCTTTCGCCCATTGGTCCCCCTCTTGCGTTCTCAAGGCCCGGCTTGCTGTTGCCGATATTGACGCTTGATCCGCCGGGCCGACGAGGGGCCGGATGCCGCACTAACATGAGAGAAGCCGACCATGATGCGCACGCATGGCGCCGCACGGGGTTTCACCCTGATCGAGACGGCGGTGGTCCTCATCGTCCTCGGGGTGATCGCGGCGTTTTCGCTTCCGGCGTTCCTGCGCCTGAACCGCAGCCTCGCGCTCAAGGGCACGGTGCAGGACCTGGCCGGGCAGATCCAGCTCGCGCGCCAGAAGGCGATCGCGTCCGCGACCCAGCAGATCCTCCACTTCCAGGTGGCGTTCGGCTACGACTTCCACTACCACAACAGCGTGCCCTCGAACTTCTGGAAGTTCCCCAAGGGCGTCACCTACCTGTGGAGCACCGGCACTCTCCCGGGCGCTGCGGTCACCATGAAGGCGGACGGGCGCGCCAGCCAGTCCGGCATGATCATCCTGCAGAACCCGGACGGCCTGCGCGACACCATCAACGTCCAGCTCTCCGGGCTGGTGCTGGTCCAGTAGGACGCAGCATGAGCGCGCGACCCCTCCCGCATCGCCAGGAGCGCGGCCTCACGCTGGTCGAGATGCTGATCGCGATCCTGGTGCTGACCACCGGCATACTGGTGCTCGGCCGGCTCATTCCCGCCGCCAGCCGCGGGCAGGTCACGGACAAGATGATGACCCAGGCGAGCGCCTACGCCCAGCAGAAGATCGAGTCCCTCCAGGTGTTGACCTGGTCGGACCCGTCGCTCACCAACGGGCGGCACCCTTCGGCCAACACCAACGAGCCGCTCGGCACCACCGGGCAGTGGCAGCGATCCTGGGAAATCACGACTCTGGCGACACCCCTGGACAACCTGAAGAAAGTCACCGTGACCGTGAACTGGACCTTCCTGGGGGCGCATTCGGTCACGGCCACGACCTACCTGAGGCGGTAACTACCATGCTCCGCGCTCCGATCCAACGCGCACTCCGAACCGGCGGCAGGGCCGCTGCCCGAGGCTTCACCATGCTCGAGCTGCTGGTCACGCTCGGCGTGCTGGTCGTCATCTCGATCGCGCTCACCGCGGTTCTCATGACCACGATGCGCGGGAAGAACAGCACCAGCAACTTCATCGAGTCCACCCAGGCGGCGCGCGCCGCGCTCGAGATGATCGCGAGCGACGTGCGCACCGCGGGCTACGGGGCGGACGCGGACACCACCCCGGCGCAGCTGGCGGTCGCCTACGTGGACTCGATGGAGATGATCCTCAACGAGAACCTGCAGCCCTATCCGGACCCGCACCTCCCGCCGTTCGCCTACAACCCGGCGGGAACCCCGCGGCCCTTCAAGCTCGACAACACGGCCTGGCAGCCGTCGATCAAGTATCGGACCGGCGCCGAGATCGTCCGCTACACGCTCGATGCCAGCAACGACGGCCTCGTGAACTCGACCGACGCGGCCGGAACCGCGGCGAGCCGCACCCGGAATCCCGACGACTTCGCGCTCCTGCGCCAGGTGTACGGCGACTCGGTGAACAACGTGGCCGGCAACAACGGCCCGTTCCTGAACGAGGAGGTGGCGTTGGTCCGAAAGCCGGGCGGGACCGTGGCGCCGCTCTTCACCGTGTACCTGCGCGGCTCCAGCACGCCGTGGAACTGGTCGGACGGACCGATTCCCACGACCCAGCTCAAGAACGTGGACCGGGTCGTCGTCAAGGTGACCGCGCCGAGCGGCAAGGCCGACTACCGCGGCAAGTACGCGGAGACCGTGCTCACGACCGAGGTCAACGCCGCCCGCAACGCCCCCAATTGGGGACTGACGACCTACCCGGTGGACGGCTACGTGTTCGATGACGCCAACCAGGATCACACCAAGCAGCCGCTGGAGCTCGGGATCGCAGGCGTGGGCGTGCGGCTCGGGAACAGCTACACCGCGGTCACGGGCACGACCGGCCACTTCATCATCCGCGCCCCGGCCGGCACCTACACGCTGCAGCACACGCCGCTCGCGAACTACGGCAACTTCAACAACCCCGCGACCTACTCGGTCACCGTGCCCCCGAGCGCGAGCCGCGACTTCGCCGACACCGCGCGCGCCGGCGGGTTCGCGTCGGTCACGGCGTTCAGGGACCTCAACGACAACCTGTACCAGGACGCGGGCGAGCCGGGGCGGTCGTCCGTGGCCATCCGGCTCGATCCCGCGGGCACCACGTCCTACACCGACGGCTACGGCAACGCCTCGATCTTCGTCCAGTCCGGCGGCTACACCCTGACCTGCACGCCGCCCGATTCGTTCGTCGTGACCAGCCCGAACCCGGTGTCCGGCACCATGACGAACGGCGGCTCGGCGAGCCACTCGTTCGCACTGAAGGTGAGCGCGACCGGGATCACGAAGGGCAAGGTGTTCCGCGACAACAACCGCGACGGCGCCTACCAGGGAACCGAGCCGGGGCTGCAGAACGTGTGGGTGGGCGTGACCACCAACGGCGGCGTGACGGTCCAGGGTTACACCTACACCGACGCCAGCGGCGACTACGCGATCACGGTCCCGGTCAACGATCCGCCGCACACCGCGGCGTACTCGATCATCGTCGCGGTGCCGAACGGCTACTTCCCGACCACTTCCACCTCGATCTCGCCCGTCTGGCTCACGAACGGGCAGGTGGCCTCGAACCAGAACTTCGGCCTGGTCGCCTACCAGATCATCACGCTCAACGCGAGTCGCGTGCTGAGCCTCGGGAGCCGCGACCTGATGGAGAAGGACTGGTCGGGCGGGCAGACCGACCACGCGCACGGCGACGCCGACATCGTGCTGGGGGCGGATGCGGGCGGCACCGACAACATCTCGGTGTGGTTCAGCCAGTACGACGCCACCCCGCTGTTCAGCCCGTCCCCGGTGGACCCCACCGGCTACACCCGCAACGCGGCCAATTCGGTGCTGTCGCTGGTCGTGGACACGCTGGACGCCAACGTCTCGCCCTTCGCCCGTCCCGACATCGCGACCGGCACCCTGTACGCGACCGCCGGCAACCTGTTCGTCTGGTACAACCAGAACAGCAGCGGCAACCAGGGCTATGTCAAGACCACGCCCGACAAGAGCTACAAGACCGCCGACAACGGCGACGTGCAGGCGGTCAAGTCGTACGACTGCGCGGGCGGCGCGAAGCCGGACCTGCTGGCCGGCACCAAGTCGGCGACCGCCGGGCACGGAACGATCGAGGTCTGGCAGAGCGACGACGGCGCGACCCCCAACTTCGGGCGCGTGGAGATCTATCCGCCCGCGGGCAGCATTCCGGGGAGCAACCTGGGCGAGGTGACCTCGATGGCGCTCGCCGACCTGAACGGGGACGGCAAGCGGGACCTCGTCGTGGGCACGAAGACCGGCACCTACAACGGTCAGATCGCGGTGTTCCGGTTCGTGACCAAGATCACGGGCGCACGCTTCACCTGTGCCGCGGTCTACACGCTGCCCACCTCGGTGGTGACGTCGGTCACCTGCCTGGACGTGAACGGAGACGGCTACCTCGACATCGTGGCCGGTACCCAGACCGGCACGGCGACGGGCCAGATCCAGTACTGGAAGAACGACAACGCCGGCACGGTGCCGAGCTTCACCAGCACCCGCACGGTGGATGCGCCCGGCATCGTGACCTCGCTCGCCGCGGCCGACCTGGGCGGCGGGGCGTCGCGCACCGACGTGGCGATGGGCTGGCGGGCCACGGACACCGGTTACGGCGGCGGCATCCTGGTCTACTACTGCGATTCCGGCACGTTCCCGAGCAACGGGACGGATCCGTCGGCCGGATCGGTGTTCAACTTCGTTCCGGCGCTCACCGTGAACAACTTCAACTACGGCGTCTACCCGGTCTCGCCCGCCCCGCCCTTCCTCACCGACCTCGCGGCCGGCGTCAAGGCCAGCCCCACGACCGGCGCGCTCGTGGTGTTCATCCGATGAGGGCGAGAACGCGCCGCTGGCGCGGGCCGCTCCCACACGGCGAGCGCGGCGTGGCGCTGGTCATGGCGCTGCTCGTGCTGCTGGTGATGGCGCTGCTCGCCGCGGTGCTCATGATGAGCGTCTCGATGAACCGCAAGATCGCGGGGCACGACCTGCGCATGTCCAAGGCGCTCAACACCGCCGAGGCCGGGGTGGGCGAGGCCATCGCCCGGATCCGGAACGGCGATCTGGGGCTCGCCGGCAACAACCCGAGAGCGGTGGGTCAGGTCTTCCTGTGCCCGGCGGGCAGCGTTCCCGTGCTCGGCACGGACTCGGTCGCGGTCGAGACCCGGCAGCCGACCGGCCAGTGGCTGCCCTACAGCACCGCGTCCCGCGGGCCGGACGTGCTCACCGTTCAGTTCAAGACCAACGCCGCGCGCACCTTGATCTACAAGTACGACAACACCCTCACGCCGCCGGTCAATACCACGACCGGATTGCCCATCTACGTGGTCAACTCCACCGCCCGCCAGGGGACGGCGGTCAAGCGCGTCGTCACGGAGGTGATCCAGAAGCCGGTGAACGCCGACAGCAAGGCGGCGGTGGCCGCCAAACACGACATCCGCTTCATCGGCAACTCGGCCGTGTGCGGATACGACCACAGCATCAATACCCCGGTCTGGTACGGCGAGAACGGCCGCACCGGCTCCAACAGCTGCATTCCGTACGAGGTCAACCAGAATTCCGATCTCCCAGGCTCGTGGACCACCGACACGACCTGGGGGGGCGGCACTCCGACCCAGGCCGGCTATCCGCAGGCGAACGCCTCGCGACAGACCGGCTTCTACTCGGGACCGTGGGACGCGGTCGGCCTCTCCCAGGCGGACTTCTACGCCTGGGCCGGAGTTCCCTCCACCGGCGTTCCCGCGAACCTGAACGGGATCACCTACCTGGACAACGACGGGATCGCCCAAAACGTATCGGGCAGCTGGGGCATCCAGGGCCAGGGCGGCGAGGGGCTGCTCTACCTGGACGGCAGCCTGACCATCAACTCGTGGTTCACGTACCGGGGGCTGGTCTACATCGAAGGCGACGTCACGTTCAACGGCCAGGCGTGGATCCTGGGCGGTCTCATCGTACACGGCCAGACCGACGTCAAGCTGACGGGCGGCTGCACGATCCTCTACAGCCACGAGGCGATCCTGCTCGCGCTCGCCAAGTACGGCGGCCAGTTCGTCACGCTCTCGTGGCGGGAAAAGTAGACGGCGAGCGGCGCGGCGGCGCCCGGCTCCGGCGGGGCGCACGCGGCGGCATCTCGGCATCGCCATCGCGAGCGTGATTTGCCCCCGCGATTGCAGCCTGCCTGACCGCGCCGTGCCGGGCGCACGCCTCCGGCTCGTAAGAGCTTGCGGCGGCGGAGACAAGCGGGCGCGGCATTTCGCGATACGGCGGGCCTTCCAAATGCAGTGAATCGGCTTGCGGGCGGGTGCGATTCCCCAGCCGCGACTCTTTCGCGCTGGCATGCCGACTGCTCAAGTACTTGGCGGGATGGACCATCCGAACTCATTCGAAGCGGGTTTCGACCTGCCCACCTGCGCGGCCGGCCCCGTTCGCGAGCGCGGCGTCTCGCTCCTCGAGCTGCTGATCGCCCTCGTGGTGCTCTCGATCGGCGTCCTGGCCGTCGCCCAGCTCTTCCCCGCCGGGAGCCGCACCCAGGTTCAGGCGAAGGAGCTGACCTCGGCCAACTTCTACGCCCAGCAGAAGGTCGAGCAGCTCTCCCTGCTCTCGTGGACGGACCCCGCCCTCGCCGCCGGCCGGCATCCCTCCGGCACGGCCTGCGACACCCTCGGCGCCCACCGGGAGATGCTCCGCTTCTATCAGGTCGACGCCCTCGCCGCGCCGCTCGACGAGCTGAGGAAGGTCACGGTCACGGTGAGCTGGAAACTCCAGAAGCCCCATTCCGTGACCGCGACCACCTACGTGAGGAAGACCTAGCATGCGCGGCTCGACCGGGCCGGGCGGGGAACACCCCGGCCGGGCGCGCGGCTTCACCCTGATCGAGCTCATCGTCACCCTGACGGTGCTCTCGCTCGTCATGGTCGGGCTCATGACCGTGATGTACATGAGCACGCGCAGCAAGGTCTCGACAGTGAACCGGCTCGAGTCGGCCCAGGCCGGCCGCGCGATGCTGGAGATGATGGCGCGGGACCTGCGTTCGAGCGGCTACGGGGCGGACCTGGACTGGGCGGCGTTGCCGCAGCCCCCGATCGCCTACATCGATTCCGCCCAGGTCCTGATCAACTTGAACCTGGAGCCCTACCCCGACACGAGCAGCGTCCACAAGCCGCCGCTGGCCTATCAGCCCAGCGGCAACCCCAAGCCCTTCCCGTTGAGCGGGACCTCGTGGCAGCCCCCCATCAAGTACCGCAGCGGCGCGGAGATCGTGCGCTGGACGCTGGACGTCAACAACGACGGACAGGTCAACGCCAGCGACGTCGCCGCCGCGAACGGCATCGACGCCCGCCGCACGCCGAACCCGAACGACTACGAGCTGGTACGCCAGGTCTACGGCGACTCGACCGGCAACGTCGCCGGCAACAACGGCGGCACGACCGAGCGCATCGGCCTGGTGCGCAAGCCCGGCGGGTCGGTGCCGTCGATCTTCAAGGTCTATTTCACGGGCTCCTCGACCCCGTGGAGCTGGGCCAACGGCCCGGTGCCGGCCAACAAGCTCGCGGACATCGAGCGCATCGCGGTCAACGTCGTGGCGCCGAGCGGCCTGCCGGATCCGAAGGGCAACTACACCGAGACCAGCCTGCAGACCGAGGTCAGCTCGCGGCGGAACGTGCCGAACACCGGGGCCACCGAGTTCGCGATCGACGGCTACGTCTACGACGACAAGAACAAGAACCGTCAGATGGACGCCGGCGAGCCCGGCCTCACCGGGGCCACGGTGTACCTGAGCAGCGGCGTGAGCGGCACCACGGCGGGGAGCGGCTACTACGTGCTCAAGGCGCAGGCCGGCACCTACTCGCTGAAGAGCACGGCCCCCCTGGGCTATGGCGGCTTCAACAGCCCCGACAGCTTCGTGGTCACGCTCCCCCCCGGCACCAGCAAGTCGTTCGCCGACACCGCCCGCACCGGCGGGTGGGTCAAGGCGACCGTCTATAGGGACCTCAACGCGGACGGCGTCTACCAGGCCGGTGAGACGCTGGTGCCGGATGTGCAGGTTTCGCTCACCCCCGGGCCCGATACCAAGACCACCGACATCAACGGGCTGGTGAAGCTCTTCTCTCCGGTCGGGGGATACAGCGTGACCACCACGCCGCCGGATTCGTACTACGTGAGGACGTCCAACCCCATGACGGGCACGATGGCCGACGGCGACTCGGCCAGCATCCGGTTCGGACTGGACCTCAGCGGGGGCGGGGACGCGACCCTCAAGGGCACGGTGTTCCGCGACACCAACGGCGACGGGGTCCTCGGCGGGGGGGAGACCGGGATCCAGAACGTCTGGGTGGGTGTCTACCGCAGCGGGGAGGCCACCGCGTTCGCGTACGCCTTCACCGGCGCCGATGGCAGCTACTCCATCAACGTGGCGGCCAACGACCCGCCCCACACCACCGCCTACTCCATCTCGGCCTCGGTTCCCACCGGCTTCTGCCCGACCACCACGACCTCGATCGGCTCGATCTGGGCCCAGGCCAGCCAGACGATCACCGGCAAGAACTTCGGCATGTCCTCGTTCCAGATCATCACGCTGAACGCCAGCCGCGTGCTGTGCCTGCAGAGCACCGATCTGATCGAGAACGACTGGGGAACCAACGCCAGCCTGGCGCGCAAGGACGCCGACCTGATCCTGGGGGCCGAGACCGGCACCAGCAACAACATCTCGGTGTGGTTCGACCAGTACAACACCACCCCGCTCTTCAACGCGGACCCGACCTACACGCGCAACGCCCCCGGGTCGGTGCTGTGCATGGCCATGGACACGCTCGACTCCAACGCCCCCAAGGGGCGCCCCGATCTGGTCACCGGGACCAAGATCGCGAGTGGGTTGAACATCTACGTGTGGTACACGCAGAACACGAGCGGCAACGAGGGCTACTTCCCCACCAGCTCGAGCAAGAGTTACAAGACCAACGACCTCGGCGACGTGCAGACCATCGCGACCTACGACTGCGCCGGCAACTCCACCCCGGACGGGCCGGATCTCATCGTGGGCACCAAGTCCCCCACCGCCGGGCACGGCACGATCGAAGAGTGGAAGAACGACAACAACACCACGCCCAAGTTCGCGAACGAGGACGTCTATCCGACGGCGGGCTCGGTCCCCTCGAACCTGGGAGAGGTGACCGCCATGGCGCTCGCGGACATCGACGGCGACGGCAAGAAGGACATCGTGGTCGGCACGCGCACCGCCGACTACGCCGGCCAGCTCATGTTCCTCAAGTTCTCGAACAAGGTGTCGAAGCCGCACTACGTGTATGCCAGCTCCTACACGCTCTCCGCCGACGCGGTCACCGCGCTCACGGTAATGGACGTGGACCTCGACGGCCACCCCGACGTGGTGGTCGGCACCCAGAGCGGGACCGGCTCGGGGCACCTGATCTACTACCGGTGCACCACGGCGAGCACGCTCGCCTTCACCGCGCAGAAGACGGTGGATGCTCCCGGCATCGTCCAGTCCCTCGCGAGCGGGGACTTCGGCGGGACCTCCCACACCGACTTCGCCATGGGCTGGCGCCATGACACCTCGAGCTACACGGGCGGCCTGCTCATCTACTACTGCGACGCCGGCGACCTGCCGGGCAGCGGGAGCGACCCGACCGGCGGCGCGGTGACCAACATGGTGCCCGCGCTGACCACGAACAACTTCAACTATGGAGTGCAGCCCTCGCAGCCCGCACCGCCGTACCTCACCGATCTGGCCGCCGGCGTGAAGTCCGGCGCGACCACCGGCTCGTTGGTGGTGGTGATCCGGTGAGGGGGAGCGCCATGTCCGATCGCCAACTCACGGCGCGCCCGCCGGCGCGCCGAGACGCCAATGCTCTTTCCGAGGAGGATGTACCGATGTCCCGCCCCATCGAGTCCCGCCGCGACGAGCGCGGCGCGGCGCTCGCCATCGCCCTGATCGTCGTGCTGATTCTGTCGCTCCTGGCCCTGGCGCTGTTCCAGAGCCTGAACGTCGAGACCAAGGTCTCGGGATACGGATTGCGCGAGTCCAAGGCGCTCAACTTCGCCGAGGCCGGGATCGCCGAGGCGATCGAGCGCATCCGGAGCCGCGAGGTGCCCGACAACCAGAATCCCAGGATGGTCACCCAGATCTTCAACGCCAGCGCGGGGAACGTGCCGGTGCTGGGCGCCGACTCGACCGCGCTCGCCACCGCCCAGCCCGCCGGCTCGTGGCTCGCCTACAGCACCGCGACCAAGGGGTCCGACGCGCTCACCGTGACCTACAAGACCGACGCGGCGCGGACCCAGATCTACAAGTACGACGAGACCAGGAGCCCCGCCGTCCAGACCGCGAGCGGCATGCCGATCTACGTCGTCACGGTGAGCGGGCGGGACGGCGACGTCCGGCGCAAGGTGGTCGCCGAGGTCACCATGACCCGGACCGCCGGCAGCACCCACGCCAAGGCCGCCGCCAACGGCTGGGCGCAGATCAACTGCTCGGTGCTCGCCCACCTGTGCGGCTACGACCACGTGCTCACCACTCCGACCTGGACCGGCTGCGTGACGGGGCGCGACGGCTCGGCGACCTCGTGCAACAAGAACCTGGCGGCCGACCAGTGGGAGACCGACGCGCCGCCGATCGCCGCGGCATGGAGCGGCGCCGGCATCGGGGTGAAGGACGACACGATCCAGTACGGCGAGGCCCCGGTGGCCCGGGAGTTCCAGAGCCCCAACTACACCGGTCCCTGGGAGGTCCTCGGCCAGACCCAGGCCCAGTTCGTCGCCGGACTGCCGCCCCGACAGTCCACCATTCCGGCCAACCTGAACGGGATCATCTACGTCGACAACGACAACATCCCGCACAATTCGTCGGGCAAGTGGCACCTGTACGGCCCGATCAGCGGGACCGGCATGTTCTACATCGACGGCGACCTGGACATCTCCGGCGACTTCGACTACCGCGGCATGATCTACGCGGAGGGCTACTGCAAGACCAGCGACAAGCTGTGGGTGCTGGGCATGGTCTACTCGGGCCAGAAGCTGGAGATCAACTCCAAGAACTACGGCTGCGCCGTGCTCTACAGCAGCGAAGCCATCATGCAGGGGGCGGGCCTGTTCGGGAGCAAGACCACGACGCTCTCGTGGCGCGAGGTCCCGTGATCCTCGCGGCGCAGGGCGAATCCCCCGGCGCTTGCAGCCCGCATCGCCCCGCCGTGCCGGACGCGTCGTCGGGGCGCGTAAGCGGTTGCGGGGGCAACGGGCTAAGTCGCCCGGGCGTTTTGCCATCCACCGCCGCTTCTTTTTGCAGAGGGCGGGCTTCTGGCTGGGCAGGATTCCCCAACGCACAGTCGCTGACTCAGCGCATCTGCTTGGCACGCCGAGTGCTCATGCCTCTGGTGGCATGAACCGTCACCGCGCATCCCAGGCAGGCTTCAGCCTGATCGAGCTCTCCGTCGTGTGCCTGATCTTCGGGGTCATGCTTGCCTTCAGCATTCCTTCGTTCATCTCGTTCCGCCGAACGCACCTGCTCAAGGGCGCAACCGAGAACCTGGTCGGCCAGCTCCGGCTGAGCCGGCAGAAGGCGATGAGCATCGGTCACCAGCAGCGGGTGACGTTCACGACCGGGGCCAACGGCTCCTACATCGTCCGGGACATGTCGACCAGCAAGGACTACGGCCCGTTCACGCTCCCCAAGGGGATCACGCTCGAGAGCGCGAGCCTCCTGGTCGGCGGGACCACCGGCAAAGTGATCACCGCGCTCACCGACGGGCGCTTCTCGGGCTCCGGAGACGTCGTGCTCAAGGATCCGCGGGGGCTGCGCGACACGGTTTCGGTCCAGACGTCGGGCCTGGCGCTGAGCCACTGAGGCACGCGATGATCTCCGTCCCCACCCCGCGCGTGGCCGCCGAGCGCGGCATCAGCCTGCTCGAGCTGCTGATCGCGCTGGTGGTGCTCTCGATCGGCGTGCTCTCGCTCTCCCAGCTCTTCCCCGCCGGCTCCCGCAGCCAGGTGCAGTCGCGGATGCGGATCGAGGCCAGCCAGTATTCGCGCGAGAGGATCGAGTCGCTCGAGGTTCTGAGCTGGTCCGATACCGCGCTCACATCCGGCCGGCACCCGGGGGGCACCGCCACGGAGCCGCTCGGGACCGTCGGCTCGATGAAGCGCTACTACCAGGTGGACAGCCTCCCGGCACCCCTCACCAACCTGAAGCGCGTGACGGTGAGCGTGGTCTGGAAACACATCAAGCCCTGCACGCTGCAGGCCGTTACCTACCTCCGGAAATAGCTCATGCTCCTCATTTCACGACTCCGCTCCGGCTCTCGCCCCCGCCCCTCCTCCCACGGCTTCACCCTGGTCGAGCTGCTCGTCACCCTGGTGGTGCTCGGGATCGTGGTGGTCTCGATCATGGCGGTCATGTACGGGGCGACCCGCAGTAAGACCTCGACGACCAACGAGCTCGAGAGCGACCAGGCCGCCCAGACCGCGCTCGAGATGATGGCGCGCGACATGCGCACGGCCGGCTATGGCGCCGACCTGGACTACACGGCGCAGCCCCAGCCCGCGATCGCCTACATCGACTCGATGCAGGTGCTGATCAACGCCAACGAGCAGCCCTATCCCGACACCGCCGCCGCCCACATGGCCCCGCTGGCGTACAACCCCTCGGGTACCCCCCGTCCGTTCCCGCTCAACGGCACCGCGTTCGCCCCTCCGATCAAGTACCGGACCGGGGCGGAGGTGGTGCGCTGGACCCTGGACGCCAACAACGACGGCGCGGTGAACGCGAGCGACATCACGTCGGACAACGGCACGGACGCGCGCCGCACCCCGAACCCCGACGACTACGTGCTGGTCCGGCAGGTGTACGGCGACTCCACCGGCAACGTCGCGGGCGCCAACGGCGGGGCGGCCGAGCGCGTGGCACTGGTGAACAAGCCGGGCGGTGACGTCCCCGCGCTGTTCACGGTCTACTTCAAGGACAGCACCACCGCATGGAACTGGAACGCCGGCCCGATTCCCACCTCCCGGCTCGCCGACATCTCGCGGATCACCGTCCGGCTCACGGCTCCCAGCTCCCGCAAGAACCCCGACGGCACCTACGCACGGACCACGCTGCAGACCCAGGTGCTGGCGGCCCGCAACGTCCCCCAGACGGCCAAGACGTTCGCGATCGAGGGGTACGTCTACAACGACGTGAACAAGAACCGCGTGAAGGACGTGGGCGAGGCGGGAATCAGCGGCGGGCAGCTCCTGCTCGGCACTTCCATGCTCGTCTACTCGGATGCGACCGGGCACTTCCTCTACAACGTGCAGCAGGGCAGCTACAAGCTCAAGCACTACGCTCCCCAGGGATTC
The DNA here is from genome assembly GCA_036507005.1 of Candidatus Eiseniibacteriota bacterium. Taxonomy (GTDB): domain Bacteria; phylum Eisenbacteria; class RBG-16-71-46; order RBG-16-71-46; family RBG-16-71-46; genus WS-2. Next base: position 57,734 of record DASXQT010000025.1, read on the forward strand.
GGAGTCTTCACCAACCCCGACTCCACCACGCTCGCGGTGGGGCCGGCGACCACGTTCAACTTCGCCGACACCGCCAGGGCCGGCGGGTTCATCCACGTGGCGGTCTTCTCCGACGCGAACCTGGACGGCGTCCAGCAGGCCGGGGAGATGGGCCGCACCGGGATGACCCTCACCGCCACGCCGGGGCCGATCACGGCGTTCACCGATGGAAACGGGGCGGCCACCCTGTTCGTCCCCCCGGGCAGCTACAGCGTGAGCGTGTCGCTCTCGGACAGCCTGATCAGCACGTCCACGAACCCGTACACGGGCACGATGTCGAACGGCGGCAACGTCACGGTGGCCTTCGGCGTTCGTGCGGCGCCCAAGGGGACGATCCAGGGCACGGTCTACCGCGACAACAACCGCAGTGGGACCTGGAACACCGGGGAGCCCGGAGTCGAGAACGTCTGGGTGGGGGCGACCAAGGACGGGGGCGTCTCGGTCTCGGGCAGCACCGTGACCGATGCCAACGGCAACTACACGCTGTCCCTCGCCGCCAACGACCCGCCGCACACGGCGGCCTACTCGATCTACATCCAGCCCCCTCCGGGCTACTCCGCGACCTCCTCGACCGCGATCCCCGGGCTGTGGGTCACGGATGGAGGCACTCTCACGGGCAAGAGCTTCGGGGTGTTCGGCTTCCAGATCATCACGCTTTCCGCCGCGCGCGTGCTGAGCCTCGGGAGCGCGGACCTGATCGAGAAGGACTGGCCCACGACCCAGACCTACAACCGCGGGCAGGACCGCGACCTGGTGGTCGGGTCGGACATCAACGGGTCCGACCAGATCTCGGTGTGGTTCAACCGCTACGACGCCAACCCGCTGTTCAACAGCAGCCCGGACTACTTCCGCGCCGCCGCGGCCGGCGTCCTGTCGCTCGCCGTGGACACGCTCGACACCGGCTCCACCAACTTCCAGCGCGAGCGCTACGACGTGGTCACGGGGACGAGCTGGAACTCCACCAACAACAACATCTTCTTTTGGCTCACTCAGAACACTTCGGGCAACGAGGGCTACCTGCCGACCGCCTACACCAAGCGCCACGCCACGGCCGACCACGGCGACGTATACGTCACGCTCACCGGGGACCTGGTGGGCGCCTCAGCCGCGGCAGACGGCGTGGACGCGCTGGTCGGGACCAAGTCGCCGACCGCCGGGGAGGGCACGATCGAGCTGTGGAAGAACTCGAACGCCTCGCCCCCGGACTGGGCGAACTACGACAAGTATCCGAACGAGGGGTCGATCCCGAACGGCGCGCTCGGCCAGGTGACGGGGATGGCGCTCGGGGATTTCGACGGGGACGGCCTGAAGGACCTGGTGGTGACGACCAAGACTATCACGGGCACGTACACCGGCCAGATCATGTTCCTCAAGAACCGCGGGAAGACGGCGAACCCGGTGTTTCTCTATGAGAGCGTCCAGACGCTGACCGCGGACATTCCGCTGTCGGTGGCGATCGCGGACGTGGACGGGGACGGGTACCGCGACGTCGTGGTCGGGACCCAGAACGGGACCGCCACGGGGCACCTCCAGTACTGGCGCAACAGCACGCCTGCGACGTTCGCCTTCACGAAGGCCTCGGAGGTCAACGCCCCGGGCTACGTCACCGCGGTCCAGGCCGCCGACTTCGGCGGCGGCAGCGGCAAGGACATCGCCATCGGCTACCGCACGAGCGCCACCGGCTTCGGAGGGGGCATCGCGCTCTACTACACCGATCTCGGCACCCTGGTCGCGAACGGTTTCGATCCCACGGCGGGCGCGGTCGTGAACTACGTGCCCACCCTCACCAGCGGGGACTTCAACTACGGGATGTACCCCGTGGTTCCGAGCCCCCCGTACCTCAACGACCTGGTGGCCGGCGTGAAGTCGAGCGATACGAGCGGCGCTCTGGTCCTGATCATCCGATGAGAATCCAGACGAATCCCGAGGCCGGCGCCCCGAGCGGCCTCTCGCCGGTTCGGACCACCGCCCGGCAGGAACAGGGCTTCGCGCTGGTGGTGGCGCTGATGGTGCTGCTCGTCCTCAGCCTGGTCGGCATCGCGCTCATGACCAGCGTGAACATAAGCACCAAGAGCGCGGGCCACGTTGCGCGACAGAGCGAGGCCCTGGGCCTGGCCGAGGCAGGGGTGGCCGAGGCGGTGGCCCGCATCCAGTCGAAGGATGTCCCCGACACGCTCAACCCGCGCATGGTGACCCAGATCTTCAACGTCGCGGCGGGCTCCGTGCCGATCCTGGGGACCGACTCCACCGCGCTCGCCACCCAGCAGCCCGCGGGGAAATGGCTCGACTACAGCAACGCCACCCGTGGCTCGAGCGTGCTCACCGTGACCTACAAGACCAACACGGCGCGGACCCAGATCTACCGATACGACAACAAGAGCGCGCCGACGGTCCAGTTCACCACCGGGAACCCGATCTTCGTGGTCTCCGCGGTCGGGCGGGTCGGCACCGCGCGCAGCCACGTGGTGACCGAGGTGGTGCGGACCACCGGCACGGCGATGGTCCGCGGCGCGGTCACGGCGAACTACAACTACAAGACCACCGGCGCCTGCATGGTGTGCGGCTACAACCACCGGGCCGACACGCCGTGGGATCAGAGCGACACGGAGACCCGGGGCCAGGCCGGGAGCTGCTTCGAGAGTCCGACCCAGTGGGAGACCGGGGACGGAAACCTGCCGGGAATCTGGTCGAGTGGGACCATCACGTACACCAATCCCCAGAACGTCTGGTACGGGGAGCCGGCCGCGATCCAGCCCAACCAGACCACTCCGTTCTACGCCGGTCCCTGGGAGGCGCTGGGGATGAGCGAGAGCGAGTTCTGGACCTGGCTGGGCCCGAGGACCAACACGCTGCCTGCCGCGCCGACCGGTGTCGTCTACATCGACAACGACAATATCCACCAGAACCGGGCGGGGAGCTGGAACATTTCGCACAACGGCACGTACGGGACCGGGTTCTTCTACGTGGACGGCAGTCTCAGCGTGAGCGGCTCCCTCCATTACAAGGGCCTGATCTACACCGAGAACTACTGCAAGATGACCAACGACTCCTGGATCCTCGGCGCGATCATCGCCCGCGGCGGGCTCGGCACCGTCCAGGACGGGCTCACCAACACCACGCGGGTGCTCTACAGCGGCGAGGCGATCTCCCAGTACGTCGGCGTCTCGGCCTCCGGCAGCTCGTTCGTGACCCTCTCCTGGCGCGAGGTGGACGACTAGCCCAAGGCCGGGCGGCCGATGTATCGTGGCCGCTCCCATGTGGCCCACGATCGAGCGCAAGATCCTGTCCGGCGAGCGCCTGAGCGCCGCCGAGGGCGTCCACCTGCTCTCCGCGGCCCCGCTCCTCGAGCTGGGAGCCCTCGCCCACGAGGTGCGGGCGCGGAAGACCGATCCCAAGCTCGTCACCTACGTCATCGACACCAACCCCAACTACACCAACGTCTGCACGGTGGACTGCCACTTCTGCGCCTTCTACCGCAAGCCGGGCGGCGGCGCCTCCGACGCCTACACCCACGACGTGGAGGGCGTGATGCGGATGATGGCGACCGCCGACCGCCTGGGCGCCACCACCGTGCTGCTCCAGGGCGGGCTCAACCCGGCGATCCCCTGGGAGTTCTACCCCACGATCGTGCGCGAGTCGCGGCGGCGCTACCCGAACATCACGCCCCACTTCTTCTCCGCCCCCGAGATCCACCAGATGGTCGAGGTGAGCGGGCTTTCGATCCGCGGCGTGCTGGAGGCGCTCTACGAGGCCGGCCAGCGCACGCTCCCGGGTGGCGGCGCCGAGATCCTGGCGCGGCGGGTGCGGAAGCGCATCTCGGTCAAGAAGGGCGGGCCCGAGGCCTGGCTCGACGTCCACCGCGAGGCCCACCGGGTCGGCATGCGCTCGACCGCCACCATGATGTACGGCCACGTCGAGACCGACGAGGAGATCGTGGAGCACCTCGACTACATCCGCGACCTCCAGGACGAGACCCGCGGCTTCACCGCCTTCGTCCCCTGGTCCTACAAGCGCGGCAACACGCCGATGGAGAGTAAAGTGAAGCAGGTGGCGGGGGCGTCACGCTACCTGCGCATCCTGGCGGCCTCGCGGCTCTACCTGGACAACTTCGACCACGTCCAGGCCTCGTGGTTCAGCGAGGGCAAGAAGACCGGCCAGATCGCGCTCCGATTCGGGGCCGACGACTTCGGCGGGACGCTCTACGAGGAGAACGTGCACCTGGCAACCGGGCACGTGAACAAGGCGACCGTGGCCGAGCTGGAGACCCTGATCCGCGAGGCCGGCTTCACCCCCGCCCAGCGCACCACGCTCTACGAGATCCTGCGCGTCGCCCCCGGGCCGGAGGCCGCGGGGACCCTCGCCGAGGACGTGCCGCTCTTCGTCGAGAGCCTGCGCGAGCTGCCCCCGGAGTACCCCGAGTCGCTCGAAGGCGAGGAGTCCCCCGCGCGCCCCTCACGCGCGGATGAGCTGATCCTGCCGAGCTGAGCCCCGCCGCCGCGGCGCGGCGCCGGCGGCCCGTCCACCCGCAACCCCGCGTCGGGGATTCACGCCCGCGCGACTCCGTCGCTCGCGCGGTTTCACCCACGCGGCGCCGATCCCCACGCTGGTTCGGGCCGGGATCACGCCGCGTACTCCGCCCGAGCCTGCGCCCTCATCGAGCGATCGGAGCCCCGATTTCCGCGCCCCGCATGCGTCTGCGGCTCCGGCAACCGCGCGGCCCGCCGACCGCACCCGACTTCGCGCGCTCGCGATCCGCGCGTGGCACGGAGGTTGCGCACAGTTTCCCGAAGTAGCAGGCAACCCGCACGACACCCAGGGCTACCAGGATCGCCAGCGCAGCATGACAACCTTGCCAGTCACCCCGTCGCCGGCCGAACGCGGCACCAGCCTCCTCGAGCTGATCGTGGCGCTCACCATCCTCGCCATCGGGGTGCTCGCGGTCTCGCAGCTCTTCCCCGCCGGCACGCGCTCCCAGGTGCAGGACCGCCTGCGCACCGAGGCCATCCAGTTCGCGCGCGAGAAGGTCGAGCAGCTCGAGCTGACGGGCTGGTCGGGACCCGACCTCACGGTCGGCCGCCATCCGGCGGGCGCCGCGGTGGAGCCGCTCGGAAGCCTCGGGCGCTCCTACCAGGTGGACCTGCTCGCCGCCCCTCTCGACAACTTGAAGCGGGTGACCGTCAAGGTCGCCTGGAACCATGTCCGGCGCTGCTCGCTGCAGGCCGTCACCTACCTGAGGAAATAGCCCGTTGTCCGCACCCCGCCGCCCCCACGTTCCTACCCGCCCCGCCGCCCGGGGCTTCACGCTGGTCGAGCTGCTCGTCACGATGGTCGTGCTCGGCGTCGTGATGCTGTCGCTGATGACGGTGATGTACGGCGCCGTGCGCTGCAAGACCGCGACCGGGAACCACATCGAGAGCACGCAGTCGGTGCGGGCCGCGCTCGACATGGTGACCCGCGACCTGCGCTCCTCGGGCTACGGCACGGACATCACGTACGGGCAGCAGCCGCAGCCGCCGATCGCCTACGTGGACTCGACCCAGGTGCTGATCAACGCCAACCTGCAGCCCTACCCCGAGACCGCCGCTTCGCCCGCCCCGCCCCTGGCGTACAACCCCGCGGGCACCCCCCGGCCGTACCCGCTCAACGGCACGCCCTGGACGCCGCCGATCCGCTACCGCTCCGGGGCCGAGCTGATCCGCTGGACGCTCGACGCCAACAACGACGGCGTGGTGGACGCGAGCGACCTGGCCTCGGCCGACGGCGCAGACGCCCGGCGCACGCTGAATCCCGACGACTTCGTCCTGGTGCGCCAGGTCTTCGGCGATTCGACCGGCAACGTCGCGGGCGCCAACGGCGGCGCGAGCGAGCACGTCGCGCTGGTCGAGAAGCCGGGAGCGGGAGTCCCGTCGATCTTCACCGTCTGGTTCAAGGACAGCGCGACCCCGTGGGACTGGAAGAACGGCCCGGTGCCGGCGAGCCAGCTCTCGCGGATCGCCTCGATCACGGTCCAGCTCACCTGCTCGAGCCCGCGGCCGGACCCCGATGGCAGCTTCCCGCGCACGACGCTCCGGACCCAGGTCGGCTCCACCCGCAACGCGCCCGACGTCGGCCTCACCCTCTTCCCGATCGAGGGCTTCGTGTACGACGACAAGAATCGCAACCGCACGCGGGACGCCGGGGAGCCCGGCATCCCCGAGGCGCTCCTCCTTCTCGGCGGCAGCCAGGGGACCTACACCGATCCGAGCGGGCGCTACCTCTTCATGGTCAAGGCCGGCACCTATCGGCTCAAGCACACGGCTCCGAAGGGCTACGGGGTCTTCACCAACCCGGACTCGACCACGATCACGGTGGGTCCCGGCGCCACCTTCTCGTTCGCCGACACCGCGAAGCGCGGCGGGTTCATCAACGTCCGCGCCTGGTACGACAGCGATTTCGATGGCTACCGCGACGTCGGCGAGCCGGCCCAGCCCGGGATGCAGGTCACCGGCACGCCCGGCCCGGACGTCCAGATCACCGACTACAACGGCAAGGCGAAGATGTTCGTCCCGCCCGGAGCCTTCACGGTCACGATGGCGCTGCCCGAATCCCTGATCACCACGACGCCCAACCCGGTCACCGGGTTCATGGCGAACGGGGACACCGCGGGCGTGAACTTCGGCATCCGGATCACGCCCACGGCCCGGATCTCGGGGAAGGTGTACCGCGACGGGAACCTGAACGGCGTGCTCGACGCCGGCGAGGCCGGTGTGGCCAACGTCCCGGTGAACGTGACCAAGGACGGAGGCCTGACGATCACCGCCTCCGGCACCACCGACTCCAACGGCAACTACTCGATCGAGACCCGCATCAACGACCCGCCGCGCACCAACGCCTACGCGGTCTACATCACGCCGCCGGCGGGATACTTCCCCACCAGCCCGATGGCCCTGTCGCCTCTCTGGCTCACCACGAGCGGGCTCTCGGGCAGGAACTTCGGCGTGCTCGCCTACGAGCTGATCACGCTCAACGCGGCCCGTGTGCTGTGCCTCGGGAGCGGGGACCTGGTCGAGAAGGACTGGAACTCGAGCCCCACGCAGAGGATGGTGGACCAGGACCTGGTGCTGGGCGCCGACGCCAACGGGAGCGACCAGATCTCGACGTGGTTCAACCGCTACGACTCGCACCCGCTGTTCTCGAACAACGCCGACTACAGCCGGCAGGCCGGCGCGGGCATCGTCGCCATGTCGGTGGACACGCTGGACACCGGCACGAACCTGGCCCGGGAGCGCGCCGACGTGGCGACGGGAACCAAGTATCAGGCCACGACCAGGACGAACTTCCAGATCTGGCTCAACCAGAACGCGGCCGGGAGCGAAGGCTATCTGCCCGCTGCCCCGACCCGCCTGTACACCACCAGGGACAAGGGCAACGTGTACGCCCTGCTCACCGCGGACCTGACGGGCAAGTCCACTGCGCCCGACGGCGTGGACATCCTGGTGGGCACGGCGTCGCCCACGGCCGGCCAGGGCACCATCGAGCTGTGGAAGAACACCAACGCCTCTCCGCCAGTGTGGCAGAACGCGGCCACCTTCCCGAACAGCGGCTCGATCCCGAACAACGCCCTGGGGGCGGTGACCGGGATGGCGCTCGCCGATTTCGACGGCGACAAGCTCAAGGACCTGGTGGTGACCACGCGCACCATCACCTCCACCTACAGCGGTCAGATCATGTTCTTCAAGAACCGTGGGAAGACCGTCAGTCCTGTGTTCCTCTACAAGAGCGTCTACACGCTCACGACCGACGTGCCGACCAGCGTCGCGGTCGCGGACGTCGACGGCGACGGCCGCGAAGACGTCGTGGTCGGCACCCAGAACGGCCCGGCGTCGGGACGCATCCTCCACTGGCGGAACACCACGCCTTCGACCTTCGCCTTCACGCTGACCTCGCAGGTCGATGTGCCCGGATTCGTCACGAGCCTCACGGCCGCCGACCTGGGCGGCGGCGCGCGCAAGGACATCGCCGCCGGCTTCCGCACCAGCGGCAGCGGCTACGGCGGCGGGGTGCGCATCTACTACACCGACCTCGGCACGATCGCGGGCCCCGGGGTCGATCCCACCGGCGGCCTGGTGGTGAACTTCGTGCCCGCCCTCACGACCGGCAACTACAACTACGGCGTCTATCCCACGACCCCGTTCCCTCCGTACCTGAGCGACCTCGTGGTCGGCGTGAAGTCGAGCGACTTCACCGGCTCGCTCGTGGTCATCATCCGCTAAGGGGGGGAGCGTGCGGGCCGCGGAGCCGAATGCTGCGGGCCCGGTGCCCGATCGCGGCGGCGAGCGCGGCATGGCGCTGGTCGTCGCGCTCCTGATTCTCTGCCTGCTCTCGACGTTGGGTGCCACGCTCATGGCGAGCCTCGGCACCGAGCGCAAGATCGTGGGCCACGCCGAGCGCAGCGCCCAGGCGCTCGACGCCGCCGAAGCCGGCGTGGGCGAGGCGCTCGCCCGGATCCGGAGCGGCGAGATCCGGCTCCCCGAGTCGAACCCGCGCGCCGCGGCGCAGATCTTCCTGTGCCGGGAAGGCGGCGAGCCCCGTCTCGGCCCGGATTCGACCTCTCTCGCCACCCGCCAGCCCGATGGAGCGTGGCTCGACTACAGCGCCGCCGGCCGCGGCGAAGGCGCGCTCACCGTGAGCTTCAAGACCGACGCGGCGGGTGCTTCGATCTACCGCTACGACGGCAACCTCCTGCCCCCGCTCAATACCCGCACCGGCCTTCCGGTCTACGTGATCCGCTCGACGGGCCGGGTGGGAGGCGCGCGGGAGCGCATCGTGACCGAGGTGATCCAGAAGCCGATCGAGGTCCAGCTCCACGCGGCGCTCGGCGCCGACACCGACATCGAGTTCGGCGGGAACGCCGCGGTATGCGGTCACGACCATCTGGGCTCGACGCCCGACTTGGCCGGCGCGAACGGCCGCGAGCGGATCGGGAGCTGCGTCCCGTACGAGACCGGGATCTCGAGCCTCCCCGGCTCGTGGACCACGGGGAGCACGCGCGGCGGCGGCGGCCCGACGCGGGCCGGAGTGCCCGAGGCCGGTCTCTCGAGCCAGAGCGGCTTCTACGCCGGGCCGTGGGAGGCGCTCGGCATGGAGCGCGGCGAGTTCTACGCATGGCTCGGGGCCGCCGAGCGGAGCGAGCCCCGCGACCTCGTTGGCGTGGTGCACCTCGACCGCGACGCGATCCCGCAGGACAGGTCCGGCGGCTTCGTGCTCCGCGGGGTGCGGGGCGAAGGAATGCTCTACGTGGACGGCGACCTCACGCTCCGGGACGATTTCGTCTACCGCGGCCTGATCTACGTCGAGGGGGACCTGAAGGTGGAAGGCCGGGCGTGGATCCTGGGCGGGCTCGTGGTGTGCGGCAAGGCGCGGCTCAAGCTCGACGGCGGCACCACGGTGCTCTACAGCCGCGAGGCGATCACCCGCGCCCTCGCCTCCCACGGCGGCCAGTTCACGACGCTCTCGTGGCGGCAGGAGCAGCCGGGCGCCGAGTGACCGCGGCGCGCCGGGTCGCCCGCGCGCTTGCCCGGGATGCAGGCCGGGTGGAGACTCACCTCCGCCCCGCGGAATTCACGGGGTCTCGTGGAATCGGCCGCGGCCGGAAGGAGGCAGGGACATGGCTACCAAGGATGAGGTTCATCGGATCGAATACTTCGCCCACATCGTGGAGGACAGGCCGGGAGAAGGAGCCACTCTGGGCCGCAAGCTCGCCCAGGAGGGCGTCAACCTGCTTGCCCTGTCCGCGTTCCCGGCGGCGCCCGGCAAGACGCAGGTGGATCTCGTGCCCGAGAGCCACGAGCCGTTCGTGAAGGCCGCGAAGAAGCTCGGGCTCTCGCTCTCTGCGCCGAAGACCTGCTTCCTGATCCAGGGCACCGATCGCACGGGCGCGATGGGGGAGATGCTGGCGCGGCTCGGCAACGCGAACATCAACGTGCGCGCCTCGCTCGGCGTGTGCGCGGGGGGCAAGCGCTACGGCGCGATCCTCTGGGTGGCGCCGGCCGACGTCGAGGCGGCGGCGCGGGCGCTGGGTGCGACCACCATGGCGAAGGTCTGAGAGCGCGGCTCCGCGTTTTGAGCTCGCGGCCCGCCCGGGTGCTCCCGCGCGGGCCGCGGCGTTTCGGGAGCGGCGGGCGGCGGCAGCCCGGGGGCGGCGCTGCGATCGAGGCGCCCCGCAATGAGGCTCGAGGGCCTCGCTACCGCAAGTGCGCGCCTCGCAGCGCCGCCAGCTTGGGCCCCAACGGCCCCAGCTCGAGCCACACCACCATGAATCCGTCGCTGCTCTGGTAACGCCGCACGCGCTGGATGTTGAGCTCGGGCCGGGCGCGCGCCTCGAGCGGCCGCGCGAGCACCTCCTCCCAGCCATCCCAGGCCATCGTCGCGTCGCGGAAGACGAGCAGCACGTGGTGGAAGTCGAGCCGCCGCCGGCAGGCGTCGACGTCCTCGGGCCCGAGCGCCAGGTGGATCACCGGCCGCCGGGCGTGCCAGGCGAGCAGCGGGCCCAGGTTGCTCATCACCGCCTCTCCGGGCGGGATGTCGCGATTCATGAGCACGCCGAGCTCGAGCAGCGTGACCGTGGCCGGCACGCCGCGCGTGGCGGAGGCGGCGCGCGCCTCCTGGTTGCCGCGCGCGGTCTGCCAGGCTCCCCACGTGAGCGCCACCGCCGCGACCCCGACCCGCAGCAAGCGCAGGGCCCGCACGGAGAGCAGACCCGGCGGCGACGAGTCGATCAGGCCCCACAGCGCGAGGATCCCCGCGGCCTCGAGCGGCACGCGCCCCGGGAACATGTAGCGCAGCCTGGCCACGCCCAGCGCCGCGGCCACGAGCCCCAGGCCGAAGATCGCGAGCACCGCGACCGCCGCGACCTTGAGCGCCCGCGGCGGACGCGCGATCGCGATCCAGGCCACCAGCGCCCCGAGCCACAGCGCGCGCGGCCCGGTCACCGAGGCGAGCGCCAGCGCCGGGAGGTTGCGCAGCACCTTGCCCGCGAGCAGCCCCACCGCCGCGGCGCCCTGCGGCAGCCGCGGGGGCTCGGGCAGATGGTTGAGCGTGAACCAGGTCCGCCCCTGGACGCCGTCCCAGATCACGTACTGGCCCAGGTCCCAGGCCGGCGTGCCGAACTCCCGCCACTTGTAGAGCCACCAGGGCGCGAGCGGGAGCGCGAGGCCCGCGAGCGTGAGGAGCGCCACGCGGCGACGGCCGCCGGGCGGCGCGAGCCAAACCGCCGCGATCACGAGCGCCGGCGCGAGCCACAGCATGTTGATGCGGAACGCGCCCGTCACCCCGAGCAGCAGCCCGTAGAGGAACGCCCGGCGCGTGGTCCGGCCGAGCGCGAGCAGGGCGAGCGCGCCGACCAGGCCGCAGGTGAACGGCAGCTCGGTGAAGCCTCCGACCCCGAAGTGCTGGGCCTCGGGATCGAGCAGGAACGCGAGCCCGACCGTGAGCGCCGCCGCCGCGCGCACGGTGGGGGAGATCCCGGGGGCGTGATCGCGCAGCAGCTTGCTCGCCGCGAGCGCGATCAGGATCCCCGCCATCATGAAGCTCGTGAACATGATCGGGAGCACGAGCCACTCCATCTGGTCGGGGCGCGTCCACTGCGCGACCGTTCGCCCCGCGAGCTTCAGCTCGCGGGGCGCGAGCACGAAGATCGCCGCCTCGAGCACCACGAGGCCGGGCTGGACCAGCGCGAGCGGCCAGGGCGGGCGCGAGTGGCGCGCCAGCTCGAGCGGCAGCGCGTAGGTGGTGGCGAGGCGCCCGTTCTGCGCCAGCTCGCGCGCGGCGAGCGCGTACTGCGACGAGTCGTAGTTGAGGACCGGCGAGCGGCGGCCCAGGCTCCAGGCCTCGGCGTGCAGCGCCCACAGGACGCAGCCGGCCACGAGCAGGAGCCCGAGCATCGCAAGGCCGGCCACGGTCCTTCGAGTCTCGCCCATCGCGGCAGCCTAACGGCTCGCTCCCGGGCGCACAATGATGAGCCGACGGCGGTGCGCGCGGCGCGTGCACGCGACACGGAAGCATCCCCAATCGGGTGACTCCCGAAGCCCACCAGCGACGGATGCGGCGGGTTGCGAACCTCCGCGGCGTTCGAGTGCTCCCACGTCAGGCGGCCGGTGCCCTGAGCCCCGCGCTGCGGCGGTGCGCCGCCGCCCGCGATCACGCCCGAGCGCGCCGCGCCTCCTCGCGCTTGCGGCTCATGAACTCCGCCCCGAACTCGCGGTCGGCCAAGTACTGGTTGTGCGCAGAGCACACCAGGCGCAGGTTCTCCACCGTCGACTCGCCGCCACGGGCGACCGGGATCTCATGGTCGATTTCGAGGAACCGGGTCTCCGTGCAGCGTTTCCCCGCGTCGCTCACGAACGCGCACCGGCCGCCGTCACGCTCGTAGACCGCGCGCCGGACCGCCGCCGGGATGGTGCGAGGTGAAGCGCTCCCGCGCGAGCGACCCGGCCGGGCGGTCGCGCCGAATCTGCGCTTCTCGACCTCGGCCTTTGCGATCCTGAGGGCAGTCTCGAGCACCAGAGACAGCTCCCCCGACGGTACCTCGTGGCTCACCAGTGCCCGGAAGTCGTTGTAGAGGTCGTAGGCCTCCTGACCCCAGGTACCCCCGAACCGGTAGCGCCCCGGCGAGAGCGGTGTCAGCGTCGAGCGCAGCTCGGATGCATCCACTCGCTCCGGAGTGAGTGGGCGCGTGGCGAACGGCGAAGGCGCTTCGGCATGCCTGC
>DASXQT010000026.1:0-27319 GCA_036507005.1 Candidatus Eiseniibacteriota bacterium
GGATTGCCGCTGTAGCGCGGCCGAGATCCATCCTTCTTTACAACAAGCTTCCGCGGGCTTCCGCTCGCTTGAGACCGCGACGAAGCTCCGCCTATAATCCTCGGCTTCGAGGCGCGGAGCGAAAGCCCCTTGCCCGCGCCGGCGCATCGGCCTCGAGCCCTCACCAGGCGGAGAGTGACGTGAGTGAGACCAAGGACACCAGCCAGTTCGTCGAGGATCTGACCGACCAGACCGACGACTTCTCGCGCTGGTACAACGAGGTGGTGCGCAAGGCCCAGCTCGCCGACTACGCGCCGGTGCGCGGGTGCATGGTGATCCGCCCATACGGCTACGCGCTGTGGGAACACATGCAGCGTCTGCTCGACGCCCGCATCAAGGCCACCGGGCACCAGAACGCCTACTTCCCGCTGCTCATCCCGGAGTCGCTGCTCAAGCTCGAGGCCGAGCACGTCGAGGGCTTCGCGCCCCAGGTGGCGTGGGTCACGCACGGGGGAGACGAGAAGCTGGAGGAGCGCTACTGCATCCGCCCCACCAGCGAGGCCATCATCGGCAAGATGTACTCGCGCTGGATCGAGTCCTACCGCGACCTGCCGGTGCTCATCAACCAGTGGTGCAACGTCATGCGCTGGGAGAAGGTGACGCGCCTGTTCCTGCGCACCGCCGAGTTCCTGTGGCAGGAGGGACACACCGCGCATGCCACCGCGGCGGAGGCGCAGGAGGAGACGCTCAAGATCCTCGCGCTTTACCGCGACTTCGTCGAGACCGATCTGGCGATCCCGGTCCACTACGGGCCGAAGAGCGAGGCCGAGAAGTTCCCGGGCGCCGACATGACCTACAGCCTCGAGGCGCTGATGCGCGACGGCAAGGCGCTGCAGGCCGCGACATCGCACAACCTGGGCCAGCACTTCGCCAAGGTGTTCGACATCACGTTCCAGGACGAGCAGGGCAAGCGCCAGCACGTCTACCAGACCTCGTGGGGCGCCACGACCCGGCTGGTCGGCGCGATCGTCATGGTCCACGGCGACGACCAGGGGCTCAAGCTGCCGCCGCGCGTGGCCCCCATCCAGGCGGTGGTGGTGCCGATCTGGCGCAAGGAGGCGGAGAAGAGCGCGGTCCTCGAGTTCGTCGGCAAGGTGCGCGCGGCGCTGGGGAGCGCGGTGCGGCTCCACGTGGACGATCGCGACCAGTACAGCCCGGGCTGGAAGTACAACGAGTACGAGATGCGCGGCGTGCCGGTGCGGCTCGAGGTCGGGCCGCGCGACGTGGCGGGCCAGGCGGTGATGAGCGTGCGGCGCGACAACCGGGCCAAGGAGTCGATCCCGCTCGGCGCGCTCACGGCGCGCCTGCCGGCGCTGCTCGAGGACGTGCAGCGCGCCCTGTTCCAGTCGGCGCTCGAGTACCGCGCGCAGAACACCGCCCGCGCCTCGACGCTGGAGGAGATCGAGGCGCACTTCGCCGAGCGCCGCGGCTACGTGGTGGTGCCGTGGAACGACGACGCGGAGCTCGAGGCCCAGATCAAGGCCCGCACCGGCGCCACCCTGCGCTGCGTGCCGCTCGCCCCCGTGGACCCGGGGGCGCCCGCGGACGGCAAGCGCGTCGCGCTGTTCGCGCGCGCCTACTGACGTGGCGGCGCCGCCTGCGGACGCGCGCGGGCGGAGGAGCGGCCGGGACCCGGCGATGGAGCGCGTGCTGGTGCGGATCCCGAACTGGCTCGGGGACGCGCTGCTCGCGCGCCCCCTGCTCCACGCCCTGCGCCGCGCCCACCCGCGCGCCGAGGTGCGCGTGCTGGGCCCCGCCGCCCTGGTCGAGCTGCTCTCCACCGATCCCGTCGCCGACGCCTGGGAGGCGTGGCCCGCGGGCGCGCGCGAGCGCCGCGAGCGGATCGCGTGGCTGCGCGCCTGGCGCCCCGACGCGGCGCTCGTGCTGCCGCCTTCGTTCTCGAGCGCCTGGCTCGCGTGGCGCATCGGGGCGCGGGTGCGCATCGGCTACGCGCACGAAGGCCGGAGCCCGCTCCTCACCCGCGCGCTCGCGCGCCCGCCGCGCGGCGAGCGCCACCTGAGCGACGAGTACCTGGAGCTGGGGCGCGCGCTCGGCGTGGAAGCCGGCCCGACGCCTGCTCTCCCGGTGCCCGCCGAGCGGCGGGAGGAGGCCCTGGCCCTGCTGAGGGCGCGTGCGCCCGCGGGCGGCCGGGTCGCGATCCTCGGGCCGGGCGCAATCTATGGCCCGGCCAAGCGCTGGGACCAGGGCCGCTTCGCCCTTCTCGCGGGCGCCCTGGCGCGCGACGGCTGGCGCGTCCTCGTGTGCGGCGCGAAGTCGGACCGCGAGGTGTGCGCCGAGGTGGCGGAGCGCGCGGCCGCGGGCGTGGTGTCGCTCGCCGGAGAGACCGGCATCACGCTCCAGGCGGCGTTGTGCTCCATCGCCTCGCTCGCGGTGTGCAACGACTCGGGGCTCGCCCACGTCGCGGCGGCGGTCGGGGCCCCGACGGTCGTGATCTTCGGCTCGACCAGCAGCGCCTGGAGCGCCCCGCTCGGGGAGCGGGTGCGGGTCGTGCAGCGCGCGCCGGTGTGCTCGCCGTGCTTCCAGCGCACCTGCCGGATCGGCTACGTCTGCCTCACCGCGATCGCGGTCGAGGACGTGGCGCGCGCCTGCCGCGAGGTGGCGGCGTGAGCGGGCCGGCCGCGCCGCGCGCGAGCGACCCGCGATGAGGGCGATCGTCCACGCGGCGCCGGGCGGGCCCGAGCGCATGCAGATGGCGGTGGCCGGGCTCGCCCTGCGCGGGCACCTCGTGATCGGGCACGGGAGTGCTTGGGGCGAGGGGCAGGAGCGTCGCGGGGCGCGCGCCGACCTCGTGCTCGGAGACGCGCGCTCCCCGCTCCGCACCGCGTGGGTGGGCGGGAAGGCCGGCGCCCACGCCATGGTGCTCGCGCTCGAGCCGGAGCGCGTGCGCCGCTGGAGCGCCCTCGACCGCTGGGCCTGCCACTCGGTGTTCACCGCGGGCATGGTGGAGCCCGCGGAGCGCGACGCGATGCGCGCGATCCCGACCGAGATCGAGCTCGAGCGCATCGGCCTGTGGTCGGACGAGCCGCCGCCGTCCTCGCCCGACCCCGCGCACCCGGATGTCGAGTGGCTGGAGCGCGCCTGCGAGCGCGCCCTCGCGCGGCACCGGGGGCGCGCGCCGCGGCCTGCCGTGTTCCTCGATCGCGACGGCACCATCGTGGTCGAGCGCGGCTACCTCTCCGACCCATCCGAGATCGAGCTCCTGCCCGGCGCCGCGCGCGCGCTGCGCGAGCTCAAGGCCGCAGGGTACCCGCTGGTCGTGGTCTCGAACCAGTCCGGAGTGGGGCGCGGCCTCTTCCCGGCGTCGCGGGTGCACGAGGCGATGGCGCGACTCCGGGGCCTGCTCCGCGAGCACGGCGTGGAGCTGGACGGGATCTACTTCTGCCCCCACCGCCCCGACGAGGGTTGCGCCTGCCGCAAGCCCGGCACCGCGCTGCTCGAGCGCGCGGCCGACGACCTGCGGCTCGACCTCAAGCGGTCGGTGATGGTGGGCGACAAGCGGCTCGACCCGGAAACCGGACGGCGCGCGGGCGGGCTCGGGCTGCTGGTGCGCACCGGCTACGGCCGGGACGAGGAGCAGAGGAGCGGGGAGGAGGGGGCGGAGCCGCGGCCGGATGCGGCCTTTGACGACCTCGCCGCGGCGGCGCGCTGGATCCTCGAGCGCGGCCCGGGGGAAGGCTAGCGGTCGAGCTGGAGGTCGATCTCGTAGGCGCCGCGGGCGTCGGGCGGGCGGTAGCGCAGCACGTAGCCGTTGATGCGGGCCTGGTCGGCCGAGATCCAGCCGCCCGCGACCAGCTCCTCGAAGCGGCCGGGGTAGGCTCCGTGCTCGCGCCGGTAGAGATCGAGCGCCACCCGGAGCTCGCGGATCTGGGCCGCGGCGTACACGTCGTTCGCGGGCTCGAGCGGAACCTCCAGGGTGACCTGCCGCGCGGCCAAGCGCAGGCCGGCGAACAGCGCCACGGTCATCCCCGCGACCACCAGCTCCCACAGCACCGGGCGGCGCGGGCCCGCGGGGACCCGGGCCGCGGGCGGCGGCGGGGCCGCCGACTGCCCGGGGTCTCGGTGCCCCGTGACCTCGATCCACTTGGCCTCGAGCATGCGATGCAGGGCCTCGTAGGCCTCGTACTCGCACAGCGAGGCGGTCTGGACGATCTCATCGACGGTGTGCTGCCCGTCGACGATCCCGAACAGCTCGCGCTCCTCCTGGGAGAGCGCCTGGTTCGGATCCGGCAGGTCGCGGACGCCGAGCAGCTGGTAGGGGTCCTTGAAGACCGAGACGAAACGCTTCTGCTCGTCCACGCGGCGCGAGGCCTCGATCAGCGAGGGCTCGACCCCGAGCTTCACCAGCGGCGAGCGCGGCCAGCGATTGTTGGGGTCGAAGCGGTAGGTCCCGTTCTCCCAGCGCACCAGGCGCATGAGGTCGTTCAGGATCTGGCGCTCCACGAACCCCGCGAGCTCGGCCGCCTCGATGTAGCGGCCGGTCAGCAGCAGGTCCTCGAGATCGCGGTTCGATTCCTTCTGGATCGTGAGCAGGCCGCGGTACTGCTCGTCGGACAGGCGATGGATCTGGAGCAGGAAGGCGAGGAGGGGATCGTCGCGCGTGAGGCCGGGGTTGCGGGTCGAGATGATCAGGCCCTCGTTGAGGAACACGACCGCGCGCTCGGTGTTCCACTCCATGGTGAGGCTGCCGGTCTTCCTCTGGCTGCCGAGGAGCTGCAGGATCTCGAGGACCGAGAAGTCGCGGAGGCTGCCCTGGAGTGCCATGCGCGTCCCCTACGCCGCCTCGGCGGGCGAGCGGCCCGTGGCCTGGGCCGGGCGGGTCAGCACCAGGGCGTCCCCGTCCGCCGCCTTGGCGCGCGAGCGGGCGAGGGCGGAGAAGTAGCCGCCGAAGGACCACAGGTAGATCACGAGGCCGAGCCCGATCCAGATCGCCGGCGACGGCAGGCGGCTGGCGGCGGCGAGCCGCGGCTCGAGCTCGAACGGCAGGGGCGAGCCCGCCCACGGGACGGCGAGCAGCGCGGTCCCGGCGAGCAGCAGGACGGGCGTGATCGCGCGGCGCATCGCGAGCAGGCCGAAGCCGGGGACGAGGGCCGCGACCACGGTCCGGGCCCCGTGCCACAGGCGCTCGGTCCGGCGCTGGTTGCGCTTCATCAGCACGCTCGCGAACTCCCGGCTCTGGACGCGCGATTCGGCCCGCGCGCAGTGCCGGCACAGGGCGACCTCGCGCCGCCGCTGGGCGCAGCGGCGGCACACCACGCGGCCGCAGTTGCTGCAGGCCCGTAGCGGCACCGCGCGGTTGCCGAGGATCCCGATCACGATGCCGATCAGCGTCGCCGCCGCCGCGAGCGGGCCGAAGCGCCAGTCGGCGAGCTCGAAGTTGCCGCGCCAGGCGGGCGGCAGGCTGGTGGCGCGCGGCGCGAGCGCCTGGCCCTGGACGAGCGCGAGCCAGAAGCGGCGCGGTCCGATCCACTGGTCCACCAGGGCCAGACGGCCGTCGCTCGTGCCCTGCGCCTGATACTCGCGCACCAGGTCGAAGTCGAGCGCCGACGCGTGCGACAGGGCTTCGTTCGCGGCCTTGAACTCGAAGCGCTGCGTGTAGATCTGCGACGCGTTGAAGTGCGGGGCGGGGTTGCCGGGGCGCGCCGCCACGGCGCGCGAGAAGAGCTCGAGCGCCTCGTTCTGCCGGCCCTGCATGGCCAGCACGTTGCCCAGGTTGTTGAGCGCGCGGTCGTCCTCGGGCCACCCCTCGAGCGTCGCCCGGTACTCGCGCTCGGCGGTTGCGAGATCGCCGCCGCGGCGCGCGATCCAGGCCAGCCCGAAATGCAGGAACGGGTTCGCGGGCTCGCGCGAGACCAGCGTGGCGAGCCGCTGCTGCTGCGCGCCCGACCACGCCTCATCCTCGAGCAGGGCGACGCCGTGGAAGGGCGCGCGCGAGGCGTCGAGGGGCGTGGCCAGGCGCTCGATCGACGCTCCGACCCACGGCACGGCAGCCAGCGCGAGCGCCAGGAGCACGAGCACCCCGCGCTCGCGCACCCGCAGCTGCGGCCAGAGCAGGCCGAGGAATACCAGAGTGGGAAGCGCCGCCCCGATCCCGGCCAGATATGGAAGCGGCACGAAGGCCAGAGCCCACCAGCGCGCGGTCTCCGCCCGCAGGATCCCCTGGAGCCGCTCGCGCCAGGGGTGGGTGAGCGCGGACACGTGGAGCGCGACCAGCATGATGCCGGCGAGGAGCAGCGCCACCAGCAGGGACTGGAACCCGAGGAACAGCGCGTCGGCGGCGAGGGCGGCCTGCACCAGGAAGCTCCGGCGCGCGAGCTCGATCACCACCGCCCACTGGAGCATCGCCTGGCCCGGCCGCTCGGGCAGCGACCACTCGGCGATCGCGAGGCGGGCATCGAGGAACGCGGGGTCGAGCTCGGCCGCGGCGCGCACCCAGCGCTCGCCCTCTTCGCGCTTGCCGTCGTGGCGGGCCTGCAGGCCGCGCCGGTAGAAGAGCCGGGCCTCGGTGGGAAGCGCGAGCACGTGGGCGCGCGCCTTGTACCTCAGCCAGCCGTCGACGTCGTCGAGATCGCGGGGCGGGCCCGCGGGCGCGGCGCCCTGGGCTTCAGAAGCGGCGCCGGATGCCGCCTGCGCCGCCGCGGGCCGCGCTCTTCGCGCCGGGGCATGCCGGGCTTCCGGAGCCGCGGCGGCGGGGGCGGAGCCGCCCGGGGCCGCCGTCTCGGACTGCGGAGCAGCCGCGCGCGGGGCGATGGCGAGGAGGAGGGCCGCCACGGGAGCGAGCGCGGTTGCAATCCGCACGATGCCGGCGCGCCTGCGCCCGGGGTCACGCGGAAGCCGCTCGAGCCGGCGCGGCTTGGGGGTCGAGGTCATTATCTGTGCGGTCTCTTGACAGTGCGGAGGTGGGGCTCCTAACTTGCGGCGGGCCATTGTCCGTTATCGTCCTTGGCCGCCCGCGGCTGAACGCCGTTCGCGCTCCCGGGGCGCCCGCGCGCCCGCCGGGCCGCGCCCCCGGGGCCGCGGCGGGACGGGCCCGGCGCCGCATCCAGCCCCTGGAGAGAGCCCCGATGAGCACCACCGAACGCACCGGCGCGCCGCCCTGGATCACGATCCACCGGGCCGCGGCGTACGCCGGCCAGGTGGTCGAGCTGCGCGGCTGGCTCGCCCACCGGCGCTCGAGCGGCAAGGTGCAGTTCCTGGTGGTGCGGGACGGGAGCGGCGTCATGCAGTGCGTGGCCGGGGTGAAGGATCTCCCGGCGGCCGAGTGGGAGTCCCTGGAGCGGCTCACCCAGGAGTCGGCGCTGATCGTGCGCGGCGCGCTGCGCGCGGACCCGCGGGCGCCGGGCGGGGTCGAGATGGGGATCCAGTCGGTTGCGGTGGTGTCGGTGGCCGAGAGCTACCCCATCACCCCCAAGGAGCACGGCACCGACTTCCTGATGGACCACCGGCACCTGTGGCTGCGGTCCACGCGCCAGCAGGCGATCCTGCGGGTGCGCGCCGCGATCGTCGCGGCCTTCCGCGAGTTCATGGACGGCGAGGGCTTCCTGCTGGTGGACGCGCCGATCTTCACCCCCAACGCGTGCGAGGGCACCACCACGCTGTTCGAGACCGAGTACTTCGGCGAGAAGGCCTACCTCACCCAGAGCGGGCAGCTCTACAACGAGGCGGCCGCGATGGCGTTCGGGCGCGTGTACTGCTTCGGGCCCACCTTCCGCGCCGAGAAGAGCAAGACGCGCCGCCACCTGATCGAGTTCTGGATGATGGAGCCGGAGTGGGCTTTTGCGACGCTCGGCGATGTGATCGCGCTCGAGGAGCGCCTGCTGCTCCGCACGCTGGCGCGCGTGCTCGAGACCTGCGGCGAGGAGCTGAAGCGGATCGAGCGCGACCCGGCGCCGCTCGAGCGGATCCGGGCGCCGTTCCCGCGCCTGCACTACAACGACGCGGTGCAGAGGCTGAAGGAGGCGGGCCAGCCCTTCGAATGGGGGAACGACCTCGGCGGCGGCGACGAGACGGTGCTCTCGCAGCAGTTCGAGGCCCCGCTCTTCGTCACGAACTATCCGGCCGCGGTCAAGGCCTTCTACATGGAGCCCGATCCCGCGGACCCGAGGCTCTGCCTGTCGTGCGACTGCCTGGCGCCCGAGGGCTACGGCGAGATCATCGGCGGCGGTCAGCGCATGGATTCCCTCGCGCTCCTCACGCGCCGCGTGGACGAGCACGGCCTGCCGCAGGAGGCCTTCGAGTGGTACAAGGACCTGCGCCGGTACGGGAGCGTGCCGCACGCGGGCTTCGGCATCGGCGTCGAGCGCACCCTGGCCTGGATCGCGGGGCTCGACCACGTCCGCGAGACGATCCCGTTCCCGCGGATGCTCTACCGCTTGAGACCGTAGGCGGCGGCCGAGAACGGCGTTTCGCGCCGCTCCCGGGGCGCGCGAGAGGCAGGACGGCGAAGCGCGACCCGAGGAGCGAGGCGGAGCCAGGGACGGCGGAGCCGAGCGGGCGGCGCGAAACGTCGTTCTCGGTCGCCGCTCAGCGCACGCGGCGCAGGACCACCATCGACAGGTCTCCGGCTTCCTCGGCGGTGCCGGTGACGGTGCGGAAGCGGCCCAGCACCGAGTCGCGCTCGGCCGGGTTGCGGAACGGGGCGCCGGCGCCCGCGAAGGCCTCGCCGCTCGTCAGGAACGTGCGCCGCACCACGAGCCAGTCCGGGCGCTCGCGCTCCTCGATGTCGGCGTACCAGCCCGGCCCCTGGAGCCTGCGCGTCGCGACCTGGGGCGAGACCAGCCCGATCTCGTCCACGATGCGCAGCGGGTTGTGGTAGCCGATGAAGCCGATCGGCTCGAGCATCACCTTCTCGCCCGGCTGCGCGTGGGCCAGCAGGTACTGCGCGACCGCGCCGAAGCTGAAGTACTCGGCCTTGGCGCGCCCGAGGTAGAGCACCGGCGTCAGCGTCCAGGTCCCGAGCACGAAGAGCGCGATCGAGACGTAGAGGTACGGCCCGCGCGCGATGCGCGGCAGGCCGACCGCGGCCAGCGCCGCGAGCCCGGCCAGCGGCACCAGCATGTACCAGTAGAAGTAGGTCACGCCGAGCAGCGAGTAGCCCAGCCACACCACCAGCGCGCCGGCCACCGCCAGCGCCAGCCCCGAGCGGCGCGCGCGCCACAGGTGCGGGGCACCCGCGACCAGTGCGGGCGCGAACACCACGGTGAGCGGCAGCAGGCTGTTGCCCTCGGAAGCGATCGGCCAGCGACCGAAGGCGAACGGGGAGAGCCACTCCCACC
Source organism: Candidatus Eiseniibacteriota bacterium (assembly GCA_036507005.1). Classification (GTDB taxonomy): domain Bacteria; phylum Eisenbacteria; class RBG-16-71-46; order RBG-16-71-46; family RBG-16-71-46; genus WS-2. Next base: position 9,333 of record DASXQT010000026.1, read on the forward strand.
AGTGGCGCCCGAGCCACGGCCCCGCGGTCCCGTAGATCCTGGCCTTCGCGAACAGGCTCTGGGGGATCGGCGAGCCGTAGATGAGCGCGAGCGCCCCGAGCCCGGCCAGCGCCACCGCGGCCGCGATCGCGCGGTCGCGCCAGCGCGCCCCGAGCGCGATCACCGCGGCGCTCGCGAGACCCTCCGGGCGCCACAGCGCGAGCAGCCCGAGCACCGGCCCGCTCGCCGGGCTCGAGCGGGCGACGAGCGCGCCCGCGAGCGCGATCAGGGTGAACATCGCGCTGTTCTCCATGCCCGAGACCCCGACCGCCGCGATGAAGGGCCAGGCGGCGAAGAAGAAGTTGAAGCACCACGCCGAGGCGAGCGAGGCCGTGCCGCGCAGCATCGTCCCCATCACCAGCAGCGTCGTGACGTCGCCGATCAGGGTCCAGATGCGCGACCACAACACCGGGTCCTTGAGGAGCGCGTACCCCGCGGCGCTCCACAGCATCCACGGCGCCGAGGTGAAGCCCATGACGCGCTCGCCGGGGTTGTAGACCGGCCCCATCCCGCCCGCGAGATCGCGCGCGTACCGGAACGTGATGTAGGCGTCCTCGGACGCGAACGGGAGGTGGAGCCACAGCACCCAGCGGCCCACGAGCAGGAGCAGCAGCGGCACGAGGAAGGGTGCCGAGGGATCGAGGATCTCGCGGAGCGCCGGGAACAGCGTCGCGGGCGCCGCAGCCAGCGGGGCCGGGGTGGCGGCAGGGCGCGCGGCGGCGCGCGGCGAAGTGGACGCGTGGCGTTTGGTCAAGGACCGGGTTCGCGCTCGGGTGGCGCCGGAGCTCGCAGGAGCGCTTCCGGGCGGGCGACGGCGGGTGGAGAATCCGGAACGACAGCAGCGTACGGGCCACGCAGTCTAGAGAAACGAGTGAGCGCGCGGCAAGGGAAGGTCGGGTCGGAGGGGGCCGAAGGCAGGCCTTCGGCCGGCGCGAGGTCTTGACAGCCCCGTGTGAAGTTCCTAGCGTGCCTCGAAGCTTTTTCCTGCGGCGGTGTTCCTCCGGCGTGCCGGACACCGGAATGTGTGCAGAGCCGCGTTGACATGCGGCAGGCGGGCTCCTTAGACTCGATGTCCTTCGGTGTCCAGGCAACCGGCCGGCGGGCGCTTCCTCATGCGCTGCCGCGATGGGTGCTCGCTGCGGCTTGTATCGGCGGATGCTCCCCCCAGTCCGCTCCCGGCCGGGTGGAAGACTCCCAGACCAGCGGGCGTATTCAGGTCGTGTGCGCGCCGGAGGCGCGGGATCTGGTCGAGCGCGAGCGGGCCACGTTCCAGGCGCTCTACCCGCAGGCGACTTTGGAGATGAGGCAGGGCACCTCCCGCGAAGCGGTGGCGGCGCTGTTCGCCGCGCAATGCGATCTCGCCGCGATCACGCGGGAGCTGCTCCCCGAGGAGCGCGCCGCGGCGGTGCGCGGGGGTCTCGAGCTGGAGGGCTATCCGATTGCGCGCGATGCGGTGGTGGCGGTGGTGAATCGCCGGAACCCGGTGGAGAACGTCGCGGTACAGGATCTGCGGGGGATCTACCGGGGAGAGATCAAGCGGTGGTCCGTGCTGGGCGGCGAGGACCGGCCGGTCCGCGTGGTGATCCAGCCGCCCGAGGCCGACATCACGGCGTTCTTCGAGGAGGAAGTCATGGGGGGCGAGGCGATCCAGGCCCCGTCGTTCTACGAGTCGTCCGATTCGACGGTGGTCGCGCGCGTCGCGCTCGATCCCGACGCGATCGGATACGTGACGCTCGCCGGCGTCCGGGACGACTGCCGCTCGCTGCGGGTCGCCTCGCTGCCCGGGCTGCCCTACTGGAAACCCGACCTGGAGGCGGTCTACAAGGGCGACTATCCTCTGACCCGCTTCATCAACACCTACGTGCGCCCGCGCGGGCCCAAGCTCGCGCTGGGATTCATCACGTTCCTCACCAGCCGGGACGGGCAGGAGATCGTCCACGAAGCCGGTCTGGTGCCGACCACCGTGCCGGTCCGCTTCACCCGGCGCTCACCGATGCAGAGCTCGCACGGGAAGGACGCGCCTCCGCAAACCCCATGACCCATCCGAGGAAGAACCGCACGCTCGCACCGTGGCTCGCCCTGGTCGGCGCGTGCTGGTTGACCGTGGCCCCGGCGGCGCGCGCGGACGAGATCAAGGACGCCCGCACCGCGCTCCAGGCCGGCCGGCTGGACGACGCGCAGCGCCTGTTCGAGAAGGCCGCCTCCCAGGGATCGGCCGAGGGGAGGGCGGGCGTCGGCGAGGTGTGGCTGCGCCGCCGGCAGAACTCCAAGGCGCAGGAGGCGTTCGAGACCGCCCAGAAGATGGATCCGCAGCTGGCGCTGCCCTACTACGGGCAGGCCGAGGTGCAGCGGCGCGAGGGCCACTGCGAGGCCGCGATCCCGCTCTACCAGAAGGCCACCGACCTGGACCGCAAGTTCCCGGACGCGCAGCTCGCGCTCGGGGAGTGCCTGGCCGAGGCCAAGCGCACCGCCGACGCGGTGGCCGCCCTTTCGCAGGGCCTCAAGTGGGGCCCCAAGTGGCGGCCGCGCTTCCTGGTTGCGCTCGGCAACGCCGAGCTGCGGCGGGACTCCCTGCGCTCGGCGAACGTCTACTACACGCAGGCGCGCGAGGAAGCCCCGAGCGATCCCCTGCCGCGCCGTGCGCTCGGGGACTTCTATCTCAACAAGCGCGGCATCGCCGAGCTCGCGATCCCCGAGTACCAGGCCGCCGTGGCGCTCGACTCCAGCGACGTCGAGCTCCGCTTCGCGCTCGCCCAGGGCCTGTTCCGCGGCCAGCGCTACAACGACGCGCTCCAGGAGTACCGCTGGGTGGCGGAGCACGATCCGGACTTCGCGCCGGGGCTGCTCGGGCTCGGCAACCTGTACTACCTGTCGGGCGCGGCCGACCCGCGGCGCTACCAGGACGCCCGCGCGCCGCTCGAGAAGTACACCCAGCTCGTGCCCGACGACGGCAAGGGCTGGAGCCTGCTGGGGCGCACCTATTTCTACCTGCGCATGAAGGACGAGGCGGCCCAGGCGCTGGACAAGGCCGAGCAGCTCGGCGGCGGGAACAAGGAGATGTACACCGTCATGGGCCGGCTCTACGTCGACCGCAAGGACTGGAAGAAGGCGCTCGAGTTCTTCGCGAAGGGCGATCCCACGACGCGGGACCAGCTCACCATCGCCCAGGTCTCGGTGTTCGAAGGCAACCCGGCGCGGGCCGAATCGACCTACCGCGCCGTCGTCGGGCGCGACTCGACCTCGAGCGACGCCCGGTTCGCGCTGGTCGAGCTCGGCAAGCTGCTTTTTCGGGCCCAGAAGTACCCGGAGGCGGTGGAGGCCCTGCAGCGCCGAATCGGCCTTGACCCGAACAGCGACGAGGCTTACTACTATATTGGGTTGTCGTACAAAGAGATGAAACGCTACCCGGAGGCTCTGGAGGCGCTCCGGCAGGCGGTGACTCTCGCCGACGGCAAGGCGGATCGTCAATTCTGGCTCGGCGTCCTGTACGCCCAGCTCGATTCGGTCCCGCCGGCACGGAGCGCGTTGCGCCGCTCGGTGGAGTTGGATTCGAGCTCGGCGTTCGCCGGCGTGGCGTACCGACAGCTCGGCTTCTACGAGCTGCTGGACCGTAACTACGGGGAGGCGATCCACCTCCTCGAGCGCGCCGTCCAGTTGAACGACAAGGACGTGCAGGCCTGGGTGTGGATGGGGCAGGGGTTCCAGAACAGCGGGAACCGCAACCGGGCCATGGAGTGTTACAAGCGGGCCCTGGCGCTGGACGCGAACCAGCCGGACGCTCTGAAGGGGGTCAAGAGCCTCGGAGCCGCGGCTCCGCGGGAGGGAGGCGCACAATAATGAGGACGCGCGAGGTCGGCAACATCACCATACTCATGCCCAAGGGCTATCTCACCGGCGGCGACGAGACCGAGGAGCTGGAAACGGCGATCAAGTCCCTGATCGAGCAGGGCAACAAGAACCTGGTCATCAACCTCGCCGAGACCCAGCACCTGAACTCGACCGCGCTCGGCGTGCTGATCTCGGCGCATTCGAACTACGTGCGCCGCGGGGGCCAGATGAAGCTGTGCGCCGTGGACAAGCGGATCGAGAACATCTTCGTGATCACCAAGCTGTCGCTGGTGTTCGACGTCTACCCGAGCGAGGAGCAGGCGGTCGCCAGCTTCGCCGAACGGGAGTCGGTGTAGCGGAGGGCGGCGCGATCCATGGCCATCCGTCGCAGGCGGGTCCAGGGCGCGGTGGTGATCGACGCCGCCGGCAGCTTCTTCGGGGACTCCGAGACCGAGGAGCTGCAGCGGGCGGTCATGGACGAGGCGGCGGCCGGCAACACGCGCCTGGTGCTGAACCTGTCCCAGTGCCAGGTGATGAACTCGATCGCGATCGGGGTTCTGATGCGCTGCTTCGTGAGCGTCCGCGGCCGAGGCGGCGAGATCAAGCTGTGCGGGCTGGGGAAGCGCATCAAGGACCTGTTCACGATGACCAAGCTGATCGTAGTGTTCGACCATCACGAGACCGAGGAGCAGGCACTGGCCAGCTTCCCGGTCGCTTCGGCGGAGCAGAAGGAATCCTAGACCGGGTGGCAGGGGCCCTGCGCGTCGCGACGGCGCACGCCGGGAGTCCCGTTCCACGGAGGAGGACGGAGCGTCCATGAACCGTTTCATCGTTCCCATCGGGTTTGTCGCGGCGTTGGCGTTCTCGATCACCGTCTGGTGGTTCCTACCGGTGATCGGGGAGATCGGCGATAACGTGAAGAAGGGCGGTCCGCTGGTGGCGGCCCTGATCTTCCTGGTGATCCTCCAGACCTCGTTCATCCTCGAGCGCATCTGGAGCCTTCGGAAGGCGCGCGGCCGCGGGCCGCTGCCGGCCTTCCTGAACGAGGTCCGCAAGCGCCTCCACAACAACGACGTCGAGGGCGCGATCAAGGTGTGCGCGGCGCAGCGCGGCTCGGCGGCCAACGTGATCCGGGCGGGGCTCGAACGCTACATGCAGCTCCGCTCCGAGGGCGCCACCAAGGAGAAGATCGTGGCCGAGACCCAGGCCGCGATCCAGGAGGCCAACGGGCTCGAGGTGCCGCTGCTCGAGCGCAACCTGATCGCCCTGTCCACGATCGCCTCGATCGCCACCATGATCGGGCTGCTCGGAACGGTGATCGGGATGATCCGCTCGTTCGCGGCGCTCGGCCACACCGGCGCGGTGGACGCCACCAAGCTCGCGATCGGGATCTCCGAGGCGCTGATCAACACCGCCGGCGGCTTGTTCTGCGCGATCTCGGGGATCGTGGCCTACAACGTGTTCGTGACCCGGGTGGACAACTTCAACTACATGATGGACGAGGCGTCGTACGAGGCCGTGCAGCTCCTGGCGGCGTCGAGCCCCGACAAGCGGTAGGAACCGGGAGCCATGCTCAAGAAGAAGCGCCGCATCGGCATCTCGATCGACATGACGCCCATGGTCGACGTGGCGTTCCTGCTGCTGATCTTTTTCATGTGCACCACGCAGTTCAAGCCGCCGGAGAAGGACAAGATCACGCTGCCGGAGTCGAACTCCGAGGCCAAGTCGCCGGAATCGGACATCATCACGATCGCGGTGACGGCGCCGCGCCCGGAGTACAACAACCAGTCCCGGGTGAGCGTGCAATACGTCAAGGGCGGGCAGCAGGTCGACCTCGACCTCTCGCCGGAAACCATCAAGACCGACATGAGCACGGTGCTCGGCAACGCCCGGGCCGCGAATCCCAAGGCGCGCGTGATCGTCAAGATGGACAAGGACGCGCGCTACGGGATCATCGCGGACATGATGAGCGCGCTGCAGCAGGCCAAGGCGCCGCGGTTCAACGTGCAGACCGAGCTCGCGGGCTCGGGCGGCCTGTTCAAGAAGAAGCCGTAGGGCGCGGAGGCGGACGACCATGGGTGCGGTAGACACCCCGCAACGAGAATCGAAGGGCAAGAAGGGCAAAGGCTTCCACCGGCCCAAGCGGCGGGTCGGCGTGCGCATCGACATGACGCCGATGGTGGACGTGGCGTTCCTGCTGCTGATCTTCTTCATGGTGACCACGGTGTTCCGCACGCCGCAGGCCCTCGAGATCAACCTGCCGCCCGACGAGAACGTGAAGATCGAGGTGGCGGAGTCCAAGGTGCTGAGGGTTCGGGTGCTCCCGGACGATCGCGCCTACTGGAAGCGCGGCACCGATCCGTGGGCCCGCACCGGGGTCGGTCGCCTCGCCGACGTGTTCAAGACCTACCGGGGGAACAACGACCTGGTGGTGGTGATCAAGATCGACGCCGACGCGAAGTTCAACAACATGGTGAACATCATCGACGAGCTCGACATCGCGGGCCTGACCCGCTTCTCGCTCGGCACGCTCACCCCCGAGGAGAAAAAGGAGGTCGAAGCGCTGTGACCGCCCCGACCATTCCGCTCTTCCAGTTCATGCCCTACGGGGCGCCCGAGCTCAAGGAGGTCGCGCGCAAGTACCTGCTCCGCTCGCTGACCGCGGCGTGCGCGGCCTGGCTCGTGCTGTTCCTGCTGTCGCTCGGGACCAGCGCGTTCCTGCGCAGCCGCCCCAGGGTGACCAGCGTCGTGATCGTGCCCTACCGCGAGCTGGCCGCGCCCCCGCCGCTCACCCAGGACGCCCCGCCCCCGCAGGTGGCGATCGCCCAGCCGGTGGCCCCGCCCACGGTGGGCGTCGCGGTGCCGGTACCGGACGCCGAGGCGCCGCCCGAGCAGACCATCGCTTCCCAGGAGGAGATCGCCCAGGTCACGCCCGGCGTGGACGCCGGCAAGGGCGACATCGTGGTCGCCCCGCCCTCGGAAGACGACCTGCCGCAGTTCGGCCAGTACGTCTACGTCGAGGAGCTGCCGGAGGCGATCACCAAGGTCTCCCCGACCTATCCCGACATCGCACGCGAAGCGGGCGTGGACGGCGTGGTGCTGGTGCAGGCGCTGGTGGGCAAGGACGGCCACGTCAAGGACGCGCGGGTCCAGCCCGGCAAGTCGATCCCGATGCTCGACGGGGCGGCGCTGGCGGCCGTGAAGCAGTGGGTGTTCAAGCCCGCGCTCTCCAACAACAAGCCGGTCGCGGTGTGGGTGGCCGTGCCGGTGCGTTTCTCGCTGCACTGAGAAGCCGGCGCCCGGTCGCCTCATCCGCCGGGCCGCGCTCTCCGCGCCCGGGGAGCGTTTCTCCGCGCCGGTCCCCGGCGATTTGACCGCGACTCGGGCCATTCATACTCTCCGCCGGCTTTGCGGTCCTCGCAGAGCCCCCGCGTTCCAGGAGATCGGGATGGAAACCAGCGCCTTGCGCGACCCCGCCGCCCCGGCCGCGCCCGAGCCGGGCAACCTCACGCCGCTCGCGCGGGCGGTCGCGATCTTCGTCCGCCCGAGCCAGGCCTGGGTCGGGCTGCGCGACCGCGCCCAGTGGTGGCTCCCGATGCTGGTGGTGCTCGTGGTCGCCGTGCTGGGCTCGGTGCTGATCTATCAGCGCGCCCAGCTCCCCACCATGCTCCAGGCGATGGAGGACCAGGTCGCGAACGGCCAGATGACCGCCGAGCAGGTGCAGCGGATCGAGGACTTCTATGGCAGCCCCGCGGGGGTCGCGGTCACGGTGGGAGCCGGAACGGTGTGGATCGCGGTCCTGACGTTCCTGATGGCGCTCCTGGTCTGGTTCGGCGTCGGCTTCGTGCTGGGCTCGCCGTTCCGCTACCGGCACGCGCTCGAGGTCACGACCTGGTCCTCGCTCGTGACCCTGCCGCCCACGGCGCTCACGATGGTCCTGGCGTGGATCCGCCAGAGCCTGCGCGGGCTGCACGTCGGCTTCGGGATCCTGCTTCCGGAGGTCGATCCGCCCAGCAAGCTCCTGACCTCGCTCGGCGTGTTCCTCGACTGGATCGGGCCGTTCGGGATCTGGCACGTCGCGGTCGCGGTGCTGGGGGCGGCGTATCTGTCGGGGGCGCCGCGCAAGTCGGTGGCGTGGGTGCTGGGTGCGCTCTACGTCGCCGCCGGGCTGTTCGCCGCCGGACTCACCGCGCTGATGGCGCGGGGCGCCTGAGCCCGGGCCCGGCAACCTTTGCTCCCCGAATGCGTAGGACCGATCGCGCCCGGCGGGTGTGACGGGGCTCTCCTGAGGAGGATGGAATGACGAGGAACGCGCGAACGATCTCGCTGGTCCTTACGGCTGCAGCCCTCGGGGGTGTGGCTCGCACCGCGGCGGCCCTCACGGTCGAGGAGGCCGTGAAAATGGCGCTGGAGAACAACTCCCAGATCGTCCAGGCCAATGCCTCCCTGCTGGACGCGCGCAGCGGGCTGTACTCGTCGTACACCGGCTTGATGCCGCGGGTGACGGCCGACTACACCCGCTCCGGGTCCCTGGATTCCAAGAGCCGGGGCACCCGCGTGTTCGGCGGCGTGCCGTTCAACATCCCGTCCCAGGACCAGGAGGTGTACTCGACCACGCCCACCCTATCAGGCTCGTGGTCGGTGCTGAACCTGACCGCGCTCTCCGACTGGTCCTCCGCACGGAGCGGGCTCAAGGCCGCGCAGCTCTCGCGCAAGGCGGCGCGCCAGGCGGTGGCGCTCGACGCGCGCGGCAAGTACTACGAGGTGGTGAAAGCGATCCATCTGGCGCGGGTCTCGTCCGAGGCGCTGCGGCTCTCCCGCGACGACGAGCGCCGGGTGCGCGCGCTGTTCACCGTCGGGTCGGTCTCGCGCGGTGACCTGCTCAAGGCCCAGGTGCGCACCGCCCAGAGCGAGCTGGACTCGCTCGCCCGGCACAACGGCATCAGCGCGAGCCGGATCACGCTCGCGACCGCTCTCGGCGTCGAGGAGATGAAGCTCGGCGACGTCGACACCGTGTTGACCGCCGAGACGCGCGCCTACGACGAGGCTCAGATCCTGGCCGAGGCCGAGCGCGCGCGACCCGACATCATGGCCGCGCGATCGCAATGGAACGCCGCCAAGGCCAGCCTGCGCGCCGCCAACTTCGGCCGGCTGCCCTATCTGTGGGTGTCGGGCTCCACCGACCTGAACCCGAAATCCACCTCCAAGACCACGGTCGCGGGGTCGAACCCGGTGTCCGGGCGGTTCGAGGAGGACGCCGCCTATCGCGGGCAGATCGGCGTGACCTGGAACCTGGCGAACGGTCTGACGAACGAGGCGGCGATCGCCAGCAGCCGGGCCCGCGTCCTGCGCGCGCAGGACGCCTACGAGCTGCTCCACCGCAACCTGGCGAGCGAGGTGCGGCAGACTCTGCTCACCTACCGCGAGGTCGTGGAGGGGTACAATGTGGCCCAGCGCGCGCTCGACAGCGCGACGGAGAACATGAAGCTCACGCAGCAGAAATACAACGTCGGCTCGGCCACCATCCTGGAGCTGATCGACGCCCAGGTGCAGCTCCAGACGGCGCAGAGCAACGTGGTCTCGGCGCTGGCGGGGATGCGGGTGGGGGAGGCGACGGTGGAGAAGGTCCGCGGGAGCGGAGACTGAGCACGGGAGAGGAGCCGCACGAGCGATGAAGAAGAAGTGGATCTGGATCGGCCTCGGAGGCGTGGCGGTGGTCCTGCTGATCGCGGGGAACGTCGCACGCCAGTCCTCGGGCAAGATGGTTTCGGTGCAGCTCGCGCTCGTCCGCCGCGAGGACATCACGTCCCGCGTGCGCGCGCCGGGCAAGATCGAGCCGCGCACCCAGGTCAAGGTGAGCGCGGACGTCATGGGCAAGATCGTCCGGCTGCCGGTCAAGGAGGGTGACCGGGTGAAACAGGGGCAGCTCATGCTCCAGCTCGACGATACCCAGCACCGCTCGGCGTTCGCGCAGGCGCGCGCCGCCCACGCCTCGGCCGAGGCGCGGGTGCGCGAGGTGGAGTCCTCGCTCAAGGTGGTGGAGGCGAACTACCAGCGCCAGAAGGCGTTGTTCGAGCAGCACCTGCTCTCCCAGGCCGAATGGGACCAGGCGACCACGAACTACGAGTCGGCTCGGGTCTCGGTCGCGACCGCGCACGAGGAGGTGTCGCGCAGCCAGGCCGCGCTCGAGGGGGCCTCGGACAACCTCTCCAAGTGCAGGTTCCTGGCCCCGTTCGACGGCGTGGTGAGCGCGCTCAACGTCGAGCAGGGCGAGGTGGTCATCACCGGCACCATGAACAACCCCGGCACCCAGATCCTGGTGGTGTCCGACCTGTCGCGCATGCTGGTGCGGGCCGACGTGGACGAAACCGACGTGGTCGAGCTCAAGCTCGGGCAGAAGGCCAAGATCACGGTGGACGCGATGCCCGACACCTCGTTCGGCGGAACCGTGACCGAGATCGGCAACACCGCCAAGCGCACCTTCACGGGCGGCACCGAGGGGCAGACCAACTTCGAGGTCAAGGTGGTGTTCGACGCGGACGTTCCCCAGGTGCGGCCCGGCATGACGGCGGACGTGGAGATCGAAACCGGCACGCACGAGAAGGCGCTCGGGGTCCCGATCCAGGCGGTGGTGGTGCGCACCGAGCGCGAGCTCGCGCGCGCGAGCCACAAGGAGCGTCCGGCCGCGCGCCGAAAGACCACGGCCCTGACCGCCGAGGACGACACCATCGGGCGCAAGGAGAAGGAGATCACCGGAATGTTCGTGGTGCGGGACGGCTCCGCAGCGTTCGTCCCGGTGCGGACCGGGATCGCGAGCGAGACCCAGATCGAGATCTTCGGCGAAGCCAAGGAGGGGGAATCGGTGGTGGCCGGCCCGTACAAGGCCCTGCGCGAGCTCAAGCCCAACACCCGGGTCAAGCGCGAGGCGGCGGGGGGCCGGGGCCGGAAGACCTGATGCTGATCTCCGTCCGCGAGCTGCACCGCATCTACCAGGTCGGCAGCGAGCAGGTCCACGCCCTGAACGGCGTGGACTTCGACGTCGGGCCCAACGAGTACCTGGCGGTCATGGGCCCCTCGGGGTCGGGCAAGTCCACGCTCATGAACATCATCGGCTGCCTCGACACGCCCACCCGCGGCTCCTACAGGCTCAAGGACCGCGAGATCGGCAAGCTCTCCGACGACGAGCTGGCGCGGATCCGGAACCAGGAGATCGGGTTCGTGTTCCAGACCTTCAACCTGCTGCCGCGCGCGGACGCGCTGCACAACGTCGAGCTGCCGCTGGTCTACGCCGGGCTGCGCCACGAGGAGCGCCGCAAGCGCGCCCGCGAGGCGCTCGAGCTGGTGGGCCTCGCCGACCGCATGAAGCACAAGCCCAACGAGCTGTCGGGCGGCCAGCGCCAGCGGGTGGCGATCGCGCGCGCCCTGGTGAACAAGCCCAGCATCATCCTGGCCGACGAGCCCACCGGCAACCTCGACACCGCGACCGGCGAGGAGATCATGGCGGCGTTCGAGAACATCTGGAAGGCCGGCAACACCGTGATCCTCGTCACCCACGAGGCCGACATCGCGGCCCACGCGCGGCGCGTGGTGCGCATGCGCGACGGAAAGATCGAGAGCGACACGCGCGACGGCTCCCGGCGCGAGGCGGCCGAGCCGCGCGCCGTGGCCGCGGGGCCTTCGGGAGGCATGGCATGAACCTGCGCGAGAGCGCCGGACTGTCGCTGCGGGCGCTGCGGGCGAACAAGATGCGCTCGTTCCTCACCCTGCTCGGCACCATCATCGGCGTGATGTCGGTGATCGCGGTGCTGTCCTTCGTCGAGGGGCTCAACCGCTTCGTCTCCGAGAAGATGCTGAACGCCGGCGCCAACGCGTTCTGGGTCGACCCCTACGGCTTCGTCACCAGCCAGGAGCAGTGGGACGCGGTGAAGAATCACCCGGAGATCACGGTCGACGACGCCGACGCGCTGCGGGCGGGGGTTCCCCACGCGGCGCTGATCGTGGCCCAGGCCGACGGGCGCGTGACCGCCCGCTACCGCAACAAGGAGGTGCGGGGCGTCGAGGTGCGCGGCCGCAGTCCGGGCTACGAGGTCGTGGACGACTACACCGTCGCGGCCGGGCGTCAGCTCGGCGAGACCGACGACCTGCGCCGCCAGCTGGTGTGCGTGCTCGGAGCCGAGGTCGCCGAGGAGCTGTTCCCCGGGCTCGACCCGCTGGAGCGGCGGGTGCGGCTCGGCGCCGAGACCTACCAGGTGGTGGGCGTGATGGCCTCCAAGGGCAAGATGTTCGGCCAGAGCCAGGACCGCTTCGCCGCCATTCCGATCCGGACCTTCCTCAAGTTCAAGAGCGACCGCCGCTCGGTGACGATCGCCGTGAAGAGCCGCGACCAGGCCTCGCTGCCGCTCGCGCAGCAGGAGACCCGGATCGTGCTGCGCGGGCGCCGTCACCTGCGGCCCGGCGTGCCCGACAACTTCGGCATCACCACCTCGGACAACGTCCTCGACCTCTACCGCACGCTCACCGGCGGGATCTTCGTGGTCACGATCGGCGTGGCCGCGATCTCGCTGCTGGTGGGCGGAATCGTGATCATGAACATCATGCTGGTGTCGGTCACCGAGCGCACGCGCGAGATCGGGCTGCGCAAGGCGATGGGCGCCCGCCGACGCGACATCCTGACCCAGTTCCTGGTCGAGGCCACCACCCTGTCGCTCTCCGGCGGCCTGATCGGCACCCTGGCGGGCGTGCTGCTGGCGCTGCTGGCGGGGGCGCTCTCCCCGCTGCCCACGGCGGTGAGCCTGCCGGCGGTGGTGATGGGGATCGTGATGTCGGCCGTGATCGGCATGTTCTTCGGCTCGTACCCCGCGTGGCGGGCCGCGCGCCTCGACCCCATCGAGGCGCTGCGCCACGAGTAGGGCATGAACCTCTTCCTGCTGCGCGAGACCCTGGGGATGGCGGCCCGCTCCCTGGTCGCGAACCGCCTGCGCTCGGTGCTCGCGCTGCTCGGGATCGTGATCGGCGTCGCCACCCTGATCGGCATGGTCGCGCTCATCAACGGGTTCCAGCGCTCCTTCCAGCGCAGCATCCAGTCGTTCGGGAGCAACACCATCTACATCCGCCGCATCCGGCCCGGCATCATCTTCGGGGACGTGCCCGACAGCCTGAAGCAGCGGCGCGCCTTCACCATGGACGACGCCGCGGCGATCATGGCCCAGTGCCCGACGGTGCGGGCGATCGCGCCCTGGAAGTTCCCCTTCGCCGACCTGGTCCTGAGCCACGCCGGCCGGACCGCACGCAGCGTGTTCGCCTACGGCACCAACGAGGACTACCTGCTGACCCACGGCTACGACCTCGAGCGCGGGCGCTTCTTCACCGAGGAGGAGGTGCGGCGCAACGCCGACGTGGTGGTGCTGGGCAAGGACACGCGCGAGACCCTGTTCCACGACGCCAGCGGCCTCGGGCAGCGGGTCCACATCGCCGGCATCCCGTTCACCGTGATCGGGGAGTTCGAGTCCAAGGGCCGGATGCTGGGCCGGAACTTCGACCAGGTGGCGGCGATCCCGTACACCACGATGGACAAGTACTTCCCGGTGCCCCAGGACGCGCCGCCCTGGTTCCCCAAGCGCGGCGAGCTGTTCCTGGACGCGATCGCCAGCTCGCCCGAGCAGAGCGACCACGCGCAGCAGCAGATCATCGAGGTGCTGCGCATCCGGCGCCACCTGCCGAGCAACAAGAACAACGACTTCGTGGTGTTCACCGACGACGCGTTCCTGTCGCTCTACAACGCCATCACCGGCGGGGTGTTCGCGCTCATGGCGCTGATCTCCTCGATCGCCCTGCTGGTGGGCGGCATCGGCGTGATGAACATCATGCTGGTGTCGGTCACCGAGCGCACCCGCGAGGTCGGCGTGCGCAAGGCGCTGGGGGCGCCGCGCCGCGCGATCCTCGCTCAGTTCCTGGTCGAGGCGGTGGTGCTGACCGCCGCGGGCGGCGTGATCGGCATCCTGGTGGGAGCGGGGCTGTCGTGGATCATCCACGCGGCGAGCCAGATGCCGACCTTCGTCTCGATCTGGTCGGTGGTCACGGCGATTCTCTTCTCCGCGGCGGTGGGGATCTTCTTCGGCCTCTACCCGGCGATGCGCGCCTCGCGGCTCGATCCCGTCGATTCGCTGCGCTACGAGTAGAGCCGCCGCCCCGGGCGCCGCATGAATGCCCGCGAGAGCGCGGGAATCGCGCTCCAATCGCTGCGCGCCAACAAGCTCCGCTCCGTCCTCACCCTGCTGGGCGTGATCATCGGCGTCTCGTCGGTGATCGCGGTGATGTCGCTGGTCCAGGGGCTCAACCGCTTCGTGGCGGGCCAGCTCATGTCCGCCGGATCCAACGTGTTCACGGTCGACAAGGTTGGCCTGGGGCTGGACTGGAACACGGTGCGCGACCGGCTCAAGCGCCGCGACCTGGTGCCCGAGGACGCCGCGGCCATCGCCCGCACCGGGCGCCACGTGGCGGCGGCCGGCGCCGAGCGCCACGCCCCCGCGCGGCTGCGCGCCGGGGGCCGCACGCTGGCGGGGGTGGACGTGCGGGGGGTGGAGCCCGATTACCTCCAGCTCACCGATCTCACGATCGCGCGCGGGCGCGCGATCGGCGCCGCGGACGTGGTGGGGCGCGAGGGGGTGTGCGTGATCGGCTCCGAGGTGGCGGAGCGGCTGTTCACGCCGCTCGACCCCCTGGGCCGCGACCTGCGCGTGGCGGACCGCAGGCTCGGCGTGGTGGGGATCGGCGAGCGCCGCGGCACCGCCTCCGGCAACCCGCAGGACGTCTACGTGCTGGTGCCGCTCCCGGTGTTCGAGCGCATGTTCGGCCGGCTCGGCAGCGCGACGCTGCGGGTGCGCAGCCTCTCCCAGAGCGACTTCGAGCAGGCCCAGGACGAGGCCCGCGCGATCCTGCGGCTCCGGCGCCACCTGCGTCCGGAAGCGCCGGACGACTTCGAGATCGTCACCCCCAGCCTGGTGCTCGGCCTGTGGCACACCATCTCGGGCGCGATCTTCCTGGTCACGTTCGGGGTGTCGGCGATCTCGCTGCTGGTCGGGGGCATCACGATCATGAACATCATGCTGGTCTCGGTCACCGAGCGCACCCGCGAGATCGGGGTGCGCAAGGCGATGGGCGCCCGGGCCCGCGACATCCTCGGCCAGTTCCTGATCGAGGCCATCACGCTCTCCGCCTCGGGCGGGGCCGTCGGCCTGGTGCTGGGCGCGGCGTTCGCGCTCGTGCTCGGCCTGGTCACGCCGCTCCCCACCTACGTCAGCCCGTTCGCGGTGGCCGCGGGGCTCCTCACCTCGACCCTGGTGGGCGTGGTGTTCGGCATCTGGCCCGCGGCCCGCGCCGCGCGCCTCAACCCGGTCGACGCCCTGCGCTACGAGTGATCCCCCTGCGGAGGCTCGGGCCCGAGATCCTGCGCATGGCGCTGGCCTCGCTGCGCGCCCACGGAATGCGCTCCGCCCTCGCCACCCTGGGCGTCACGGTCGGGGTGATGGCGGTGGTCACCATGGCCAGCATCATCCAGGGCTTCAACCGGGTGGTGGTGTCCTCGATCACGTCGTTCGGGTCGCACGTCCTCTACGTGCGCAAGGTGGCGCTCGAGGACCTGTTCAGCCCCGAGATGCCCGACACCGTGCGGCACCGGCACGCGTTCACGCTCGAGGACCGCGACGCGATTCTGGCCCAGTGCCCGAGCGTGCGCGCCCTCACCGTGCTCAACTTCTCGGACGGCGTGACCGCGAGCCACCGCGGGCGCGTGGCGCGCAACGTGCAGGCGCTGGGGGTGGATCCGCAGGTCCAGGAGGTCAACCGCTACGACCCCTGGAAGGGCCGGTTCTTCACCGAGGAGGAGGTGCGCCGCAGCGCCCAGGTGGTGGTGCTCGGCAAGTCGATCCGCGAGGCGCTGTTCAGCGGCGGCGACCCGATCGGCGAGGACATCCACATCAACGGCGTCCCGTTCCGCGTGGTGGGGGAGCTGGAGCCCAAGGGCAGCAACCTGTTCGGGAACTTCGACGAGCTGCTGACCATTCCCTACACCACGCTCGAGAAGTTCTTCCCACCGGGCCCCGACGCGCCGTTCTTCGTGCCCAAGCGCGGCGAGTACTACTTCAACGCCGCGCCGCTGACGCCCGAGCACACCGCGGCCGCGATGGACGAGATCCGCGAGGTGCTGCGCCGCCGGCGCCACGTGCCGGCGCGGGGGCGCGACAACTTCGCGGTGTTCAGCGAGAGCGCGTTCACCGACCTCTACGGGAAGCTCACCGGGGCGGTCTACCTGGTGATGCTGCTGATCTCCTCGATCTCGCTGCTGGTGGGCGGGATCGGCGTGATGAACATCATGCTGGTGGCGGTGACCGAGCGTACCCGCGAGATCGGCCTGCGCAAGGCGGTCGGCGCGCCGCGCGTCACCATCCTCGGCCAGTTCCTGATCGAGGCCGCGCTGCTCACCGGCGTGGGCGGGCTGGCCGGGATCGGGCTCGGCGCCGCCATCGCGCAGGCGGTGCGCGCCGCCACGTCGCTGCCGGCCTGGACGCCGTGGTGGTCGGTGCTCGTGGCATTCTTCTTCTCGGTCGCGGTCGGGCTGTTCTTCGGGCTCTACCCCGCGTTCCGCGCCTCGCGCCTCGACCCGGTGGACGCGCTGCGCTGGGAGTGAACCACGGCCCGCGCCCGCGGCCGCGCCGCCCCTGCGCGCTGGACGCGCCTGCTATCATGAGCCCGGCATGAGCACCGTGACCGAGCCCGAGCCGGCCCCGCCCGCCCCCTCCGCAGCCTCCCCGCGCAGCCCCGCGCGCGGGCTCTCGGACATCGTGGTGCGCGGGGCGCGCGAGCACAACCTTGCGAACCTCACGCTGCGGCTGCCGCGCCAGAGCCTGATCGTGATCACCGGGGTCTCGGGCTCGGGCAAGTCGTCGCTGGCGTTCGACACGCTCTACGCCGAAGGCCAGCGGCGCTACGTCGAGTCGCTCTCCGCCTACGCCCGGCAGTTCCTGGGGCAGATGGAGAAGCCCGACGTGGACGCGATCGAGGGGCTTTCGCCCGCGATCGCGATCGAGCAGAGGAGCGCGGGCTCGAACCCGCGCTCGACGGTCGCCACCATCACCGAGATCTACGACTACCTGCGCCTGCTGTTCGCCCGCCTCGGGGTGCAGCACTGCCCCAAGTGCGGGACCCGCATGGAGCGCCAGAGCGTGGACGAGATGACCGACGTGCTGCTCGAGCGCCACGGCGGAGCCAAGGTCACCCTGCTCGCCCCCCTGGTGCGCGGGCGCAAGGGCGAGTACAAGAAGGAGCTCGAGACCGTGCGCCGCCAGGGCTACCTGCGCGCGCGCATCGACGGCGCCTGGGTCGAGCTGGACGAGCCCCCCAAGCTCGCGCGCACCAAGCGCCACGACATCGACGTGGTGGTCGACCGCCTGACCGTGGAGCGCAATACGCGCTCGCGGCTGGCCGAGTCGCTCGAGGCCGCGCTCAAGCTGGGCGCGGGCCTGGTGTCGGTGGCGCGCGAGGGGGAGCCCGACCTGGCCTTCAGCCAGGGCGCGGCCTGCCCCAACTGCGGCACCAGCGTCGAGGTCCCGGAGCCGCGCAGCTTCTCGTTCAACTCCCCCTACGGCGCCTGCCGGCAGTGCGACGGGCTCGGCACCCGGCTCGAGGTGGACGCGGCGCGCGTCGTGCCCGACCCCGCGAAGAGCCTGGAGCAGGGCGCGGTGGTGGCGTGGGGCGATGCGGGAGGCACGTGGGTGGGGGGCACGCTGCGCGCGCTCGCGAAGCGGTTCGAGTTCTCGCTCAAGACGCCGTGGAGCAGGCTCCCGGCCCGGGTCCAGAAGCTGCTGCTCTACGGCTCGGGCGAAGAGGAAGTGCGCTTCGAGTTCCGCATGAAGAAGGGCTCCTCGTGGGTTCACCGCGGGCGGTGGGAGGGCGTGATCCCGAACCTCGAGCGCCGCTACCGCCAGAGCACGAGCGAATCGGTGCGGCGCTGGATCGGGAGCCTGCAGCACTCGACTCCCTGCCCCGGGTGCGGAGGCAAGCGCCTCCGGCCCGAGAGCCTCGCGGTGCACATCGAGGGGCGCAACATCTCCGACTGGACCGCG